>NZ_JBITGL010000002.1:38562-942104 GCF_044456985.1 Nonomuraea sp. NPDC050663
ATGGTGGACCAGCTGTCCGCCTTCGCCGACGAGGTGACGCGCGTGGCGCGCGAGGTGGGCACCGAGGGACGGCTGGGCGGTCAGGCGCAGGTGCGCGGGGTGTCGGGGGTGTGGAAGGACCTCACCGACAACGTGAACTTCATGGCCTCCAACCTGACCTCGCAGGTGCGCGACATCGCCCAGATCACCACCGCCGTGGCCAACGGCGACCTGTCGAAGAAGATCACGGTCGACGTGAAGGGCGAGATCCTGCAGCTGAAAGACACCGTGAACACGATGGTGGACCAGCTGTCCGCCTTCGCCGACGAGGTGACGCGCGTGGCGCGCGAGGTGGGCACCGAGGGACGGCTGGGCGGTCAGGCGCAGGTGCGGGGCGTGTCGGGAGTATGGAAGGACCTCACCGACAACGTCAACTTCATGGCCGACAACCTCACCACCCAGGTACGCAACATCGCCCAGGTCGCCACCGCCGTCGCGCAGGGCGACCTGACCAGGAAGATCACCGTCGAGGTGAAGGGCGAGATCCTCGAACTCACCGAGACCATCAACACGATGGTCGACCAGTTGTCCGCCTTCGCCGACGAGGTAACCCGCGTGGCCCGCGAGGTCGGGACGGCAGGCCAGCTCGGCGGCAGGGCCGAGGTCAGGGGAGCCTCCGGCACGTGGAAGGACCTGACCGACAACGTCAACTTCATGGCCTCCAACCTGACCACCCAGGTGCGCTCGATCGCCCAGGTGACGACGGCCATCGCCAACGGCGATCTGTCCAAGAAGATCGACGTCGACGCCCGGGGCGAGATCCTGCAGCTGAAGGACACCATCAACTCCACCGTGGACCAGCTGTCCGCCTTCGCCGACGAGGTGACGCGCGTGGCGCGCGAGGTGGGCACCGAGGGACGGCTGGGCGGTCAGGCGCAGGTGCGGGGCGTGTCGGGAGTGTGGAAGGACCTCACCGACAACGTCAACTTCATGGCGGGCAACCTGACCTCCCAGGTGCGCAGCATCGCCGTCGTGACGACCGCCATCGCCAACGGCGACCTGTCCAAGAAGATCACCGTCACCGCCCGGGGCGAGATCCTCCAGCTCAAGGACACCATCAACACCACCGTCGACCAGCTCAGCGCCTTCGCCGACGAGGTCTCACGCGTGGCCCGCGAGGTCGGCACCGACGGACGGCTCGGCGGTCAGGCGCAGGTGCGCGGCGTGTCGGGGGTGTGGAAGGACCTCACCGACAACGTCAACTTCATGGCCTCCAACCTGACCTCCCAGGTGCGCAACATCGCCCAGGTCGCCACGGCCGTCGCCAACGGCGACCTGTCCAAGAAGATCGACGTCGACGCCCGCGGTGAGATCCTCGAGCTCAAGACCACGATCAACACCATGGTCGACACCCTCAGCCGCTTCTCCTCCGAGGTCACCCGCGTCGCACGCGAGGTCGGCTCGGAAGGCAGGCTCGGCGGCCAGGCCGAGGTCGAGGGCGTCTACGGCACGTGGGAGCGCCTCACCAGCAACGTCAACGAGCTCGCCGGAAACCTCACCACCCAGGTGCGCGCCATCGCCGAGGTGGCCAGTGCCGTCGCCCAGGGAGACCTCAGCCGCTCGATCTCGCTGGAGGCCAAGGGCGAGGTCGCCGAGCTCAAGAACAACGTCAACCTCATGGTCGCGACCCTGCGCGAGACCACCCGCGCCAAGGACTGGCTCGAAAGCAACCTGGCCCGCATCGCCGGGCTCATGCAGGGCCACCGCGACCTCGTCGAGGTGGCCGACCTCATCCTGTCCGAGATCACCCCGCTGGTCTCGGCCCACTACGGCGCCTTCTTCCTGGCCGAGCGCGACCCGTACGAAGAGCCCGTGCTGGCCCTCATCGCGGGGTACGGCTCGGCGCTGCCCAGCCAGGAGATCCGGCCCGTCAAGTTCGGCCACGGCCTGGTCGGCCAGGCGGCCGTGGAGAAACAGCGGATCCTGCTCGCCGAGGTGCCGCCCGACTACATCAAGATCCAGTCGGGGCTCGGCGAATCGGCCCCCGCCAGCGTCGTCATCCTGCCCATCCCCTTCGAGGACCAGGTGCTCGGCGTGATCGAGCTGGCGTCCTTCAACCGCTTCAGCGACGTGCACCTGGCCTTCTTCGACCAGTTCGTGGTGACCATCGGCGTGGCGATCAACACCATCATCGCCAACTCGCGCACCGAGGCGCTGCTGTCGGAATCGCAACGCCTCGCCGTACAGCTGCAGGGCCGCTCCGACGACATGCAGCGCCAGCAGGCCGAGCTGCGCAAGTCGAACGCCGCGCTGGAGGAGAAGGCGCAACTGCTGGCGACGTCGAGCCGCTACAAGTCGGAGTTCCTCGCCAACATGTCGCACGAGCTGCGCACCCCGCTCAACAGCCTGCTCATCCTCGCCAGGCTGCTGGCCGACAACCCCGACGGGAACCTGTCGTCGCAGGAGGTGGAGTTCGCCTCCACCATCCACAACGCGGGCAGCGACCTGCTGCAGCTGATCAACGACATCCTCGACCTGTCCAAGATCGAGGCGGGCCGCATGGACGTGCGTCCCGAGACGGTGCCGCTGAGCAAGCTGCTCGACTACGTCGACGCCACCTTCCGCCCGCTGACCGCCGACCGGGGGCTCGCCTTCGAGATCGAGGTACGGCCCGGCGTGCCGCGCGAGCTGTTCGCCGACGAGCGGCGCCTGCAGCAGATCCTGCGCAACCTGCTGTCCAACGCTGTCAAGTTCACCGACGGCGGCGAGGTGCGGCTGGAGGTCTCCAACGCCGGGCGCCACGCCTTCGACGACCCCTCGCTGGAGACCGAGGAGGACGTCATCGCCTACGCGGTCACCGACACGGGCATCGGCATCGCCGCCGACAAACTGCCCGCCATCTTCGGCGCCTTCCAGCAGGCCGACGGCACCACCAGCCGCAAGTACGGCGGCACCGGCCTGGGCCTGTCGATCAGCAGCGAGATCGCCTGCCTGCTCGGCGGCGAGATCCACGTCTCCAGCGAGCCGGGCAGGGGCAGCACCTTCACCTTGTACGTGCCCGCCCGCTGCCCGGCCCCGCTGGTCAGCCCCGGGCCCGACGACGACCACCAGGCGCGAGCCGAGACGCGGCACCGGCCCGCCGAGGCCCCGCCACCGCAGGAACAAGACGCGGAATGGCCCGCCGAGCAGGGCGGCGAGCTGTGGTACTCCGCGGCCAGGCTGACCGAGCTCAAGGCGGGCCCGATCGGCAGGATCTTCGACGGCCGCCGGGTGCTGATCGTCGACGACGACATCCGCAACGTCTACGCCCTCACCCACGTGCTGAGCCGCCTCGGCCTGGAGGTCGCCTACGCCGAGAACGGCCGCGAAGGCATCGACACGCTCGAACGCGAGGAGCGGATCGAGCTGGTGCTGATGGACATCATGATGCCCGGAATGGACGGCTACGAGACCATGGCGGTCGTCCGGCAGATGCCGCAGTACACCACGCTCCCCATCATCGCGCTGACGGCCAAGGCCATGCCGGGCGACCGCGACACCGCCATCGCCAGGGGCGCCTCCGACTACGTCCCCAAGCCGGTCGACCTCGACCACCTGCTGGAGGTCATGCGCAGCTGGCTCAGCGGAGAGCGGCTGCCGGCAGAGGTGGCCGGATGAACCGCCCGGTCAAGATCCTGCTGGTCGACGACCGCGACGAGAGCCTGATGGCGCTCGAGGCGGTGCTGCGCCCGCTCCAGCAGACCCTGCTGCGCGCCAAGTCGGGGCAGGAGGCGATGAAGCTCATGTTGCGCCACGACGTGGCGGTCGTCCTGCTCGACGTGCTCATGCCCGGCATGGACGGCTTCGAGACGGCCACCCACATCAAGCGGCTCGACAAGACCAAGGACGTGCCGATCATCTTCCTCACCGGCACCGACAGCGGGTCGAGCGCCTCCTTTCGCGGCTACGCGGTGGGCGCCGTCGACTACATCACCAAGCCCTTCGACCCGTGGGTGCTGCGCTCCAAGGTCGCCGTCTTCATCGACCTGTTCCGCAAGACCGTGCGGCTGCAGGAGCAGACCACGCTGCTGCGCGAGCTGATCCGCCAGGACGACAGGCTGGCCGCCAACGGCAGGGCGATCGCCGAGTTCGGCGAGCGGCTGGGGGCCGTGGAGTCGCGGCTGAGCGGCGTCTGCGCCGAGCGGCCCGAGGACGACGTGCTGAAGGAGGCGGTGGCGGAGCTGGCGGAGCGGGTGGCGGCCATGCAGTCGGCCTTCGAGGCGGTCAAGCTCTGAAAGAGAGTTCGGGAGGCTTGTCCCGGCGTGGCAGAGTGCGGCCGGGGCGGTCTCCGACGTACCTTTGGCATCATGGCCACCCGTACGCCGAAAAGCACATCGAAAGGACCGGCGAAGCGGTCGACCTCCTCTCGGTCGGGGTCGGGCGGCTCGCCGGCCAAGCGCACGCCGGGCTCGGGGAGCTCGTCGTCGCGTTCGCGGCCCAGGGCGTCGGCCAAGAGACCGGTGACGCACCAGGACCCCATCACGTGGGTCTTCACCATGATCGGCAAGCTGATCGTCGGCCTGTGGATGCTGGTGGCCAACGGGCTCGGCGCGGCCGCGCGGGCGCTGGGCAACCAGGCCAAGGAGCTCGATCCCGCGCACCGGCGCGACGGCGTGGGCCTGGCGTGGCTGGCGGTCGCGATCGTGCTGGCCGCGATGACGTGGCGCACGACCAAGGGCGACGTGGCCGGATTCGTCGCCACGGTCGAGAGCGCGATCTTCGGCTCGCTGGCCTGGGCGGTGCCGCTGCTGCTGGGCCTGCTGGCCTGGCGCTACCTGCGTCACCCCGACCAGAACGCCGACACCGGGCGCATGATCATCGGCTGGGCCGCGCTGCTCGCCGGGGTGCTGGGCATCGTCCACGTCGCCAACGGCACGCCCTACCCCTCGGGCGGCAACAACGACACGATGGAGCGGGTGTCGCAGGCGGGCGGCATGGTCGGCTTCATCGTCTCCGCTCCGCCGATGAGCATCCTGCCCGCCTTCGTGACGATCCCGCTGCTGCTGATCCTGTCGGTCTTCGGTGTGCTGGTGATCACCGCGACGCCGGTGCACCGCATCCCCGAGCGGCTGGCCGAGCTGCGCCACATGCTCCTCGACCGCGGCACCCCCCAGCCGGGCGATCCCGTGCGGCGCAGCCGTACGAAGAAGAAGGACGGCCAGGAGCTGCCCGACGGCGTCAAGCCGTACGACTCCCCGGTCATCAAGGAAGACGACAAGCGGGCCGACCACTCGCCCGAGATCGTGCCGGGCCTGACCGCCGACGACGACGAGCCGCCGGTCAAGGCCAGCAAGCCCGAGCCGCCCGAGCCCACCCCCGCCCCGCGCAAGGTCGAGCAGCTCGTGCTCTCCCCGCAGGCCGGGCCGTACATCCTGCCCGACCTGCAGACCCTCAAGGGCGGCAGCGCGCCCAAGCCGGCGACCAAGGCCAACAGCGTGGTGGTCAACGCGCTGACGAGCGTGCTGGAGCAGTTCACCATCGACGCGCAGGTGATCGGCTTCACCCGCGGCCCGACGGTCACGCGCTACGAGATCGAGCTGGGCCCCGCGGTGAAGGTGGAGAAGGTCACCGCCCTCACCAAGAACATCGCCTACGCCGTCAAGTCCGCCGACGTGCGCATCCTGTCGCCCATCCCGGGCAAGTCGGCGATCGGCGTCGAGATCCCGAACGCCGACAAGGACCTGGTCTCGCTCGGCGACGTGCTCAGGTCGCAGGTCGCCCAGGCCGACCACCACCCGATGATCGTCGGGCTCGGCAAGGACGTCGAGGGCCGCACGATCGTCGCCAACCTCGCCAAGATGCCGCACCTGCTCATCGCGGGCGCCACCGGCGCCGGCAAGTCGGTCTGCGTCAACGGCCTCATCACCAGCATCCTGATGCGCTCCACGCCCGACGAGGTACGCATGGTGCTGGTCGACCCCAAGCGGGTCGAGCTCAGCGTCTACGAGGGCATCCCGCACCTCATCACCCCGATCATCACCAACCCGAAGAAGGCCGCCGAGGCCCTCGAATGGGTGGTGGGGGAGATGGACCGCCGCTACGACGACCTGGCGGCCAGCGGTTTCCGCCACGTCGACGAGTTCAACAAGGCGGTCAAGGCGGGCAAGCTTCAGCCTCCTCCCGGCAGCGAGCGGGTCTACCAGCCCTACCCGTACCTCCTGGTGATCGTCGACGAGCTGGCCGACCTCATGATGGTCGCGCCGCGCGACGTCGAAGACTCCATCGTGCGCATCACCCAGCTGGCCCGCGCCGCGGGCATCCACCTGGTCATCGCCACCCAGCGGCCCTCCGTCGACGTCGTCACCGGCCTGATCAAGGCCAACGTGCCGTCCCGGCTGGCCTTCGCGGTGTCGTCGCTGACCGACTCGCGGGTCATCCTCGACCAGCCGGGCGCCGACAAGCTGGTCGGCCAGGGTGACGCGCTGTTCCTGCCGATGGGCGCGAGCAAGCCGATCCGCATCCAGAACGCCTTCGTCGGCGAGAAGGAGATCGCCGAGATCGTCGCCCACTGCAAGGGCCAGATGCAGGCCGAGTACCGCGACGACGTCGCCGCCGCGCCGGTCAAGAAGGAGATCGACGAGGACATCGGCGACGACCTCGACCTGCTGCTGCAGGCGGCCGAGCTGATCGTGACCACGCAGTTCGGCTCGACCTCGATGCTCCAGCGCAAGCTGCGCGTCGGCTTCGCCAAGGCGGGACGCCTGATGGACCTCTTGGAAAGCCGCAATGTGGTGGGGCCCAGCGAAGGGTCAAAAGCTCGTGATGTGCTGGTCAAACCCGACGAGTTGGCCGGTCTGCTTGCGGATCTTCGCGGCGAATGACCCAGCTGTCCCCTGGGCATGGTGATTACTGATTGAATAAGTGTCACTACGCAAGGTCAGGGGCGGGGAGTGAACGAGCAGAGCATTGGCTCCATGCTGGCCGAGGCCAGGCGGGAGAAGGGACTGACGGTCGGGCAGCTGAGCGCGAGCACTCGTATTCGCGAGGCCGTGCTGTACGCCATCGAGCGCGACGACTTCTCCCTGTGCGGCGGGGACTTCTACGCCAAAGGCCACGTGAAGGGCTTCGCCAAGGCCGTCGGGCTCGACCCGGCGGCCGTGGTCCAGCTCTACGACGAGCAGCACGGCGGGCTGCCCGTGCCGGTGAAGGCGGCGGCCGTCTTCCAGGCCGACCGCAGGGTCAAGCTGCGCGAGCGGCGCGGCCCCAACTGGACCATGGCGCTGGGGGTGGCGCTGGCCATCGTCGTCGTGTTCGGCGTCGTGCGGGTCATGGGCGGCTCCGGCCAGCCCCCGACGGCCGAGATCATGCCCGCCTCCAGCATCCCCAGCATGCTGCCCAGCAACGCCCAGCCCGTCCTGCCCGTCCCGCGCCGCACCCAGGCGCAGTCGACCGCCCGCAACCCCAAGATGGTCACCGTCAGGGTTCTGGCCAAGAGGTCGGCCTACGTGAACGTCCGTGACGCCAAGGGACGCAAGCTCTTCGCCGGCACCCTGGCCAAGGGCAAGTCCTCCACCTGGAAGGCCCCCTCCGAGGTCAAGCTGCTCATCGGCGATGCCGGGGCGGTATCCCTGCAGGTCAACGGCAAGAACCTGGGCACACCCGGATCGCGTGGGCAGACCATCCGCCGCTCCTTCGGGCCCTCAGCGGCCAGGCCCCGGTGAAGGTGGTGGCCAAGTGCCGATACCGTAGAGGACACCATGTCATCCCGCAGAACCGTTTCCCTGATCACTCTGGGCTGCGCCCGCAACGAAGTCGACTCGGAAGAGCTCGCCGCGCGCCTGGAGGCTTCCGGCTGGCAGCTCGGTGAAGACGACCCCGACGTCGTCGTCGTCAACACCTGCGGGTTCATCGACTCCGCGAAGAAAGACTCGATCGACACGCTGCTGGCCGCCTCCGACTCCGGCGCCAAGGTGGTCGCCGCCGGCTGCATGGCCGAGCGCTACGGCAAGGAGCTGGCCGACGCCCTGCCCGAGGCCAGCGCCGTCATCTCCTTCGACGACTACACCACCATCGGCGAGCGTCTCGACGACGTGATGGAGGGGCGGGCGTTCGCCCCTCACACGCCGCGCGACCGCCGCACGCTGCTGCCGCTCTCGCCCGTCGAGCGCCGCTCGGCCGCGAAGAACATCCCGGGCCACGGCGAGAGCGACCCGGCCGCGCCCTATCCCGCCAGCGGCCCGCGCGTGCTGCGCAAACGGCTCGACGAGAGCCCGGTGGCCTCGCTCAAGCTGGCCTCCGGCTGCGACCGCCGCTGCACCTTCTGCGCCATCCCCGCCTTCCGCGGCTCCTACGTCTCCCGCACTCCCGAAGAGCTGCTGGCCGAGGCCGACTGGCTGGCCCACCGCGGGGTGCGCGAGCTGGTGCTGGTGAGCGAGAACTCCACCTCCTACGGCAAGGACCTGGGCGACCTGCGCGCGCTGGAGAAGCTGCTGCCGCAGCTGGCAGCGATCGAGGGCGTCGAGCGGGTGCGCGCGAGCTACCTCCAGCCGGCCGAGCTGCGCCCCGGCCTGATCGAGGTGCTGGCCGCCACCGAGGGCGTGGCGCCCTACTTCGACCTGTCCTTCCAGCACGCCTCCGGCACGGTCCTGCGCCGCATGCGCCGCTTCGGCGACCCTCAGCGCTTCCTCGATCTGCTGGAGGCCGTCCGCAAGCTCGCCCCCGAGGCTGGCGTGCGCTCCAACTTCATCGTGGGCTTCCCCGGCGAGACCGACGAGGAGTTCGGCGAGCTGGTCGGCTTCCTGGAGCAGGCCCGCCTCGACGTCATCGGCGTCTTCGGCTACTCCGACGAAGACGGCACCGAGGCCGCGACCTTCGAGGGCAAGCTGCCCCAAGAGGTCGTCGACGAGCGGGTGCGCGTCCTGACCGAGCTGGCCGAGGAGCTGACCTCGCAGCGCGCCGAGGAGCGCATCGGCACCGAGGTCGACGTGCTCATCGAGGAGGACCTGGGCGACGGCGGCTACGAAGGCCGCGCCGCCCACCAGGGCCCCGAGGTCGACGGCTCCGTCACCGTGCAGGGCATCGGCCTGCTGCCCGGCCAGATCGTCCGCGCCACGGTGGTCGACTCCGAAGGCGTCGACCTGATCGCGCGCATCAAGGCCGGCGGGCCGTGACGAAGGACGAGCGCCGCTTGGTGAGCCCCTGGAACATCGCGAACGTGCTCACGGTCCTCCGCTTGGCGCTCGTCCCGTTCTTCTTCGTCAGCCTGTTCCTGCCCGGCCCGACGTGGCGCTGGGTCGCCCTGGGCGTCTTCGCCGTGGGCTCGTTCACCGACTACCTCGACGGCGAGCTGGCCAGGCGCTACGGGCTGATCACCGACTTCGGCAAGATCGCCGACCCGATCGCCGACAAGGCGCTGACGGGCGCGGCGCTGGTGGGCCTGTCGATCCTGCAGGAGCTGCCCTGGTGGGTGACGGTGGTCATCCTCGGCAGGGAGCTGGGCGTGACGTTCCTGAGGTTCTGGGTGATCCGCCACGGCGTGATACCGGCCAGCTACGGCGGCAAGGTCAAGACCGTCCTGCAGATGGCGGCGATCGTCCTCTACATCGTGCCCGGCGTGCCCGACGTGGTGCGCTGGACCGTCATGGGCGCGGCGGTGGTGGTCACCGTGGCCACGGGTGTGGATTATGTCTGGCGGGCCGTGAAACTGCGTCAGGTCGCCAGGAAGGCCAGAGGGGAGTAGACCATGCCCGCCGAGCACGTGCTGGACCTCCTCGTACGGCAGGCGGCCACGCTGGCCGTGGCCGAGTCGCTGACCGGCGGGATGATCGGCGCCGCGTTCACGGGAGTGCCCGGCTCGTCGAAGTCCTTCCGCGGCGGGGTCATCTCCTACGCGACCGATCTGAAGCACTCCCTGCTCGGCGTCCCCGACGACCTGCTGGCCCGCGAGGGCGCCGTGCATCCCGAGGTGGCGGCGGCGATGGCGCGGGGCGTGGCGGCGTTGTGCGGATCGACCTACGGCCTGGCGGTCACCGGCGTGGCGGGTCCCGAGCCTCAGGACGGGCGGGCGGTGGGCACCGTTTTCGTGGCCGTCGCAGGTCCCGGAGGCGCTCTGCGGGGTAAAGATCTGAAATTGGAAGGGTCACGCGAACGTATCCGGGTAGAGACCGTTCAACAGGCCGTCGATCTGCTCGAAGGTGTGCTGAAGCAGAACATGGGGGAACATTCCGCATGATTACCGTGTTACGTCCCCAGCGAACATGCGATGCACGGTCTGACGCGGTGTCGGTGGATACGGGTACGGTGGAGCTGTGAGTGAGGTCCGTGAGCCATCTGGAAACCGGCAGCGACGCCCGATGATGACGGCGAGGAGTATGTACGAAGTCAAGAAGAAGGTTGCGCACGGCGGGGTAAAGCCGACCACGCCCGGGAGGGAGCGTCACATGATTCTGCTGCGTCAGCTGCTGGGTGACGTGCTGCGCCGGTTGCGTGTCCGGCAAGGACGCACTCTGCGTGAAGTGTCCCAGCTTGCGAGAGTTTCGCTGGGTTACCTGTCCGAGGTCGAACGCGGTCAGAAGGAAGCCTCTTCCGAGCTGCTCGCATCGATCTGCGGCGCCCTCGGCGTGCCGCTGTCGCAGGTGCTTCGCGAGGTGTCCGACCAGTTCGCGCTTGCCGAGCTGCAGGTCGCCCCGGTTTTGGCCGACGCACCCGAACACGAGCGTCTCCCCTTGTCGGAAACCGTTCCCGGTGCCATCACCGACACGGTCTTCCCCGAGGTCAAGGACATGGTGGCCGCCTAACGCGGCTGGCAGGTCCCGCACCACAGGATCAGTCGCTCCTGTGGCGCTGCTCCCATCTCCCCGCGGCTGATCAGCCCTCCGCATCGGCGACAGGGTCTTCCCGCCCTGCCGTAGACCCACCGACGATCGACCCGCTGCCGTGCGCCCTCTGCGAGGAGGCGCTGCGCCTGCGTGACCACACCCTCCAGGTTGTCGAGCTCCGCGAGCCCCGCCACCTCCCCGACCGTCCGCCACGGCCACAGCCCGCGCAGGAAGAGCGTCTCCGCGCGGTAGATCGTGCCGATCCCGGCCAGATTGCGCTGATCGAGCAGCGCCTCGCCGATCGTGCGCTCGGGCGCCCTCATGAGGTTGCGCGCCGCCAGCTCCGCATCCCAGTCGGGCCCCAGCAGATCCGGTCCCAGATGCCCCACGACGGTGTCTTCGCGTTCGGTCCTGATCAGGTCGACCATCCCCAGCTTGAAGCCGACCGCCTGGTTGTCGGCGGTGGCCAGCACCAGCCTGACCTGGTCGCGGCCCGGCACCCGGGCATGCGGCGGCATGATGCGCCAGCTTCCGTCCATGCGCAGGTGGGTGTGGACGGTCAGCCCGCCCTCCACCCTGGTCAGCAGGTGTTTGCCCCGGGAGACGGTCTCGAGCACGCGGCGGCCTGACAGGTCGGCCGTGGCGTGGCGCGGCACCCGGAAGTCGGAGCGCACGAGGACCCTGCCGTCGAGCGCCTCACGCAGCCTGGCCGCGGCGCGGAAGACGGAGTCGCCCTCGGGCACGGCGGGTCACCTCCCGGCCGGGAAGTCGGCTGCCGGCCCGCGCACCTCGGATCAGTCCCAGGCCGAGGGGTCGGCGGACAGTTCGCGCACCCGGACGGGCAGGTCGCCCTTGGCGACGTGTTCGAGGGTGACCTCTTCGAGGATCGCCCGCTCGGAGGCGCGCAGCGCGATCCACACCTGCTGGAGCGACTCGGCGGGCCCCCGATAGCCCACGTGCTCGGGGCGCTCGCCGCGGACGTTGGCCAGCGGGCCGTCGACCGCCCTGATCACGTCGGCCAGGCTGATCTCGGCGGCGGGGCGGGCCAGCACGTAGCCGCCCTCCGGGCCGCGCTGCCCACGCACGAGCCCGGCCCGGCGCATCTGCAGCAGGATGTTCTCGAGGTACTTGGGCGGCATGTCCTGCTCTTTGGCGAGCTCGCCCACGGTGGTCGGCCCGGCACCCGCGGCGGCGAGTTCGGCGGCGGCGCGAAGGGCGTAGTCGACACGAGCGGAAAGGCGCATGTAACCGATTATCCCCCCTGGTCAACACTGGTTAGGCGCAAGGTCGCCAGAACGGGCAGGTGATCGGAGTACGGCAGGCGGGGGACCTCGGCCTTCAGCACCTCGATCCCCTGCGTGACCAGCACGTGGTCGATGCGCTTGACCGGAGCGTCCGCCGGAGACGTCAGCGGATTGCCCAGATTTGTCAGGGGATCACGGAGTCCGGCATCGAGCAGTGGCGCCAGTCCAGGGTCCCCGGCGGGGATGTTGAGATCACCGGCCAGGACCACCGGCCTCGGGTCCCCGAACGCGGCCCGGGCCGGCATGCCGTCCTCCGCGGGGCGCACGCTGTCGAGGACGATGCCACGGGCGAGCTCGGCGGCGATCCCGGCCACCTCGGGCGCCTGGCCGGCCGGCGCCTGCAAGTGGGTGTTGACGATGCCGACCTGCCTGCCGCCCACCTCCACGACGATCGCCTGCGCCTGCGCGCCGGTCGGGTAGTCGTGCGCGCCGAGCCTGTGGGACCTGACCGTGACGGGCAGGTTCGTCAGCAGGGCGTCGCCCCAGCGTCCGTCGGCGGCGGGGGCGAAGACGTGGCGCAGGCCGGTGAGCCTGGCGATGCGCGCCAGGTCGTCGTGGCCGCCGTTGAGCAGCCAGCCGCGGTCGACCTCGCTGAGCAGGACGACGTCGGGGGAGCGCTCGTTGATGAAGGCGGCGATGTGGTCGAGGGACAGGCGGCCGTCGAGGCCGAAGCCCATGCGGATGTTGTAGGCCAGGAGGGTGAACCGGTCGCCGGTCTTGCGCTGCACGGCGGGCTCGGCGTGCGCGCCCGTCGCCCCGGTCATGACGATCACCCCCACCGCCGCCGCCACGACGAGCCGCCGCCTGCCGGGGGAGAGGGGTCCGGCGGCGAGGGGTGGGCGGAACGGGCGGTCGGTGCCGCGTGCCGTCAGTGCGAGGGCGGCGATTACCGCCAGCCCCATTGCCAGCGGCACCAGCCGGTTGGGGAACCCCAGGTCCATGTCATACGCCGCGTAGTACGCGAACGTCGCCACCAGGAACCCCGTCGTCCCGCCCAGCAGCGCCGCGCCGGGACGCTTGGGCGGCAGGCGGCGCAGGGCGGTCGCCGAGAGCGCGATCCCGATGGCCGCGCCGATCATCGGCGAGGCGAGCGAGGCGAGTGAGGCGTCGGGCAGCCCCGTGCCCGCCAGCAGCAGCACGCCGGCCAGCCCGGCGAGCGGCAGGCCGGGCCGGCGGGGAAGCGCCGCCGCGAACACCAGCAGCACCGCCGACAACCCCACCCCGCCCCGGGCCAGGACCTCGCCCCACATCCCCGGCGCCCAGGCGGGAGGCAGCGACACCAGGGACGACTGCCCCACCAGGAACAGCGCGGGCCCGAACAGCGCCCACGTCGCCGCAGGTGCGAGATCGTCCGAGGGCTTGGCCTCGCGCAGCGCGACCGCGAACCCCGCGCACAGGGCCAGCACGCCCAGCCACGCCAGCAGCCCGTCACGCCACACCAGGTCGACCTGGTCCAGCACCTGGTGCACCACCACCGTGGCGGCCAGCCCGCTGGCGATCCCGAGGGGAACCGCCCGGCGGTCGAGGGTGCGCGCGCAGCCGTACAGGAAGACCAGTCCCGCGCACACGCCGACGGAGGCCGTGTAGAGCTGCTCCAGCCCGGTCTGCAGCACCAGCCGCGACACCACCAGCACGGCCGCTCCGCCGTACAGGCACCAGGACGGGCGCAGCAGGGCGGCGAGGAAGGGCAGGACGAACCAGGCGGCGGCGTAGGCGCCCATGAGCTCGGGAGGGGTCTCGCCGGCCCGGCCGAACAAGGTGATCAAGGACGGCAGGAACACCCGTAGCACGTCAAAGAAGATCATGACGCCGATGGCTAACGGCACGGCGGGCATTCAGGCATCATCACGGAAACCCGTAAGCGCTTGCAAGAGCGCTAAACTCTCAGCAACCTTAACGATTTGACGTTGGGATACAGCGTGGAGCGACGCCCTGGTGTGCCCCGGTTGCTACGGGAGATCAACGATCGGGCTGCCCTGGAACTCCTCCTGGCCGAAGGTCCGATGACCAGGGGCCAGATCGGCGACCAGACCGGCCTGTCGAAGGTCACCGCCTCGCAGACCCTGGCCAGGCTCGAGGAGCGCGGCCTGGTCGAGGTGGTCGGCGTGCAGGCGGGCGGCCGGGGCCCCAACGCCGCGCTGTATTCCGTGGTCTCCAACTCCGCCTACGTGGCAGGGCTCGACGTCGGTCCCGAGACCGTCTCGACGGCCATCGCCGACATCCACGGCCGCACGCTGGCGGAGGTGACGGTCAGCCCCAACGGCGACGACCCCGTCTCGGTGGTCCACAGCGCCGTGGTGAAGGCGTGCAAGAGCGCCAAGGTGAGCCTGTCGAAGTTGCGCGGCGTCGTGATCGGCACGCCGGGCGTGGTCGATCCGCGCAGCGGCGACGTGCGGTTCTCCTTCGACCTGCCCGCCTGGCACGAGGGCATCCACGAGGCGCTGGCGCGCGATCTCAAGCGCGAGGTGACGATCGAGAACGACGTCAACCTGGCGGCGATCGCCGAGCGCGCCGACGGGGCGGCCAAGGGCATCGACGACTTCGTGCTGCTGTGGGCGGCGCGCGGCATCGGCCTGTCGGTGGTGCTCGACGGCAAGATCCACCGGGGGCGTTCCGGCAGCGCGGGCGAGATCGGCTACCTGCCGGTGCCGGGTGTGCCGCTGCCCGAGGACATCAGGGCCGAGCCGGGCCGGCTGCCGTCGCTGGCGGGCGGCCTGCAGTCGCTGGTCAGCGCCGAGGCCGTGGCCGACCTGGCCAAGGGGTACGGCTTCGCGGTGAGCGACGCGAGCGAGAGCGTGCAGGCGGCGCTGGCCGCGGGCGAGCGCGGCGATCCGCTGCTCGACGACATCGCCCACCGGCTGGCGCTGGGCGTGGCGGCGGTGTGCGTCGTGCTCGACCCGGGCCGGGTCGTGCTGGCGGGAGAGGTGTGCCGGGCGGGCGGATCGGCGCTGACCTCGCGCGTCGAGGAAGCCGTCGCGCGCATCTGCCCGATCCGCCCTGAGGTGGTGACCACGGCCGTCGAGGGCAACCCGGTGTTGCGTGGCGCCGTGCTGGCCGCCCTCGGACAGGCTCGTGAGGAGCTCTTCTCCTCCTGATTCTCCGGCTACTTCAGGCGGAAGGCCCTGGTCACCGTGGTGGTGACGGTGTTGCCGCGCCGGTCGTCGGCCGTCAGCCGCAGTGAGGCGAAGCCACCGGGCTTCGACGGGTTGGCCATCACGGCGCGATACTCCTGCGGGCCCGCGGGCAGCACGATCAGCTTGCGCCAGCTCGCGCCGTCGTCGTAGGAGACCTCGGCGCCGACCTTCGCCAGCAGTGCCCTGGAAGTGCTCTCCAGGCGCAGCGGCAGCGTCATCGGTCCGGCGGGCGCGGCGTTGTCGAGGTCGAGCTCGGGTGAGGCGACGACGGCCAGCACCTGGGCGGGGCCGTCCTGCTCGGAGGTGAAGGTCCACGCCGAAGTGATCGGGGTCGACAGCTCCGAGGTGTAGCGGTCGGCCGTGCCCTCCATGACGACCCGGTAGGTTCCGGCCGGAGCGGTGAAGGTGACGGGCGACAGCTGCATGGGCACCTGGTCCGCACTGGTCACCTGGGTGCCGTCGGCGGCGTAGAGCGTGGTCTTGGTGTCGGACAACATCACGAATCCGGTGCGGCCCTCGGTCGGCGTGTGCGCCAGCGGCATGCCGATCGTCAGCTTGTCACCGGCGCGGCTCAGGCCGCCCCAGTCGGGCAGGGCGGGGGCGAGCACGGCCTGGTTCCACCGCTCGGCCCGGTAGCGCTTGTGCGCCTTGAAGGTGCGCTCGGGTTCGTGCTCCAGGGTGAGGAAGGTGTTCAGGCCGCGGGTGTAGCCGATGCCGGGGGTGAAGTACTCGGTGCGCTTGCTGGGCAGCGTCGTGTGCATCTCCATCGCGCTGGGCAGCGGGCCCCACGACGACGGCGGGTTGGCGAAGACGACCATCGGGGTGAGCAGCTTCTGCCGGATGGCGGCGAACTCGACGGGGACGGAGGCCAGGTCGCGGTCGCGCACGGTGTGGCCCTCGGGGACGCGGCCCTCGGTCCTGAACATGAGGTAGTAGGCGTAGGGGCTGTCGGCGAAGTAGCCGTCGGCCCCGCGGCGGCCGATGACCGACCAGAGGCGGAAGCCGAAGCCGTCGACCTCGTCGGTCGGGGTGACGGAGAAACGCTGGCCCTCCTCGCCCGAGGCCGCGCCGACGAGGATCGGGGCGAGCCCGCCCGGCCGCTCGCGGGTGAAGAGCATCTCCTCGGCGGAGGTCTCGGCGTCGGCCTTGTCGGTCTTCACATCCATCGTGCGGGCCGTACGGGCGTCGAAGACGATCTCGCGCTCGCCGGTGACCTCCACGTCGGGCAGGACCACGAGGCTGTTGTCCATCTCCTGGCCGGGCACGATCGTGATCGGGGCCGCGATGGCCAGGTAGCGGCCCTCGGCCAGCTCGATCTCGGCCGACCCGTCGGCGACGGGGAAGACCTGGCGGGGCGCGCCCGACAGCGACTCGAAGTAGACCGGCAGCGCCCGCGCGGCCGGGTCGGGGACGGTGCCCTCGCGGTCCAGCACGGTCAGCTTGACCTTGTGCGTGCGCACGGCCTTGTCGAGGCTGAGCCCGGTCTGCACGACCACGGAGCCGTCCGCGCTGCGCGCGGTGACCCGTCCGGCGTACGGCCCGGCGACGCCGAGCGACGGCGTCGCGGTGACCTTCACCTCAGTGCTGCCGCCGGCGGGCACGGTCACCTCGGCGGGCACGGCGAACATCCCGGCGGGCGCGGCCTCACCGGTGTGCGCGGCGGCGGTGGCCGACAACTGGAGGGTGACCGGCGCGCTCCCCGCGTTGGTGTAGGTCACCGTGCGCTCGACGGCACCCTCGTACGGGTGGGCGACGGAACCGAAGGAGAGCGTCGTGGCGGTGGCGAAGACCTCCTGCCGTACGGCACGCGCCACGTCGAGTCGGCCCGACCCCTGCTGGAAGCCGGGCGCGTCGATGGCCTTGGCGCTGCCCGTCAGCGCGCTCTTGAGCTGCTGCCAGGTCCAGTCGGGGTGACGCTGGGCCAGGACGGCGGCGGCGCCGGCGACGTGCGGGGTGGCCATGGAGGTGCCGCTCATGCTCGTGTAGCCGCCGTCGACCGCGGGAAGCGACGAGGTGGAGGAGCGGGCGGCGACGATGTCGACGCCGGGCGCCACCAGGTCGGGCTTGAGCGCGTTGTCGCCGACCCTCGGTCCGCGGCTGGAGAAGCGCGCCATGGTGTCCTGCTTGTCGACCGCGCCGACGGTCAGCGCCGAGTCGCTGCTGCCGGGCGAGCCGACGGTGTAGCTCTGGTCGCCGTCGTTGCCCGCGGCGATCACGAACAGGGCGCCGGTCTCGGCGGTCAGCTGCGCGACGGCCTGCTCCATCGGGTCCTCGCCGGGCGAGTCGGCGCCACCGAGGCTCATGTTGATGATCTTGGCGCCGCTGCGGGCCGCCCACTCCATGCCGGAGATGATGCGCGAGGTGGCGCCGGAGCCCGAGTCGCTGAGCACCTTGCCGATCAGCAGGCGCGCTCCCGGCGCGACGCCCTTGCGGGTGGCGCCGAGCCCGGCGATCGTCGAGGCGACGTGGGTGCCGTGGCCGTGGCCGTCGGCGACCGTGCCGCCGTAGGTGAAGTTCTGCGTGGCCTCGATCTGCTGGGCCAGGTCGGGGTGGGTGGCGTCGATGCCGGTGTCGAGCACGGCCACCTTGACGCCCTGACCGGTGTAGCCGGCCTGCCAGGCCTCGGGCGCGCCCACCTGAGGCACGCTCTGCTCCAGGGCGACCTTCACCGGGGCGTCCAGCCAGATCTTGCTCGCGCTCACGCCGCGGGCGCTCATCAGGGTCTTCAGGATCGGCTGGTCCTTGGCGGGGGCCAGCGCCACGCCGTTGATCGACGGCAGCGCCGTGCCTCCCGCGGGCAGGGCGGCCCTGGCCGTGGCCGGATACTGCACGATCAGCGGCAACGTCGGCGACGAGGCGTCGTCGAGGCCGTCGGCCACCAGCCGGTTGACCTGGAACAGCCGCTCGTCGAGCACGCCTTGGGCCACCAGGTCCGCGACGTCCGTGGGGATCACGGTCAGCTCGTCACCGGCGCCGAAGCGCAGGTAGGAGGTCTTGCGCCCGGATCCGGGAACGAAGCGCAGCGCCTGGCCGCGCAGCGTGACCTTGTCGCCGGTGATCAGCGTGACGCTCTTCTCGGGCGCGGCGTCGCCCGGCGCGCTCCGCCCGGGCTCCGCGTGCGCGGGCTCCGCGTGCCTGGGCTCCGCGTGTGCGGGCGAGGCCGCCAGCAGCCCGGCGAGGACGGCCAGCGACAGGCTCGCCGCGCCCTTCTTTCTCCACACAGTCCTCTACCTCACAAGTCAGGAAATTTGTGCTGATCTTGTCGGGCGGGACGGGCGGTAGGAAAGCGGTTACCGTGGCGAGTACCCGCCAAGGCGGGTACTCGCCATCAGCGGGCCAGGGCGAAGAGCAGGAAATGGTTGTCGCCGCCGACGAGCTCCTGCACATCGGGCTCCAGGATGGCCGGTTCGCGCACCACGAGCCGGTAGCCGTGGGCCGCGAACGCCGGCATCAGGTCGCGCTGGCGCGTGCCCACCTCCTCGCAGGCCGTCGGGTGCGGGCCGAAGTTGGGCACGGTGAACAGCAGCGGCACCCGCCGCGAGGCCAGGAAGCCCAGCCAGGCGTCGGCGGCCGCGTAGGGCATCTCGCAGAAGCTGTGGACGTTGATCGCCAGGTGGCACGCACCGGGTGCGACGACCTCGTGCAGCTCGTCGGCGGCGACGGTCGGCGCGCGGTGGCTGGCTCCGCGGTGGCGCAGGTAGAACTCGCACACGTAGGTCGACTCGGGGATGCCGTCGGCGCAGAAGTAGGCGCCCAGGCCCTCCACCGCCTGGACCATGCGGTGCGCGAGCCTGCCGTACCCCGCCCCGACGTCGATGATCGTCGTGCCCTGCCGTCCCAGCAGGCCGAGGTGGCGATCCAGGAAGGAGATCTCGTTGACCGAGTCGAGCAGGTCGCGGCTGACGGTGGAGAAGCGTTCGAAGGTGTGCGTCTGGCAGCCGAAGGCCCCGTCCTCGCCCAGCGCGGCCAGCAGGCCGCGGGGGTCGTGGCGGGAGACGTAGTCGGCGTAGACGTAGTACTTCAGCCGTTCGGCCTCGCCGAAGTAGCGGCCCTGCCACACGTAGCAGTTGTCGCCGCGGAAGGTGGCCAGGTCCAGGTCGCGCGCCACGAACTCGGGCGACCAGTGGGTCGTGCCGGTCAGCGGCGAGCGTAGCTCCCGGTAGCGGCGCCGCAGGTCCGCCAGGCGGGGGTCGGCGGGCGACGGGGCAGCGGGGGACGGGGTGGCGCTCATGCCTGCTCCATGACGTCGTCGAGGCGCCGCAGCAGGTGGGCGGCGACCTCGTCGCCCGTGGTCCATTCGAGCCCGGCCAGGTCGGCGGGTCCCCGTTCGCCGCTCATCACCCGTTCGAGCCGTGACCACAGCTCGTGGGAGGGCGTCGACGGCTCGGCGTGCACGATGCCGCCGCGCGCGGCCAGGGCCTCGACCCTGCGGGGGAATGAGTCGGCCTCCGGGATCTCCGGGTCGGTCAGTCCCAGGACCGGACGCCGGTTCCACACCAGGTCGCAGGTGAGGGTGCCGTAGGCGTTGGTGATCACGGCGTCGGCCGCGGCGTAGTAGGGCTCGGGGTCGGGGACCAGGCCCACGTAGGCGATGTCCTCGTCACTCCCGGTGTGCTCGGGGGCCTTGTCCAGGACGAAGAGGCGGTGCTCACGCGGCGCGTGCCGCCGCCAGGCCGTCAGCACCGCCTCGGCGATGCGCCTGTTGTCCGGCCGTACGGACATGCCGCCCACCGTGAGGACCGCGGCCTTGCGGCCCGGCGCCAGGCCCAGCAGCTCGCGCGACGCCGTACGGCCGGCGGCGAGGGCGGCGGTCACCGGCCCGAGGCAGCGGATCGGGGCGCGGACGGCGTAGGGACCCGGATGGGCGGCCGAGAAGTCCAGCACGAGGATCTCCCCGGCGTGGTCGAGCAGCCGGTCGTGCTCCGGCAGGCCGATCTCGGCGAAGAACCAGTCCGTCAGCAGGATGGCCCGCCGTCCCCAGACCTGCGCGCAGTACGGCAGCGCCCACACGACCTCGTCGCAGACGGTCAGGTCGGGACGGGGGCGTCCGGCCAGGCTCTCCCACACGACCTGGGCGGCGCGTCCCGACAGGTCCCACTCGTCGGCGATCGGCAGCTCGGTGAAGTCGATGCCCTGCCAGGCCAGGTACGTCGCGGCGCTTCCCGAGGCGAGCACCTCGACCGTGACGTCGGGGCGCCTCGCGCGCAGCGCGGCGATGATCCGGGCGTCGCGGGCGGCGTGCCCGAAGCCGTGCCCGCGCACCAGGAACAGGATCGTCGGCATCAGCGGTCCTCCTCGAGTGAGCGCCGGTGCAGTTCCAGCGCGCCGATCAGGGCGGGGAAGGGCGGCGGGCCGTGGGCGCCGGTCTGGCCGGTGGTCCAGCTGCGCATGGGCACGGGCGGCACGACCAGGACGTTGCGGCGCTCGGCCAGCGTGCTCACGTGCCGTTCCGTTGTCGGGTTGTGCCACGCGCCGGGCGGGAAGCCGGGCACGACGGCCACGGGCGCGCGCGTGCAGTACAGGGCCAGGAGGCTGGGGGAGTCGGCCAGGCCGAGGGCCAGGCGCGACAGGTAGCCGACGGTGGCCGGGCACACCAGCACCGCGTCGGCCCACTCGGCCAGCCGCACGTGCGGCCCGGCGGTGACCGGTCCTTCCGGCCAGGTGTCGTACAGGACCTCGGTGCCGGAGATGACGCCCAGGGCGGTGGCGGTGACGAACCGTTCTGCCGACCTGGTCAGCATGATCCGCACGTCGAGCCCGGGATAGGTGGTGCGCAACCATCCGGCGTGCTGCGGGGTGTAGGCGGCGGGCACGGCCCCGGTGACGACCAGGAGCAGCCGCTCGAAGCCCACGGGCGGGAAGGCGGCACCCATCAGGGCTCCTCACGGTCGGGCGGGGAGCCGAGGGCGATCTCCGCCACCGACGACTCCTCCAGCGGGTCGAGCCCGGTGGCGGTGGCGAAGGCGGCCGAGTCGCCGCCGCCGAGCGGGCAGGCCGCCAGGCCCATGGCGGTGGCGGCCAGGCAGACGGCCTCCAGGACCACCCCGGCGTTCTTGAGCGTCAGGGCGTAGCTGATGCCTTCGTACTTCCAGCTCTGGCGCCCGAAGCGGGCGGCGAGCGTCAGGACCACGTGGGGCACGCCGGTTCCGCCCATGGCCCGGTGGGCGTGGTCGAGGATGCGGACCAGAGAGGTGACGTCGGCGGGGACCGGGACGAGGGTGTGGTCGGCGGGCCGGTAGCGGTACAGGCCGGGCGCCAGCCCCTCGCAGGTGCGGACGGCCAGGTAGTACTCCAGCTCGTGCAGGCCGCCCGCCGACGGCACCGGGCGGAGCAGCCCGTCGTGGCCGACGCCGGTGAGCCTGGCGACGCGGTGGAGCAGCTCGCTCAGGCGGTCGGCGTGGATCGGCCGGCGGCCGAACTCGCGCACCGAGCGGCGGCGCTCCATGACGTCGCTCAGGGTGGGGTCGTCGCGTCTGAGGCGGTCGAGGTCGACCTCGGCCAGGGGGATCGGCTCGCCGGGCGCGTCCGCGCGCAGGGCGGGCGGGCGCGGGTGCCTGCCGTCGAAGCGGTTGGTGCCGCCCAGGCGGGCGTCGGTCAGGCCGGTGCGGCTCAGCGCGTGCGCCCAGACGTCGTGGAACTCGCGCAGGGCGGCGGGCGGTTCGAGGTCCTCGGGCGTCAGGCCGTTGGCGGCGGCGGGCACGAGCAGGCCGAGCCCGGCCAGGAAGGCGACCAGCGGGCCGGTGCCCGGGTCCGGCGCCAGCGTCTGGAGCTCGGTCACGGTGCGGGGGCGGGCGAGCAGGGACACCAACACGGCGTCGCGCGGGCGCAGCAGGGTCACGCGGTATCCGGCGACAGGGGATTCGAGCACGAGGTGCTCGCCGTGGCGGCGCAGCGCCGCGAACCGCGACAGGCGCAGGGTCCCGCCGGGGTCGGGCGCCGGTCCAGGACGCGCCAGCCGGGAGGTCAGGACGGCCTCGGCCAGCCGTACGCCGCCGGCCTCGCACACCAGGGCGCTCCTCATGGCCGTCCTCCCCGCGCGTGCCCGAGGGCGATCGCCCCCAGCATCGACTCGCCCAGCTCCTTCTCCTGCTCTCGCGCCCGCCGCGATGCGAGGACGCCCTGAGGGAGCGTCGTGAACGCCCGCCGTACCACCGGGGAGGCGAGAACCTCGTCGAGGCCCGCCGCCCGCCCCGGCGGCAGCAGGCGTACGGCGGGACGCGGATCGGCCAGGGCCGCGCCCACCAGGAACGCCATGAACCACGCCGCCTCCAGGCCGGGGTCGGCGGCCAGCCCGCCGTGGCGCGCGAGCCGCTCGCGGGCCAGCGGGCGCACGTCCGCCGCCTCCAGGCCGAACTCGCGGAAGGCCTCCTGCTCGGGCAGGACCTGCCACGGGTGGCGCAGGCTGTCCCGCCGGCCGACGCACACCGTCAGGGGCGGCAGCGTCGTCTCCAGGCGGTGCGTGACGACGGGCATGCGCTCGGCCAGCGCGACCGACTCCGGCGCGGGCCCGTCCCTGACGTCGTCGAGGAAGCACACCGAGTGGCGCGCGCCGTAGGCGTCGTTGCCGGTCAGGCTCTCCTCCTCGGCGTGCTCGACGAGGGTGGGGATGCGGCACAGCGCCCGCGTGCCCGCCGAGGTCAGGAACTGCCGCAGCGCCACGTCGTCCTGCGCGGCGAAGGCTCCGGGCCGCTCGGTGGCGGCCCGGCCGAACGCGCGGGCCAGGGCGGCGGGCATGACGAGGGCCACCGACGGCACGTACAGGTCGGCGACCTCGGTCCACGTGCCCCCGGCGGCGGCCACCATCCGCAGGCAGTGGGCGGTGTGCGAGCCCCACTCGGCGAACAACGACAGCGGCAGGCCGGGGTGGCGGGAGACGGCCGCCAGTACGCGCTCGGGGAAGTGGGCGCAGGGGATGGCGTCGTCCTGGAGGACGAGGTGGTGCGTGACGCCCGGGGTCACGGCCGACCAGGCGGCGGCCGCCGTACGAAGGGTGGAGGGGCCCTCGTCAGGGGCGGGGTCCACGACGATCCGCGGCTCCAGGCGGGACAGCTGGGCGGCCAGGCGGCGGGCGCGGGCCAGCCGCCTGGGGTGGGTCATGACGACCGTCGACAGCACGGGCCTCATCGCGACAACTCCACGACGGCCAGGACCCTGGCCGATCGGGGGAGCAGGGGGCACGACTCCGGCAGGTCGCCGAGCCGCGCCCGGTGGGGCAGGAGCCCGGCCAGCCGTTCGGCGGCGACGCCCGCCTCGACCAGGCGGTGGCGGTACTGCGACGGGGTGAGGTGCCGATCGCAGGTGAACAGGACGACCGGCTCGTCCGCGGCCGTGACCACCACCCAGGCGTCCAGCTCGCCGCCGGCCAGGGCCATGGTCAGCGCCTCCTCCAGACCGGCGGCATGGCCGGGAACGGGGGCATGGCCGGGAACGGGGGCATGGCCGGGAACGGGGGCCTCGTGCGGGGGCGGCGCGTGGCCGGACTCGAAGTCCAGGGCGAGCAGCGCGCGATAGGTCTCGCGCGCCGGGCGGACCGGCATGACCGTCACCTTTCGTAGACCCCGACCACGGCGGCGACCTGCTCCCGCCCGCGGTCCAGTTCGAGCAGGTCGCGCAGGCCGTCCGGCACGCGGAGCGTCCAGACCAGGCGGTGCGCGCCCGTGGGCAGGCGGGCCAGGACCCGCCCGGCCCGCAGGAAGGAGCGGCGCAGCGCCGCCTCGCCGTGCGCGGCGTGCAGCCTGCCGGGCGTCGCGACCAGGACGAGCCAGGCCGTCGCGCCCGCGGGAAGGTCCTCGGGGGGCTCGACCGTGCTCACGTCGGCGCGCGTCGCGATGAGCACGTCATCGCGTGGCGAGTAGCGGTGGACCGGGTACGGCAGGCCGGGGGCGCCGATGAGGTAGGTGTCGAGCGCCGGGCGGTCGCAGGCGGCGCGGATCAGGCCCGCCAGCCGGTCAGGAAGCGGGAACCGCGGCGAGGCGCCGAGGTCGGCGTCGCGCCACCGGTCGGGCTCCTCCCCGGCCGGACGGTCCCACGGAGCCCTGCGGACCAGCCACTCGTGCCGGGCGATGGTGTCGACGGGCGCCTCGCAGGTGGCGCAGCCCGGCTCGGGAAACACCTCCAGGCCGTGCTGCTCGAAGGTGCGCAGGTCGATGCGGTGGAGGCGGCGCCCGGTGAGGAGGGGCGCGTGGCCGAGGAGCAGGGCGACGACCTCGGCGGTGGCCAGGGCGGCGGCCAGGTGCGCCGCCTCGGGCGGGACCGGCCCCGCTTTCCTGGACGCGGCCAGGCAGGCGGGGCAGACCGAGTGGCCGGGCCGCAGGAGCGGGCCCACGTCGAGGTGGTGGCCGTCGGCGGTGACGGGCAGGACGGTGGTTCCCCGCCGCCACCAGGGGGCGGGGTCGTCGACGACGGCGGGGGACAGGGCGACGCCCGTCGCGCGCAGGTCGGCCTCCAGGAGCGCGGCGAGCGGGCCGGAGGCGGCGACGTGCAGGACGTCCGACGACAGCGCGCGCCGCAGGCCCGCGCTTCCCCGCGGATCGCCGAGCCGCGACCAGAAGGGGCCCGCCGGTCCTGAGAGGTCGGGCTCGTGGTCGAGCAGGCCGGAGGAGTCCAGGAGGGCGACGATCTCGGCGACCTGGCCGGTGGGCAGCTCCAGACGGTGGGCGATCTGCTCGGCGGTGTGGTGGCCGTCGAGCAGCGGCAGGAGGCGGGGGAGCACCCGTGTGGCCGCCGCGCCCGTGAACACGCGCGGCAGGCGGCCGCCGCTGATGATCAGCGTGTCGTCGCCCTGGGTGGTCATCAGGCCGCCGGCCAGTGCCGGAAGGGTCATGGCGAGCGCTCCTCCCCGCAGCGCGGGCACTCGGGGGCGGGCAGGAGGGTGTGGGAGGTGAGGCGGAGGGACGCCATGTCCACGAGGTGGATCTCTCCCGGTCGCGCGGCCGACAGGAGCCGGTGGACGAGGGCCAGGGCGATGCGGGCGTGGTGGGGCAGGTGCCCGGCGACGCCCGCGCCGCTGTCGGCCCGCTGGTGGGCCGCGACCAGGTCGCGCAGCCGGGTGTCGCCGTCGTGGCGGCGTCTGCGGATGAGATAACAGCGGTGGCAGGGCCCGCGCGGCGGGGTGATCAGCGGGCCGACGACGAGGTGGGGGTGGTCCACGACCACGGGGAGCCACGGTACGGCTGTCGCGAACGCCTCGCGGTCGAGCTCGTCGCAGAGCTCTGGCTCCGGCCGCCACGCCGCCAGGACGGTGACGGGCCTGCCCGGTGGGTGGGCGAGGCCGTGCACACCCGGCCCGGCGACGGGATCCTCCAGGAGAGGGGCGAGGGTGTGGCCGAACGGGCCCACGGCCACCACGCGCGGGCCCGTCAGGCGAACGGCTGCGGCCACGGGTTCACCTCCTCGCTCGTCCGGTCGGCGAAACCCATGCGCGGCGGCGCCTGCCACAGGCGGGGGTGCGCGCGGAACTGCGCGTGCGGCCACGGCGACACCGGCTGCAGATCGGGGACGATCACGGCCACGGCGTGCAGCCCCGCGTCGCGCAGCTCGCTCGTCGTGCGGTCCACGGCGTAGGCGCGCATGCCCGCCCGTTCCAGGCGGCCGAGCACGTCGCGCAGCCCGTCGTACTGGCCGTCGTACTGGCCGTCGTGGCGGCCGTCGCGCAATCCGTCGTGCAATCCGTCGTGCTGGCCGTCGTGCTGGCCGTCGTGCCGGCTGTCTGGGGTCAGCGGGCGGGACAGGCCCGAGGGCGGGCGACCGGCCAGCTCCTCGGTCAGGAACGAGAACGCGGCGCCGCGCTCCGGCCTGGCCATGGCCAGGGCGCTGCCCGCCGCGTGCTCGCGCGCCCCGGTGTAGCAGCTGAAGCGGAAAGTGATCATCTCGATGAGGGCCTTCTCCGCCGCCTGCCCCAGCGTGGTCCCCACCGACCCGCCCAGCAGGTGCACGATCGCGGGATCGTGCGGCGCGGCCTGCAGCACGCACACGGTGGGCACGCCCAGGTCGGTGGTCGCGTCGAACAGGTGGGTGGTGAGGAACCGCCGCGCGCTGCGTTCGAGCAGGTAGTGCACGTCCGGCGTGTACGCGCTCGCCTCCAGCGAGGGCAGGGGCAGCCGCCGCTGCCAGGCCAGCGCGATGGCGTCGCGCTCGACGGCCTCCAGCAGCCCGGCCAGCAGGGCCGCTTCGCGGTCGGTGTGGACGGCGTGGCCGGTGGAGATCTGGCAGGCGAACCGCTCCCCGGGTCCTGGCCGCAGCCCGTAGCAGGCCATGACCGCCGGGATCCAGGTGGAGGAGCCGGAGTGCAGGTCGGTGCCGGCGACCCAGCGGATCGGCACGGCCGGGTCGGGCGGTTCGAGCGGGCAGTCCGGGTGGGCGTACTCCTCGGGGGAACACAGGGGGACACGGGAGAGGTCGAAGGCGCCGGCCTCGGCAGCGGTGGCGGTGATCGTCGCGAGGTGGGGATGAAGCCCGGCGTAGCGCTCGGCGGCCTCGGCGATGGCGACCCGGCGCGCCAGGGCGTCGTCGTCGAGTAATCGGCCGATTCCCACCGCGGGTTCCACACCGGCGGAATAGAGCGCCATTCTGTCGAATCCGCGGCATTTGGCGCCGGGTCCCAGGCGCGCGACGACCGAAAAAGGGCCGAGCAGCCGCTCGGCGAAGTCAGTGTTATTCGCCATGGCGAAGAAAATTCCGGTGACCGCTTTCACGGTCACCGGAATCGCGTTCTCAGCAGCAGCACCAGTAGGCCACCGGCGCGTTCTCGTCGTCGCCGAGTGGGAGGTCGCCGGACTGTTCGAGCAGGTCCGCGACGAGGGTGTTCCAGTCGGACGTGCACTGGACGGACAGGTCCAGCTTGTCGTAGACGGCGTTGTTCATTTCGCCTCCCTGGATACCGAGCAAGGAATAGTAAAGTTTCCTTGCTATTTCAATCATGGTCAGTATATGACGATGATCGGTCGGTATCCAGAGCGAATAAACGAAAAGAACGTCACGCTGTGAGCAGTTCCACCGCGGCCTGCGCATTCGCGCGCGCCGCGCCGTACGTCGCGATGTAGGCGGCGCTGTCCGGCCGCCAGATGGGCAGGCCCATCTCGATGACCGTGGCGTCGGGGCGCGCGGACAGCAGCCGCGAGACGAGCGCGCGGCTCTCCGCGTAGCGGTGCGCGTCCTTGACCACGACCACCAGCGAACGCTGCGCGGCGCGACCGAGCAGGGCGTCGGCGTCCGCCTCCGCGGGCTTGATCCGCACGGTCTCGGCCTGCGGCAGCTTCAGCCCCCACGGGACGTCGCCCACGGCGATGGTCGGGGGCGTGTCCACCTCGATGACCAGCGGGTCGACGAGAGGGCGGGTGGCGCCGGACAGCCGCACGGCGCGGCGTGCCGCGTCGAGGCCGACCAGGTTCTGCTCGCCCGCCGCGTCGGAGCCCGCCGTGAACCACGAGCGCAGCGCGTCCACCCTCGCCGCCGCCTCCTCCAGGCGCGCGGCCGGGACGGTCACCGCGATGTGCTCGATCACCTGCAGCACGTCCTCGTAGGAGGGCACCGGACCGAGGCAGAGCAGGTCCGCGCCGGCGATCAGCGACTGCGCCGCGCCCCCGGCCAGGCCCACGCTCTTGGTGATGGCATGCATGTCGAGGGCGTCGGAGACCACGACGCCGTCGTAGCCCAGCTCCTGCCGCAGCAGCGTGGTGAGCGCCGCGGCGGAGAGCGTGGCCGGCGTGGGCCCGGTCAGGACCGGGACCGCCACGTGCGCGGTCATGATCGACTTGGCGCCCGCCGCGATGGCCGCGCGGAACGGCACGAGCTCCCGCTCGCGCAGCACGTCGAGGCCGACGTCGACCACGGGCACCGACAGGTGCGAGTCGACGCGGGTGGCGCCGTGCCCGGGGAAGTGCTTGACGCAGGCGGCCACGTTGACCGACTGCAGCCCCTCGACGGCGGCGACCGTGTGCCTGGCCACCAGGTGCGGGTCGTTGCCGAAGGAGCGGGTACCGATCACCGGGTTGTCGTCGGCGGTGTTGACGTCGGCATCTGGAGCCATGTCCAGGTTGATGCCGCACGCCGCCAGCTCCGAGCCGATCGCCCGGTAGACCTTCCTGGTGAGCTCGACGTCGTCGACGGCGCCGAGCGCGGCGTTGCCCGGGTACGGGCTGCCCACGTGGTAGGCGAGACGGGTGACGTCTCCGCCTTCCTCGTCGAGGGAGATGACGGGGTCGCCGGCGGCCTTGAGCGTACTGGTGAGCTCGCTGACCTGCGTCGCGTCGGCGACGTTGAACCCGAAGAGCGTCACGCCGCCCAGACCCGCGCCCAGTTCCCGCAGCACCCACTCGGGTGCCGTGGTGCCCTGGAACGCGGCCAGTAGCGTGCCCGCCGCCAAGCGACGCAGCCCCCGATCAGTCATGATTTTTCCCATCATGAGGTACGGCTTGCGCCATGGATCCGGCGCAAGCCGTACAGGACGTGCGGAATTTAGCCCTTCACCGCGCCGGCGACGAGGCCGGAGACCATGCGCCGCTGCACCAGGAGGAAGAACCCGATCACAGGGATGGTCATCAGCGTGGAGGTCGCCATGATGCCGCCCCAGTCGGTGCCCCGCTGGCCGAAGAAGTACTGCACGGCGACGGGCATGGTGTAGCTCGTGGAGTCCTTCATCAGGGTGAAGGCGTAGATGAACTCGTTCCACGTGGTGATGAAGGAGAAGATGCTGGTGGCCACCAGACCCGGCGCGACCAGCGGGAAGAGCACCTTCCAGAAGGTGGTGAAGCGGGAGGCGCCGTCGATCCAGGCGGCCTCCTCCAGTTCCTTGGGCACCGCGGCGACGAACGTGCGGAGCATCCAGATGCCGAACGGCAGCGTCATGCCGACGTTGACCACGACGAGGCCGAAGAGCTGGTCGTACAGGCCCAGCCGCTGGAGGTTGAGGAACAGCGGGATGAGCAGGGCCTCGGCCGGAACCATCTGCGCCACGAGGAGCAGGATGAGGAACGGCACGCGGCCCTTGAAGCGGAAGCGGGCCACCGCGGTGGCCGCCAGCAGCGAGAACACCGCGCCGATGACGACGGCCGACACCGCGACGATCACGCTGTTCTTGAGGTAGACCCAGATCGAGTTGCCGGCCACACCCTTGTCGAACACCCGCGAGACGTGGTCGAGCGTCGGCTCGGTGGGGAACGGGATGAAGTCGGTGGTGAAGATCTGGTTGTTGCTCTTGAAGGCGGTCGCCACCATCCAGTAGACGGGGAAGACCGCGAACAGGAACACCAGGATCCCCGCGGTGTTGAGCGCGATGCTGGTGATCCTGCGCCTGGTCAGCGGGTTCATCGGATGTCCTCCTGCTTGACGATCTGGCGCACGTACACGGCCGTGACGACCAGCAGGATCAAGGTCAGGAGCACCGCGATCGCCGCACCGGTGCCCATCTTGGGCGGGCTGCGGAACGCCTCGGCGTAGGCGTACATCGACAGGTTGAACGCCTCGCGGTTGGTGGTGCCGCCGGCGAGGATGAACAGCTGGTTGAAGACCTTGAAGTCCCAGATGATGGAGAGCACCGTCAGGACCGCGAAGACCGGCTTGAGCAGCGGCATCGTGATCTTCCTGAAGGTGCGGAACGCCGAGGAGCCGTCGACCTTGGCGGCCTCGTACAGCTCACTGGGGATGCTCTTGAGCCCGGCCAGCACCGACACCGCGATGAAGGGAAACGACTGCCACACCACGGCGATCGTGAGGATCACGTAGATCGGCAGCACGTCGTTCAGCCAGGGGTAGCCGCTCCAGGAGGTCTGACCCTCCGGCGGGGCGGCGAGCCAGTCCGGCAGCAGGTTCAGGAACCAGTTGATGATGCCGGCGTCGGCGTCGGCCAGCCAGCGCCAGATGACGCCCACCGCGACCGGGGGGACGGCCCACGCGGCCATGCAGCCGACGATCACCAGCTTGGACATCTTCTTGCCCAGGCGGTTGATGAGCAGCCCCACCAGGGTGCCGACCACCAGGGTGAAGGTGACGGCGAAGAAGGCGAACAGCACGGTGTTGCGCAGTGCCGACCAGAACAGGTCGTTGTCGAGGATGGTCTCGAAGTTGCCCAGGCCCACGGACTCGGGCGGGGTTCCGCGCCGGATTTCGCGTAGGCCCACCTTCTGGGTGGACATCACGATCATCTGGAACAGCGGGTACAGCAACAGGCCCGCGATTATCAGAAGGCCCGGCAACAGAAGCGCGTAGGGAATCACCCAGGACGGAAGGCTTTTCCTGGGAGGGCGGCCCGTCTGCTTGCGGCGCCGCCCCGCGGCGGAGTGGTTGCCTCCGCCGCGGGCGATCGTTGACGTCTGGTTAGACATGATTACTGGTTGAGGATCTCTTCGAGTTCCTTGTTGGCGTCGGCCAGGGCGGTGTCGACGTCCTTCTTGCCCTCGATGACCGAGCGGGCCGCGTTCTGGAGCACGGCCTTGGTCTCGCTGGCCTCGTTCCAGTTGGCGTCGTTCGGGAAGCCGCGCGACTGGGAGAAGGCGTTGGCGAAGGGAGCCAGAGCCGGGTCGGACGCGACCTGCTGGAGGCCTTCGGCGTAGTAGGGCAGCAGTCCGCCGTCGATCGCGTAGCGGGTGCCGAACTCCTTGCCGGCCGCCATCGCCACGAAGGCCTTGGCGACGTCGGGCTCCTTGGAGTCCTTCCAGACGGCGATGTCGTTGCCGCCCTGGAAGGCCGGAGCCGCCGAGCCGTCCTTGCCGGGGATGGTGAAGAAGGCCATCTGGTCCTTCTTCACCTTGCCCTTGCTCTCGGTCTCGATGGTGCCGATGTCCCAAGGAGCGGTGATGTACATACCGACCTTGTTGTTGGCGAAGCGGGCGCGGATGGCGTCCGTGGCCAGGTTCAGGCGGGACTTGGCGTTAACGCCGTGCTTGGCGACCAGGTCGGTGTAGAACTGGAAGCCTTCCTTGAAGGCCGGCTCGGTGACCTTGCCGACCCACTTGCCGCCCTCCTGGACGGCGAAGTCGCCGCCGGCGGACCAGACGAACGGGGAGAGCGAGTAGTTGGCGTCGGTGCCGCCGACGAAGGCGAAGCCGTCGACGTCCTTGCCCTTGCCCTCCTGGATCTTCTTGGCGGCCGCGACCAGCTCGTCCCAGCTCTTCGGCTCAGCGATCTTGAGCTCGTCGAACCAGTCCTTGCGGTAGAGGACGGCGCGGGTGCCGCCGCCCCACGGCAGGGCGTAGATGTCGCCGTCCACCGTCTCGTAGCCGTACTGCGCGGCAGGAATGCCCTTGAGGTCGGGGTTGCCCTCGACCACGTCGGTGATGGGCAGCAGGGCGTCCTGCGCCTGCCACTCCAGCACCTGGGTGTTGCCGATCTCGGTGACGTCCGGGCCCTCGCCGCCGGCGGCGGCGGTGGTCCAGCGGTCGTTGATGCCGGTCCACGGGATCCACTGGACGTTGACCGTGGCGCCGGTCTCCTCCTCGAAACGCTTCTCGAGGTCGTCCGAGTACTTCTGGATCTTCGGGTCGGTCGGCTCGCCGAGGCGCCAGACGGTGATGGTCTTACCGGCGAACTGCTTGCCGGCCGGGGCGGCGCTGGAGGCGCCGGCGTCGGGCGCCTTCGTCTCCTGGGTGGTGGTGCCGCCGCCGGAACCACATGCGGCCAGGCCCAGCGCGAGGGCGGCCGTGGTCACCGAGGTGGCCGTGATTCTCGAGATCCTCACTAGGGTTCTCCCTTCCCGGCTTCAACGCGTCGGGGTTGCGTCTATGGGGGTGCCGGGCCGCGGGGTCCGCACCTGGCTGATCGTCAGTCTGGCTGACTGCTGCTAAACTAACAAGAAACTTTCTTAAAAGAAACAAGTCGTTAGCCGATCGTGACGAGAGGGGGGCCGAGTGGTGGCCCAGAGCCCCGGGACACCCCGGTTGCTGCGCAGGCTCAACGACCGCAGCGCCCTCGAACTCCTCTTGTCGGATGGTCCGCTGACCCGTGCCGAGTTGGGGGAACTCACCGGCCTCTCCAAGGTAACCGCAGGTCAGCTTCTCGCGCGCCTGGAGGAACGGGGACTGGTCGAGGTCACGGGAGAGCGCGCGGGCGGCCGTGGCCCCAATGCCGCGCTGTACGGCGTGGTTCCCTCCAGCGCGTACGTCGCGGGGCTCGACATTCTGCCTGAATCGATCACCGTTGGTGTGGCGGACATCACAGGTAAAATCGTTGTCGAGGTCACAGTCGACCCGCTAGACGGTAAAGATCCGGTCAAGGCCGTCCTCAACGCGGTTCAACGAGCCTGCAACTCCGCCAGGATCGCGCAATCGCAGCTGCGGTCCTTCGTCATCGGCACCCGCGGCGTCGTCGACCCCCGCACCGGCGAGGTGCGCTTCTCGATGGACCTGCCCGGCTGGCACGTCGGCGTGCTGGCCAGCCTGCGCCGCACCCTCGGCGCCTCCGTCATCATCGAGAACGACGTCAACCTCGTCGCCCTCGCCGAACACCGCTACGGCGCCGGCATCGGCCAGGACGACTTCGTCGTCATCTGGGCGGGCGTCGGCCAGGGACTGGGCGTCATGCTCGGCGGCCGGCTGCACCGCGGCATCACCGGCGGCGCGGGCGAGATCGGCTGGCTGCCGGTGCCGGGCGAACCCCTGCCGACCGACGTCAGCCGCCCCACCTCCGGCTCCTTCCAGCGCCTCGTCGGCAACGAGGCGCTCGGCGGGCTGGCCGCCGCCCACGGCATCCCCGGCCGCACCGTCCCCGAGCAGATCCGCACGGCGGTCGCCCGCGACGCCACCGCCTACCTCGAGGACGTCGCCACCCGCCTGGCCGTCGGCGTCGCCGCCGTCGCGGTGGTGCTCGACCCCGGCCTGGTCGTCCTCAGCGGCGACGTCGGCAAGGCGGGCGGGCCGCTCCTGGCCGCGATGGTCGAGCAGGCCGTCGCCCGCGTCTGCCCGAGCCGGCCCAGCGTCCAGGCGACCCGCGTGGCGGGCAACCCGGTGTTGCGCGGCGCGCTCGTCGCCGCCCTCGAGCAGGCCCGTGAGCAGGTCTTCTCCGACACCGTGTGAGAATGAGGTCCCATGCGGGACGACATCGTGCTGATCTCCGACCCTCGCGTGGCGGCCATCCCGGTCTCGGAGTCCGGGGAGCCCCTGGCCGACGCGCGCGGCCGGTTGCGGGTCGATTCCCGGCTGGCCGACCCGGCCGGCGCCTACGCCCACCTGCGCAGCGGCATCCTGGCCAGGCTGGAGCGCGCCGAGCGCCGCCTGCCGTCCGGCTTCCACCTGCTGATCATCGAGGGCTACCGGCCCATCGCCACCCAGCAGGAGATCTTCGACTCCTACTCCGCGACGCTGCGCGCGACCTACCCCGGCCGCTCGCCCGCCGAGATCGCCACCATGGCCAGCCGCTACGTCTCCCCGGTCGCCGTGGCCCCGCACACCGCGGGCGCCGCCGTCGACCTCACCCTGTGCTCGCCCGACGGGGCGGAGTGCGACATGGGCACGCCGGTCAACGCCACCCCGGAGGAGAGCGACGGCGCCTGCTACACCGACGCGCTCTCGATCACGGGGGAGGCCAGGCAGCACCGCAAGATCCTCGCCTCGGCGCTCGAATCGGCCGGCCTGGTCAACTACCCCACGGAGTGGTGGCACTGGTCCTACGGCGACCGCTACTGGGCGCTGTCGACCGGCGCCTCCCACGCTCTCCACGGGCCGGTGGCCTTCTGACGCTCAGGCCATCGTGCGCTCCAGGAGCGCCAGGCCCTCGTCCGCGTAGCGCCGCTCGCCCGTGCGCAGGCCGTAGGCGATGTCGCCGATGATCGCGCAGCGGGCGTAGAACGCGACGCGCGCCTCCCAGCCCGGATCGCGGGCGGGGCCGTAGCCGGCCGCCATGAGCTCGCAGAAGTCCGGCCCGAGGTCGCGGTAGAGCAGCGCGAAGTCGCGGGCCGGGTCGGCCACCAGCGCGTCGGTCCAGTCGATGATCCCGGTGACCTCGTCGCCGAGCAGCAGGATGTGCTCGTCGCCCAGGTCGTTGTGGCACAACGCCTCGTGCTGCGGCTCGGCCGGCGGCGGTCCGGCGAGGAACGTCTCGACGAGGATGCGGGCCCGCTCGGGCAAGAGCGCGGCGACCTCCTCGAACTCCTGCACCGCCGCGCCGAGTTGCCCGCCCATCGACTGGGTGTAGCGCGGATGCTCGATGCGGCAGGTGTGCAGCACGCTCAGGAAGCCGCCCAGGGTCTCGGCCAGCCGGTGCGGGTCGGTGTCCGGGTGCTCGGCCAGGGGCGTGCCAGCGAGCCGGTGGTAGACGATCAGCCCCCGGGCGGGGTCGCTGTCGACCACGCGCGGCACCGGCAGCGGGGAGATCGGCGCGAGCGCGTCGAGCAGCGCGACCTCGCGGCGCGTGGCCCCGGGATCGGGGCGTTTGCCGACGCGGGCCAGCAGGCCGCCGCCGAGTTCGTGGACGGTGTTGTCCCAGCCTTCGCCGATCGCCTTCATCACGGCGAGAGCGTATCGGGCCGGAACCTTGCGCCGCGTTTGGTGATCATGTAAGACTTGCAAAATAAATAGGAAAGTTTCCTGTCTGTTCTTCCCTGGAGTGCCCGGGTGAACCTGACCGTCCCCGACTTACTCGCCGCCCGCGCCCAGCGGGAACCCGACCGCACGGCCATGATCGTCCACGGTCGGGAAGAGCTCACCTTCGGTGCATGGGCCTCGCGCTCGGGCGAGGTCGCCACCGGCCTGATCGAGCGGGGCGTGCGCCCCGGCGACCGGGTCGGCCTGCTGTTCTCCGCCGCGGAGTGGACCGACTACGCCGTGGCCTTCTGCGCGGTGCTGCGCGCCGGGGCCGTGGCCGTGCCGCTGTCGGACCGGCTGGCCGCCGCCGACCTCGACCTCGTGCTGCGCGACTGCGGCGCCGCGGGCGTGGTGCACGGCGCCCTGCCCTTCAGCGGCGGCTGGCCCCTGGGCAGTGCGGCGGCCCCACCCGCCGAACTGCCCAGGCTCGCCGCCCGCGACCGGGCGCAGATCCTCTACACCTCAGGAACGACCGGGCGGCCCAAGGGCGTCGTGGCCACGCACGCCAACCTGGCCTACGGCATGGGCGGCAAACGCCGGCCCTTCGCCCACTCCCGGCACCTGGCCCAAGCCTTCCCCATCGGCACGAACGCGGGCCAGACCATGCTGCTGTCCGCGATCGACGCCAACCCCGCGGTGGTGACCCTGCCGCGCTTCACGCCCGGCCGGTTCGGGGCGCTCATCGAGTCGTATCGCGCGGGCACCGTCTTCCTGGTGCCCGCGATGGCGATCGAGCTGCTCAACGCCGGTGTGCACGAACGGCACGACCTGTCGAGCGTGCTGCTCCTGGGCTCGGCCGCCGCTCCTCTGCCGGGGCCGATCGCCCAGCGGCTGACGGCGGCCTTCCCCCGGGCGGCGATCACCAACTACTACACCTCGACCGAGGCGGCGCCCGCCCAGACCATCATGATGTTCGACCCGGAGCGTCCCGGCAGCGTCGGCAGGGCGGTCGCCGGAGGCGGCGTCCGCATCGCCGCTCCCGACGGCGCACCCGCCGCGCCCGGCCAGACGGGCGAGGTCTGGATGCGCTCGCCCACTGTCCCACGCGCCTACTACGGCGACCCCGCGAGCGACGTCTTCCGCGACGGCTGGGTGCGCATGGGCGACCTGGGCTACCTCGACGACGAGGGCTACCTGTTCCTGGTCGACCGGGAGAGCGACGTCGTCAAGTCCGGCGCGTTCAAGGTCTCCACCATCCGTGTCGAAGAGGCCGTCTACGCCCACCCCGATGTGGTCGAGGCGGCCGTGCTCGGCGTGCCGCACCCCGTGCTCGGGCGCGCCATCGCCGCCGTGATCGTCACCCGCGCTCCGCTTCCGGCGGAGGACCTGCGGCTCTTCCTGAAAGACCGGCTCGCCCCGCACGAGGTGCCCGCGCAGGTGCACACGGTCGAGGCACTGCCCCGCAACCGGGGCGGCAAGGTCGACAAGCGTCAACTCCTGGGAGCATTGCAATGATCGAGGCTTCGCTCGCCCAGCGGGGCATGTGGGTGACCGAGCAGCTGACGGAGACGGGATCGGCCTTCCACGTGCCGCTCGTCGTCCGGTTCGGCCAGGACCTGGACTCCGCGGCGCTGTTACGCGCCTGCGCGGCCCTGGTCCGCAGGCATCCGGTCCTGGCGGGGGCGCTGCGCGAGGACGGCGACCGCCTCGTGCTCGTGCCCGGCGGCCGGGCGTCCATCGAGAGCGCGGAGGGCGAGCTCGACGAGTCGCTGATCCGCGAGCCGTTCGACCTGGACAAGGGCCCGCTGTCGCGCTTCACCCTGTTCGGGCGGACCCTGCTGTTCGTCGCCCACCACGTCGTCTTCGACGGGCTGTCCAAGGAGATCCTCCTGCGTGACCTGGCCGCCTGCTACGCCCAGGAGCTCGAGGTCTCGCGCGCGGCCGCGTTCTGGGCCGGGCGCTGGAACGAGCCGGGCGAGACCGTCGTGCAGGGCGTGCCGTACACGGCCAGGCACGCGGGCCGCGCGCTGGCCACCGAGATCACCCTCGACCCGCCCGCCATCGCCGGGCTGTCGCGCTTCGAGCACCTGCTCGCCGCGCTGCACGTGCTGCTGCGCGGGTACGGCAACGCCGACGTCGTCACCGCCATCGACCTGTCCACCAGGACCTCCGACACCCACGACACCATCGGCTCGTTCGTCACCGAGCTGCCCGTCGCCTCCAGCCCGCGACCCGAGCAGACCTTCCTGGAGTTCGCCACCGGGCTGCGCGCCACCCTGCGGGAGATCTACCGCCACCGCGCGGTGCCGCTCGCCGCGGCCGTGCCCCACCTGCGCCCGCACGCGGCCCTGACCCCGGTGTCGGTGAGCTACCGCCGCAGGACCGAGCCCGAGCCCGCCTTCGAGGGCGTCACCGCCGAGGTCGACTGGACCGTCTTCAACCACGCCGTGCGCGGCGCCGTCCACCTGCAGTGCGTCGACACCGCCTCAGGACTGCGCGTCAGCCTGCGGCACCTGCCCGAGGTGGACGGCCCGCGGCTGGCCGCCGACCTGGCCGCGCTCGTGGCCGCCGACCCCGGCCGGGCCCTGGGCGAGCTCGTCGGCTTCGAGACCCGCACGGCGTCCTCGTCCGTCCTGGCCGAGCAGGCCGCGCCCGCCGCCGCGAGCGAGCTGACCGAGCAGGTCAGGCAGATCTGGGAGGAGGTGCTCGGCATCTCGCCCGTGCTCGACGACGACGACATCTTCGACCTGGGCGGGCACTCGCTGACCATCACCCAGATCATCGCCAGGATGGACAAGCGGCTGGGCGTCAAGGTCGAGCTGGACGACTTCTTCGACAACCCCACCATCGCCGGGGTGCTCACCCATGCCCGCTGAGGACGATCTCGAACTGCTCCTGCTCATCCGGCACTTCGAGCTGGCCCTGCTGGACCTGTTCGACCGGGGCGAGCTCAACGGCACCACGCACACCTGCCTCGGGCAGGAGTACGTGCCCGTCGCCCTCGGGCCGCTCCTGCGCGAGGACGACCACGTCTTCAGCAACCATCGCGGCCACGGCCACTACCTGGCCAGGTTCCGCGACTTCCACGGCCTGCTCGCCGAGATCATGGGCAGGCGGGGCGGCGTCTGCGGCGGGGTGGGCGGCAGCCAGCACCTGTACCGCGAGACCTACCTGTCGACCGGCGTCCAGGGGCAGAGCCTGCCCGTGGCCGCCGGAGTGGCGCTGCACCTGAAGGGCAGCGGCCGGCTGGCCTGCGCCTACATCGGCGACGGCACCTGGGGAGAGGGTGCCGTCTACGAGGCGCTCAACCTGGCCGCCCTGTGGGAGCTGCCGTTGATGGTCGTCGTGGAGAACAACGGCATCGCCCAGTCGACGCCGACCGAGCAGCAGCTGGCCGGCAGCATCTCCGGCCGGGCCGCCGCCTTCGGCGTCGAGCACCGCCTGGTGACCTCTCTCGTGATCGACGAGATCCGCGACGACGTCGCCGAGACCGTCGGCGCGGTGCGCACCGGACGCCCGGCCGTCGTCGAGTTCGTCACCCACCGGGTCGGACCGCACAGCAAGGGCGACGACACGCGCGACGCCGAGACCCTCGCGCTGGCACGCAAGCACGACTGGTACCCCCTCCACGAGGGCGGCCAGGCCGACCGGGCGGCCCGCGCCCGCATCCAGGAGATCGTCGGAGAGGTGTCGGCCCGGCCATGCGCGTAGTGGAGAACCTCAACCTCGCCCTGCACGGGCTGCTCGCCGACGACCCGCGCGCCTACCTGCTCGGCGAGGACGTCACCGACCCGTACGGCGGAGCGTTCAAGGCCACCCGCGGCCTGTCGACGCGCTTCCCCGGCAGGGTCCTGTCCACCCCGATCAGCGAGGGAGCGATCACCGGCGTCGCCGGCGGGCTGGCACTCGCCGGCGACACCGCCGTCGTGGAGATCATGTTCGGCGACTTCGTCGCGCTCGCCTTCGACCAGCTGTGCAACTTCGCCAGCAAGTCCGTCTCCATGTACGGCAGGCCGCTGCCGCTGCGGCTCATCGTGCGCGCCCCCATGGGAGGCGGGCGCGGCTACGGCCCGACGCACAGCCAGAGCCTGCACAAACACTTCATCGGAATGCCCGGCCTGTCCCTGTACGAGATGTCGCCGTTCCACGACAACGCGCTCGTCCTGCGGTCGATGTTGTCGCGCGGGGAGCCGGGCATCCTCTTCGAGGACAAGGTCCTCTACACGCGGCGCATGCACGAGGCCGACCCGATCTTCCGCGTCCGCCTCGACGGCGAGCTGGCCGTGGTCGACCTCGACGACGCGCCCGAATGCGTCGTGATCGCCCCCGGCGGCGTCGCCCACCGGGCCATGGCCGCCATGCGCACGCTCCTGATGGAGCAGGAGGTGTCGTGCCGGCTGCTGGTGCCGTCGCGGCTCTACCCGCTCGACGTCGACGCGCTGCTGCCCTACCTCGGGGACGCGGTCGTGGTCGCCGAGGAGAGCACCGCCGGCGGGACCTGGGGGAGCGAGGTCGCTCACCAACTGCACGGCCGGTTGTGGGGGCGGCTGCGGCGGCCCGTCGCGGTGGCGCACTCGCGCGACGGGGTGATCCCCGCCGCCCTGCACCTCGAACGCGAGGTGCTGCTGAACGAGGAGACGATCGGCGCAGCCGTACTGGAGGTCCTCCGTGGGTGAACTGCTGGTTCCCAGGCTCAACCCGAACGACACCGAGTACCTGCTGGTGGAGTGGGTCGTGGGAGACGGCGCCGAGGTGCGGGCCGGGCAGGTGGTGGCGGTCGTGGAGAGCTCCAAGGCGGCCACCGACCTGGAGGCGCCCGCCGACGGGGTGTTGGTGCACGAGGTGAAGGAGGGGGCCTGGTGCGAGCCCGGCGCCGTGCTCGCGCGGGTCGCGGGGGAGCACGCTCCGGCTCCGGCCCCGCCCGCGCCGGCGCAGCCGTCCGGCGAGGGGCCGCTGATCACCGAGCCCGCCCGCGTCCTGATGGCCGAGCTGGGGGTGACGGAGGCGGAGATCGCCGAGCTCGGGGTCTCCGTCGTGAAGCGCTCGCACGTGGAGGAGGTGGCCGCGCGCCGCGCCCCGGCGCCGCACTCCGCCGAGGGCGGCGTTCCGCTGACCCGCGTGCAGCGGGCGGTGGCGCGGGCGGTGTCCATGTCGCACCAGACCATCCCCGCCGCCTACACGGTGATGCGCTTCGACGTCGGCCCGGCGCTGGCCAGGGCCGAGGAGCTCACCCAGCAGGTGCGCAGGCCCGTCGGCCTGGCCGAGCTGTTCGTGCACGCCGTCGCCGCCCTGCACCCCCGCTTCCCGATGTTCTTCGCCACCCTCGACGGCGACCAGGCGCTCCCGTCACCGGCGCCGAACGTCGGCGTCACCTTCGACCTGGGCGAGGGCCTCTACGTGCCCGTCGTGCGCGACCCGGCGAGCCTGTCCGTCAAGGAGCTGGCCGTCACCCTCATGCGCTACCGCGTGGCCGCGAGCAAGGGCGAGTTCAAGGGCGCCGAGCTGACCGGGGCCAACATCGCCCTGACCCTCCACACCGAGCCGGACGTGATCATGGCGGTCCCGTTCGTCTTCCCCGGCCAGGTCGCCGCGCTGGCCCTGCCCGCCGCCAGGCAGGAGGGCGAGCGCATGGTCGCCGACGTCGGCCTGGCCTACGACCACCGGCTGATCAACGGCCGTGACGCGGCGCTCTTCCTGAGCGCGCTGAAGAACGAGGTCTCATGACGCTCACAGAAGCCAAGCGGGCGCTGCTGGCCCAGCGCCTGCGCCGTCGCGAGGCGCGCACGATCGAGCCGCGTCCCGAGGGCGTCGCGCCGCCGCTCGCGCACGCCCAGGAGCGGCTGTGGTTCCTCGACCAGTACGAGCCGGGCTCGACCGCGTTCGTGGTCCCGTCGCTGGTGCGCCTGCGCCGCCCGATCGACGAGCAGGACCTGCGCGTGGCGCTGGTCCGGCTGCTGGCCAGGCACGAGGCGCTGCGGATGAACTTCCGCGCCACCGACGACGGCCGGCCGAGCCTGGTGCTGCGCGAGCCCGACAACCCCGCGCTGAAGGTGTGCCGGGCGGCGAGCCTGGAGGAGGGGCTCCGGCTCGCCGAGGCCGAGCTGACCGTCCCCATCGACCTGGCCGAGGACCCGATGCTGCAGGTCCTGCTCGTCAGGCTCGCGCCCGACGACCACCTGCTGCTCCTCAAGGCCCACCACATCGTCGTCGACGGCTGGTCGGCCGAGATCGTGCTGCGCGACCTGCTCGCCTGCTACGACCGGCGGCCGATGGCGGAGCCGCCGATCGGCTACGGCGACTACGCGATCTGGGAGGCAGGGCGCGACTACGGCAGGGAGGTGGCGTACTGGCGGGAGCGGCTGCGTGACGTTCCCCCACTGGAGCTGCCCACCGACCGGCCGCGCCCCGCGGTGCGCCGGGACGTGGGAGCCGCGACCCCGGTGCGGATCGGCGCCGACGTGGTCGCCAGGCTGGCGGAGGTGAGCGCCCGCGCGCACGCCACGCCGTACATGACCCTGCTCACCGCCTTCCAGGTGCTCCTGGGCCGGCTGACCGGGCAGGACGACTTCGCGGTCGGCACCCCGGTGGCCGGGCGCGGGCTGCCGGAGCTCGACGGCGTCGTCGGGATGTTCGTCAACACCCTCGTGATGCGGGCGGGCCTGGACGGCGACCCCACCTTCGAGGAGCTGCTCGCCCAGGTCAAGGAATCGGCCCTGGACGCCTACGCGCACCAGGACCTGCCGTTCGAGCGGCTGGTCACCGAGCTCAACGTGCCGCGCGACGTCAGCCGCTCGCCGATCTGCCAGGCCATCTTCGCCCTGCAGAACTTCGACCGGGCGGGCGACGTCGAGGCGGTCGACGTCCCGATCACCAGCACCCGGGCCGACCTGTGCCTGTACCTGTTCGAGACGGGTGACGAGCTGACGGGCTCGCTGACCTACAGCACCGACCTGTTCACAGGCGAGAGCGCCGAACGCCTGGCCAGGCGCTTCGAGACCCTCGTGCGCTCGATCGCCGAGCGTCCGCTGGCCCGCCTGTCGGAGCTGGAGGTGATGGACGAGGGCGAGCTGGAGCTCATCGACTCCTTCGGCCGCGGCGAGGAGGTGCGCCCGCTCCAGGCACGGCTGCTGCACGAGGTGCTCCAGCCGGGCGAGGGCGTCGCCGTCACCTGCGACGGCGACGAGCTGACCTACAGCGAGCTGGACCGGCGCGCGACCCGGCTCGCGGTGGCGCTGCAGCGCCGCGGCGTCGGCCCGGACGTGCGCGTCGGCGTGCTGCTGGAGCAGTCGGTCGACATCGCGGTCGCGCTGCTCGGCGTGCTGAAGGCGGGCGGCGCCTACGTGCCGCTCGACCCCAAGCTGCCGCAGGAACGGCTCGACTACCTGGTCGAGGACTCCGGCGCCGTCACCGTGCTGACCGACGTGACGGGCGAGGACGGCGAGTTACGCGATCCGGGCACCACACCCGACCACCTCGCCTACGTGATCTACACCTCGGGCACCACCGGCAGGCCCAAGGGCGTGGCGGTGCAGCACCGGCAGATCCTCACCTACCTGGCCGGGGTGCGCGAGCGGTTCGGCGTCGAGCCGGGCTCGCGGTTCGCGCTGATGCAGTCGCTCGCCTTCGACTTCGGCATCACGACCTTCTACCTGTCGTTGCTGACCGGCGGCACGCTCCAGCTGCTCGACCCGCAGACCCAGGAGCTGCCCGAGGCCGACTACCTGAAGCTGACCCCCTCCCACCTGGCTTCCCTGCTGGCCACGGGGGACCAGCGCCTGCCGCGCAAGCTGCTCATCCTCGGAGGCGAGGCCTCGCGCAGCGCCTGGGCGGGCGAGCTGTCGCGCAGGACCAGGGTGATCAACCACTACGGGCCCACCGAGGCGACCGTCGGCATCACCACCCACGAGGTCACCGGCCACGAGACCGAGCCCGCCCTGCCCATCGGCCGGCCGCTGCCCGGCGCCCGCGTGCTCGTGCTCGACGCCGCGGGACGGCCCGTGCCGATCGGCGCCACCGGCGAGATCCACCTGGGCGGCGACCGCCTGGCCCGCGGATACCTCGGCAGGCCGGAGCTGACCGCCGAGAAGTTCGTCGACCTCGACGGCGAGCGCTTCTACCGCACCGGCGACCTGGGCCGCTGGCTGCCGACCGGGGAGCTGTGCTTCCTGGGCCGCCGCGACCTGCAGGTCAAGGTCCGCGGCCACCGCGTGGAGCTGGGCGAGATCGAGGTGGCGCTGTCGGCGCTGCCCGAGGTCGAGCAGGCCGTGGTCGAGCTCAAGGGCGACCGGCTCGTCGGCTACCTGACAGGCGAGCGGCTGAGCGTCAGCGAGCTGCGCGCCCGGCTGGGCCGTACGCTTCCCGACTACATGATCCCGGTCCGCTACGTCTGGCTGGAGGAGCTGCCGCTCAAGTCGCACGGCAAGGTCGACAGGGCCAGGCTGCCGGAACCCGACGAGGGGCGGCCGGACCAGGAGATCGCCTTCGTCGAGCCGTCGACCGAGCTGGAGCGGGCCGTCGCCGAGGTCTGGGCCGAGGTGCTCGGGCTGGAGCGGGTCGGCGCACACGACGACTTCTTCGACCTCGGCGGGCACTCGCTGCTGGCGGCGCAGGTGGTGGCCAGGCTCAAGCGGCGCCTGCCGCGCCCGGTGACCATCCTCGACCTGTTCCAGCATCCCACCGTGCAAGGTCTGGCCGCGCTGTCGCAGACCGCCGACTCGGGGCGGCTGGTCCACCGGCTCACCCGGGAGCAGACGGCGACGGCGAGTGTTGTCTGCATCCCCTACAGCGGCGGCAGCGCGGCCATCTACCAGCCGCTGGCCGACGAGATGCCGGCCGGGCACGCCCTGTACACGGTGACGGTGCCGGGACACGAGCTCGGCGCGCACGAGCAGGCCACCGCGGTCGAGGAGATCGCCGAACGGTGCGCGGCCGAGATCCTGGAGCGGGTGCGCGGGCCGCTGTCGCTCTACGGCCACTGCGGGCTCGGCGTGATGCTCACGGTCGAGATCGCCCGCCGGCTGGAGGCGGCGGGACGCGACGTGGACGCGGTCTACCTGGGCGGCGTCTTCCCCTTCGCCCGCCCGCGCAAGGGCCTGCGCCGCATCACCGAGGCGATCGAGAAGCTCCAGGGCGACCAGCACTGGGCCAACGGGCTGCGCGCCGCCGGGCTCGACACCGACGGGCTCGACCAGGCCGAGCTGCAGCTGCTCATCGACAACCAGCGGCGCGGCACCAAGGAGGCGGAGGAGTACTTCACCCGGCTCTTCGAGGAGGACCCCCTACGGCTGCGCGCCCCGGTCATCTCGGTCGTCGGCGAGCGCGACCCGGCCACCGACTACTACCAGGAACGTTTCCGCGAGTGGCACCGCATCGCCGAGCGCACCGCGCTGGTCGTGCTCGACGAGGCCGGGCACTACTACCTGAAGTACCGGGCATCCGAACTGGCCCAGATCGTCACCAGGACCCACCACGAATGGGAGCGGATCCCGCGCTCCACCTGGTGGGTGGAGGGAGTCTCCGAGCACTCGTCCGCGCAGGCCGGCCCCGAGCCGACCATGCGGCGCTTCTCCGCCGTCGCCGCGGGCCAGCTGATCTCGATCATCGGCGCGGCCCTGACCGAGTTCGCCGTGCCGATCTGGATCTACACGACCACCGGCTCGCTGGTGAGCTTCGCGCTCTTCTCCGTGCTGGCGCTGGTGCCCGGCACGCTGGTGGCGCCGATCGCCGGGGCCGTGGTCGACCGCTACGACCGCCGCACGGTCATGCTCGCGGGCAGCACCGCCGCGGGCTCCACCCAGCTGGCGCTCGGAGTCCTGCTGTGGACCGGCAACCTGCAGCTCTGGCACGTCTACCCGCTGCTGGCGCTGCTGTCGGTGGCGCTCACCTTCCAGCGCCTGGCCTACCAGTCGGCGGTGCCGCAGCTGGTGCCCAAGCGCTACCTGGGCCACGCCAACGGCATCGTGCAACTGGTCACCGGCACCTCCCAGCTGCTCGTCCCGCTGATCGCGGTCGGCCTGGTCGCCCTGATCGGGCTGGAGGGCATCCTCGCCATCGAGGTGGTCTCCTACACCCTGGCCATCGGCACGCTGCTGATGATCCGCTTCCCGAAGACGATGGCGGCGCGCAGGCGCGAGACGCTGGGCGCGGAGATCGCCGGCGGCTGGCGCTTCACCTGGGGCGTGCGCGGCCTGCGCGACATGGTGCTCTTCTTCACCGTGCTCAACGTCTTCCTCTCCCCGCTGTTCGTCCTGGTCACCCCGCTCGTGCTGGGGTTCGCCACGCTCGCCGACGTGGGCAGGGCGGCGTTCGCGGGCGGCCTGGGCGCGTTCCTCGGCGGCCTGGTGCTGACGATCTGGGGCGGCCCGCGGCGGCGGCGCATGCGGGGCATGCTGCTCTCGGTGCTCGGGCTGGCGGCGGCCGCGCTGGTGACGGGCCTGCGCGCCGAGTTGTGGGTGGTCGCGGTCGGCGCGTTCGGCCTGTCGTTCGCCCTCACCACGGTCAACGGCATCTACGCCACGATCGTCCAGGTGAAGGTGCCGCGCCGCTACCACGGCCGGGTGTTCGCGCTGAACACGATGATCGCCTGGTCGACGCTGCCGATCGGGTTCGGTCTCGTGGCGCCGTTCGGCACGGCGCTGGTGGAGCCGCTGATGGCGCCCGGGGGAGCGCTGGCCGGCAGCGTGGGCGCGGTCATCGGCACGGGTCCCGGGCGCGGCATCGGCCTAATGTACCTGCTGCTCGCGCTGGCGATCACCATCGTGGTGCTGGTGGCGCTGCGGGTGCGCACGCTGGCCCGCTTCGACGAGGAGGTGCCCGACTCGCCGCCGGACGACCTCATCGGCTACCAGGAGATCAGCGCGCGGGCCGCCGAACCGGCCGCCAGCGCAGGGGCTCCGACCGTCCGGCGCTGACCAGGCGCCCGGCGCAGGTGGTGAACACCTCGCCGGGCGCCCGGAACCCGAGCGGCTCCCAGGTACCGCCGGGGATCATGGTGTGCACGTCTCCCACCGCGTCGGCGGCGTAGAGCCGGCCGTTCATGGAGGACAGGCAACGCGCACCGGCGGCGGGACCGGCGTGGCGCCAGGTCCGCTCGCCGAAGGTCAGGCTCCACAACTCGTCGCGGTCGGTGGCGACATGGAAGGCGTTGTCGGCCACGGCCAGCGCCAGGGCCCCCTCGGGGGCGGGCCCGAGGTCGCCGCGGTCCAGGCTGACCAGCCGTCCGGCCGCCGACAGCCCGAGCAGCTCGACGCCGACGCCGCCCGCCGCCTCACGCGGCACGGCCAGCGCGCGCAGCTCGCCGACGTACCGCACCGGCTGCCAGGCCAGGTTCTGCCCGCACAACTCGCGCGCCAGCAACGTGCCGTGGGCGTCGACCGCATGCAGCGTACGGCCCAGCACGGCCATGGCGCGGATGTCGGCGGCAGCCCCGATGACCTCCCAGCGCGGCGACGGCGGCGCCGACAGCCGGTCCAGCACGTTCCGTGTGACGCGCTCGACCACGGGATCGTGCAGCGTGTTGCCCCAGTTGATGGTGGCGGCGTTGAACACGGTGCCGGCGCCGCTGGTGAACACGCCCATCGTGGCCATGCCGCCCTGGCCGTAGGCGCTCCAGTGCCGCAGGTCGGCGGTGGCCAGCACGACGAAGGACGGCGGCGTGCCGTCCCGCGCGGTCACCCTCGGCACCCCGGCGACCTCCTCGAACTCGGCCGCGTCGGTCTCGTAGCCGAGGCAGCCCTGGCCGAACTTGTCGCCGTCGGTCAGGCCGGTACCCTCGAACACCCAGTGCTGGGCGAATCGCGTGGTGTACGACTCGTCGAGCATGCGCCGCATGTACGGGCCCCAGGTGCCGGCTCCCGCGCGGAAGCTGGTGCCGGTCAGGGTGTTCTCCGGCCGGTCCGTGGCGACCCACTCGGCGCTGCCGGTCAGGGGGTCGCGCTCGCAGACCATCGTGCGGCCGCCGTCCTCCAGCGTGATCTGCCACCAGGCGGTGTTGCCGGAGAAGAAGGCGACGTTGCCGCCGGCGGCCACGAAGTCCTCGACCGCGTCGCGCATCTCCCGCGACCAGTACTCGTCGTGGCCGTTGACCACCAGCAGGCGGTGCGGCGCCAGCAGTTCGGGGCCGAGGTCGAGGTTGGAGCAGTAGGCGACGTCGTAGCCCGCGGGACGCAGCCAGCGGATCATGCCCTCCTCCCACCGCTCGGGCGGCGGCCCGCCTCCCGGTCGGTCGAAGCTGACGCGCCCGGCCCGCTCGGGGGACTCGGTCCAGTACAGCCCTTCGCCGGGCACGCCCGACCTGTTGTAGGCCTGCCAGGTGGTGAAGGGCACGCTGACCAGGATGGGCGAGGTCGGGCGCGCCTGCCGTACGACGAAGTGGACCTCGTTGTCGGGGCACGGCGCCGAGCCCGGCAGGCTGTACGGCCACGGCTGCTCGGGGCCGAAGCGCGCCCGGTAGAGCGAGCTGGGCCAGTCGTCCCCGATCGGCAGGGTCCAGTCGGTCCCCGCCCGGCCCTCGTGGACGACCCGGTCGTCGGCGACGTCGGTCACCACGACGGGCGAGGCGGCCGACAGCGTGAAGCGCAGCTCGCCGCCCTGGACGCAGGAGGTGGCGTGCGCGTAGGCCGCGATCATGCCCGCGCCGCCTCGACGAGCATCGACTCCAGATCGAGCAGGTAGCGCTCCATGGCGGGCTTGGGCAGGTAGCGCGTGTCGGCGGTGAGCGAGACGCCCTCGGGGCCGACGTGCACGCAGAAGCGGCAGTTGAGCTTGTCCTGGCTCATCGGCCAGGTCAGCGTGCTCTCCTCCAGCGCCCGGTCGAGCTCGGCCCCGGTGCACGGCTCCGGCCCCGGATCGGTGAAGCGCATGTCGTTGAAGCAGCAGTTGGGATGCACCGGCTCGCCGCGGCGCTCGCTCTCGGCGGCCACGACGGCCGCCCGGTCGGCGGGGTCGTGGTAGGCGCTGCGGTAGGCCTGCAGGGCGGCGGGCGCGGCCGACCTGAGCAGCTCGTCGAACGGGCGGTCCACGTCGACGGTGAACAGCCCCTCCTGCGACAGCGTGCTGACCAGGCCGATCGTGTCGCGCCTGAACCGGTTGGCGACGATCGGCAGCACCGCGGTCGTGGTGCGCCCGGCGAGCTTGGCGACCGCGCTGAGGAGCACGGTCGAGGTCGAGACGGCATGGCCGGCCGCCACCGCGCGCACCGCCAGGTCCAGGGCGGGGGAGTGAAGCAGCGCCCGCCAGATCGGCGGCTGCGCGGCCTCGGCCACCCGCTCGGGGAACATGGTCGAGGGCATGCGCGCGTGCTCGGCCGCCCAGTGGCCCGCGGCCTTGGCGGCGGCCCTGCGGCCGTCAGGACCGCTCTGCCAGCGGGCCAGGTCCAGGGGCTGGGGCGCGGGCGTGCGCGGCGAGCGGCCCAGCAGCAGCATGCGCAGGTCGCGCACGGCCACCTCGGCGCCCAGCCCGTCGGCGGCCAGGTGGCAGAAGACCAGCACCAGGTGGGTGACGACGTCGCCGTCGGCGATCAGGGCGACCCTGAGCGGCCATTCGTGCTCGTAGTCGAAACGGGCCGACTCCAGCTCGGCCATCACCGCCTCCGCGTCGGCGCCCTCGCGCACGATCAGCGGCAGCCGTCCCTTCTCGTGCAGGCGCTGCGCCCCGTCGTCGAGGAGAGTGCGCAGCGAGCCGTGCCGCTCGACCAGCCGGGCCAGCGCCTCGGAGACCAGCTCCACGGTGACGCCCGGCGGCACCCGGACGATCCGCCCGAAGTTGAAGTAGTGGTCGTCCGGCGCCGTGCGCTCGATCGTCTCCCAGATCGCCCGCTGACCCCAGGTCAGCGGGGCCGTACCCGATCCGGGACCGGCGAACTCGACGTTCACGGGACCGAGACGAAGGCCGCGAGGCGGTCGAGGTCGTCGAGCATGGCCAGGCCGTCGTCGGTCAGCTCCACCTCCACCCCGAACTCCGCCTCGATCGCGTCGACCAGCCGCATCTGGCCGATCGACGTCAGCCCGAGCGCGCTGAGCGGCACGGCGGAGTCGAGGGCCTCCTGCGCGGTGACAGCGTTGTCAGAGGCCTCCGCGACCAGTTCGGCCAGTCTCTGCTTGATCATGTCAGCTCCTTTGCGAGGCGCTCCGCCTCCTCGTCGGAGAGCTGGTCCAGCTCGGCGACCAGCAACTCCTCGATCGACCGCGCCAGGCCCTCGACGGTCGGGGCGGAGAACAGGGCGCGGATGGGCACATCCAGCTCGATCGTGGCGCGCAACCGCGAGACCGCGCGGACGGCGGACAGCGAGTGGCCGCCGAGGGCGAAGAAGTCGTCGTGCGCGCCGACCTTCTCCAGTTCGAGCACCTCGGTGTAGACCTCGGCGACCAGCGCCTCCGCGTCGGTGCGCGGGGCCAGGTAGCCCGCCTTGACCGGTTGCGGCTTGGGCAGCGCGTTGCGGTCGACCTTGCCGTTGGGAGTCAGCGGCAGGCGCTCGACCACGGCCAGGGCGGAGGGCAGCATGTAGGCGGGCAGCAGGCGGGCGGCGTGCTCCCTGACCTGGTCGGGCTCGCCGCCGACCAGGAAGGCCACGAGGGTGTCGTCGCGCACCGCGGCGACCGCCTGCCGTACGTCGGGGTGGCTCTCCAGGACCGCCTCGATCTCGCCGAGTTCGATGCGGTGGCCGCGCAGCTTGACCTGGTTGTCGGTGCGGCCGAGGAACTCCAGGGTGCCGTCGCGCAGCCACCTGACCAGGTCGCCGGTGCGGTAGCGCCCGCCGCCGAACCGCTCGGCCGTAAGCTCGGGGCGTCCCAGGTAGCCGGTGGCCAGGCCCGCGCCGCCGATCAGCAGCTCGCCCGGCACGCCGACCGGCACCGGCTCGCCGTGCCGGTCCACCACATGCAGCGTGGTGTTGCGCAGGGGCCGCCCGATCGAGACCGACGCGGGCTCCGGCGGCACCTCCCACCAGGTGGACCAGATCGTCGTCTCCGTCGGGCCGTACATGTTCACCAGCCGCGGCACGCGGGCGCGCAGCTCGGCGGCGAGCTTGACCGGCAGCGGCTCGCCTCCCGTCAGCGCGACCACCTCGGGCAGCTCGCCGGCCAGGAGCACCCGCCAGCCCGACGGCGTCGCCTGGACGTGGGTGACGCCGGGCGGCACGCCGTCGTGGGCGCTCTGCGCGACCACGACCCGGCCGCCCGAGACGAGCGGCAGGTAGAGCTCCAGCCCGGAGATGTCGAACGACAGGGAGGTCAGGGCCAGCCACACGTGCTCGGGGCGGGGGTCGAGCAGGTCGCTCATGGCGTGCACGAAGTTCGTCAGCGCCCGATGCGGGATCACCACGCCCTTCGGGCGGCCCGTGGAGCCCGAGGTGTAGAGCACGTAGGCGGTCTCGGCCGGGGTGAGCACCGGCTCGGCGGGCTCGGCCTCGACGTCGGTCAGGACCAGCTTGGCGCCGGAGTCCTCCAGGACGTAGGCGAGCCTGGCCTCGGGGTAGTCGGGGTCGAGCGGCAGGTAGGCGGCTCCGGCCAGGTTCACGCCGAGGAGCGCGACGACCATGTCGGCGCTGCGCGGCAGCCGGACGGCCACCAGGTCGCCGGGACCGATGCCCTGGCCGCGCAGCCGCTCGGCCAGGCCGCCCGCGCGGGTGACCAGATCGCGGTAGGTCAGGTCGTCGACCGCGAAACTGCCGGGAGTCCTGGCCGCCTGCTCCAGGACGAGCTGGGCGACGCTGCGATCGTCGGGCGCCACGGCGGTGTCGTTCCACGCGTCGAGCTGCCGCTTCTCGTCGTCGGGCAGGAGCTCGCCGGTCTCCAGAAGCGACAGGTAGCGCCGGGTCATCGCCTCGACGCTCTCGCGCTCGAACAGCTCCTCGCTGTAGATCGCCACGCCGAGCAGGCTGCCGTCGGCCTGGGGGTAGAGGTCGAGGGTGAGGTCGTGGCGCGCGGGATGCCAGCCGTGGTCGTACGGCTCGGCGTCCAGACCCGGCAGCGGGTCGGCGACGTCCTCCTGGGTGTGGAGCGCGAACATGGTCTGGAACAGCGGGGTCCTGGACAGGTCACGCTCCAGGCCTAACGCGGTGATCAGGCGGTCGACCGGCACGTCCGGCCGCGACAGGGCCTGCAGCACACTCTTGCGGGTCCGGGCGAGCAGCTCGGTGAACGAGGCGTCGCCGCCGAGGTCGCACCTGAGCACCATCGTGGTCGACAGGTAGCCGATCGTGCGCTCCAGCTCGGGGGTGCCGCGTCCGGCACTCGGCACGCCGACGCAGAAGTCCTGCTGGCCGCTGTGCCCGGCCAGCAGGAGCTGGTAGGCGGTGAGCAGCGCCATGAACGGCGTGCACCTGGCCCGCCTCGCCGTGTCGGCGACCGCCGCGGCCAGCTCAGGGGAGATCGTGAAGCGCACCTCGCCGCCCGCCGTGCCGCGGACGGCCGGGCGTGCGTGGTCGGTGGCCAGCTCCAGGACCGGCGTTCCGGTCAGCCGCTCGACCCACCAGTCGAGCTCCGGCTCCGGCCGAGGCGCGGGCTGGGGAGCGGGGGAGGTCGGCGGGGCGCCCGCGTAGCAGGCGCCGACCTCGTTCTGGAGCACGGTCAGCGACCAGCCGTCGCCGTTGATGTGGTGCAGGACGACGCAGAGCACGTGGTCGTCGGGCGCCAGCTCGATGAGCGTCACCCGGAAGGGCGGGCGCTCGGCCAGGTCGAAGGTGGCGTTGGTGCGCTCCTTGACCAGCCCGGGCGCCTGGCCGGGCTCGGCCCTGAGCCGTTCGACGCGGAAGCCGCCCGGCGGGTCGATCACCGCCTCCGGCCGTCCGTCCGCCTCGGTGTAGCGGGTGCGCAGCGCGTCGTGTCTGGCGACGACCGTCTCGAACGCCGACTCCAGCCGCTCCACGTCAAGGGGACCGCGCAGGCGGTAGGCGTAGGAGCAGTTGTAGGACGGGTCGTCCGGGTCGAGCCTGTTCAGGAACCAGAGCCGTTCCTGCCCGTAGGAGAGCACAGCCGTCCCCCCGGCAATCTTTTAAGAAAGTTTCCTATTAGTTATTGAGTATTCCATGATCTTGATTGGGCTACAAGCCCGAGTGGGTAGGAAATGCATATGGTTGCCCTTCTCGGGATCGAAGAGGAATACCTCATCGTCGACCCGGTCTCACGGGCCGTGGCTCCCCGGGCGGCAGAGGTCCTCGCAGCCGCCACCGAGCTTCAGGATCTCTCCCACGAGATCACCCGATTCCAGATCGAAGCCCGCACCCCGCCGTCGGCGAACCTGTTCGAGGTGGGCGAACGGCTGCGCGGCGCCCGCCGCGAGGTCGCCCGCGCCGCCCGCGACTGCGGCCTGGCCGTCGTCGCCAGCGGCATCCCCGTCCTCGGCGACGTCGTGCCCGCGCCCCTGTCCGACGACGCCCGCTACGAGCAGGGCCGCGTGCTCTACCGGGCGCTCCAGGACGAGATCAGCATCTGCGCCCTGCACGTCCACGTGGACGTGCCCGACCCCGAGCACGCCGTCTACGTGGGCAACCACCTGCGGCCGTGGCTGCCCACGATCATCGCGCTGGCCGCCAACTCCCCCTTCTTCGTCGGGCGCGACACCGGCTACGCCTCCTGGCGGGTGATCAGCTGGAGCCGCTGGCCGGTGTCGGGCGCGCCGCCCTACTTCGCCGACTACTCCGACTACCAGCGCGCCGTCGCGACCCTGTCGGAGTCAGGGGCGCTCATGGACGCCAAGACCGTCTTCTGGGACACCCGGCCCTCACCCAAGCTGCCCACCGTCGAGATCCGCGTGGCCGACGTGCCCCTCGACGTCAACGACAGCCTCGTCCTCGTCGGGCTCATCCGGGCCCTCGTCGTCACCGCCCTGGCCGCCGTCACCCGCGGCGACCTCGGCCCGCCCGTCGCCTCCGAGGTGCTGCGCGCCGCCTACTGGCGGGCCGCCCGCGACGGCGTCTTCGGCTCCGGCCTCGACCTGCTGCACGGCGGCGGGCTGGTGCCCGGCAGGGCCCTGGCCTGCCAGCTGCTCGAGCACGTACGGCAGGCGCTGGCCGAGGCGGGCGACCTGGAGTTCGTCGAGGAGGGGCTGGAGCTGCTCACGCTGCGGGGATCGGGGGCGGTGCGCCAGCGCCGGGCGCACGCCTGGGGCGGCGGACTGGCCGGGGTGGTCGACGACCTCATCGAGGCGACGGTGGCGTGAGCTCCCGTTCCGCAGGTGCTTCCGCGGGCGGCTCCGTGGTCGCCGGTGGTTGCCTGACCACGTAGACGCCCATGCCGTACAGCGCGACGCCGAGCACGATCATGCCGATCGCCACCGGCCACTGCAGGCCCGGCTCCATGTACGTGGCCAGGAACCACGAGTGGTTCCGCTGCCCGTTGGAGAGGAAGACACAGGCCACGATGCCCTGCGGGAACAGCGGGATCGCGCCCAGGCCGAACCCGATCCAGGCGATGGCCTGCTTCGACTTGGGCAGATCCTCGAACCTGGACACGCTCTTCGAGACCGGCTTGCGGCCGGTGCGCATGGTGTGCAGCAGCTCGGGGCCGTGCGAGCGCAGCCGCTCCTCCGCCAGGCGACCCAGGAACCACCAGCACAACATGCCGCTCGCCAGGCCGACGGGCACGCCCGCCCAGCCGTACTGCACCGCCACGAAACCGGCCGGGACGCCGGTCGCCGCCACCAGCGCCAGCATCAGGTAGGCCAGACCGGTCAGGCCGTTGTTGTCCTCGCTGATGCGCAGCGGGTTGCCGCCGCGCTTGTGCGGGTCGGTGCCGGGGACCAGGCCGTAGATCGACACCAGCGGCACCAGCCCCGCCGCGCCGCCGAGCAACGCGGGCAGCAGTGCCAGCAGCAGCGGCCACGGGCCGCCCGAGATGGCGCCGAAGGCGACCGTGACCGCCACCGCGACCGGCGCCACCGCCGACAACCACGCCAGCTGGCGACCGCGCACGTCGGTCGCGCCGGGCGTCATGAGGGTCAGCCACAACGCGGTGCCGTCCATGGCGTACAGGCTGGAGGTCATGGAGGCGGCCATCACGATGAAGATCGGACCGGCGTACGGCAACATGCCGTTCCAGCCCAGGATCAGCGGGGCCGCGCCGAAACAGACGCCGTAGGACAGGGCGAAGGTCAGCTGGTGGTTGCGCACCAGGTCGCGCGACCAGGTGCGCAGCTCCTTGGCGATCAGCGCGCCGTTGGCCGTCGAGGCCGTCATCGGACGCCTCGGCCGGGCGTTCACCCGCCTGGCGCCCGTCCGGCGCGACAACAGCGCCGCCCAGAGCCCGAGCAGAAGCAGATCGAGAACGGCCAGCGCCGCCAGCGCGATCACATCGCCCTCGACGGCACGCAGGCCCCAGGCCGACGGCAGCCACCACACCAGGCCGGGCACGCCCGTCTCGCCGAACGCCCAGAAGAAGACCCAGATCTGGCCCAGCCCCGCCACGATCGCGCCGTTGATCACCCCGGCGCCGATCGCGCCCGCGCGAGAGCGCAACGCCAGGCTCAGGGCCCCCACCGCGACCTTCGAGACCAGGACGAACAGGGCGAGCTGCAACACGATCGCCGGTACGGCCAGCAGCGTGTTGCCGACGCCCAGCCGTACGCCGGCCACCAGCAGGCCCAGCAGCGCAGACAGGCTGACCACCGGCGCGTAGCCCACGAACGCCGCCATGAGCAGCCCCGTCGCCAGCCTGCGTGGAGGCAGCCCCAGCAGCGAGAAGTGCTCGGGCTTGAGCGTCTCGTCGCCCCCGCCCATCACCACCGGGCCCAGCAGCCAGCCGAGCAGCCACACCGCGTACGCCGCGGCCAGCATCTCGGGGCTCTGGGTGACGCTCAGCCACAACGTGCCCAGCGCCAGCGCCCCGCCCAGGGCCACGCCCGTGACGGTCATCTGGCCCTGCTGGCCGGAGCGGGAATGGCGCAGGACGGCCAGCTTCATCCTGACCATCGTCATCGCGGCCGTGGCCACGGTCGTGGCTGAGGCTCCGGGTACGGCGGTCAGCTGGTCAGCCACGACAGCTCCTCGACCCCGTCGCCCGGCGTGCCGACCAGCTCCACGAAGGTGTCTTCCAGCGTGCGGCCGCCCCTGACGTCGTCGAGCGTGCCCGCCGCCGCCACCCTGCCGTCGTCGATAACGGCGACGTGGTCGCACAGCTGCTCCACGAGCGCCATGACGTGGCTGGACAGGACGATCGAGCCGCCGCCCGCGACGAAGCCGCGCAGGATCGTCTTGATCGTCGCCGCAGACACCGGGTCGACCGCCTCGAACGGCTCGTCGAGCACCAGCAGCCGCGGCGCGTGCAGCAGCGCCGTGGCCAGGCCGATCTTCTTGCGCATGCCGGTGGAGTACTCGATGACCAGGGTCTTCTCGGCCTCGTCGAGCTCCAGCACCGCGAGCAGCTCCTGGGCGCGCTGCTCGACCGTGGCCTTCGGCAGGCCACGCAGCAGGCCAAGAAAGGTGAGCACCTCGCGCCCGGTCAGCCGCTCGGGCATCGCCAGGCCGTCGGGCAGCACCCCGACCAGGGCCTTGGCCTTCTCGGGCGCGCTCCAGACATCCTGGCCGAAGATCTCCGCCCGGCCGTCGTCGGGGCGTAACAGGCCCACGGCCATGGACAGGGTGGTGGTCTTGCCGGCGCCGTTCTGGCCCACCAGACCGTAGAAGGAACCGGCGGGCACGCGCAGGCTCACCCCGTCGACCGCCACTTTCTCGCCGAACCGTTTGGTCAGGCCCGTCAGTTCGAGCGCGTCTCCCACGCCAGTCTCCTCGTCAGTTCGCCCTGAAACCCAGACCACCTTGTATCAGGGCATCGTCGAGATCAAGAAAATTCTCGAGATGGGGATAGGAAGGGATCTGCCCGCTCCGCTGAACCCCGTCAGGCGCGCAGACGCAACCCCCGCGGCGTCGGATGGAAACCGGCCGCCTCAAGCGCGCCGGCCAGGGGAGAGTCGATGATCGACCCGCCGTCCGCGCGCTCCACGGTCAGCTTGCCCAGCACCCCGTCGCGCACCGCCAGCGCCAGCGCGTCGACCGCCGGCTGCAGGCGCTCGTCGTCGGCGAAGGACAGCAGGGTCTTGCCGCCGCGCTCGACGTAGAGGACGAGGAATCCGTCGATGAGGACGACCAGGGCGCCTGCCTTGCGGCCGGGCTTGTGGGAGACGTCGCCCGGGTGCGCGGGCCACGGCAACGCCGCGCCGTACGGGTTCGCGGGGTCGGTCGCCGCCAGCACCACGGCCCGCCGCACCTCCGGCGCCCGCGCACTCCCTCCGTACGGGCGCCCTGCCGGCGAGCCTTCCCCGGACGCACCCCACGGCCGGGGGCTGTCTCCGGAGGCCAGCGGCTTTGCGCCCGGCGTGCTTTCGCCCTGCGGGCCTTCCCCGGGCGCACCCCACGGCCGGGGGCTGTCTCCGGAGGTAGCCCCTGTCCGGGGGCTTACTTCGGATGTGGCAACCCCTGTCGGGGGGCTTTCTTCGGACGTTCCCGACGTCTGCGCCGTCTCACCCGGCGCGCTCTCGTCCTGCGGGCCTTCCACGGGGGCACCCAACGCGCGGGGTTCAACTCCGGGCGCATCCCACGCTCGGGGGCCTTCTCCGGGCGCACCCCACGCTTGAGGGCTCTCCCCGGGCGCACCCCACGCTTGAGGGCTCCCCCCGGACGCCCGCGGCGCCAGGGCGCGCATGCGGTCGACGGCTCCCGGCAGCGCGAACTGCGCCCCGCCCAGCCCCTCGACGAAGTAGCCGCGGCGACACCGGCCGCTCTCCTCGAAAGCCCGCAGCACCTGGTACACGCCCGAGAACCCGCCGGGCAGCCGCTCGGCGGCCACCGCGCCGCGGGTGATCACGCCGTGCCGTTCGAGCAGCACCTCGGCCTGCGCCTGGGCGCGCACGGTCGGCTCGGCCGACGGCGACGGCAGCAACCACCACCGTCCCGCCACCGTCGGCGGGCCGCTGCGCGTCGGCAGCACGGCACGCCGGCGCCGCGTCGTCGCCGGGCGGTGAGCCGGGCGACCCGTGCCCAGCGTCGCCCGCAGCGGAGCCAGGGTGTCACCCGACACCCGCCCCGACCACACCAGATCCCACAACGCCGCGACCAGCGCGGAGTCATCGAGCGCGCCCGCACGATCGGACAGGCCGCGGAAGAACAGCGCGCCGCCGTTGCCCAGGACCTCCAGCACCCGCTCGTGGAGCGGGGTCATGGTGACGTCGAGCGGGTCGGGCATCAGGAGTGGGGCGGTGTCGGCGAAGTAGAGGCTCACCCAGCCGTCGCCGCCGGGCAGCGAGCCCTGGCCCGCCCACAGCACCTCGCCCGACGCGGTCAGCTCGTCGAGCAGCGCCGGGTGGTAGCCGGGGACGCGCGCGGGCAGCACCAGGCTCTCGAGCGCCGAGGCGGGAATGGCGGCGCCTTGGAGTTGTTCGAGGGCGTTGACGAGGGCGTCCATGGCCCGCGCCGGACTCGCGGCACCGCCGCGCCGGTCGCCACCCGGGCCGGAGACCCCCCACGCCCCGGGACCGCCCGAGCCCCCGCGCCCCCCGGCTCCTGGGAAAGCGCCCGCTCCGTGGGCGCTGGCTCCGTGGCCGCCAGGCCCTGAAACGCCTGGGGTCCCGTGGCCGCCGGGTCCTGGGACGCCTCCGTGACCCTCGCCGTCCTGGTATATGGACGCCGTGATCCCATGCCACGCGGGCAGGAAGGTCGCCAGCGTCTCCGGGGCGACCGGCTCGACCTCCTTGCGCAGCCGCGCCAGCGAGCGCCGCCGCAGCATGCGCAGCACCCCCGCGTCGCACCACTCCTCACCCCGGCCACCCGGCCTGAACTCGCCCTGAACCACCCGCCCCGTGGCGGACAGGCGGTGGAGCGCGTCGCCGACCACGGCGACACCCAGCCCGAACCTGGCGGCAGCCGTACCCGCAGTGAACGGCCCCCGGGTGCGGGCGTGGCGCGACATCAGGTCGCTGAGCGGATCGGCGACCGGCTCCAGGAAGGTGTGCGGGATGCCCACCGGCAGCGGCACGCCCAGCGCGTCGCGCAGCCGGGCGGCGTCTTCGATCGCCGCCCACTGCTCCTCGCCCGCGACCCTCACCCGGATCGCACGCCGGGCCCGCTCCAGCTCCGCCAGCCACGCCGGGTCGCCGCCGCGCACGCTGACGTCGTCGGCGAGCAGGGGGCCGTGCGAGCGCAGCAGGTCGGCCAGGTCCTCCTGGTCGCGCAGCGGCCGGTCGAGGCGGGCCAGCTCGCGCTCGCTGTCGGCGATGACGTCGGGGTCGAGCAGCTCGCGCAGGTCGGCCTGGCCGAGCAGTTCGGCCAGCAGCGACGTGTCGAGCGCCAGCGCCTGCGCCCGCCGCTCGGCGAGCGGCGCGTCGCCTTCGTACATGAACGCGCCGATGTAGTGGAACAGCAGCGACGCGGCGAACGGCGAGGCCTGGGAGGTCTCGACCTCCACCACGCGCACCCGGCGCGCGGCGATGTCGCGCATCAGCTGCACCAGCCCCGGCACGTCGAACACGTCCTGCAGGCACTCGCGCATCGTCTCCAGCACCACGGGGAAGCTGGCGTACTGCGAGGCGACCCCGAGCAGGTGCGCGGCCCGCTGCCGCTGCTGCCAGAGCGGCGTGCGGCGTCCTGGGCTGCGGCGGGGCAGCAGCAGGGCGCGCCCGGCGCACTCGCGGAAGCGGGAGGCGAACAGGGCGGAACCGCCCAGTTCTTCGGTGACGATCTGGCCGATCTCCTCGGGGTCGAAGGCGGCGACGTCGGTCGGAGGGTCGCTGAGGGTGTCGGGGATGCGCAGGACGATGCCGTCGTCGGAGTGCACGGCCTGCACGTCGAGGCCGTAGCGCTCGCGCAGCCGCCGGTTGATCGCCAGCGCCCAGGGCGCGTGCACCCGCGCTCCGTAGGGGGAGTGGATGACCACGCGCCAGTCGCCGAGCTCGTCGTGGAATCGTTCGACGAGGAGGGTGCGGTCGTCGGGGACGTAGCCGGTGGCCTCGCGCTGCTCGTGCAGGTAGGAGAGCAGGTTGTCGACCGCGTAGCCGTCGAGCCCGGCGCCACGCAACCGCTCCACCGCCCCACCGCCCGAACCCGCCGCGCCTGAGCCCGCGACACTTGAACCGGCGACACTCGAAACCGACGCGCCTGAAACCGCAGCGCTTGAGGCCGCCGCGCCCGAGTCGTCGGCGCCCTTCGGGGAGCGGCGCTTGCCCGTCGCCTTCGAGCTCTTCGAGGAGCCCCGCCCCCCGGCTGTCCCCCCGTCGGCCTCCGCCGACAGGTCGCGAAGGAAGGCGCCGATGGCGCGGCCCAGCTCGGCGGGACGCCCCAGGGTGTCGCCGTGCCAGAACGGCAGCTTGCCCGGCTGTCCAGGAGCGGGCGAGACGAGCACCCGGTCGGCCGTGATGTCCTCGATGCGCCACGAGGTCGCCCCGAGCACGAACACGTCACCCGCGCGCGACTCGTAGACCATCTCCTCGTCGAGCTCGCCCACCCGCGAGGCCCGCTCGCCGACGAGGAACACCCCGAACAGCCCGCGGTCGGGGATCGTGCCCCCGTTGGTGACGGCCAGCCGCTGGGTGCCAGGGCGCCCCTGCAGGGTGCCCGTCACCCGGTCCCAGACGATGCGCGGCCGCAGCTCGGCGAACTCCTCGCTCGGGTAGCGCCCGGCGAGCATGTCGAGCGTGGCCTCCAGGGCGCTGCGCGGCAGGGTGGAGTACGGCGCGGCCCGCTTGATCACCGCTTCGAGCGAGTCGACGGTCCACTCGTCGAGCGCCGTCATCGCCACGATCTGCTGGGCCAGCACGTCGAGCGGGTTGCGCGGGTAGCGCATCTCCTCGATCTGGCCGCTCTTCATGCGCTCGGCGACGACGGCGGTCTGGATGAGGTCGCCGCGATACTTGGGGAAGATCACCCCGCGCGACACGGCGCCGACCTGGTGGCCGGCGCGGCCGATGCGCTGCAGGCCGCTGGCGACGCTGGGCGGCGCCTCGACGCACGCGACCAGGTCGACGGCGCCCATGTCGATGCCGAGCTCGAGGCTGGAGGTGGCGACGACGGCCGGGAGCCGGCCCGACTTGAGCGCCTCCTCGATCTGGGAGCGTTCCTCCTTGGAGACCGAGCCGTGGTGGGCGCGCACGACCTCGGGCACCACGCCCTTCGTGCCGCCCGCCTGCGCCATCATCTCGGCGGGCGAGCGCCGGGCGCCGGGACCCGACACCTCGACGTGCTGCCCGGACCCGCCCTCGGAGTCCCACAGCGACAGGTCGACGGTGGGGTTGGAGCGTTCGTAGGCCAGCTCGTTGAGCCGGGTGCACAGGCGTTCGGCCAGGCGGCGCGAGTTGGCGAAGACGATCGTGGAGCTGTGGGCGCCGATGAGGTCGAACAGCTTGTCCTCGACGTGCGGCCAGATCGACCTGCGGGCGGGCTCGGCGAAGTCGTCCTGCGGGGGCGGCGCGTCGAGCTCGGTCATGTCCTCGATCGGGACGACGACCTCGATCTCGATCTGCTTGTCGGAGGGCGGCTGGACCACGGTCGCCGGGCGGGTGCCGCCCAGGAAGGCGGCCACCTCGCTGACCGGGCGCACCGTCGCGGACAGGCCGATGCGCTGGGCGGGGCGTTCGAGCAGATCGTCGAGGCGTTCGAGGCTGAGGGCCAGGTGGGCGCCGCGCTTGGTGGCGGCCACGGCGTGCACCTCGTCGACGATCACCGTCTCGACGCCGCGCAACGCCTCGCGCGCCTGGCTGGTCAGCAGCAGGAACAGCGACTCCGGCGTCGTGATGAGGATGTCGGACGGCTTGGTCGCGAATCTGCGCCGCTCCTCGGCGGAGGTGTCGCCGGAGCGGATGGCCACCGAGATCTCGGGCACCGGCTGCCCCAGGCGCCGCGCGGTCTGCTTCAGGCCGGCGAGGGGAGCGCGCAGGTTGCGCTCCACGTCGACCGCCAGGGCCTTGAGGGGGGAGATGTAGAGGACACGGCAGCTCTTGGGTGGGTCAGGCTCGGCCTTACGCCTGGATTTCGCCTGCCGTACGGCACCGCGGTCGGGCTCGGCCTGTCGTACGGCGAGGCGGTCGAGTGACCAGAAGAAGGCTGCGAGCGTCTTGCCGGAACCGGTGGGCGCGACCACTAGGGTGTTGTCACCGCGCGCGATCGACTGCCACGCACCCTCCTGCGCCGCCGTGGGCGCGGCGAAGGCACCGCGGAACCACTCCTGGGCCATGGGGCTGAACTGGTCGAGCGCACTCATACCTTCATGGTGCCGTGCGGCACCGACAGTTTCGCCCCGGCCCCCGTTCAGCGTCGCGCGTGCCGTACCAGACCGGAGATCAGCAGGTCACAGACCGCGTCGAACTGTGCGTCGATGGCGGGATCCGACCATTCGGACGCGTGCGCGGGGTCGTGGAAACGCGCCGTGGCGTCGAACACGGCCCGCGCCGCGCCGCGTGCGTCGGCCGTGGACAGCTCGCCGCGCTCCACGCCCGCCGCGACGATCTCCTCCAGCTGCCCGACGAGCTCGTCGATGTGGGCGGCGATGACCGTGCTCGACTCGCCGACCAGCACCGTGTAGGTGGCGAACAGCTCGGGGTCGTCGAGGACCTTCTTGCGTTTGGCCGTGAACAGCGCTGACAACCAGGCGCGCAGCCGTACGGGCGCGGGCCCGTCAGGGATGACGGCGAGCGCGGCGTGCGACTGCTCCAGCCACTGGTGGGTGACCGCCTCGCGCAGCGCCGCCTTGCTGGGAAAGTGCCGATACACGCTGCCGTGGCTGACACCGAGCGCCCTGGCCACGTCGACCACCGTCGCCTTGGCCGGGCCGTAGCGGCGCAGGACGTCCTGGGCAGCGGCCAGGATCTGCTCGCGTGTCAGCACACCGTCGCTCATGAGGTGATTTTCTCAGCGTTCGCTGTCGAGGTGCGCCATCTGGGCGGGAGCGTAGCGATCTCCCGCCGCGGAACCGGCGGGCACGGCGGCCTCGATCGCGGCCAGATCGGCCTCCGTCAGGGAGACGTCGAGCGCTCCCAGCGCCTCCTGCAGGCGGTCACGGCGGCGCGCGCCGATCAGCGGCACGATGTCGTCGCCGCGGCCGAGCACCCAGGCGATGGCCAGCTGCGCGACCGTCACGCCCTTGCCGTCGGCGATCGTGCGCAGCGCCTCGACCAGCGCCAGGTTGCGCTCCAGGTTCGTCCCGGCGAAGCGGGGACTGTGCGCGCGGAAGTCGCCCGCTCCCAGCTCGCGCTCCGGCAACCAGTGGCCGCTGAGCAGCCCGCGCGACAGCACGCCGTACGCGGTCACGCCGATGCCGAGCTCGCGGCAGGCGGGCAGGATCTCCTCCTCGATCCCGCGCGACATCAGGGAGTATTCGATCTGCAGGTCGGAGACCGGGTGTACGGCATGAGCCCGGCGGATCGTCTCCGCTCCCACCTCCGACAGGCCGATGTGCCTGACATATCCCTCGCGTACGAGGTCGGCGATCGCGCCGACGGTCTCCTCGATGGGCACCTCGGGGTCGACCCGGGCGATCCGGTAGACGTCGATGTGATCGGTGCGCAGACGGCGCAGGCTGTAGGCGACGAAGTTGCGCACCGCGATCGGGCGGCCGTCGTAGCCGAGCCAGGCGCCGTCAGGGCCGCGCAGGCCGCCGAACTTGACGCTGATCTGCGGCCTTTCGCGGCCTTCGAGCGCCTTGGCGATGAGCATCTCGTTGTGACCCATGCCGTAGAAGTCGCCCGTGTCGAGCAGGGTGACGCCCGCGTCGAGGGCGGCGTGGATCGTGGCGATCGACTCGTTCTCGTCCGCCGGGCCGTACAGATCGGACATTCCCATGCAGCCCAGCCCGAGTGCGGACGTCTGCATCTCACCAAGCTTGCGAGTATCCATGAGTCCAACTATGGACTATGGACTGACAGATTTCAAATTTTGTCAGCAAAGGTTGATGTGCTTCATCCCGGAGATAGGAGGAGTGAGGTGAGCCCCCAGTGAGCGAGATCGACACGGCGGCCCTGGCCGCGAAACACGAGCGCATCAAGCAGCAGTACCTGATACCGCACCGCCCCCCGAGCAGCGCGCGCGGCCTGCACCACTTCGCCCTGCTGTCGTCCGATGTCGAGCAGACCATCGGCTTCTACCAGGACCTGCTCGAATTCCCGCTGACCGAGATCTTCGAGAACCGCGACTACAAGGGGTCGAGCCACTTCTTCTTCGACGTGGGCAACGGCAACTTACTGGCGTTCTTCGACTTCCCGGGTCTCGACCTGGGCCCGTACCAGGAGGTCCTGGGCGGGCTGCACCACATCGCGATCTCGGTTGACCCGGTCACGTGGGAACGGCTGCGCGGAAAACTGGAGATGGCCGGCGTGCCGCACCAGATAGAGAGCGGCGCCTCCATTTACTTCAGGGACCCCGACGGCGCCCGGCTGGAGCTGCTCGCCGACCATCTCGGTGAGATGTACGGCTCGCGGGTGATGTGAAGCTTTGTCGTGCGAGAAGGGTCAGCGGCGCGAGGCCCTTCTGGTGCGATCTATCCCCGCGCGCACCTCACGCCTGAGCCCGGCGTGCCGTTCCGAACGATCGGCCTTCTCCTGAGCCACCGACTGGCGCATGAGACGGTCGAGTAAGCGGCGCTTGGCCCGGCCCACCTTGTTCTTGGCGGACTTGGCGGGCGATTTCTTGGGGGTCTTGGAGGATTTCGCCATGGCGGAGGTCCTACCCACTGTGACGGTGGTTCGATACTTGGTTGATGCGCCTAACTGAGTTCTGGAGAAGGATGCGCGCCCACTTCGGCGAGGCCTATGCCGAGTCGTGGGCCCGCGACTACGTGCTGGCGCCGCTCGGTGGCCGCACGGTGGAGCAGGCGCTGGCCGACGGCATCGGCGCCAAGGAGGTCTGGCGCGCGGTCTGCCAGGTCGAGCCGGTCGCCTCGGGCCTGCGCTAACTCTCCCCGGAAGGCTGCTCCGCGTCCGCGCCGAGGATCGCCTTGAGCGCCTCGACCGTCATCTCCAGCTCGTCGGCGCCCCCCTGACCGCCGGGCGACCACAGGAAGAGCCATCCGCGCTGGGTCGGCGTGGCGAAGATCAGGGTCTGCCGGCCGGTGCGCGGATGCCACACCCACAACACGGGCTCGCCGCCGCCGACCATGCGCCCCACGAGCCCGTGATCGGGGAGCAGCTCGGCCAGGGCCTGAAGGTGGAGGCGCCGCTCCTCGGTGTACGTGGTCGCCACATCCTCAGCATCACCCCAGCTCACGACCCTGGCAACAGCGGCGGCGCATTGTGGTGGAATGTCTAGCCCGCCAGCCGCCTGGCGATCGCCCTGACCGTCCGGTGCGCCCGGAACGCCAGCAGCGCCGAGACCGCGACGAACACGCCCCCCACGATCGCGGCGGGCCCCCAGCCGACGGCCACGACCAGCACGACGGTCATCAGCGCCGACGCCGCCACCGCCAGCCAGGCCGCCACCAGCCGGTCCATCGCGAAGATCGGCGCGGGCCTGACCGTCGCCCACACGCCGAAGCAGAACCACGCCGCGCACAGCAGCGTCAGCAACCCGAAGGCCAGATTCGTACGGTCGGGCAGCGGACCAGGCTCACTCGCCCACAACGACACCAGCAGCGTGCCGCCCACCAGGCCGCCGATGAGCGCCACGACCCCGCGGAAGCGCCGCCACGGCGTCACCTCTCCGCGGATCAGCTTGATGATCTCTTCCTCGTTCACTGCGACTCCTCCTTCAACCGCTCCTTGAGCATCCGGCGCGCGCGAAACAGCCGCGACTTGACCGTCCCCACGGGCACCCCGCAGATCTGCGCGCAGTCCTCGATCGGGAGATCCTCCAGGTAGAACAGGACGAGGATCTCCCGCTCGCGCGCAGGCAACATGGCCAGGCCGTCGAGCAGCGCCGCCCTCTCCTCGTACGGCAGAGCGGGCGGCTCCGCCGTCTCCTCCGCCGCGGAGTACGACTCCTGCGTGCCGTACTCCTCGCGAAGCCTGTTGGTCACCGCGCGCCTGGCGATGGTGAACAACCACGGCGCGAACCGCGCGGGGTCCTTCAGCCGCGGCAGCCCGCGCACCACCGCCACCCACACCTCCTGGGTCACGTCATCGGCGCGGCCCGGGTCGAGCATGCGGCCGACGTAGGTCCGCACCGGCTCGTGCCAGGCTCTGACCAGCTCTTCCAGCGCGTCGCGCTCGCCGAGCTGGCAGCGGAGCACCAGGATCTCGTTCATGTCTCCTCAGTCGCGGACGGGACACGCCAGGTTCATGGTTCGGATGAGATCGAACAGTCGTTCGGCTAATATGGGAAGCAGCCGGGCGGTGGCTCGACCGCGGTTCGGCCAGAAAATGTCGGTGGCAGGCCGTAGCTTTCTCACGACTGACCGGACCACGTTCCTCCAAGGGGAGATCCCATGGCTATCAATGACCGCGAGAAGGCCCTTGAGACTGCCCTCGCACAGATCGAGCGTCAATTCGGCAAGGGCTCCGTCATGCGCCTCGGCGACGACGCCCGCGCCCCGATCGAGGTGATCCCGACCGGAGCCATCGCCCTCGACGTCGCGCTCGGCATCGGCGGGTTCCCCCGCGGCAGGATCGTCGAGGTCTACGGCCCCGAGTCCTCCGGTAAGACGACGGTGGCGCTCCACGCGGTCGCCAACGCGCAGCGCGCCGGAGGCATCGCGGCCTTCATCGACGCCGAGCACGCCCTCGACCCCGAGTACGCCAAGAAGCTCGGCGTCGACACCGACGCCCTCCTGGTCTCCCAGCCCGACACCGGTGAGCAGGCGCTCGAGATCACCGACATGCTGATCCGCTCCGGCGCCGTCGACCTGATCGTCATCGACTCCGTCGCCGCCCTGGTGCCCAAGGCCGAAATCGAGGGCGAGATGGGCGACAGCCACGTCGGCCTCCAGGCCCGCCTCATGTCCCAGGCGCTGCGCAAGGTCGCCGGTGCGCTCAACAGCACGGGCACCACCGCCATCTTCATCAACCAGCTGCGCGAGAAGATCGGCGTCATGTTCGGCTCGCCCGAGACCACGACCGGTGGCAAGGCCCTGAAGTTCTACGCCTCGGTCCGCCTCGACATCCGCCGCATCGAGACCCTGAAGGACGGCACCGAGGCGGTCGGCAACCGCACCCGCGTGAAGGTCGTCAAAAACAAGATGGCCCCGCCCTTCCGCCAGGCCGACTTCGACATCCTCTACGGCGTGGGCATCTCCCGCGAGGGCGGCCTCATCGACATGGGCGTCGAGCACGGCTTCGTCCGCAAGGCCGGTGCCTGGTACACCTACGAGGGCGACCAGCTCGGCCAGGGCAAGGAGAACGCCCGCAACTTCCTCAAGAACCACCCCGACGTGGCCAACGAGATCGAGAAGAAGATCAAGGAGAAGCTCGGCGTCGGCCCGCGCCTCGACGCGCCCGCCGCCGACGGCGCCCCGGCCGCTCCCGGCGCCGCCGCTCCTGCCGCCGCCCGCGCCGCGGCGGCCCCCGCCGCATCCGGCCGCGGCTCCAAGGCCGCAGCCATGCCCAAGCCGGGCGACGTCTGAGCGGCGGACGCATGAACGAGCCCCGGGGCGACCGCGGACGCCGCACCAGGCGGCCGTCCGGCGACCCGAGCGGCTCGGGCTGGGCCGACTCCGACCCGGCAGCCATCCCCGACTGGGCGGCGGACGCCCCCTCCACACCTCCGGGCCGCCCCGGCCCGGAGGAGGCGCCACGCCGCCCTGCCCGTTCCTCCCGGCCATCACACCCGCGCGACTGGGGCGCCTGGCCCGAGACGCCCGGCCGCACACGCCGCTCCTCCTCGCCCGCGGTCCATCCGTATTGGGAGGACGGCCAACGACGCACGACCGACGACGGCCACCCGTTCTTCGGGCCGGGGCGTGACGAGGCGACGCCTGGTGCCGATCAGGCAGCGGTCGCCCACGAGACTGTTAGGTCCGACGTTGGTGAGGCAGCGGTGGGTCAGTCGCCGGTTGGGCTTGATGGTGGTGAGCAGCCTGCCAGCCTCGACGTTGGTGAGGCGGCGACCGGTCACCCGCCGGTTGGCGTCGACATTGGTGAGGCGGCAGCCGACCGCCATTCCTCCGACTCCGGTGCTGATGAGGTGGCAGCCGGTCGCACCTCCTCCTTCGGCCTCGGCTCTGACGAGGGGGTGACCGGCCATCACCAGTTCTTCACTGCGGCTATAGACGACGATGACGGTCACCCGTTCTTCGGGGGCGACGGGGACATGGGCGTGCCTTCCTTCGCCCTGGGGTCGGGTGACGACGGCGAAACGGTGAGGGGCCTCGATTCGGGCGACGACGGCAGCGGCCCGCTCGTCGGCCTGGCCTCCGGTGACGACGGCAGCACGCCTCGCCGCGGCGCCCGTCGGGGGGCTCGGCGGCGGCCTGCTCGTGGGGGTTCTGCGGGTGACGCGGACCTTCCGATGGAGGAGGGCTGGCTCGGTGCAACGCGCGCACGCGACTTGGGCGCAGCACCGCTGGAGGCGCTTGAGCCCGGCCCGGGGGAGGGGCGCTCGTACGGCTCAGCGGGGGGCGATGAGGGCGTAAGCGCGCCGCGGTCGCTCGATTCGGGGGAGCGCGACGAGAGCGTTGATGGGGGAGGGCTTCTCACGGCGGGGCTCGGCCAGAGTGTCGACGGGCGAGGATGGCTTGATTCGGCGGCGCCCGGCGAGAGTGTGGACGAGCGAGGCGTTCTTGATTCGGCGGCGCCCGGCGACGAATCGCGGCTGCTCGACTCACCGGAGCCTGACGACAACACCGCGGGGCAAGGGCTGTTCGGCTCGGCGGAATCCGCCGAGCGCGTCGAGGCACCGCGCTCGACCGGCCTGGAGGCGGGTTGGGGGCAGCCTGACGAGAGCCCTGGCGAGACGGGCAATGGCCTGTTCGATACCCCCGAGCCCGAGAAGCGTGGTCGGCGCGGGGGGAAGGGGTCGTCGAGGCGAGGGCGATACGGGTCAGGCAACTCCCGTGGCTCCAGGGGCGGCGGTGGGTGGAGGTCTGACGGGCCCGATGCCGGTTCGGCCGCAGCCCAGGCGCCGCCTGCCGATCCGGAGAGCGTTGCGCGCAACATCTGCCTGCGCCTGCTGGCCATGGCCCCCAAGACGAGGGCTCAGCTGGCTGAGGCGATGCGCAAGCGGATGGTGCCCGACGACGTGGCGGAGCGAGTGCTCGATCGGTTCACCGAGCTGGGTTTCATCAACGACGAGGCCTTTGCCGAGGCGTGGGTCGATTCCCGGCATCACGGCAGGGGGCTGGCCAAGCGGGCCCTCGCCGCTGAGCTGCGGCAGCGCGGGGTGGACGGCGACACGGTCAAGGATGCCGTCGAGCGGCTCGACCCTGACCAGGAGGCGGAGACGGCGCGGCGGTTGGTGGATCGGAAGCTGGCCTCGACCAGGGGGCTCGATTCGCAGGCCAGGGTCAGGCGGCTGGCGGGGATGCTGGCGCGGAAGGGGTATTCCGCGGGGGTTGCCTACCGGGTGGTGCGGGAGGCGCTGGAGCAGGAAGGGGTCGAGGTGGAGGAGGACGACCCGTTCTGATGGACCGCGGGTTGCTCTGACGGGCCACGCGTCGCTCCCTCGGGCCATGGACCCGTCCTGGCGGCCGCGCTTCCGCCGCTGGCGAGGCCGACGCCGACACCGTGCACGGCCGCTATCAACAGCCCCAGCATGCTCGCCAGCCGCCCCCTCCGCCGTTGCGGGGAGGCGATCAAGAGGGGCTGGGAAGCGGGACGAATGGTGAAATCTCGTTTTTGTCACGTGCTCCGACACGCTTGACAGGCCACCTTTGCTTGCCCGTTACCTCTTCGACGCATAACCTCGACGGCAGTGAGGAGTTACTCCGCGCAGTGCGGATTGCCATACCGGTGAACGACGGACGAACGCGATTGAGTGACCGAGGCGGGCAAGGCGCCGGCTATCACAGTCGGTGCCAGTTTCGCCTTGGCTTGTTTTCTCTCCAACTGGAGATGACAACGTTCGGGCTGTCCGCGCCGCGCCTGTGACGCCTCCTGTTTGGGCCACGTGTGCGCGAGGAGGGCGGGGCATCCATGGAGTCGCTGGTGCCGGTGCTGACAGTGGCGGTGCTGCTGCTTGCGGTAGCCACGATCGCGACGCTGGTGCTGGTGATCCGTAGGACGGGATCCCCCAAGTCGGCCAAGGCGACCCCACAGCAGTTGGCGGAGGCGAACGACGAGCTCACGCAGGCCAAGTTGGAGGCGGGGCGGATCCGCGACAAGGCGGAGTCCGACGCCGAGGAGATCCTGCGCCGTTCCGAGGCCGCCGCGCAGAGTGCCACGCAGTTGCGCCTGGAGGTCGAGGAGGAGTCCCGGCTCCTCAAGCACGAGCTCAAGGAGCTGCGTGCCGATCTGGAGCGCAGGGAACGCCGCCTGGCCGAGCGCGAGGAGCGGCTCGACGAGGAGACCAAGCGCCAGTCCGACCGTGAGCGGAAGCTGACGGAGGCGGAGGAGGAGCTGACGGTCAGGCATAGCCGGCTGCTGGAGGTGGAGGGCGAGCGCCGCAAGGTGCTGGAGCGGGTCTCCAGGCTCACCTCCGAGCAGGCCAAGAACGAGCTGATCAAGGACATCGAGAACCAGGCGAAGCGTGAAGCGGCGCTGATCATCCGCGAGATCGAGAGCGACGCGCGCAAGGAGGGCGAGAAGCGGGCGACCAAGATCGTGACGCTTGCCGTACAACGGATCGCGGCGGAGCAGACGGCGGAGTCGGTCGTCAGCGTGCTGCACCTGCCCGGCGACGAGATGAAGGGGCGGATCATCGGCCGGGAGGGCCGCAACATCCGCGCGTTCGAGTCGACGACGGGGGTGAACCTGATCATCGATGACACGCCGGAGGCCGTCCTGTTGTCGTGTTTCGATCCGGTTCGCAGGGAGACCGGCCGGCTCACGCTGGAGAAGCTGATCCTCGACGGCCGCATCCACCCGCAGCGCATCGAGGAGGCCTACGAGCGCAGCAAGGCCGAGGTGCAGGACCTGTGCGCGCGGGCGGGCGAGGACGCCCTGGTGGAGCTGGGCATCACCGACATGCACCCCGAGCTGACGCTGCTGCTGGGCCAGCTCAGGTATCGCACCTCCTACGGGCAGAACGTGCTCAAGCACCTCATCGAGTCGGCGCACATCGCGGGCATCATGGCGGCCGAGCTGAAGATGGACGCGGCGCTGATGAAGCGGTGCGCGTTGCTGCACGACATCGGCAAGGCGCTCACCCATGAGGTGGAGGGCAGCCACGCGCTGATCGGCGCCGAGATCGCCCGCAGGTACGGCGAGAGCGAGGACGTGGTGCACGCCATCGAGGCGCACCACAACGAGGTCGAGGTCAGGACCGTCGAGGCGGTGCTGACGCAGGCGGCCGACGCGATCAGCGGCAGCCGCCCCGGCGCGCGCCGGGAGTCGCTGGAGGCTTACGTCAAGCGCCTGGAGCGGCTGGAGGAGATCGCCTCCTCCTACGAGGGCGTCGAGAAGGTCTTCGCGATGCAGGCGGGGCGCGAGATCCGGATCATGGTCAAGCCGGAGAACATCGACGACATCCAGGCGCAGGTGATCGCCCGCGACATGGCCAAGCAGGTGGAGGAGGAACTGACCTATCCGGGGCAGATCCGCATCACCGTGGTCAGGGAGTCACGGGCGACGGAGTTCGCCCGCTGACCCCCGATCTCGCTAATCGAAGATCTGCTGGTAGAAGGCCAGCTCCGCCGCCAGCGATGCCACCCGCGTCTCCGTGCGCCTGAACCCGTGCGACTCGCCCTCGAACGCCAGGTACGTGCACGGCACCCCCCGCTCGGCCAGCGCCTCGGCGAACCCCGACGACTGCTCCGGCGGCACGACGGGGTCGTCGAGCCCCTGGAGCAGCAGCATCGGGCAGGCCACCCCGTCCACCAGCGCGAGCGGCTCGCGCGTGGCGTACAGGCCGGGGTCGTCGGGCCCCACGAGCCACTCCACGTAGCGCGACTCGAAGTCGTGGGTGTGCGCGTTGAGCGGCGCGAGCGCGCTGATGCCGTAATAGGACACGCCTCCGGCGAACGCCCGCGACCGGCAGCAGGCGGCCATGACCGTCCACCCGCCCGAGCTGCCGCCGCGCACGGCGATGCGCTTGGGGTCGGCCAGGCCTTCGGAGGCCAGCCATTCGGCGGCCGCGATGGTGTCCTCGACGTCGACGACGCCCCACTGGCCGCGCAGCCGTTCCCGGTAGGCCCTGCCGTACCCGGTGGAGCCGCCGAAGTTCACGTCGATGACGCCGATGCCGCGCGAGGTGAAGAAGGCCTTCTCCAGGTCCAGCGCGGTGCCGGCGTGCGCGGTCGGCCCGCCGTGCACGAAGACCACGTACGGCGGAGCGTCATCGACGACGCCGTCGGGTGATGCCGGCGGGTAGAGGTAGGCGTGCACCCGGCGCCCGAAGCGTCCGGTGAACTCCACCGCCTCGGCCGCCGGCAGGTAGGCGATGTCGGGGAGCTCCTCGATGCCGCGGCGCAGCCCTTCGACGCGCCCGGTGACGAGGTCGACGCGGGCGAGCGAGGTCGGGATCGCCGCGCCGTACCCGACCCCGATGAGCGAGCTGCCGTCGGCGGCGAGCGCCGGCAGCCAGCCGGAGTAGGGCACGTCGAGGTCGGTCAGGCTGCCCGAATCCGGGTCGAGCAGGCCCAGGCGCAGGTCGCCCTGGCCGTGCAGGACCGCCAGGCGGCCGTCGTCGAGGATGAGGTACGGCAGGCCGCCCAGGTTCCACAGCGGCCAGGCGAACTCCTCCTCGGCGGGGAAGAGCGCCTGCGACGAGGTGCCGTAGATGCTGATCTGGTAGAGGTTCCACCAGCCCGACCAGTCGGAGATGACGTACAGGTGCGAGTTGTCGCGGAACTGCGGGGCGAGCACGGACTCGGTGATGCCGCCCTTGACGGTCCAGGAGTTGCCGTCGGACAGGCGGGTCAGACGCAGCTCGGTGCCGGTCCATGGCATGCGGGGGTGGTTCCAGCAGATGTAGGCCAGGTGCTCGCCGTCGGGGGAGAGGGTGGGGTAGGCGTAGAAGTCGCTGCCGCTGACGTGCTGGACGGGGTCGCCGCCGGCGAGCGGGATCGAGACGATCGAGCGGGTGACCTTGCCGTCGTCGTGGTGCCGTTCCTGCACGGCCCAGATGTCGTCGCCGTGGACGAGCAGGTCGGCGTAGCGGCAGCCGTCGTCGGGGGTCAGCGCGCCGCCGCCGACCAGGTGGAGACGCTGGTCGGCGGCGTTGGAGAAGATCACCTGTCCGGACGGGGCGACGGCGTAGGGCCGCCCGCCGTACTCGTGCACCCGCGTGCGGGCGCTCCAGGGCGCCGCCAGCAGCTCCGTGCGGGTGCCGTCGGCGGCCCTGTGCATGATGGTCGAGCGTCCGCCCTCGTCGGGCCTGTCCTCCGTCCACCACACCTGCCCGTCACGGGCGGTCGGCCAGCCAAGGTGCAGGCCGGATCGTGCGACGTCGGTGGTGGAGATCGGAGAGGCCCAGGGGGTCAGCGGCATAGCCGCATCCTGCCCGAAAGTCACCGCCTTCGCAGGTCCTATTCCATGCCTTCGAGCGCACTGGCCCCCGGAGTGCCGGTGCCCATGCCCACGGCGGCGGGTCCTGGCGGCGCGATCGGCGGCACGATCGACTTGCGGCTGCGGCGGCTGCGCCGCTCCAGCCACGTGGCCAGGGCGCTGAGCGCCATGTTGAGCCCCACGTAGATGATGCCGATGACGATCGCGGCCGGGATGAGCGAGCCGAAGAAGGCAGCGGGCAGGATCTTGAAGCCCATGTTGAGCAGGTCGACGTAGGCGATGATGTAGCCGAGCGCGGTGTCCTTCAGGAGCACCACGAGCTGGCTGACGATCGCCGGCATCATCGCGGTGACGGCCTGCGGGAGCAGGACCAGGCGCATGACCTGGTTCTTGCGCATGCCGACGGCGTAGGCCGCCTCCGACTGCCCCTTGGGGATCGAGCGCACGCCCGCGCGCACGACCTCGGCCAGCACCGAGCCGTTGTAGAGCATCAGGCCCAGGACGACGGAGATGAAGGCGTAGTCGCCGCCGCCGAACACGGTCGGGAACAGGTAGAAGATGAAGAAGATCAGCAGCAGCAGCGGGATGGCGCGGAAGGTCTCCACGACCGCGCCCGCGGGCACGCGGATCCACTTGTGGTCGGAGAGCCTGGCCAGTCCGAAGACCGCGCCGAAGACCAGCGCGAGCACCGCGGCGGCGCCGGCCGCCTTGAGGGTGCCGAGCAGGCCGGGGATGACGAAGTCCGTCCAGGTGGTGGCCTGGAGGAACGGCTCCCAGATCTTGCCTTCCCACTGGTTCTTGGCGTCGAAGCCCTGGTAGACGAACCACAGGACCGCGGCCACGAGCAGGACGCTGACGACGGTCAGCAGGTGGTTGCGCACCCTGGCGCGCGGGCCGGGCGCGTCGAACAGGACACTCGTGCTCATCGTGCCACCGCCAGACGCCGGGCCAGCCACCCGGTCAAGAAGCCGATCGGGAGCGTCACGGCCATGAAGGCGACGACGATGCCGAGGAAGATCGGGATGGAGGCGCCCGTGGTGTCGAAGACCTCCTTCATGTTGGCCGCCGCATCGGCGAGGTAACCGCCGGCGGTCGCGACCGTGGTGTTCTTGATCATCGCGATCACCACGCTGCCCAGCGGGGCGATGACCACGCGGAAGGCCTGCGGGAGGACGATCATCGTCAGCGTCTGCATGAAGGTCAGCCCGATGGCGCGGGCGGCCTCGGCCTGGCCCATCGGCACCGTGTTGATGCCGGCGCGCAGCGCCTCGCAGACGAACGCCGCCGTGTAGGCCGACAGGCCCATCGCGACGACCCAGAAGGAGTTGGTGCGGGGCACGTCGGAGAAGGCCAGGCCCAGGGTGTCGCTCAACCCCAGCGCGGAGAAGGCCAGCACCAGCGTCAGCGGGGTGTTGCGCACCACGTTGACGTAGATCGTGCCCGCGGCCCGCAGGACAGGCGTGGGCGAGACCCTCATGATCACTAGGACGGTGCCCAGGACCATCGACACCACGAAGCCCACCAGGGAGAGCTTGATGTTCTCCAGGAAGCCCTCGGCCAGGAAGGGGCCGTATTCAAGAAGTTCGTCCATTGTGCTCCACCGCATAGGACAGCGGCGGCCGGGATCCCGGCCGCCGCGTCAGATTGGACCTAGGCGCAACCCTCGGCGGGCGGCGCGGACTCGGAGAGCTTGAGTCCTTCGATGCCGCCGAACCACTTGTCGAGCAGCTGCTTCATGGTGCCGTTGTCCCACAGCTTCTTCACCGCGGCGTTGACGGCCTCGCAGGTCTTGGTGTCGCCCTTCTTGAGGCCGATGCCGTACTTCTCGTCGGTGAAGCCCTGGCCGAGCACCTTGAAGTTGCCGCCGGCCTGCTTGGCGAAGCCCGCCAGGATCAGGTCGTCGGTGGTGACGGCGTCGAGGTTGCTGCCGGTGAGCTTCTGCACGCACTCGGAGTAGTTGGCCGCGTCGACCGTCGTGGCGTCGAGGTCGAGCTCGCCGTCCGGGGGCGGGTCGGTGATGCGCTTGTAGGAGTTGGAGCCGGCGGCCTTGCAGATGCGCTTGCCCTTGAGGTCCTGCGGGGAGGCGATCGAGGTGTCGTCCTTGCGGACCATCACGTCCTGGTGGGCGATCACGTACGGCCCGCCGAAGGTGACCTTCTCCTTGCGCGCGTTCGTGATGGAGTACGTCGCGAAGATGATGTCGACGGTGCCGTTGGCCAGGAACGGCTCGCGGTTGGAGGAAGCCGACTCCTTCCACTCGATGGCGGCGTCCTTGCCGCCGTTCATCTCCTTCAGCACGGCCTTGGCGACGTCGACGTCGAAGCCCTCCGGCTCGGCGCCCTTCTTCAGGCCGAGGCTGGGCTGGTCCCACTTGGTGCCGACGACGATGGTCGCGCCGTCGGCGACCTTGTCCGACACGCTGGCGTAGGTCTTGTCGCCGCCGCAGGCCGCCAGGCCCGCTACCAGCAGGCCGGCAGCGCCCACAGCGGCGCCGATCCGACGAATGCTCATCTGTTGTGCCCTTCAGTGCGTAAGGATCTTGGACAGGAAGTCTTTGGCCCGGTCGGTGCTGGGGTTGGTGAAGAACTCGTCGGGAGTGCTCTCCTCGACGATCTGGCCGTCGGCCATGAACACCACCCGGTTCGCCGCCCTGCGCGCGAACCCCATCTCGTGCGTGACGACCACCATCGTCATGCCGTCACGAGCCAGTCCGATCATGACATCGAGCACCTCCTGGACCATCTCCGGGTCCAGTGCGGAGGTCGGCTCGTCGAACAGGATCATCTTCGGGTCCATGGCCAGTGCCCGGGCGATCGCCACACGCTGCTGCTGTCCGCCGGACAGCTGCGCGGGGTACTTGTCCGCCTGGCTGGCGATGCCCACCCGCTCGAGCAGCTCCATCGCCCGCTTGTCGGCCTGGTCCTTGGCGATCTTCCGCACCCGGGTCGGCCCCAGCGTCACGTTCTCCCTGATCGTCTTGTGCGCGAAGAGGTTGAACGACTGGAACACCATGCCGACTTCGGAGCGCAGCTCAGCCAGCGCCTTGCCCTCGGCGGGCAGCTCGCGCCCGTCGAAGACGATCGTGCCCCCGTCGATGGTCTCGAGCCGGTTGATCGTCCTGCAGAGCGTCGACTTGCCGCCACCGGACGGACCGATCACCACGAGGACCTCGCCGCGCGAGACCGTCAGGTTGATGTCCTTCAGAACGTGCAGCGCCCCGTAGTGCTTGTTGACGCCCTCCATCTGGACCAGCGGGGTCGCGTCACCGTTGTCCGTCATGGATCACAACGTAGAGGGCCCAGGTGTTCTGGTCACTAACTGACCGGTCCCAATCAGATCACGGCATGTCAAAGCCGTAATGTGCACAGTTGACCCTGATCATGAGTGAGAAGCCCGTACGGCTCGCGCAAACCCCGCGAGCGCCTACCCTTGTAAGTGCCATGAGGACCTATGAGGTGCGCACCTACGGGTGCCAGATGAACGTGCACGACTCCGAGCGCCTGTCCGGCCTGCTGGAGGACGCCGGCTACGTCGCCGCCCCCGCGGGTGAGCAGGCCGACGTGGTGGTGTTCAACACCTGCGCCGTGCGCGAGAACGCCGACAACCGGCTCTACGGCAACCTCGGCCACCTTCGCCCGGCCAAGGTGAAGAACCCCGGCATGCAGATCGCCGTGGGCGGCTGCCTGGCCCAGAAGGACCAGGGCGAGATCGTCCGCAAGGCGCCGTGGGTCGACGTGGTGTTCGGCACCCACAACATCGGCTCGCTGCCGGTGCTGCTGGAGCGCGCCCGCATCGCCGGCGAGGCCCAGGTCGAGCTGAAGGAGTCGCTCGAGGTCTTCCCCTCGACGCTGCCCACCAAGCGCGAGTCCGCCTACGCCGCCTGGGTGTCGATCTCGGTCGGCTGCAACAACACGTGCACCTTCTGCATCGTGCCGTCGCTGCGCGGCAAGGAGAAGGACCGCCGCCCCGGCGACGTCCTCAACGAGGTGCGCACCCTGGTCGACCAGGGCGTGCTCGAGGTCACCTTGCTGGGCCAGAACGTCAACACCTACGGCGTCGAGTTCGGCGACCGGCTGGCGTTCGGCAAGCTGCTGCGCGCCTGCGGCTCCGTCGAGGGCCTCGAGCGCGTGCGCTTCACCTCGCCGCACCCGGCCGCCTTCACCGACGACGTCATCGCCGCCATGGCCGAGACTCCCAACGTCATGCACCAGCTGCACATGCCGCTGCAGTCGGGCTCCGACACCGTGCTCAAGGCCATGCGCCGCTCCTACCGGGCCGAGCGCTACCTGGGCATCATCGAGCGGGTCCGCGCCGCCATGCCCGACGCCGCCATCTCCACCGACATCATCGTGGGCTTCCCCGGCGAGACCGACGCCGACTTCGAGCAGACCCTCGAGGTCGTACGGCAGAGCCGCTTCGCCAACGCCTTCACCTTCCAGTACTCCATCCGCCCCGGCACCCCGGCGGCGACCATGGATCACCAGGTGCCCAAGCAGGTCGTGCAGGAGCGCTACGAGCGGCTGGTCGCGCTGCAGGAGGAGATCTCCTGGGCCGAGAACAAGAAGCAGCTCGGCCGTACCCTCGAGGTGCTGGTCGCCGAGGGAGAGGGCCGCAAGGACGAAGCCACGCACCGGCTCTCGGGGCGCGCCCCCGACAACCGGCTCGTGCACTTCGCCGTGGGCGACGAGGTGCCGCGCCCCGGTGACATGGTCACCGTCGAGGTCACCTACGCCGCGCCCCACCACCTGGTGGCCGACGGCCGTACCCCGGTGGTGCGCCGCACCCGCGCGGGCGACGCCTGGCAGGCCCGCCAGGGCGCGGCCGCGACCGCGGCACCGGGCGTCATGCTCGGCATGCCCTCGATCGGACGCCCGGCACCCCTGGAGCCGGTCTCCACACCCTGCTCCTAGCCGAGGCTGTCGAGCACCTCGTAGCAGTAGTCCCTGCGCATGTCGCGGAAGGTCGCGCACGGGTCGGGGAGTCCCCGTCGCGTGCGCGGCCGTTCTCCCGCGCGCGTCGGGGTGGGCGGACGGCCGGCGCTGCGACGGGTCGTGCTCGCCGCGGGCCCGGGCGGGGCCGGGACGACGCGCACCCAGCGATGCACCGGCGCGGCCACGGGCCCGTCCCAATGACGCCCCGGCCCGCCCTCGGGCGCGGCGATCGGCCCGCCCCACCGGTGCCCCAGCCCACCCGACTGGCGCCCCGGCTCGCCGCCTGGCGAAACGGTGAGCGAATTGCGCCGATCATCGATAGCCGCGCTTTCCGATCCGAGAAACGCACAGGAGATTCCCAGGATCGCCACGGCGACGACGATTCCCACGCTCACCAGGGGCGCCATCCAGGGCCGCCGACCTGGGTGGATGCCATCAAAGCGGGACAAGTCGTGATTCCTTCGTGATTGGTGCGCGGGCATTGCACTTATGCGGCTAGTGTGGTCCATCACCTGCATGTGCCGGTGAGCTTTCCCCTGATCCCGACGCAGGAGCTGTTTTCATGGAAGGCCACGATCCCGAGCGCCTCGACGTCCTGGCCGGACCCGCGGACGACCCTCGGCCGCGCAAGAAGCAGAACAACACCAAGACCCTCGTCATCGCCGGTGCCGTGGTGGCCGCCCTCCTCGCCGCCGGAGGCATCGGGTTCGCCGTGGCGGGCGGCGACAAGCCGGCCGCCGGCAGCCCGGTGACCGGCACCCAGACGACCCCGTCCGGCGAAGCCGAGCAGGAAGCGCCCGCCGAGGACGGCTCCGAGGGCCAGAAGGGCGACCCGCAGGAGGACGCCCAGCCGCAGGACGGCGTGACCGTGGACGTCGGCGGAGGTGACGGCGAGGGCGACAGCGGCGGCAGCGGCGGCCAGGAGAACACCGGCTCCGGCGACGGCTCGACCAGCCAGAACAACTCGGGCGACTCGGGCGGTGGCAGCACCACCAAGCCGACCGAACCGGCCGCCGACCCCGGCCCCGCCGACGGCCCCGCGGGCATGGTCGGCGGCGAATGCGCCACCACCGGCTGCGGCTGACCCACCGCGGCTTGGGCTGACCGCCACGGGCTGTGCGGCATCGGCTGGCCGGCGTCGGCCGAGCGGCATCGCCTGGCCGTCGCGCGCGGTGGTCCCGTGGCGCAAGTGGATCCCGGCTTTCGTCGTCCATTGGCCATGGGGCGGCGCCGCCCGAGCGTCCTAGCGTCCAGGACATGACGAACGCCGCCGTCCTGCGCGCCCTCCACGTGCCGGGTGACCCGCTGATCCTGCCCAACGTCTGGGACGCCGCCTCGGCTCTGGCCGTCCAGGAGGCCGGCTTCCCCGCGCTGGCCACCGGCAGCGCGGCGGTGGCCGCGGTGCTCGGCTACGAGGACGGCGAGCAGACCCCGCCCGACGAGATGTTCGCGGCCATCGCCAGGATCACCAGGATCGCGACCGTCCCGGTCACCGCCGACGTGGAGCGCGGCTACGGCCTCGGGCCCGCCGAACTGGCCGAGCGCCTGCGCGGGGCGGGAGCCGCGGGCTGCAACCTGGAGGACTCCCGCCACGACACGATGGTCGCCGTCGACGAGCAGGCGAGCTTCCTCGCCGAGGTCAGAAAGGCCGCCGGCGACGGCCTGGTGATCAACGCCCGCGTCGACACCTACATCCACGGCTCCAAGGAGCGCGCTGACGCGGTCGAGCGCGGACGCCGCTACCTGGAGGCGGGGGCCGACTGCGTATACCCGATCGGGCTCGGCGACCCGGAGGAGATCGGCGCCTTCGTGCGGGAGGTCGGCGGCCCGGTCAACGTCCTGTTCCGCCCGGGTGTGCCCGATCTGACCGACCTCGCGGCGCTCGGCGTGGCGCGCGTGAGCTACGGCCACGGCCTGCACCTGGCCGCGCACACCTACGCCAAGCGCCTGATCGCCGCCGTCAAGGAGGGCCGCGACCCCTACGCGGCCCGCTGAACCGATCGTCGTAGAACGGGCCGCACCCCGAAACGGCGGCCGCGACCCTTACACCGCCCGCTGACGAGATCTTCGTAAGATGGGCTGGTGCTAGTCGCCGCGGCCGTATGCCCGCATCCGCCGTTGATCGTGCCCGAGCTGGCCGGCGCCGCCGCCCCCGAACTCGACGGCCTGCGCGCGGCCTGCGCGTCCGCCCTCGGCACCGTGCTGGCCGCCGACCACGACGTGCTGCTCGTCGTCGGGGCGGGCCCGAGCGTCCGGCGGTACGGCGGGCAGGCGGCCGGATCGCTGCGCCCCTGGGGCGTCGACGTGCGCGCGGGGGAGGGCGAGCCCGAACTGCCGCTGTCGCTCACGATCGGCCGCTGGCTGCTGGGGCGCGACCCCGACGGCTTCCAGGCGGTCGACGACTCCTGCGACGCCGTGCGGCTGGGCGCGTCGCTGGCCGAGGGGGAGCGGCTGGCGCTGCTGGTCATGGCCGACGGCTCGGCCTGCCTGACCGAGAAGTCGCCGGGTTTCCTCGACCCCGCCGCCCTGCCGTACCAGGAGAAGCTCACCAAGGCCCTGGCCGAGGGGGACGCCGCGGCGCTGGCCGCGATGGACCCCGAGGAGGCGGCGCGGCTCTGGGTGGGCGGCAGGGCGGCGCTGCAGGTGCTGGCCGGGGCGGCGGGCGAGGGCGCCTACCGTGGGCGCCTGCTGGCCGACCTGGCGCCGTACGGCGTCGGCTACACCGTGGCCGCCTGGACCGCTAGCGCAGCTTGACCGTCATGAGGTCGCGCGCGAGCACGACCTCGCCGCCGAAGCTGCGGCGCACCTCGGCGAGGAACCGGGGCTCCTCGTCCAGGCCGTACCTCTCGGAGAAGTGGGTGAGGACGAGCGTGCCCACTCCGGCGCGGGCGGCCACCTGGCCCGCCTCGTAGGCGGTCAGGTGCCCGTGCTCCTTGGCCTGGGCCTGCTCGGAGCTGAGGAAGGTGGACTCGATCACCAGCAGGTCGACGCCGTCGGCGAGGGCGAAGACGTTGTCGCACAGGCGGGTGTCCATGACGAACGCGAAGCTCTGCCCCGGCCGGTGCTCGCTGACCTCCTCCAGGGTGACGCCGTGCAGCTCGCCGGTGCGCTGGAGCAGGCCGATGTCGGCGCCGTGGATGCCGCGCGCCCTGAGCTCGCCGGGGAGCATGCGGCGGCCGTCGGGCTCCTGGAGGCGGTAGCCGTACGACGGGATGGAGTGCGACAGGCGCATCGCGGTGAGCGGCGGCACGGCGGCGACGTCGCCCGACACGGGATGCTCGGCGATCACGTCGGTGTCCATGAAGGAGCTGGCGTGACGCAGCGCCTTCCAGTGACGCGATCCCGATGCCGGGAAGACGGCGTTGACCTGGTGCGCGACGCGGTCGCGCGCGATGCGCTGCACGATGCCGGGCACGCCGAGGCAGTGGTCGCCGTGGAAATGGGTGACGCAGATCCAGTGGATGTCGTTCGCGCTCAGCCCCGCGTGGGCGAGCTGGCGCTGGGTGCCCTCGCCCGGGTCGAACAGCAGTCCCTGGCCGTCCCAGCGCAGAAAGTACCCATTGTGGTTACGGTGTCTGGTGGGTACCGCGCTTGCCGTGCCCAGGATGACGAGTTCTCGCGAGGACATGATGGACACAGTGACATACGCGGAGGTCGACACCCCCGTGGGGCCCTTCGTCGTGGCGGTGTCCGAGGAGGGCCTGGTGGCCAGCGGCTGGGGCCGTCTGGAGCTGCCGATCGACACGGCCGACGACCCGGCGCGCGCCGCGGGCGTGGTCGCCGAGCTGCGCGCCTACTTCGACGGCGACCTGCGTCACTTCGAGACGCCGATCGACTGGCGGCTCACGTCGGGCAGCCGCCGCACGGTCCTGAAGGCCCTGCACGGCGTGCCGTACGGCACCGCGGTCACCTACGGCGAGCTGGCGAAGCTGAGCGGCACCAGCGTGCCGCCGCGGGGGATCGGCTCGATCATGGGCTCGAACCCGATCCCCATCTTCGTGCCCTGCCACCGCGTGATCAGCGGCACCGGTCTGGGCGGCTTCAGCGGCGGCGTGGGCGTGGAGACGAAGCGCTGGCTGCTCACCCACGAGGGTTACCTGCAGCCAACGCTCCTCGACCTCTAGCCCTGCTTGCCGTCGATCTTGTCGGCGGCGTCCTTGGCCATCTGGGCGCCCTTGTCGATGTGCTCGTCGAACTTGCCGCCGGTGGCTTCGCTCGCCATGTTACGGGTCGAGTCGATGCCCTGGTTGGCCATGTCCTCGGCCTTGTTGCGCAGGTCGTCCATCATGTTGCCGGTGTTCTGGCCGGCGTCCTGGACGGAGTCCCTCGCCTGCTGCGCCGCGTCGGTCGTGGCGTCCCTGGCCTGGCCGGCGGCGTCCTGCGTCTTGTTCATCGTGTCGTCGGCGGCGTTCTTCGCCTGCTCCGGGACGTTCTGCAGCTTGTCCGTGGCGCCGCCGAACATCTCCTTGACCTTGTCGAAGATCGACATGACATCCCCCGATGTGTTGAATGACGGCCCCCCCGAGCCGCCGTCACCTTCATACCCCGATCCTTGACACACTTATCGGTGTGCGTCAGCAGCCAGTAATCGCCGTCGTGGGTCCCACCGCCGCAGGAAAGTCCGATCTCGCCGTGGATCTGGCCCTGTCCGTGGGGGGCGAATGCATCAACGCGGACTCGATGCAGCTTTACCGAGGAATGGACATCGGTACGGCAAAGCTCGACGTTTCCGAGATGAAAGGCGTACCTCATCACCTCCTGGACATCTGGGAGGTGACGGAGGCGGCGAGTGTCGCGGAGTACCAGAAGCGGGTGCGGCCGCTGCTCGACACGATCGCCGCGCCGATCCTGGTCGGCGGCAGCGGGCTGTACGTCAGGGCCGCCCTCGACGACCTGGAGTTCCCCGGCACCGACCCGGAGGTCCGGGCACGCCTGGAGGCGGAGCTGGCCGAGAAGGGCGCCCACGAGCTCTACGCGCGGCTGCGCGAGCTCGACCCGGTGGCCGCCGAGTCGATCCTGCCCTCCAACGGGCGGCGCATCGTGCGGGCGCTGGAGGTGATCGAGTTCTCGGGGCGGCCGTTCTCGGCGACGATGCCCTCCTACGAGGCGGTCTATCCCAGCGTGCAGATCGGGCTGCAGGTGCCGCGGCCCGAGCTCGACGAGCGCATCGCGCTGCGGGTCGAGCGCATGTGGCAGGCGGGGCTGGTGGCCGAGGTCGAGTCGCTGCTGCCCGGCCTGAGGGAGGGGCTGACGGCGTCGCGGGCGCTCGGCTACGCCCAAATCCTGAGATTCCTCGACAAGGAGTGGACCGAGGAGCAGGCCTTCGACGAGACGATCAGGGCCACCCGCCGCTTCGCCCGGCGCCAGGAGTCGTGGTTCAGGCGTGACCCCAGGGTGGTCTGGCTGCCGTACGACTCGCCCGACCTCCTAGGCTTGGCTCATGAGGTTCTTGAAGGGGCACGGCACTGAGAACGACTTCGTCATCCTGCCCGATCCCGATGGCGAGCTCGACCTTTCCGCCGCGCTGATCGCCCGCGTCTGCGACCGCCGGGCAGGCATCGGCGCCGACGGCGTGCTTCGCGTGGTGCGCACCAAGACCTCCGAAGAAGTGGCCCATCTGTCCGGCCAGGCCGAGTGGTTCATGGACTACCGCAACGCCGACGGCAGCATGGCCGAGATGTGCGGCAACGGCACGCGGGTCTTCGCCCGCTACCTGATCGACGCCGGTCTGGCCGAGCCGGGCTCGTTCGCCATCGCCACCAGGGGCGGCCTGCGGGGCGTCCGGGCCGGTGAGAGCGGCGACATCGCCACCGACATGGGCAAGCCCCGCGTGCTGGGAGAGAGCGTCGCGTCGGTGGCCGGCCACGAATACACCGGGCTCCACGTCGACATGGGCAACCCGCACCTGGCCTGCGTGATCGGCGACCCCGTCGCCCAGCTCGACCTCGGCCACCAGCCCGGCTTCGACCCCGGGGTCTTCCCGCAGGGGGTCAACGTCGAGCTGCTCAACCCGGTGGGCCCGCGCAGGGCCGTCATGCGCGTCTACGAGCGCGGCTCGGGCGAGACCCGCTCGTGCGGCACCGGCGCCGTCGCCACGGCCGTGGCCGCCGCCCACCTGGCGGGGGAGAGCACCGGCGAGTGGACCGTCGAGGTCCTCGGCGGCACGCTCACGGTCACCCTGACCGAGGAGACGAGCTTCCTGGCCGGCCCCGCGGTGATCGTCGCCGCCGGCGAACTGGCTATTGCCGAATGATGTTCTGTTAGGAGATCCTGGGTTCGTTTCCCGAATCCAGGAGGTACGGCATGGCGGATCCGCGCACCACGGCAGCCTCTGTCAAGGGACCGATCGGCGTCCTCGGTGGCGGCTTCATGATCTCCCGCGAGGCCAAGGCGATCTGCGAGCAGTACGAACTCGGACCGCGCGAGCTCTACTTCCGCGGACGCTGCGGCGTGATCGGCGAGACGCACGCCGACGTGATCATGTCGATCGCCCACTACTTCCCCGCCGACCACGTCGTCCCCAACTGGGAAGGCGGCAGGAAGATCCCGGTCGAGCAGGCCGTCGCCCTCTACGCCGGCATCTGCCAGGACTGGGGGCGCCGCAGGCTCGGCGGCCTCGACGGCTGCGCCAGAATCGCCGCACTGCTGGAGAGGGTGGTCGAGGCCGCCTCGCCGCTCGCCGCCCCGCTGTTCGCCGGCTGGCGTGCCGTACCCCTGGCCGACGACGCGCCCGCCAGGGCCGCGCAACTCCTGCACGTCGTGCGCGAGCTACGGGGCGGGTTGCACACCGCCGCCGTCATCGCCTCGGGGCTGACCCCGCTGGAGGCCACGCTCTCCGCCGACCACTCGGGCACGCCCTTCGGCAACAGCACCGGGGAGATGATGGCGAAATTCTTCGAATGGCCCGAGCCGTACCCGACGATCACGCCCGAGGTGCTCGAGCGCAGGCGGGAGGTGGAGGAACGGACCGACGATCTCATGGCGCCGTCCTTCGAAGTGCTTACTGAGACGGAACGCGACGAACTCATCGAGCTCCTGCGTTTGGGGCATGCCCGTTGACCTGGCAGACTTTCTGCCCATGGACGTGGACATCTGGTCGTGGGTCGGCCAAACCCAGCAGCAGCTCTCCGAAGCGGGCCAGGCCCCGCTCGCCATGGCGCTGGGAGACCTGCCCGCGCAGGCCTATCAGGGCCGCTACGCGCAGCTCGACGTGGTGGCGCCCGCCATCGCGCAGCAGGCGGAGGCCATGGGCCAGCCGTGGCTGGAGTTCTACGCCCGTTACTGGCATCTGATCGGCCGCATCGGCGACCGCGCCCAGGGCGCGGTCGCGATCGGCGACGCGGAGCAGCTGGTGGCGTTCGCTGAGCGCGAAGACGTGCGCGACTGCCCGGCGGCCCCGGCCGCCCTGGAGGCGCTCGTCGTCACCCTGGCCAACGCCGACGCGCCCGGCTACGCCGACGACCGGCTGGCCAAGCTGACTCCGGCGCTCGACGTCGCGCCCGACTCGATCGCCTACAGCGGCATCGTGACGCAGTACGTCGCCGCGCTGATCGACGCCGGCCGCGCCGACGAGGCCGTCGCCTACGCCGAGTCGGCCGTCGAGCGCCTGCGAGGCGCCGGCCGCGAGGCCAGCTGGGAGCTGGGCGCCGAGAGCGCCCGCGCGCTGCTGGTCGCCGGCCGCGCCGACGCCGCCCTCGACGCGCTCCAGGCCGCCACCGAGTTCCAGGCCGACGACCCCGTCGCCAAGCAGCACCGCGACGGCGTACGACGAGCGCTCATCCTGGCCGAGCTCGGCCGCATCGAGGAGTCGGTCGCCGCGCTGCCCGACCTCGACGTGGTGGGCGAGCACCCGCGCGTCTTCGTCGAGTGGAGCCAGGCCGTCTCCAAGCTGGCCTCCTCCGCCCAGATCACCAACACCTGGCAGCTGGGCCGCGTCCTGCGCCAGTGGATCGACTACTTCTCCACCATGGGCGGCTACCACGCCCGCTTCGAGCTCGCCGTGATCGCCGGCCACCTCGCCCTGGCCCGCCAGGGCGTGTGGCAGGCCAAGCTCCTGGCCGACCTGGCCGAGTCCTTCGCCGGTGAGCTGCGCTCTCCGGAAGGCGCCTCCGAGCGCGTCGCCGAGCTGCGCACCGCCGCCGAGGGCGCCACCCCGCCCCAGGCGCCCGGCCCGCTCGACGACCGCGTCGGCCAGTTCGACGCCGCCGACGGCTTCAACGCCGACCCCGAGAAGTGGGTCGAGTGGCTCTCCCCGCTGTCGGGCACCGACATCGAGGCCACCCGCCGCCACACCACCACCCTCGGCTTCCTCGGCTACCCCGCCCACGGCGCCGACATCTACTGGAAGCTCCTCGTCGACGACGGCGACATCGCCCAGGCCGACCCGGAAGACGTCACCTACCTGGCCACCCTCCTCATCGAGGCGCGCCAGGACGAGCGTCTCGAGCAGCTGGCCGGCCTGCTGCCCCACGTGCAGAAGCACACCACCCTGGCCCGCCTGCACACCGCGCGCGAGCGCTGGCAGGAGGCCATCGGCGAGGCCGAGCACGCCGTCACCAACGGCGGCGGCATCTCCGCCCGACGCCTGCTGGCCAGCTCGCTGCAGCAGATCGGCGACAACGCCAAGGCCGCCACGGTCCTCTTCAACGTCCTCGACGACGAGGAGACCACCGAGGAAGACGTCTGGCGCATGATCGTCATGGCGACCTCCGCGGAGGACTGGGACATCGTCCGCGCCGGCGCCGCCAAGATCGGCATGCCGATCTCCTCCACGGAGGGGCCGATCGAGGAGGAGATGGGTCTCATCCGGCTCATCCTGCCCGCGCCCGACGGCAGCCAGCGCCAGATCCTGTCCATCCGCACCGGCCCCGCGTCCGCCCGCCTGGCGCTGCCGCAGCCGCGCGGCATGGAGTACAACGCCGGCGACCTCATCGTCTTCGACCCGCAGCTGCTGGAGCCGGTGCCCGACAGCGCCGAGGAGCGCGAGAACTTCGTGCCGCCCTTCGCCGCGGTCAGCATCCTGCGGCCCGGCGGCTACACCAGCTACTTCTTCGACGGCGCCGCGCCGTCGGAGTCCGACTGGGCGGAGTTCACCGAGGTCATGGCCGAGCGCGGCTGGCCGATGTGGGTCTACAGCGACGACAACTACACCGTCACCCACCCGGGCAGCGGCGAGCGGCTGCCGGGCGTCTACGGCTGGGTCGCGGTGCCGCCCGGGGTGTCGGCCTCCGAGGTCGACGCGCTGCTCGACGACGCCACCGAGCGCTGGTCGCACCCGCTGGCCTGGCTCGACCTCGCCCGCGAGATCGACGTCGAGGTGGAGCGCCACGAGCGCATCGTGAAGGAGTACGGCCTCTAATCCCTCCAGAAGGAGGGGTCATCCGGCGGATGGCCCCTCCTTCGCCGTCTGCGCTCAGCGGATCCGGTCGACCACCCGCTGCGGCGTGATCCGGATCGCCACCCGCACCACGTCGGGCGGCAAGGCCAGGTAGCTCTCGCCTGCCCCGGCGCCCTCGTACCGCTCCGCCAGCTCCACGGCCAGCCGTCTGCCCTCGTCCACCGCGACGGCGGCCACGCCGCGCACCTCCACGTAGCGCTCGGGGTCGGTCAGGTCGAAGACGCTGAGGCTGGCGCGCGGATCCCGCTCCAGGTTCACCACCTTGCGCCGCCCGGCCGCGGAGGAGATGACGACGTCGTCACCGTCGACGCCGACCCACACCACCGAGGTCTGCGGGCTGCCGTCGGGGTTGAGGGTGGCCAGGATGCCGATGTTCGGGGCGCCGATGATCTTCCGCGCCGAGTCGCTGAGACGAACACTCATGATCGCCAGACTACGCAGGGGCGGGGCGATAACGCACGAACACCTCCGCCGTCCGTTCGCTGCCGTTGAGCAGTTCGAGGCGCACGGGCGCGCCCCCCGGATTGTCGAACAGCCGCACCCCGTCGCCTAGCAGCACCGGCGCGATGTGCAGGTCGATCTCGTCGATCAGCCCGCGCTCCAGGAGCTGGCGCCCGATCGTCGGCGAGAAGACCTCGAGGTTCTTGCCGGCGGCGGCCTCCAGCCCGATCCGCGCCGCCTCGGCCACGTCGCAGCTCAGGAAGGTCACCCCTTCGGCGGGCTGGGCGTCCTCCGGATGATGGGTCAGGACGAAGAGCGGTCCCTTCCAGGCTCCGCCGTAGATGGCGTCGGCATGGGGGAAGGCGTCCCAGCCCCTGCGGCCGCCGAGCACGGCGCCGGTCGTCTCGGTGTACTCCTCGATGAGGCCGGGGCGGGAGGTGAAGCCCGTCATCCAGTCCATGGCGTGGCCTGGCCCGGCGACGAACCCGTCCAGCGACATGGTGAAGTGCCACAGCACCTTGCCCGCGGCGGTCTGGCGCTCCGGAGGGTTGTCCATGGGTTCCATCAGAGGCTCCTTTCATCGGGGTTCCTCGTGGTTGACCGGGCCCGGCGTCGAAACTCATCGGCGCCACGGCCGTGACCGGAAATGCGTTGGCACCCCGGCCCGCCCGGTGAATAGCCTCGCAGGATGACCGCACAGCTCATCGCGCTCAGCTTCGACGCGAACGATCCACCCCGCCTCGCCCGCTTCTGGGCCGGGTTGCTCGGCTGGGAGAGCGCCGACGACCCCCACGGCGGCATCACCCTGCTCCCCGGCGACGACACCGGCTTCCGCCTGCGCTTCCTGCCCTCGAAGGAGCAGAAGAACCGCCAGAACCAGGCCCACTTCGACCTGACCAGCACCTCCCTGGAGGACCAGCGGCGCACGGTCGCCAAGGCTCTGGAGCTGGGCGGCAGCCACCTCGACATCGGCCAGGGCGAGGTGGATCACGTGGTGATGGCCGACCCGGAGGGCAACGAGTTCTGCGTCATCGAGCCCGGCAACAAGTTCCTCGCCGAATGCGGCTTCATCGGGGCGCTCGCGAGCGACGGCACCCAGGCGGTCGGCTACTTCTGGGCCGAGGCGCTCGGCTGGCCGCTGGTCTGGGACCAGGACGAGGAGACCGCGATCCGCTCGCCGCACGGCGGGCCGAAGATCACGTGGGGTGGCCCGCCCGTCGCCGAGAAGACGGGGAAGAACAGGTTGCACTTCGACCTCACCCCCGGGCCTGGCGGCGATCTCGACGCCGAGGTCGAGCGGCTGATCTCCCTCGGGGCGACCCGGCTCGACATCGGCCAGGGCCAGGTGGCCCACGTGGTGATGGCCGACCCCGACGGCAACGAGTTCTGCGTCTACCCGTAAACCCGCCCGACGCCGGACCGATCACGCACGGCTACGCTCTGAGCATGGATCGCGACCAGTACGTCCGTGTCCGCGGCAGTCGCGTGCACAACCTGCGCGCCGTGGACGTCGACGTCCCGCGCGACGCCCTGGTCGCCTTCACCGGCGTCTCCGGCTCCGGCAAGTCGTCGCTGGCCTTCGGCACGCTCTACGCCGAGTCGCAGCACCGCTTCCTGGAGTCCGTCGCACCGTACGCCCGCCGGCTGCTGCAGCAGGCGGGCGTGCCCGACGTCGACTCGGTCACCGGCCTGCCGCCCGCCGTGGCGCTGGAGCAGCGCAGGTCGGTGCCCTCGGCGCGCTCCTCGGTGGGCACGATCACGACGTTGTCCAATCTGCTGCGCATGCTCTTCTCCCGCGCCGGGCACTATCCGCCGGGCGCGCCGCGCCTCGACTCCGACTCGTTCTCGCCCAACACCGCCGTGGGAGCCTGCCCGCGCTGCCACGGCCAGGGCGTGGTCTACGAGGCCACCGAGGACTCCCTGGTTCCCGATCCGGGGCTGACCATCCGCGAGGGCGCCGTCGCCTCCTGGCCGGGCGCCTGGCAGGGCAAGAACCTGCGCGACATCCTGGCGGTGCTCGGCCACGACCTGGACGTGCCGTGGCGGGACCTGCCGGCCGAGCAGCGCGAGTGGATCCTCTTCACCGACGAGCAGCCGGTCGTGACCGTGCATCCCGAGCGCGAGCCCGGCCGCATCCAGCGCCCTTACCAGGGCACCTACTCCAGCGCGCGCCGCCTGGTCCTGCACGCCTTCGCCGACTCCAAGAGCGACTCGGCCCGCCGCCGCGCCGAGCGGTTCCTGCACGCCGACCCCTGTCCCGTGTGCGGGGGCAGGCGGCTGCGGCCCGAGGCGCTGGCGGTCACCTTCGAGGGGTACGGCATCGCCGACCTGGCCGCGATGCCCCTGCGCGACCTGGCCGCGCTCCTGCGTCCCCACACGGGCGCGGAAGGCCCTGCCGGGGTGCTGAGCAAGGATCTGGTCGCCCGCCTCGACGTCCTGTCGGAGCTGGGCCTGGGCTATCTCGCGGTCGGCCGTCCCGCGCCGACCCTGTCCGGCGGCGAGTTGCAGCGCCTGCGCCTGGGCACCCAGCTGCGCTCCGGCCTGTTCGGCGTGGTCTACGTGCTCGACGAGCCGTCGGCGGGGCTCCATCCGGCCGACATCGAGGCGCTGGTCGAGGTGCTGGAGCGCCTCCGATCGGCGGGCAACAGCGTCTTCTTCGTCGAGCACGACCTGGAGGTGTTGCGGAAGGCCACCTGGATCGTCGACATCGGGCCGGGCGCGGGCGTGCACGGCGGTCGGGTGCTCTACAGCGGCCCCGTCGAGGGCCTGGCCGACGTCTCCGCATCGGTGACCGGGCGCCACCTGTTCGAGGACCGCCGCCCCGCGCCCCGCGAGCCCCGGCGGCCGCACGGCTGGCTCAAGGTCCGCGGCGCCTGCCGCAACAACCTGCGCGGCCTCGACGCCGACGTGCCACTCGGCGTGCTCACGGTGATCAGCGGCGTCTCCGGCTCCGGCAAGAGCAGCCTGATGGAGGAGCTGGCCGAGCACGCGACGGGCCGGATCGTCCGCGTCGACCAGCAGCCGATCGGCCGCACCCCGCGCTCCAACCTGGCCACCTACACGGGCCTCTTCGACGTGGTCCGCAAGCTCTTCGCCGCCACCGAGACCGCCAGGGAACGCGGCTACGACGCGGGCCGCTTCTCCTTCAACGTGCCGGGCGGCCGCTGCGAGACCTGCAAGGGCGAGGGCTACGTCTCGGTCGAGCTGCTCTTCCTGCCCAGCACGTACGCCCCCTGCCCCGACTGCCACGGCGCCCGCTACAACCCCGAGACGCTGGAGATCGGCTACCGGGGCAAGACCATCGCCGAGGTGCTCGGCCTCAGCGTGGACGACGCCTCGGCATTCCTCGGAGACGTGCCCGCGGCCGAGCGTCCGCTGCGCGCCCTGCGCCAGGTCGGCCTGGGCTACCTGCGGCTCGGGCAGCCCGCCACCGAGCTGTCCGGCGGCGAGGCGCAACGCGTCAAGCTCGCCTCCGAGCTCCAGCGCACCGGGCGCGGCCACACGGTCTACCTGCTCGACGAGCCGACCAGCGGCCTGCATCCGGCCGACACCGACGTGCTGATGCGGCAGCTGGAGGCGCTCGTCGAGGCGGGCAACACCGTGGTGCTGGCCGAGCACGACCCGGCCGTCCTGGCCGTCGCCGACCATCTCGTCGACCTGGGCCCCGGCGGAGGCGACGAGGGCGGGCAGGTCGTCGCCCAGGGCACTCCCGCCGAGGTGGCCGCCGATCCGGCCAGCCGTACCGGGCCCTACCTCAGGGAGTGGCTTGGCGGGGGCGGTGCTTTCCCCTCACGGGGCGACAGGTAAGAATCCCTCCATGCTCGAACGATTCCGCCTGGACGGCAAAGTAGCGATAGTCACCGGAGCCTCCTCCGGCCTGGGCGTGGCCTTCGCCCGGGGTCTGGCGGAGGCCGGCGCCGACGTCGCCATCGGCGCGCGGCGCAAGGACCGCCTGGAGGAGACGAAGCGGCTGGTCGAGGAGACCGGCAGGCGATGCGTGGCCGTGGAGACCGACGTGGCCGACCCCGAGTCGTGCCAGGGCCTGGTCCAGGCGGCCATGGACGGGTTCGGCGCCGTCGACGTGCTGATCAACAACGCGGGCGTCGGTACGGCGGTGCCGGCGCTGAAGGAGACGCCCGAGGAGTTCAGCAGGGTCGTCGAGGTCAACCTGCACGGCACCTTCTGGATGGCCCAGGCCTGCGCCAAGGTCATGCGTCCCGGCTCGTCGATCGTCAACATCGGCAGCATCCTCGGCGAGACGACCGCCGGGCTGCCGCAGGCCGCCTACAGCGCGTCCAAGGCGGGCGTCATCGGGCTGACCCGCGACCTGGCGCAGCAGTGGACCTCCCGCCGCGGCATCAGGGTGAACTGCCTGGAGCCGGGCTTCTTCGCCTCGGAGATGACCGAGCAGTACAACCCGGGCTACCTGGAGCAGACGCTGAAGCTGCGGGTGCCGATGGGGCGTGCGGGCGACCCCACGGAGCTGGTCGCCGCGGCGATCTTCCTGGCCTCCGACGCCTCCTCCTACGTCACGGGTGTGGTCCTGCCCGTCGACGGGGGAATCCTGATCACATGACACCTGACGAGCTCCTCACCACCACCCGCACCGTCCGCAAGCGGCTCGACCTGTCGAGGCCCGTCCCGCTGGAGCTGATCGAGGAGTGCCTGACGATCGCGCTCCAGGCGCCGAGCGGCTCCAACCGGCAGTCGTGGCAGTGGCTGGTGGTCATGGACGCGGACAAGCGGGCGGCCGTCGGCGAGGTCTACCGCAAGGCCTGCCACGCCTACCTGGAGTCGGAGGGCGCGGCGGGCAAGCTGTTCGCCGACGATCCCGAGCGCAGCCGGGTCCAGCGCCGGGTGCACGACAGCGTGGAGTTCCTGGCCGACCGGATGGGGCAGGCGCCGGTGCTGGTGATCCCGTGCCTGCGGACCGGGCATCCGCTGCCGCCCGGCAACCAGGCGGGCCTGTGGGGCTCGCTGCTCCCCGCCGTGTGGAGCTTCATGCTGGCGGCCCGCGGCCGCGGTCTGGGCACGGCGTGGACCACGCTGCACCTGAGCCACGAGGCGGAGGTGGCCGGGATCCTGGGCCTGCCCGACGGCGTGCACCAGGCGGCGCTCATCCCGACCGCCTACTACACGGGGGAGGGCTTCAAGCCGGCTCCGAGGGCTCCGCTGGAGCAGGTGCTGCACGTCGACGGCTGGTGAGCGCCGCCCGTCTCTCGATCTCCGACACCATCGCCTCGACCCGCACGTCGAAGATCTCCTGCTCGTCGACGGCGGCGAGCTCGTCGCTGAGCCGGGTGATGTGCGGGAACCTGGCCGGGTCCAGGGTGCGGTACTCCCGCGCCCAGGCCGCCAGGTCGCCGGCCTGCACGTCGGGGTCGAACAGCCGGAAGGCGGCGGTCTGCCCGATGAAGGCCAGCAGGGCGTCGCCGAAGGAGCGGTAGAGCAGGGCGGCCTCGGCCCCCTGAAGCCCGGCTTCGTGCACGCATTCCAGGATGAACTCCACGATCAGGAACTCGCGTTCCCGCCGGGTCGTCCGGCTGGCGGTCATGGAGACGACGACCGGATACTTCAGCGCCACCCGCAGCGAGCCCGCAGCCAGGGCGCGCAGCCGGTCCTTCCAGCCGAGCCCGGCGGGGATGCCGTCGATCGCCTCGCCGAAGGCGCGGTCGGCGACCGACAACAGCAGCTCGTCCTTGTCGCGGAAGTGCCGGTAGATCGCCGTGGGGTCGGCGCCCAGCTCCTCGCCCAGGCGCCGCACGGTGAAGGCGTCCGATCCGCCGCGTTCGGCGATGCGCAGAACGGCCTCGATGATCTGGTCCGGGCTGAGCTGGCTGCCGGAGCGTTTGGTCCTCGTTGCCATGATCGCGCCATTGTATCGGTTCGGCATCCGGAGAGCGCAACACTGTTGACAACAGTGTTGCGCCACGCGTTCACTCCTCTCCAACACGCAAGCGCGAGAGGGGACCCCGATGGTCGATGTGGTGTTCACCGGCGGCAGAGTCTTCACGGGGACCTGCGCGGAACCCATCGAGGCGGCGGTGGCCGTCGAGGACGGCCGCATCGTCAGGATCGGCGCACCCACCAGGGCCAGGCAGACCGTCGACCTCAGGGGCGGCCTGCTCGTCGCCGGCTTCCAGGACGCCCACGTGCACCCCGTCTTCGCCGGTCTCCAGATGGGCAACTGCGACCTGTCGGGCGAGCACGAAGTCGAGGGCTACCTGGCCGTCATCGCCGCCTACACCACGGACAACACCTGGATCACCGGCGGCGGCTGGTCGATGGACGCCTTCCCGGGCGGCACCCCGACCAGGCAGCTGCTCGACCAGGTCACGGGGGAGCGCCCGGCCCTGCTGACCAACCGCGACGGGCACGGCGCCTGGGTCAACACCGCGGCGCTGCGCCTGGCGGGGATCGACGCCACCACGCCCGACCCGTTCGACGGCCGCATCGAGCGCGAGCCAGGCGGCCACCCCGCGGGCACGCTGCACGAGGGCGCGATGGACCTGGTCGCCAGGCACGTGCCGCCGGCCACCGGCGAGGAGATGTACGAAGGGCTGCTCAGGGGCCAGCGGCACCTGTTCGCGATGGGCGTCACCGGCTGGCAGGACGCGATGGTCGGCGTCTACCCCGGCCAGCCCGACAACCTGCCCGCCTATTTGCGCGCCGCCGGCGAGGGCACCCTGCAGGCCCGCGTGGTCGGCGCGCTCTGGTGGGACCGCGAGCGCGGCCTGGAGCAGATCCCCGAACTGGCCGAGCGGCGCATCACCAAGAACAGGTTCGCCGCGACCACCGTCAAGATGATGCTCGACGGCGTGGCGGAGAACTTCACCGCCGCGATGCTGGAGCCGTACCTGGACGGGTGCGGCTGCCCCACCTCCAACAGCGGCCTGAGCTTCGTCGATCCCGAGGTGACCAGGGAGGCGGTCCAGCGGCTCGACGCGCTCGGCTTCCAGATCCACTTCCACGCGCTCGGCGACCGGGCGGTGCGGCAGGCGCTCGACGCGGTCGAGCACGCCCGCCGGACGAACGGGGCCAACGACAACCGCCACCACCTGGCCCACCTGCAGGTGGTGCACCCCGACGACGTCGGGCGCTTCGCCAGGGCCGGGGCCGCCGCCAACATGCAGCCGCTGTGGGCCTCCCACGAGAAGCAGATGGACGAGCTGACCATCCCCTTCCTCGGCCCCGAGCGGGCGGCGCAGCAGTACCCGTTCGGCGACCTGGCCAGGGCCGGGGCCCGGCTGGTGGCCGGCAGCGACTGGTCGGTGAGCAGCCCGAACCCGCTGTGGGGCATCCACGTGGCCGTCAACCGCAGCTTCCCCGGCGATGACAACCCGTTCTACCCCGAGCAGGCGCTCACCCTGGCCCAGGCCCTGACCGCCTACACCGCGGGCAGCGCCTGGGTGAACCACCTCGACGACGTCACCGGCACCGTCCAGGTGGGCAAGCGCGCCGACCTCGTGGTGCTCGACCGTGACCCCTTCGCCGCGCCGCCGTCGGAGATCGGCGCCACCGAGGTCGTCCGCACCTACGTGGACGGCCGCCTTGTCTACGAAAGAAAGGCAACGGCATGAAAAAGGTCCTGGCCACGCTGGCCGTCCTGTCCCTGGCGGCCTGCGGCGGCGGCGCCCAGCAGCGGTCCGCGCCGAGCCCGAGCGCCGCCCGCCTCAGCACCGACACCCCCAAGGCCAAGGGCGAGATCGACTCCTTCACCTGGGTGATCTACGCGGAGCCGCCGATCCTCGACTACGCCTACGCCTTCGACTACCCGCAGAACCAGGTGCTGGCCAACGTCTGCGAGAGCCTCATGCAGTGGACCCCGGAGCTGAAGGTACGGCCCGGCCTGGCCGAGAAGTTCGAGCAGCGCGACCCCAGGACGCTCGTCTACACCATCCGCAAGGGCGTGAGGTTCCACGACGGCGGCGAGCTGACCGCCGACGACGTCGTCTACAGCCTCAAGCGCCACCTCGACCCCGGCGTCGGCTCGTACTGGATCTCGACCTTCCGCGACGTGGAGTCGATCGACAAGACCGGCCCGATGGAGGTGACGGTCAGGTTCAAGCAGCCCTACTCCCTGTTCAACGAGCAGATGGCGACGAGCGCCGGGACCGTCGTCAGCGCCGCCGGGGTCAGGGCCAGGGGCAAGGAGTACGGCACCGCCGACGCGGGCCTCGACTGCACCGGCCCCTTCAAGCTCGGGGCCTGGGCCAAGGGCCAGTCGATCACGCTCGACCGCTTCGACGGCTACTGGGGCGAGCGCGCCAGGTCCGGCAAGGTCACCTTCACCTTCGTGCCCGACTCGGCGGCCAGGGCCAACGCGCTGGTCACCGGCGAGGCCGACGGCAGCTACATGATCCCGACGACGGCCCTGGCCAAGCTCCGCGCCTCGGGCACGGGCACGGTCTACGCGGGGCCCAACCTGACGACCATGAACCTGATCGTCTCCGACCTGGCCAAGGGGCCGCTGGCCGACCTGAGGGTACGGCAGGCGATCTCGCTGGCCCTCGACAGGGAAGGCCTGGTCAAGGCGACACTCGGCGAGTTCAGCGCAGCCGCCTCGGTGCTGGCCCCGGCCGAGTCGTGGCGCAACGCCGCCTCCGCCCGGCCCTCGGCCCCGCAGGTCGAGCGCGACGTCGAGGCGGCCAGGAAGCTGGTCGCCGAGGCCGGGGCGACCGGCAGGAAGATCGTCGTCGCCCAGTCCAGCATCGCGCCGGAGTTCCTGGTCCTGGCCAACTCGCTCCAGGCGGCGGGCAAGGAGATCGGCCTCGACGTCGAGGTGCGCCCGGTCGCCCCCGACGCCTACACCGCGCTCTTCTCCGACCCCAAGGCCCGCGAGGGCATCGACCTGTTCCCGACGAGCTGGTACCTGTCGGTGACCGATCCGCTGTCGATGTACGGGCTGTTCCAGACCGGCCAGTTCGAGAACTACGGCGGCTTCTCCGACCCCGCCTACGACGAGCTGGTCGTGGCCGCCAACAACGAGTTCGACCCGGCCAGGCGCGCCGCGATCACCGCCAGGCTGCAGGAGGCCACCGCCGCCCAGCTGCCGTGGATCCCGATCGCCGACATCGCCAACACGGTCTTCCTCAACAAGCGCGTCACCGGCGCGCCGACCAGCATCGCCTACCTCTACTATCCGTGGGCCGCCGACATCGGTGCCGCATGAGACGCGTGCTCTGGATGGCGGTCACGCTCGTCGTGTCGTCGTTCCTGATCTTCGGGGCGCTGCAGCTCGCACCCGGGGATCCGGCGAGCTTCCTGCTCAGCGGGCGCTCGGCGACCCCCGAGGCGATCGCGGCCATCCGCGGGCGCTACCACCTGGACGAGCCGGTCCTGGCGCAGTACTGGCACTGGCTCGGCGGCGTGGTGACCGGCGACTTCGGCCGGTCGGTGCAGTTCCGCAGCGACGTCGGCGGGCTGATCGCCTCCCGGGTGCCCGTCACGCTGACGCTGATCGCGATGGCCTTCGTGATCATCATGGTCGCCGGGCCGCTGCTGGGCCTGCTGAGCGCCGCCCGGCCCGGCCGGGTGGACCGCTCGATCCTCGTCGCGGGCTCGGTGGCGGTGGCGACGCCGTCGTTCGTGCTCGGCTTCGTCCTGATCGCGATCTTCTCGGTGAACCTGGGCTGGTTCCCCTCGATGGGCGCGGGGGAGGGCCTGGCCGACCGGCTGCACCACTTGACGCTGCCCGCGATCGCGCTGGCCCTGACCTTCGCCGGGGTGCTCGCCCGCGTCTCGCGCTCGGCGATGATCGAGCAGCTCGGCCAGGAGTACGTCACCGTCGCGAGGGGCCGGGGCGTGCCGGAGTGGACCGTGCTGCGACGTCACGTCCTGCGCGGGGCGATGACGGTGATCGTCACCTACGGCGGGCTGCTCGTGCCGGGGCTGCTGGTCTCGACCGTGCTGGTCGAGACCACCTTCGGCGTCAACGGCCTGGGCCAGCTGCTGCAGTACTCCGTGACGGTCAAGGACTTCCCCGTCGTGCAGGCGCTCACCCTGCTGACGGTCGCCCTGTTCGTGCTGGCCAACCTCGTGGTGGACCTGCTGGCCCCGCTCGCCGACCCCCGGGTGAGGAACCGATGAACACTCTGGTCGTCAGGCCCGGCCTGCGCCGGCTCAAGGGCGACGGCCTGCGCACGGCCGCGCTGGTGGTGATCGCCCTGCTGGTGCTGACGGCGATCCTGGCCCCGCTGGTCGCTCCCGCCGACCCCGACGCGATCGACCTGTCGGCCACGCTCGCCGGGCGGGGCGGCGACCACCTGCTCGGCACCGACGCCTCGGGCCGCGACCTGCTGTCGCGGGTCATCCACGGCGCGCGCACCGGCCTGCTCGGGCCGCTGGGCGTGGTGGCCATCTCCACCGTGCTCGGCGTGCTGGCCGGGCTGAGCGCCGCCTGGCACGGCGGCTGGGTCGACACGCTGCTGTCGCGGTCGATGGAGCTGGTCTTCGCCTTCCCGGGACTGCTGCTGGCGATGCTCGTCGTCGCCATGTACGGCCCCGGGCAGATCGGCCCAATGATCACCCTGGCGGTGGCCTACACGCCCTTCGTGGGCCGCATGGTCCGCGGCGTCGCGCGGGCCGAGATGGGCCGGCCGTACATCGCCGCCTACCGCGCCCTCGGCTTCGGCGGCCTGGCGATCTGCCTGCGCCACCTGCTGCCCAACATCGCGCCGGTGATCCTGGCCCAGTCCACGATCAACTTCGGCTACGCCCTGCTGGACCTGGCCGGATTGTCGTTCCTGGGCCTCGGCGTGCAGCCGCCCGCCGCCGACTGGGGCGCCATGATCAACGAAGGCCAGACCGCGGTCCTGCAGGGCGCGCTCGGCCCGGTCCTGGTGCCCGGCGTGGCGATCGTGCTGAGCGTCGTCGCTTTCAACATCGTCGGCGAGAGCCTCGCCGACCGCGTCGCCAGGAGGTGATCATGCTCTCCCTGACGGATCTGACCGTACGGCTCCCGCGCACCGCCCGCCCGGCGGTCGACGGCCTGAGCCTGACCGTCGCCGAGAACGAGACGGTCGGGCTGGTGGGAGAGTCCGGCTCGGGCAAGTCGCTGACCTCCCGCGCGGTGCTCGGCCTCCTGCCGCCCGGGGCCGAGGTCTCCGGGCGGATCGTGATGGACGGCGCCGACGTGCTCGCCATGAACCGGGCCGAGATGCGGCAGCACCGCACCCGGTCGGTGGCGATGATCTACCAGGATCCGCGCGCCGCCATCAGCCCCTTCCGCCGCGTCGGCGACTTCCTCACCGAGACCATCGCCATGGACCGCGCGGCGGCGGCCGAGCTCCTGGAGACCGTCGGGCTGCGCGAGAGCCACCTGCGCAGCCGCCCGCACGAGCTCTCCGGCGGCATGCTCCAGCGCGTGGTGATCGCCGCCGCGCTGGCCGGACGGCCCCGGCTGCTGCTGGCCGACGAGCCGACCACCGCGCTGGACGTCACCACCCAGGCGGAGATCATCGCCCTGCTGCGGCGCCTGCGCGTGCCCGGCATGCTGTTCGTCACCCACGACCTGGAGCTGGCCGCCACCATCTGCGACCGCGTCTACGTCATGTACGCGGGACGCGTCATGGAGACCAGGCCGACCGGCGAGCTCTTCCGCGATCCCCGCCACCCGTACACTGCCGGACTGCTGGCCGCGACCCCGCGCCTGGACGAGCTCGGCACGCTGCCGCCAGCCATCCCCGGCCGCCCGCCCGACCTGCTGGCGCGGCTGCCGGGCTGCCCGTTCGCCCCTCGCTGCCCGCACGCCCTGGACTCCTGCACGGCGGGCGTCCCCGACCTGGTCGCCGGGGTGGCCTGCCCGCGCGCAGAGGAGCTCTGCGATGAACGACCTTGACGTGAGCGGCCTGCGCAAGAGCTACGGCCGCTTCACCGCCGTGGACGACGTCGGCTTCACCGTGCCCGCGGGAGGCTCGCTCGGTCTGGTGGGGGAGTCGGGCTCCGGCAAGAGCACGGCCGCGCGGCTGCTGCTCGGGCTGGAGCGTCCCGACGCGGGCAGCGTGCTCGTGTGCGGGCGGCCGGTGGCCGCGCTGGGCCGGCGCGAACGGGCCAGGCTCATCCAGATCGTCTTCCAGGACCCCTTCGGCTCGCTGGATCCCCGGCTCACCGTCGAGGACTGCCTGACCGAGGTGCTGAGGCTGCACTTCCCCGCCGTGCCGTACCGCACCAGGGTCGGCGAGCTGCTGGAGCAGGTCGGGCTGGGGCCGCGCGAGGCCGGTACGCTGCCGCGGCAGTTGTCGGGCGGGCAGCGGCAGCGGGTGGCGATCGCCCGCGCGCTGGCCGTGCGGCCGAAGGTCCTGGTCCTCGACGAGGCGGTGGCGGCGCTCGACGTGTCGGTGCAGGCTCAGATCCTCGGGCTGCTGGCCGACATCAGGGCGGCCGAGGAGGTCTCCTACGTGTTCATCACCCACGACCTGGCCGTCGTCGGCTGCGTGGCCGACCAGGTGGCCGTCATGCGCCACGGCCGCGTCGTGGAGTCCGGCCCCACCGCGCGGGTCCTCACCTCGCCCCAGCACGACTACACGCGGCTGCTGCTCGACTCCGTGCCGCGCGCCGCGTTCTAGAAAGGACAAGCGTGTCGTATCTGTCCGCCACCGAGGCCGTGCGGCTCATGACCGCGCGCGAGTCGTCGCCCTCGCACCGCCCGCCCGCTGGAGGGCGTCCGGTGGCCGTCAAGGAGGAGAGCCGATCGTCGGGCTCACCCGCGAGGAGGGATCGCTGCTGCTGAAGGGCACGATCGCGGAGGTCACCCATCCGGTGGTCGCATCCTGACCGGGGTCCAGGTGGTCGGGCGCACCTACGACGACGAGACCGTCTTCCAGGTGGCGCAGGCCCTGGAAGGGGCTCTGGCGCCGCTGGGCCACCCCTTGTAGCCTATGGGCGTTGCGTAGTCCGGTACGAGTTGCGTATTAAGGAACAACGCATGGGCAGCGGACCTCGTGTGGTGATCATCGGCGCGGGCATCGTGGGCTGCGCGCTGGCGGACGAGCTGACCGGACGGGGCTGGAGCGACGTCACCGTCGTCGAGCAGGGTCCCCTGTTCGCCGCCGGCGGGTCGTCGTCGCACGCGCCCGGACTGGTCTTCCAGACCAACCCCTCCAAGACGATGACCGAGTTCGCGAGCCACACGGTTCGCAAGTACCTCACCCTCGGCACCTTCGACCAGGTCGGCGGGCTGGAGGTGGCCACCACCGAGGAACGGCTGACCGACCTGCACCGCCGTCAGGGCTGGGCGGCTGCTTGGGGCGTCGAGGGCCGCGTGATCGGCCCCGAGGAGTGCGCCAAGCTCTGGCCGCTGCTCGACCAGGGCAGGGTGCTCGGCGGCTACCACGTGCCCACCGACGGACTGGCCGACGCGCTGCGCAGCGGCGAGGCCCAGGCGCGACGGGCGATCGAGCGGGGCGCGAGCTTCCTGCCCCACCACACCGTGGTCGGCGTCGAGCAGCGGGCCGGGCGGGTCACCGGCGTGTCCGTCAGCACCGACGAGGGCCTGCGCACCGTCGCCGCCGACGTGGTCGTGTGCGCGGCCGGCTTCTGGGGGCCGACGATCGGCGCCATGGCCGGGGTGACGGTGCCGCTGTTACCCCTCGCCCACCAGTACGCCAAGTCGGCGGACCTCACCCGGCAGCCCGGCGCGCCCATCCTCCGCCACCAGGACAAAGACCTGTACTTCCGCATGCACGGCCCCCGCGTCGGCGTCGGCTCCTACGCGCACCGCCCGATGCCGGTCGCCCAGCACGAGATCGCGGCCAAGGCCACCACGATGCCCTCGCTCCAGGCATTCACCCCCGAGGACTTCGAGCCCGCCTGGCGCGACGCCCGCGAGCTGATCCCGTCGCTGGAGGGTTACCGCGAGGGCATCAACGGGATCTTCTCCTTCACCCCCGACGGCTTCCCCCTCATCGGCCAGAGCCCTGAACTGGAGGGCTTCTGGCTGGCCGAGGCGGTCTGGGTCACCCACTCGGCGGGCGTGGCCAGGGCCGTGGCCGAACTCCTGGTCGACGGCACCTCCGGCTACGACCTGCACGAGTGCGAGCTGTCCAGGTTCGAGCCCGCGCAGCTGTCGCCCGCCTTCGTCTCCGAGCGCGGGCAGCAGAACTTCGTCGAGGTCTACGACATCATCCACCCGCTCCAGCCCATGGAGTCGCCCAGGCCGCTGCGCACCAGCCCCTTCCACCCCCGCCAGCAGGAGCTCGGCGCCTACTTCCTGGAAGGGGCGGGGTGGGAGCGCCCGCACTGGTTCGAGAGCAACCGCGACAAGCCGGCCCCGTCCACCGGCACCGCCCAGCGCGGCGAGTGGGCGAGCCGCCACTGGTCGCCGATCGCCGCCGCCGAGGCCCACGCCACCCGCGAGCAGGTCGCCCTGTACGACATGACCCCGCTCAAGCGCATCGAGGTCAGCGGGCCGGGAGCGGCCGCGTTCCTGCAGTACCTGACCACCAACAACGTCGCCAAGAAGCCCGGCTCCGTCACCTACACCCTGCTGCTCGACGCGCGCGGCGGCATCCGCTCCGACCTCACCGTGGCCCGCCTCGACGAGGAGACCTTCCAGGTCGGCGCCAACGGCAACCTGGACCTCGACTGGCTGCGCCGCCGCGCCCCCGCCGGCGTGCGGGTGCGCGACATCACCGCCGGCACCTGCTGCGTCGGCGTCTGGGGTCCGGCGGCGCGCGACCTGGTCCAGCCGCTGACCGACATGGACATGTCGCACGCGGGCTTCCGCTACTTCACCTGCAGGAGCGGCTACCTCGGCCACGTGCCCGTGCTGGCCATGCGCGTCTCCTACGTCGGCGAGCTGGGATGGGAGCTGTACACCAGCGCCGACCTCGGGCTGAAGCTCTGGGACACCCTCCACCGCGAGGGTGTGACCGCCGGGGGCCGCGCCGCCTTCAACAGCCTGCGCCTGGAGAAGGGCTACCGGCTGTGGGGCACCGACATGACACCCGAGCACCAGCCGCACGAGGCAGGGCTCGGCTTCGCCGTACGAGATGACAAGGACTTCCTCGGCCGCGACGCCCTGTCCACGGAGCCGACCCGCAAGCTCGTGCCGATGTTCACCAGCGAGGTCGTCATGGGCAAGGAGCCGGTGCGGCACGCGGGACGCACGGTCGGCTACACCACCAGCGCCGCCTTCGCCCACACGCTCGGCCGCCCGATCGCCTACGCGTGGCTGCCGATCGAGCTGGCCGAGCCCGGCACCCACGTCGAGATCGCCTACCTCGGCAACCGGGTGCCCGCCCAGGTCGCCACCGAGCCCCTGTACGACCCAGGGATGGAGAAGATCCGCCGGTGACCCCGCATCCGGACACCCTCTGGCGCACCCCGCAACCCCGGCGCTCCTACGACGTGGTGATCGTCGGCGGCGGCGGCCACGGCCTGGCCACCGCCTACTACCTGGCCAAGAACCACGGCATCACCAACGTCGCGGTGATCGAGAAGGGGTGGCTCGCGGGCGGCAACATGGCGCGCAACACCACGATCATCCGCTCCAACTACCTGTGGGACGAGAGCGCGGCCATCTACGAGCACTCGCTGAAGTTGTGGGAGGGGCTCGGCGACGAGCTCGACTACGACCTGCAGTTCAGCCAGCGCGGCGTGCTCAACCTGGCCCACAACCTGCACGACGTGCGCGAGGGCAGGCGGCGGGTCAACGCCAACCGGCTCAACGGCGTCGACGCCGAGTGGCTGGAGGCCGACGAGGTCGCCAAGTTCTGCCCGGTCATCAACACCACCGCGAGCGCCCGCTACCCGGTGCTGGGCGCGACGCTGCAACGCAGGGGCGGCATCGCCAAGCACGACCACGTGGCCTGGGCGCTGGCCCGCAAGGCCGACCAGTACGGCGTCGACCTCATCCAGGACACCGAGGTCACCGGCTTCGAGATCACCGGCGGGCGCGCCGTCGCGGTGAAGACCACCAGGGGCACCATCGCGGCGGGGAAGGTCGCCCTGGCCGCCGCGGGCCACACCAGCGTGCTCGCCTCGATGGCGGGCATCCGCCTGCCGCTCCAGTCGCATCCGCTCCAGGCGCTGGTCAGCGAGCTGCTGGAGCCCGTGCTCGACTGCGTCGTCATGTCGAACGCCGTGCACGTCTACGTCAGCCAGGCCCACAAGGGCGAGCTGGTCATGGGTGCGGGCATCGACGCCTACAACTCCTACGGCCAGCGTGGCGCCTTCCACGTCATCGAGGCGCAGATGGCCGCCGCGCTGGAGCTGTTCCCGATCTTCAGCCGCGTGCGCGTGCTGCGCACCTGGGCCGGCATCGTGGACGTCTCGCCCGACGCCTCCCCGATCATCGGCCGCACCCCGGTCGAGAACCTGTTCATCAACGCCGGCTGGGGCACCGGCGGCTTCAAGGCCACCCCCGGATCCGGCTGGGTCTACGCGCACACCATCGCGCACGGCGAGCCGCACCCGCTGGCCGAACCCTTCGCCCTGGAGCGTTTCACCACGGGCGCGCTGATCGACGAACACGGAGCGGCGGCGGTGGCCCACTGATGATGCTCATCGAATGCCCGCACTGCGGGCCGCGCGACGAGAACGAGTTCCGCTACGGCGGGCAGGCCGGCGTCGCCTACCCGGAGCGGCCCGCGGAGCTCGACGACGAGGCGTGGGCCGCCTACGTGTTCATGCGCGACAACCCCAGGGGCTGGTTCCACGAGCGCTGGTTCCACACGAGCGGCTGCCGCACCTGGTTCACCCTCCACCGCCACACCGTCACCCACGAGATCCGCCCATGAACTTCCTCTTCGACGGCCGCTCCTACCCCGGCCTGCCCGGCGACACCCTGGCCGCGGCCCTGCTGCGCAACGGGGTGCGCGTCGTGGGGCACAGCGTCGACCTGGGCCGCCCGCGCGGCGTCTTCTCCGCCGGAGCCGAGGAGCCCAACGCGCTGGTCCAGGTAGGAGCCGACCCCATGGTCGCGGCGACCACCGTCGAGCTCCACGAGGGGCTCACCGCGCGCAGCCTGCGAGGCAAGGGCCGCGTCGATCCCGGCGCCGCCGACGAGCGGCGATGCGACAAGGGCTACCTGCACGGCGACGTGCTCGTCATCGGCGCGGGACCCGCCGGGCTGGCGGCGGCTCTGGCGGCGGGGGAGGCCGGGGCGCGGGTGATCCTGGTCGACGAGCAGCCGCGGCCCGGCGGTGACCTCCTGAACAGCAGGATCCTGCTCGACGGCGCGCCTGGAGCCGCCTGGGCCGCGTCGGCCGCGGCGCGGCTGGCCGAGCTTGCGGAGACCCGGGTGCTGAGCCGCACGACCGCCATCGGGTACTACGACCACAACTACGTCGTCGCCGTGGAGCGCAGGACCGGCGGGGAGCGGCTGTGGCACCTGCGCGCCCGCCGCGTGGTGCTCGCGACCGGCGCCCACGAGCGGTCGGTCGCCTTCCCCGGCAACGACCGGCCCGGCGTGATGCTGGCCTCGGCCGCGCGCGCCTACGCCAACCGCTACGGCGTGCTGCCGGGGCGGCGGGTGGTGGTCTTCGCGTGCACGGATTCGGGATACGAGGCGGCGCGTGACCTCGCCGCCGCGGGCGCGGAGATCGCGGCGATCGTCGACCCGCGCGGCGGGCGCGACTGCCTGGCGGGTGTCGTGACCGGGACCACCGCCGACGGCGACGGCGTGCTCGACGGCGTCCTGGTCGGAGACCGGCGGATCGAGGCCGACCTGCTGGCCGTCGCGGGCGGCTGGAGCCCCGTGGTGCACCTGTTCAGCCAGTCGCAGGGGCGGCTGCGCTTCGACGAGGAACTCCAGGCGTTCGTGCCGCACCTGTCCGCGCAGGCCGAGCGTTCGGCCGGGGCCTGCAGGGGCGTGTACGGCACGGCGGCGGCCGTCGCCGACGGCCTCGCCGCGGGAGCCCAGGCCGCGGAGCTGGCCGGATTCGGGCAGGCCGGGCCGCCGATCCGGGTGCCCGAGAGCGACGAGGCCGAGCCCTCGGCGCCCGCCGCCGTCTGGGTGTGCGGCGACGACCCCGCCACCTCCTTCGCCGACCTGCACCGCGACGTCACCGTCGCCGACCTGGCCAGGGCCACCGGTGCCGGGCTGCGCTCGGCCGAGCACGTCAAGCGCTACACGACCGCGGGCACCGGCGCCGACCAGGGCAAGACCTCGGCGGTCCCCGGCGTCGTCGCCGCCCTGCTCGGGACCGGCCCCGGCACCACGACCTTCCGCCCGCCGTACACGCCCGTCTCCTTCGCCATCCTGGCCGGGCGCGACCGGGGCCCGCTGTCGGACCCGATCAGGGTCACCGCGATGCACGACGCCCACGTGGCGCGCGGCGCGCTGTTCGAGGACGTCGGCCAGTGGAAGCGTCCCTGGTACTTCCCGATGCCCGGCGAGACGATGGAGGAGGCGGTCGAGCGCGAGTGCCGCGCCGCCAGGACCGGCGTGGCCGCTATGGACGCCTCCACGCTCGGCAAGATCGACATCCGGGGGCGCGACGCCGGGCTGTTCCTCGACCGCGTCTATACCAACCTCTACTCCACCCTGCCCGTCGGCTCGTGCCGCTACGGCGTGATGTGCACCGCCGACGGCATGGTCTTCGACGACGGCGTCACCTCCCGCCTGGCCGACGACCACTTCCTCATGACCACCACGACCGGCAACGCCGCCCAGGTGCTCGACTGGCTGGAGGAGTGGCACCAGACCGAGTGGCCGGAGCTGGAGGTGGCCTTCACCTCCGTGACCGACCACTGGGCCACCGTCGCCGTCGTCGGGCCGGGCGCCCGCCGCGTCGTCGCCGCGATCGCCCCCGAGGCGGTCGACCTGCCGTTCATGACCTTCACCGACTTCGCCCACGGCAGGGTCTTCCGCATCAGCTTCTCGGGCGAGCTGGCCTTCGAGATCAACGTGCCGTGGCCGTACGGCAGGGCGGTGTGGGAGCGGGTGCTGGAGCTCGGCGCCGTGCCGTACGGGACGGAGACCATGCATGTGCTGCGGGCCGAGAAGGGCTTCGCGATCGTCGGCCAGGAGACCGACGGCACGGTGACGCCGCAGGACCTGGGCATGGGGTGGATCGTCTCCAAGCGCAAGCCGGACTTCGTGGGCAGGAGATCGCACACCCGGCCCGACACGGCGCGCGCCGGCAGGAAGACGCTGATCGGGCTGGACACGCACGTGCCGGAGGGCGCGCAGCTCACCCTGGACGGGCGCATGGTCGGGCACGTCACCTCCAGCTATCCGCGGGCGGTGCTGGCGATGGTCCGCGGCGTGAGCGAGGGCGAGCGGCTGGTGGCCCACGACGGTGACCGCGAGATCGCCGTCACCGTGGTGGCGCCGGTCTTCTACGATCCCGAGAACCTGCGGCGCGACGGCGACCCGTTCGTCCCTCACGAGGTCCCGCCGTTCGGGCCGGTACGGCGCAGCCCGGCCGGAGCCTTCGCCGGGCGGTTCGAGGCGGCGGGTTCGGAGCGGGTCCGGCTGCGTGAGGTGCCGTTCGTCCCCATGTGGGAGGTTCGGGAGCAGGACCCGGGACGGGGGCTGCGGCTCGGCCCCGCCTGGTGGCTGGTCACGGGGGAGCGGCCCGAGGGCGGTGTGGAGGTGTCGGGGCAGCGCACTGTCCTGGAGGTCTCCGGGCCGGGGGCGCGCGAGGTGCTGCTCACCGGCTGCCCGATCGACCTGCACCCGGCGGTGTTCACCGGCCACGCGCAGACGTTGCTGGCCAAGGCCGGGGTGATTCTGGAGCGCGCGGAGGAGGACGTGTACCTGATCTACGTGCGCTCTTCGTTCGCCGCCTACCTGAGCGAGTGGCTGCTCGATGCGCTCACCGCATATGTCGCGTCTTTCCGGAAATAAGGTGGTATCAATACCCAAACTTTGACGAGCGGAGCGTGGCGGGGTGCGGCGGGCACTGGGTGGGCTGGCGTGTGCGGCGATGCTGCTCAGCGGTTGCGGGGCGTTGGAGGCGGCCGATCAGAAGCCGCGGAGCAAACCGGATAGCACCTCCAAACCGGGCGAGGCGCTGAAGAAGCTCGACAAGCTGCCCGTGAAGGGCCGGGCGCCGCGGACCGGGTTCGACCGCGACGAGTTCGGCCCCGCCTGGGCGGACGTCGACCGCAACGGGTGCGACACCCGCAACGACATCCTCAAGCGCGACATGACCGACGAGACCTTCAAGGAGGGCACGCACGACTGCATCGTGCTCACCGGAGTCCTCGAAGATCCCTACAGCGGCAAGACCATCAAGTTCAGGCGCGGCAACGAGACCAGCATGGCCGTGCAGATCGACCACCTGATCCCGCTGTCGGACGCCTGGCAGAAGGGCGCGCAGCAGTGGCCGGCGACCAAGCGCAAGGAGTTCGCCAACGACCCGCTCAACCTGCTCGCCGTCGACGGGCCGCTCAACAACCAGAAGAGCGACGGCGACGCGGCGACCTGGTTGCCGCCGCGCCGCGCCTACCGCTGCACCTACATCGCCCGCCAGATCGACGTGAAGGCCAAGTACGACCTGTGGGTGACCCGCGCCGAGAAGGACGCCATGGAGCAGATCCTGTCGTCCTGCTAGCCCTTGGTCCCTAGCCCTTGGTCCCTAGCCCTTGGTCTCTAGCCCTTGGTCCTGCAGGGCTCGCCGGCCACCTCGGGCGCCTCGTCGGCGACCGACACCTCCAGCTGGGCGGTCGAGGCCAGCAGGCTGCCCGCCGGAGCGCCCGCGACGGCCGCGTCGACGACCTCGCTGCGCTCGCCGAGCAGCGCGAAGCTGTCCCGGTCGAAGATGAGATCGTCACGGGTGCCCGCCTGCGTGACCAGGCCGACCCCGATGCCCTCCCGGCCGGCCGCGTCCCTTGCGCCCTCGGCCACGCTCACGCCGGGAATCGTCGCGACCGCCTGGTAGAGCGCCTTGCGCTGGGCCGCGGGCACGTACGTCTCCCGCAGCAGGTCGCTGGCGCGGGTGAAGGCCGACTGGTCAGCCTGCACCCCCTTCTCGTTGGGCTCGTGAGCGGAGTACAGGTGCGCCCGCATGCCCTCGGCGTCGACCGGCAACCTCTTGATCGCCGCGTAGTCGGAGCGCAGGTGCTCGGGGACGGTGCCGCCGTCGCAGTTGGCCAGCGCGACCAGCTCCGGCTTGCCCACACCCTCGTAGGCCTGCTTCGGGATCGGCCAGCCCGGGAACTCCCGAGGTTCGAGCAGCTCCATGCGCAGCACGCCGTACTCGTCGCCCGTCTGCTCGGCGCGCAGCCAGATCGTGCGGTCGGTGCGATACAGCCAGCGCTCCTCCTTCTCGCCCATGCTGTAGGAGCCGTACATGGTCTGCGACTTGACCACCACGTACTGGTCGTCGCGCGGGTCGAGCTCCTCGACCACCGCCCCGGCCGCGCGGTCGAGCACCTCGCTCGCCGACATCAGCCTCACCTGCGGCGCCTGGCCCACCTGCGCGAGCTGCCCCGCCTGCTCCACCGGCGCCGACCGCGTCACCACGAACGCCGCCGCGAGCGCCAGCGCACCCGCCGCCGCGACCATCAGGTACGGCCCGCGCACCCTCCTGGCCCTGCCCGACGCCAGCCGGGAACGGGCGGCAGCCCTGGTGCCCGGGTCGTAGGGCGCCGCCTCGGGGCGCTCGTCACGGTACAGGTCGATCTCGTTCATGACTCTTCCCCCAGGACACGGCGGATCTTGGCACGGGTGCGGGACAGGCGGGACCGCACGGTCCCCATCGGGATGCCGAGCGCCTCGGAGGCCTGCTCGTAGGTGAGGTCGGCCCAGGCGACCAGGAGGAAGAGTTCGCGTTCCTTACGGCTCAGCGCGGCCAGCCCGGCCGCCAGGCGCGGACGCAGGTCACGCGCGCTCACGCGCTCGACGCTGCGCTGCTCGAAGCTGTCGCCGTCCGGCTCGGCCAGCCTGGCCAGGGCGCGCAGCCGCCGCACCTCGCCACGGTGGTGCTTGGCGATCAGGTTGGCCGCCATGCCGTACAGCCATGGCCTCGCGTCGGGGCGCGAGCGGTCGTAGCGCGCACGTTTGCGGAAGGCGGCCAGGAACGTCTCGGCCGTGACGTCGTCGGCGGCCGAGACGCTCTCCGGGCCGAGCCGGCGCGAGACGTAGCGGTGGATCTCGTCGGCGTAGCGGTCGAAGAGCCCGGCGAAGCGCTCGGGATCGGCCAGGGACTCCTGGATGATCAGGGCGTCGCCGGTGACCTGCGCGGCCGCCGGGATCGTGGCGCTCACCACAGGGCGGGTCGTTTCATCGGGGTTCGGATCCTCTCGTGGATGTCCCTCACCCCTTACTCACCCGCAGGCCGCCCCGGTGTTCCCTTCCCGCGTCGTGGTCAGGCCCGGATGGCCTTGGCGTCGCCCTGGCGGATCTCGACCTTGCGCGCCTTGGCGCGCTCGAGAACCGGGATGCGGACGGTCAGCACACCATTGTGGTACCCGGCGTCGATGCCGTCGCTGTCGAGGTGCTCCGACAGGTAGACGCGGCGGGTGAAGGTGCCCATTGTCCTGGGCGGTCTCCTCCTCGCGCCGGGCGCTGATGCTGAGAACGCCCCGGTCGACGGTGACCTCGATCGAGGCGGGGTCGATGCCGGGCAGGTCGAACCGGAGGATCACGTCATCGGCGCGGCTACCCGAACCTCCTCATTGGAGAGTGGCCAACTTGTAAGTGAAGTTGTAGGTCAGCTCGCTCTCCACGAGGATGCAAGCTCAGTCGTCGTCGGTGCTGTCGTCGGCGTCGTCGTCAGTGTCGGCGTCGTCGGCGTCCTGGGCGTCCGGGGTTTCGGTGTCGTGCTCGAGCACCTTGCCGTTCTGGTCGTCGATCTCGAAGTCGTGCTCGACGTTGTCCTTGGTCAGCTCGACGTCCCAGCGGCCGCGCTCGTGCTCGCTGTCGGTGAGGGTGGAGCCGGGCAGCTGGTCCTGGGCGATCTTGACGGCCTGCTCCTTGGTGATCTTCGGCTCGGCCTGCGTCGCGGCGAAGGCGGCGCTCCCCGCGCCGACGAGGCCCATGGTCACGAGGCTGGCAGCGATGATCTTCGTTGTCGTCTTCATGCCTACAGCTCATCGCGAACCGGGGTAACGTCGCGCTAAGCCGCGGTTAACGTCCCAGAAGCAGCTCGACGCCCTGCTTCGACAGCCGCATCGAGCCCCCCGAGGCCTCGGCCGTGCGGCGCACGATGTCGAGCCCCAGCCCGGTCGAGCCCGCCCCGCTGCTACCGCGCTCCAGCAGGGCGGCGTCGAAGCCCGGACCCTCGTCGTGCACGCTCAGCCCGCCGTCGGGCGTCAGCCGTACGGAGAACGCCGTGCCCTCGGGCGTGTGCGCGAAGACGTTGCCGAGCAGCGCGTCCACCGCGGCCGCCAGGTCGGCCGCGGCCACCGCGACCTGGACCCGGCTCTCCGGAAGCTCCACGGAGACCTCGCGCTCCTGGTCCTCGGCCAGCACCGACCAGAAACGCACTCGGTCGCCGACCACCGCCGCCGCGTCGCAGGAGGTCTGCGCCCGCTCGTGATGCCGGGCGTCGTTGATGATCGAGCTGACCGCCCGCTCCAGGTCGTCGACACGGGCGGCGATCCTGGCCGCCTCCTCGCGGTCGCGCAGCGCCTCCGCGTCGAGCCTCAGACCCGTCAGCGGCGTGCGCAGCCGATGCGACAGGTCGGCGACCGACTCGCGCTCGGCGGCCAGCAGGTCGCCGATCCGGCCGGCCAGGTGGTTGAGCGCCAGCGCCACGCTCCGCAGCTCGGGCGGGCCGCCGGGCCTGGCGCGGGCCTCCAGATCGCCTCCCGCCAGCCGGTGCGAGACGCCGGCCAGCTCGCCGATCGGCTCGACCAGCCGCCGCGCCAGCCGGTCGGCCAGCACGATGCCCAGCACCACCAGCGCCAGGCCCAGCACCAGCAGCGCCAGCCACGCCTCGTACACGCCGCGTCGCAGCTCCTGCTCACTGACGAAGACGCTGATCACCACCGTGCCCCGCGGCGACTGCACCGAGGTCAGCACCTGCCGCCCTTCGTCGGCCTCGGCGGTGACACTGCGGCCCAGTGCCGCCAGCCGTACCGCGTCCGACGACCGCGGCGTCACCCGCCTGATGACCTCGACCGGCAGCGAGGCCCGCTGCGCCGACAACTCGGGATCGGGCGAGAGCGCCACCGACTCGGCCGTCGTCGTCGCCCGCCCCATCGCGCCGTTCTCCGCCACCGCCCTGACCAGCAACGCCATGGGCACCAGCAGCGCGATCAGCACCAGCGAGGTGGTCGCGGCGACCAGCAGGGCCAGCCAGCGCCTCATTCCGGACCCACCAGCTTGACCCCCACCCCGCGCACGGTGTGCAGGTAGCGCGGCTGCGCGGCCGTCTCGCCGAGCTTGCGCCGCAACCACGAGATGTGCACGTCGACCGTCTTGTCCGCGCCGCCGTACGGGACCTGCCAGACCTCCGTCAGCAGCTCCCGCTTGGTCACCACCTCGCCGGGCCGGGCGGCCAGGAAGTGCAGCACGTCGAACTCGCGCGGCGTCAGATCGAGAGCGCGCCCGTCGAGCGTCGCCGTGCGCGCCTTCGGATCCACGGTCAGGCCGCCCAGCCTCAGCGGCTCCACGGTCGTGGTGACCGTACGGCGCAGCACCGCGCGGATGCGCGCGTCCAGCTGGGCCGCGGTGTACGGCTTGACCACGTAGTCGTCGGCGCCCGCGTCGAGCACCGGGACCATCTCCGCGTCGCCGTCACGGGCCGTCGCCACGATCACCGGCACCTTGCTGACCGCCCTCAGCATGCGCAGCAGCTCGCGGCCGTCGAGATCGGGCAGGCCCAGGTCCAGGACGATCAGGTCGGGACGGTCCTGCACGGCCAGGCGCAGGCCGTCGAGGGCGGTGGGGGAGCTGGCGACGGCGTGACCGAGATCGCGCAGGCCCCTGGACAGGGCCGTGCGGATGGTCACGTCGTCCTCGATGAGCAGGATGTCCGCCATATTGTCTCACCGTAACCGCTGGTTGGCCGTGGGCCGATCGGGCTTATCGGCCTCTTAACCTTGCCTTAGGAGTCCATGGTGGAAGGTGGTGGGCATGACACGGCTCGTCCTGGCCTGGGTGGCCACCGCGCTGGCCGCCATCGCGGCGGGGGTGGCGGTGCTCGGGTTGCTCGGAGGGTCGTCGCTGGCCGGAGGCGGGGGCAAGGTGCTCGACCGCGACGAGGTCAGAGACGCCCTGGCCGCCGCCACCGCCACCGCCTCGCCGCAGACGTCGGCGGCCCCGTCCTCAGCGGCCCCGTCCGCCGTTCGCTCGGAATCGCCCTCGCCGCAGGCCTCCGTCCTCACCACAGCGGGCGGCACCATCGTCGCCTCCTGCTCCGCCGGGCAGGTCACACTCAGGAGCTGGAGCCCCGCCCAGGGCTACTCCACCGACGACGCCGACCCGGGACCCGCCCCCACCGTGAAGGTGGAGTTCGAGCCGGAGGACGGCGACGAGCTCGAGGTGCGCGTCGGATGCGCGGGCGAGCGCCCCGTCGTCCTCCCGTGAACCACGGCCCGCGTCAGCCCTCGGCGCTCAACGCCGACTTGGTCAGCTCCGCCTGCCGCCGGATCTGCCCCATCACCACCGGGTTGAGGTTCCTGTCCTCGAACACGCTCACCATGCGATCCATCACCGCGTACGCCTGATCCAGGTCGCCCTGCCTGGCCTCGGCCCTGGCCAGGCGGCGCATCACCAGATTCAGCGTGATGTTGTCGACCGTCGCCTGCCTGGCCACCACGCTGAGCTGCTCGATGCCCTCCTTGGGGTCCGGCGGGCGCACCTGCAGGCGGCCGTCGCGGATGCGCTTGAACTCTCGCTCCGCGTTGAGCCCCTTCACCAGGCGCGCGTAGACGGCCAGCGGGTGGCCGCCGTGCCGGTCGATGACCTCCTCCAGCGCCTCGTTGCCCGAACGCAGCGTGGGGGAGTCGGAGCCGAGCAGCGAGAAGAGCTTGCCCTGGTCCTCGCCCAGCATCAGCTCCGCCACCTGGTGGTCGGCGGTGGTCACCGGATAGCGCACCTTGATCGTCAGCACGGGCGAGACGATGCGCGAGCCGTCGGCGGCGATGTACTGCGCCCTGACGCGATACTCGCCCGGCTGCTGGAAGTAGTGGCCCTCGCGGCCGTGCCCGATGTAGGCGCTGCGATACATGGCCGGATTGTTCTCGTCGAGCCGGATCTCCAGCGAGTGGTCCACGCAGTGGCGCATCATCGGCCGATACAGCACCGTGCGCCCGCTCGGCTGGGTGATCGAGACCTGCGTGAACTCCGTGTCGGGATGCAGGTGGCTGTGCGTCGTACGCGCCTCGCCCACCGACGACAACTTCAGCTCGACCACCACCGGCTCACCCAGGCCGAACCACTCCTTGGCCCGCACCTCCAGCGCCAGCCCGGTACGGTCCTCGACGGGCGGCTCGAACGGCGCGATCTCGGCCGCGCCCAGCCCGAACGCGTTCGCGCCCATCGCCACGTCGCGGAAGAAACCGTGACGCAGATGGATGAGCTCGGCGTCGGTGAACTGGAAGGGGAAGGCCGCCCAGTAGCCCGGCTCGCCGCCAGGGCGGTAGTTCTGCACGTAGTTCATCCACGACAGGTCGCCGAAACCGCCGTCGGGACCGAGCGGCTGCGGCGGCGTGGCCAGATTCTTCTGCCAGGAGTGCAGCAGGTTGAAGGCGTGGCCGAGCTCGTGCACGTAGGTGCGCAACTGGGCGCGCTGCGCCTGCGGGCTGTCGCCCTTGATCGCGTCGTAGAAGACCGCCGCGCCCTGACGCTGGCAGCCGTCGTTGTAGTCGAACATGATGCCGCGGTAGCCGCCCACGTGCTTGCTGGCCACCAGCAGCCACACCCGCCACGCGGCCGCGTCGCCGTACTGACTGAACTGCTGGGTCATCGCGTGGTGCAGCTCGGCGTCGTCCCACGCCAGGTCGCGGCCCGAGCCGTCGGTCGGGACCACGCCCGGCTCGGCGACCCTCAGCTCCACGCCCGCGTCGGCCCACGCCTCGCGCACGCCGATCACCCGCGGCTCGACCTGCGGGCCCGGCAGCGACCCCGTGTTGTACTCGACGAACGGGACCGTGCCCACCACCGAGTCCTGCTCCAGCAGCACGCTGCGGAAGAACGCGCTCGCGAACGGCAGCTCGTAGCGGCGGCCGTCGATCTCCGCCCTGGCCACCCCCTGCTCGACCGTGACCGTGACCTGCCTGGAGGTGACGGCCTGGGTGAAGGCGCCCTGGCCCTCTACCCGCGTGCTCGCGCCCTCGACCGTGATGGTCGGCGCGTGCACCACGAACGAGCCGATGTAGGAGGTCGTCGCCCCCGCCACGGTGAACAGGTCACCGCTGAGCCGTCCGGTCGGCCTCGTTCCGTCGACGTCGACACGGAGGTCGACCTGAGAGTCTCCGTCCTGGCCGCGATAAAGCCCGCTGATCATGGCGCTCCCCTCCTGATCCACTCAGTGGGGACGCTTCACCGCCGGGAGCGAGCTGTCAACGGCTTCCGCGGACTTCGAGGGCGGACAACAACTCCTCCGACACCCGGGTGATCTCCTCGACCGCCCTGTCGAACGCCTCGGCGTTGTGCTTGGCGGGCGCGCGGAAACCCGAGATCTTGCGGACGAACTGCAGCGCCGCCGCGCGCACGTCGTCTTCGGTGACGTCTTCGGTGAACGGCGGGCGCAGGGTCTTGATGCTTCGGCACATGCCACCCACGGTAGCCGCCGCCACCGACATCACCGGAAGAAGCCGATGCGCTGGCTGATCTCCCTGGCCCCCTCCACGAGCAGCCCCGCCACCAGAGGGAGACGCTCGGGCGTGAGCCGGTACGAAGGGCCGGAGGCGCTCACCGCGGCGATCACCGAACCGTCGGCGCCCCGGATCGGCGCGGCGACCGCGTTGAGCCCCACCTCCAGCTCCTCCTCCGTCGCCGCCCAGCCGTCGCGCCTGACCGCGCCGAGCCCCAGGAGCTCCGGATCGACGATCGTCCGCGCGGTGAAGCGTTCCAGCTGCCCCGGCAGCGGCAACGCCCCGAAGGCCAGCAGGACCTTGCCGCTGGACGTGGCGTGCGCGGGGGTGCGCTGGCCCACCCAGTTGTGCCCGCTGATCGCCGCGGGACCCCTCACCTGGGTGATGTTGACCGCGAAACCGTCCTGCGCCACCGCGATGTTCACCGTCTCGCCGACCTCCTCGGCCAGGCGCCCGCACACCTCCCGGCTCTCGCGCGACAGGTCGAGCTGCGCCGTGGCCGCGCCCGCGAGCCGCACCACCCCGAACCCCAGGCGGTAACGGCCGCGCTCGCCACTCTGCTCCACCAGCCCGCCCTGCTCCAGGGCGCCCAGCAGGCGGAACGCGGTGGACTTGTGCACCTCGAGCGCGGCGGCCAGGTCGGTCACCCGCGTGGCGCCGTCGCGGGCCAGGATCTCCAGGATCGCGATGGCCCGATCAACTGACTGAACTGAGCCGTTGCTCATAGCGCAACAGATTAATATCCCCGTCATGGCAAAACGGTCTGTTTTATGGAAGGCCCTCTGGCTCGCCCTCGCCGCCGTCGTGGTCCTGGGTTTCGCGGCCACCGGCTGCTCGCGCGTGAGCACCGAGACCGACGAGGTCGTGCTGCACTACGCGGGCGGGCCGTTCGAGGCGATCGCCTTCGAGAAGTGCATCAACCCGTCGAGCGGCCTGACCCTCCTGGGGCCGGGCGACACCGGCTACTCCTACCCCTTCGGGCAGCGCTCCTTCGACTTCTCCGGCGTGGAGGGAGCCGAATCGGGGGCCATCTCGGTCGTGTCGCGCGACAACGTCCAGATGACCGTCGCCGGCTCTGCGACCTTCACGCTCAACACCGAATGCAAGGTGCTGCGGCAGTTCCACGAGCGCATCGGGCGTAAATACGGTGCCTACTTCGAGGACGGGCAGTCCGAGGGGTGGACGAAGATGCTCAACTTCTACTTCAAGCAGCCGCTGGACCGGGCGATGGACGCCGCGTCCCAGGAGTTCGAGTGGAAGAAGCTCTTCAACGACCCCCAGATCAAGCAGCAGTGGGAACTCCGGGTCGGGCAACTGGCCCGCGAATACATCAGGGAGGCGGCGGGGGCCGAGTACTTCTGCCAGCCGCTGTACGCGGGGACCGGGGACTGCGGTGACGTCGTGCTCACCATCCAGAAGCCGCAGCCGCCGGACTCGCTCATTGAGGCCCTCGCCGCGGAACAGGCGGCCAAGCAGCAGAACCTCGCGCAGCAGCAGATCAACGCGAAGGTGAAGACGGAGCTGGAGTCGATCAAGGACCTGGTCGCCGTGCTCGGGCCCAACGGGGCCATCCTGTGGAAGGCCATCCAGGACGGGAAGGTGGACGTGGTGCCCGTGCCGCAGAACGGGGCGATCAACATCACGCCCCGGGGCGGCTCGTGAGGATGGAGCGATAATCGTGACCGCAGATCGTCACCGGCCCGGCTACGTCGGCCGCCGGATCGGGCGCGCCCTGCTCGGCTACGCCGTGGCCCTCGTGGTGGGGGCCGCCGTCGTGGCCGTGTGGTGGCTGAGCCGCTGAGTCAGGCCACCCTCCACGTGCGGTCGCCGAGGGGGGAAGGTGGTCAGACGCGAGGAGCCAGTTCCGTGCCGAAGGCGAGGGCGATCTTGCGCATCCCCTGCGACAGCTCCTCCCGGTCCAGCGCGTCGATCCGCTCCGCCGGCCCCGACACCGACATCGCCGCCACCACGCGCGCCCCGTCGTGCACCGGCACCGCCAGGCAGTGCACCCCCAGCTCCTCCTCGCCCAGGTCCAGGGCGTACCCCTGGGCCCTCACCCGGTCGAGCTCGGCCAGCATCGCGGCCGGGGTGGTGATCGTGTTGGCCGTCTTGCGCGGCATGCCCGTGCGCTCGAAGAGTGCCACCGCCTCGGAGGCGGCGCGGTCGGCGAGCAGGACCTTGCCCACGGCGGTGCTGTGCGGCAGGAGCCGCCGCCCGACTTCGGCGAACATGCGCAGCCGCCGCGGTGAGCTCGCCTGGGCGACGTAGACGATGAAGTCGCCCTCCAGCACCGCCAGGTTCGCGGTCTCGCCCGACAGTTCGACCATGCGCGCCAGGTACGGCTGCGCCCACGCTCCGACCATGCGTTCGGCGACGCCGCCGAGCCGTACGAGTCCGCCGCCGAGCGCGTAGCGTTTGTCCGATTCCTGGCGCACGTATCCGCGGCTGAGCAGGGTTCTGAGCAGCCGGTGGATGGTGCCGTACGGCAGGCGCGTGCGTGCGGCGATCTCCGAAAGCCCTGCCTCGCCGCCGTGGGAGGCGAGGGCTTCGAGCACGTCGAAGGCGCGTTCGACGCTCTGCACCGTGCCGTTGTCGCTCATAGTGGTACCCCCCGGAGTGAAGCGTCCAGCACCTCGGCGGTGTGCGCGACCCGGATGGCCGAGCCGCGGCGGCGCATGGCGGTGGCGATCTGCATGGTGCAGCCGGGGTTGGCCGAGACCAGCAGGTCGGCGTCGAGGCCTGACACGGCGCCGGCCTTTCGGTCGCCGAGGTCGCGGGCGGCCTGGGGCTGGAAGATGTTGTAGGTGCCCGCCGAGCCGCAGCACAGGTCGGATTCGGGGATCTCCTTGAGCACCAGTCCGGGGATGTCGCGTAGCAGGTCGCGGGGCTGGCGGCGGATGCCCTGGGCGTGGGCGAGGTGGCAGGCGTCGTGGTAGGCGACGGTGAGGGGCAGGGAGTTGCGCTGGGCGGCGGGGCCGAGTTCGGCGAGCCATTCCGCGAGGTCGACGACGCGCAGGGCGCGGGCTCGGGCGGCCCAGGGGGTGCCTTCGAGCAGGTCGGCGTACTCCTTCATGGAGGAGCCGCATCCGGCGGCGTTGACGACGATGACGGAGACGCCGGCGCGTTCGAAGACGCGGATGGTGCGTCTGGCCAGCCGTCTGGCCTGGTCGGCCCGTCCGGAGTGCACGGACAGCGCGCCGCAGCAGCCCTGGCTCGGGGGGATGACGACGTCGCAGCCTTCGAGGGAGAGCACGCGGGCGGTGGCGGCGTTCACCTGGGGGAAGAACTCGCGCTGCACGCATCCGAGCAGCATGCCCACTGTGGCTCTGCGCGGTCCGCGTGCCCGGACGAACCGGGGCATGCGCTGCCGTACCTCGACGTGTGGTGCGAGGGCCGCCATGGCGCCGAGGCTCGGGTGCACCCGCTCCAGGAAGCCCTGCAGCGCGCCGGTCAGCCGCATCGGCCATCGCAGGAGCCGCAGCCTTCGCGGGTAGGGGAAGAGGCTGAACACCAGGCCGCGGACGGCGCGGTCCTGCGGGTCGCGTTCGTGTTCGCGTTCCACGGTGACGCGGGTCTGCTCGATCAGCTTGTCGTATCGCACGCCGGAGGGGCAGGCGGTGACGCAGGCCATGCAGCCGAGGCAGGCGTCGAAGTGCCCGGCCATCGCGGGCGTGATCGGGGTGCCCTGGACGTGCTGGGACATGAGGTGGATGCGTCCGCGCGGCGAGTCCATCTCCTCGCCCCACAGGGCGTAGGTCGGGCAGGACGGCAGGCAGAAGCCGCAGTGAACGCAGTCGTTGATCAGGTGGGGGTCCATCACACGCCTCCGGGAAGCCGGCCAGGAGCCAGGAGCCCGCCGGGGTCGAACCGCTGCTTGACGCGCCGCATGAGCTGGAGGGCGCCGACGCGTCCCCATCGTTCGACCCGGCGCGCGGCCTCGTGCGGGGCGGCCAGGAGCACGATCCGCCCGTCGTCGTCGTCGAAGTCGGCGCGGAGCGAGGTGACGAACGCGGCCACGGCGGCCGGGCCGGTGTCGGGTGGCAGGGCGATGCGCGCGACCAGATGGTCGCCGAGCCACATCCGGGTGGCCGCGGGCACCTCGGCTTCGCCGCTCGCGCTGAAGATCGCCACGGCGAGCGCCTGCACCCGGCTGAGCGGGGCGCGCGCCTCGATGAGCACCTCGTCGCCAGGGAGCCGCGCCCACGTCTCGGGCGGAGCGTCGGCCACGTCCGTCAGGCCGAGGTGCTGTACGGCACGCGCCCGTCCTTCGGCGGCGCTGCCCTCGAACAGGGCCGAGACGGTCATCTCGGAAGCGCCGGGCGGCCAGTCGAGTTCGATGGCGCTGGGTTCGGCGTGGCTGGTGACGAGGGTGTGCAGGAGCCGGTCGAGGTTCCCCGGCAGCCAGGTCGTCCCCCCGGTGTCGTCGCGGTCGTAGCGTGCCGCCGGGACCCGCCCTGAGGCCCAGAGGCGCTTGGACGGCAGCGGGTGGAGGCGGAAGGTGGCTTCGGCGATCACGCCGAGGGTGCCGTAGGAGCCGGTGAGGAGCTTGCCGAGGTCGTAGCCGGCGACGTTCTTGACGACCTTGCCTCCTGAGCGGGCGACGGTGCCGTCGGCCAGGACGACGGTGACGCCGATGAGCAGGTCGCGCGCCGTGCCGTACCTCAGGGAGCGCGGCCCGGCCAGCGCGGTGGCGAGCGTGCCGCCGACGGTGGCGCCGTCGAGGGGCGTGTCGAGCGCGAGCTCCTGGCCCTTGCCCGCCAGGACGCCGGCGAGCGTGTCCATGGTCACCCCGGCCTCGACGAGCACGACGAGGTCGCCGGCGGCGTGTTCGAGCACCTGGTTCATGCAGCACAGGTCGAGCAGCACGTCGCAGCGGTCGGGGCGGCGCGCCCAGTGCAGCTTGGTGCCGCCGCCGACGGGCACGACGGCCAGGTCGCGCTCGGTGCAGACGCGCAGCACCTCGGAGATCTCCTCGACCGATTCGGGCAGGACGACCCATCGCGGCCGTACCCCGGCCACGTCGTCGTCGGGTCCCGCGTCGCGCACGCTCACCGAGCCGAACATCAGAACTGTTCCGCCTTCCCCGCCTCGACCAGCGGATGCGGGCCCTTGCGCACGCCGGGCACCTCGCCGCACAGGCGCGGCGTGGGGAAGACCTTGCCCGGGTTTGCGAGCCCTCGCGGGTCGAAGGCGCACCGCACGAGCTGCATGGTGTCGAGGTCGGTGTCGGAGAACATCTTCGGCATGTAGCGGGCCTTGTCGACGCCGACGCCGTGCTCCCCGGTGATCGAGCCGCCGTGTTCGATGCACAGGTCGAGGATCGCCCCTGAGACGATCTCGGCGCGCTCGCCCGCGCCGGGCTCGGCGTCGTCGAAGAGCACCAGCGGGTGCAGGTTGCCGTCGCCGGCGTGGAAGACGTTGGCGACGCGGATGCCGTGTTCGGCCGAGAGCCGGTCGATGCCGGCCAGCACCTGCGGCAGCGAGGTGCGCGGCACGACGCCGTCCTGGACGATGTAGGCGGGGCTGATGCGGCCGACGGCCGCGAAGGCGGACTTGCGCCCCTTCCAGATCGCCGCGCGCTCGGTGGCGTCGGCGGCGACGCGCAGCTCGAACGCGTCGGCGCAGATCTCCTGGAGCTTGGCGAACTGCAGGTCCACCTCGGGCGCGGGACCGTCGAGCTCGACGATCAGCACCGCTCCCGCGTTCTCCGGATAACGACAGGCGACGGCCGCCTCCGCGGCCTCGATGGCCAGCGCGTCCATCATCTCGATCGCGGCGGGCACGATCCCGGCGGCGATGATCGCCGACACCGCCCGCCCGCCTTCGGCGATGTCACGATAGGCGGCCAGGACGGTGATCACGCTCTCCGGCGTACGGCTCAGCCGTACCGTGATCTTGGTGGCGATGCCCAGCGTGCCTTCTGAGCCGATGAAGGCCCCGAGCAGGTCGTAACCCGCATCCATGCGGTCGAGCGTGACGATGTCGCCGTCAGGGGTGACGATCTCGCAGGCCAGGATGTGGTTGACCGTGAAGCCGTACTTCAGGCAGTGGGCGCCGCCGGAGTTCTCGGCCACGTTGCCGCCGATGGAGCAGATCTGCTGGCTGGAGGGGTCGGGAGCGTAGTAGAAGCCCTGCTCCCTGACCGCCTCGGTGATCGCCAGGTTGGTGACGCCCGGCTCGACCACGGCGCGGCGGTTGTCGAGGTCGACCTCCAGGATGCGCCGCATCCTGGAGGTGACGATGAGGACGCCGTCGCTGCGGGGGAGCGCTCCGCCCGACAGGCCGGTGCCCGAGCCGCGCGCCACGAACGGCGTGCCGTACTCGTTGCAGAGCCGCACGATCGCGGCGATCTGCTCGGCGGACTCGGGCAGGACCACCACGCCGGGCGTGGCGCGGTGGTAGGTCAGGCCGTCGCACTCGTAGGTGCGCAGGCGCACCGGGTCGGTGATGACCTCACCGACGTTCTCGAGCCTGGCGATGAGCCGTTTCATGGCATGCGAGCATAAGCCGGAAGTGTCAGGAATTCCGCAAAGTCGTCGTCGAGGGCGACCTCCTTGAACAACGCCTCCGCCTGGCCGTACAGCTCCTTGTCGTAGCCCGGCTCCTCGGCGATCTTGGCCAGCTCCTCGCCGATGATCTGCTCGACCAGCTCCTTGGTGACGACCTGCTTGGTGTCGTCGAGCTCGATGCCGTTGTGGATCCACTGCCAGATCTGCGAGCGGGAGATCTCGGCGGTGGCGGCGTCCTCCATCAGGTTGTGGATGGCGACCGCGCCGAGCCCGCCCATCCAGGCGGCCAGGTAGCGCAGCGCGACGTCGACGTTGGCGCGCAGGCCCGTCTCGGTGATCCGGCCGGGCGTGGCCGAGACGTCGAGCAGGTCGGCGGCGGTGACGTTCACCTCTTCTCGCAGCCTGTCGAGCTGGTTCGGCCTGCCGCCGAGCACGCCGTCGAAGACCTCGCGGCAGATCGGCACCAGGTCGGGGTGGGCCACCCATGAGCCGTCGAACCCGTCGCCTGACTCGCGCGTCTTGTCGTTGCGCACCTTGTCGAGCGCGACGGCGTTGACCTCGGCGTCGCGGCGCGAGGGGATGAAAGCCGCCATGCCGCCGATGGCGTGCGCGCCGCGCTTGTGACACGTGCGCACGAGCAGCTCGGTGTAGGCGCGCATGAACGGCGCGGTCATGGTGACGGCGTTGCGCTCGGGCAGCAGGAACTCGCGGCCGCGGGTGCGGAACTTCTTGATCACGCTGAACAGGTAGTCCCAGCGGCCGGCGTTGAGGCCCGCGGAGTGCTCGCGCAGCTCGTAGAGGATCTCCTCCATCTCGAACGCGGCAGGGTAGGTCTCGATGAGCACGGTGGCGCGGATGGTGCCGCGCGCGATGCCGAGCAGGTCCTGCGCCTTGTCGAAGACGTCGTTCCAGAGGCGGGCCTCCAGGTGCGACTCCATCTTCGGCAGGTAGAAGTACGGCCCGCCGCCCTTGGCGATCTGGCGCGCGGCGCAGTGGAAGAAGTAGAGGCCGAAGTCGAACAGGCTGGCCGACACCGGTTCGCCGTCGACCAGGACGTGCTTTTCGTCGAGGTGCCAGCCGCGCGGACGCACCACGATCGTGGCCAGCTCGGAGTCGGGCTTGAGCGCGTAGGACTTGCCGCCGGTCTCGAAGTCGATGGTCCTGTCGAGCGCCTCGCGCAGGTTGAGCTGGCCGAGCACGCAGTTGTCCCAGAGCGGCGAGTTGGCGTCCTCGAAGTCGGCCAGCCACACCTTCGCGCCCGAGTTGAGCGCGTTGATGGTCATCTTGCGGTCGACCGGCCCGGTGATCTCCACCCGGCGGTCCTCCAGGCCGGGCGCGGGCGGCGCGACCTTCCAGTCGCCGTCGCGGATGCCCGCGGTCTCGGGCAGGAACCCGAGCGTGCCCCCGGCCGACAGCTCCTCCTGCCGTGCCTGGCGGGCGGCGAGCAGCTCCAGACGGCGCGCGTTGAACTCGCGCTGCAGCGTCTCCACGAAGCCCATGGCCTCGGGGGTGAGCACCTCGTCGAACCTGTCGTGCATCGGGCCGGTGATCTCCATGGTTTTCCGCCTTGTGGAAAGCTGATTCTGGATTATGGAAGTGAACCTATCTAAGGTGCTCCCAGGGGTCAAAGACAGGGTTGCCTCAGGGACCTACCCCGATGCCCGTACGGCACCGCGCGCGGGAGCATCTGAGGCATGAAGAAGATGGCTATCGCGGGGGCGCTGGCAGCCGCCGCCCTGCTGACCGGTTGCGGCGTCGTCGGTGGTCCCACGCAGCAGGAGGAGATCTCCTACGACGTGCCCGACAAGGTCGCCAAGCTGGTGCTCGACAGCGAGTCCGGCGACATCGTGGTCAACGAGAGCGACCGGGCCGGCATCAGGGTCGTCGAGACGCGTCATTGGAACAACGACAAGCCCAACGCCCAGCACAAGGTCAACGGCGACACCCTGGACGTGTCGTACAACTGCCCCGACGTCTTCGTCAACAACTGCTCGGTCGACTACCGGGTGGAGGTCCCCAAGGGCCTGGAGCTGACGCTGGAGACCGGCTCCGGCGACCTGACGCTGCGGACGTTGTCCGGCGTGGTGCGGGCCAAGAGCGGTTCCGGCAACATCTCGGCCAGCGGCCTGGTGGGCAAGCTGTTCCGCGCCGAGACCGGGTCCGGCGACGTCGAGCTCAAGTACGCCTCCACGCCCGACGAGATCAAGGTGGAGACCGGCTCCGGCAACGCCACCGTGTGGGTGCCGCAGGGACCCTACGACGTCCAGACCAAGACCGGCTCCGGCGCGACGGAGGTCGCCGTCACCGACGAGCCCGGCGCCACGCGCAAGATCTCGCTTGAGACCGGTTCCGGCGATGTGAAAGTCCTGCTCGGATAAATCTGGTGAGTCTTGACGGGCGTGCGTGGCACCATCGAGGGAAGACACCGGGATGTCCGGACGTTCCCTATAAGAGATGACAGGAATGCACGAAGAACTTCAGTTTGACCTCGAAGAGCGCCACGCCCTCCGACGTGTGGCCGGACTGTCCACGGAGCTTCAGGACGTCACCGAGGTCGAATACCGCCAGCTGCGTCTCGAGCGGGTGGTCCTGGTGGGCGTCTGGACCTCCGGCACCGCAGAAGACGCGGACAATTCCCTATTGGAGCTCAAACTCCTGGCAGAGACGGCCGGTTCGCAGGTTCTCGACGGGCTGATCCAGCGCCGTCAGAAGCCCGACCCGGCGACCTACATCGGCTCCGGCAAGGCGCTGGAGCTGAAGGACATCGTCGAGGCCACCGGAGCCGACACCGTGATCTGCGACGGTGAGCTCACCCCCGCGCAGCTGCGCGAGCTCGAAGACGTGGTCAAGGTCAAGGTCATCGACCGGACCGCCCTCATCCTCGACATCTTCGCCCAGCACGCCAAGAGCCGCGAGGGCAAGGCCCAGGTCGAGCTCGCCCAGCTGCAGTACCTCCTGCCGCGCCTGCGCGGCTGGGGTGGCAACCTGTCGCGCCAGGTCGGTGGCCGTGCCGCCGGCGGCGTCGGCATCGGAGGCCGTGGCCCGGGTGAGACGAAGATCGAGCTCGACCGGCGCCGGATCAACGAGCGCATGGCCAAGCTGCGGCGCCAGATCAAGGGCATGTCGGTCGCGCGCGACACCATGCGGGCGCACCGCGCCTCGCGTGAGGTCCCCGCGGTCGCCATCGCGGGTTACACGAACGCGGGCAAGTCGTCGCTGCTCAACCGGGTGACGGGCGCGGGAGTGCTGGTGGAGGACGCCCTGTTCGCCACCCTCGACCCGACCGTGCGCAAGGCGCGCACGCCCGAGGGCCGGCTGTTCACGATCGCCGACACCGTCGGCTTCGTACGGCACCTGCCGCACCAGCTGGTCGAGGCGTTCCGCTCCACGCTGGAGGAGGTCGCCGACGCCGACCTGATCCTGCACGTGGTCGACGGCTCGCACCCCGACCCCGAGGGTCAGATCACGGCCGTGCGCGAGGTGTTCGCCGACATCGAGGGCGCGCTCGACGTGCCCGAGATCATCGTGATCAACAAGGCCGACGCGGCCACGGGCGACGTGGTCGACAGGCTCACCCGGCGGTTCGGGCGCGACAGCATCGTCGTCTCGGCCCGGACGGGCGAGGGCATCGAGGCCCTGATGGACCTCATCGAGGAGCGGCTGCCCAGGCTCGACCACGAGGTCGAGCTGCTGGTGCCGTACGACCGCGGTGATCTGATCTCGCGGGCACACAAGGAGGGCGAGGTCGTCTCCGTCGAGCACACGCCCGAGGGGACCGTCCTTCACGCTCACGTGCCGTCGAGCCTGCTGCATGAGCTCGGAAAAGTCGGCAAACCGGTCGAAAGGGTGTAATTCCGGATATTATTCGCGCCGTTAGTGAGGGTGCTAAGATTAGTCAAGCTTTCCCTCACTATGGCGCGGGTTTCGGATGTCGACTGCTGTGAGTCATGTCACCTGCGGGGGTCCCAGGGATGATTGGGCTTTCTTCCGAATAACTCTGTACAGCAGACGCGCCTGTGAAATAACGTAACTGAACTGAAATCGCCGGATCATGAGTCCGGCGATCGGTCACCGCACACTGTCGCGGGTGAGAGCAGGAGACCCCATGTCGTCCGGACCCGGAGCGGACTCAATGGGCGCGGCGCCCAGCCGTGCGCTCCTTTTCCGTACGCGTCCTACGTATGGGCGGGTGATGCCGTGACAGTGAGGCTCCTGACCAACATCGGCAGGCTCTGGACCGGGCACGACATCCTGAGCAACGGCGCCATCCTGGTGCACAACGACCGCATCGCGTGGGTGGGACGCGCCGCGGACCTGCCGCAACACGTGCCCGGTGTCGTCGACGACATCGTCGACGTCGACCACGTCGAGAACCTTGGGGGAGCGCTCGTCACCCCCGGCCTGATCGACGCCCACACCCACCCCGTCTACGCCGGCAACCGCTACGCCGAACTGGCGATGATCTCCGGCGGCTCCACCCCCTCCGCGATCACCGCGGCGGGCGGCGGCGTGGGCTCCACCGTCACCGTGACCCGCGGCACCGACCCGTGGACCCTGTGCAACGGCGTGCGCGAGCGGCTGCGCTCGTGGCTGCTGAGCGGCACCACCACGGTCGAGGCGAAGACCGGCTACCACCTCACGCGCGACGGCGAACTCGCCGACGTGCGGCTCCTGCGTGAGCTGGAGAAGGAGCCGATGATGCCGCGCGTGCACGTCACCTTCCTGGCCGCGCACGTCGTGCCGCCCGAATACTTCGGCCGCCAGCGCGACTACGTCGAGGCCGTGGGCGCCTGGTGCGCCGACGCCGCCGCGGCGGGCGCCGACTCCGTAGACGTTTACTGCGACGAGGGCCACTTCTCCACCGAGGAGTCCCGCTGGGTCCTGGCCTCCGGGCGCAACGTCGGCCTGCTGCCGCGCATCCACGCCGGCGTCTACAGCCGCCGTGGCGCCGTCCAGCTGGCCGCCGAGCTCGGCTGCGCCTCCGCCGACCTGCTGCACTTCACCTCCGACGAGGACATCGCGATCATGTCCCGCTACGGCGTGCCGGCCGTCATCTGCCCGGCCACCGCCATGCAGCGGGGCAGCGTGCCGCCCGTCAAGCGCATGCTGAAAGCCGGCGTCACCGTCGCCCTCGGCAGCGACCACAACCCCGGCCACTGCGGCATCACCTCGATGCCCCTGGTCGTCTCGCTGGCCGTGGCGATGTTCGGCATGAGCGTCGGCGACGCCCTGCGCGCCGCCACCCTCGGCGGGGCGACCGTTCTGGGCGCCCCCGACCGCGGCATGCTCGCCCCCGGACGGCTCGCCGACATCGTGCAGTGGGACGCCGACCACGAGGGCGCCTTCGCCTGGTCCTACGGCCTCAAGCCGCGACGTGTCTGGCGAGGCGGGACACCCGTTCAATAGTCTCGGCATATGCCGGTCGCTGTGGTCACGGACTCCACCGCCTACCTGCCTGCCACGGACGGGGTCACGGTCGTCCCGCTCCAGGTGATCGTCGACGGGGCCGAGGTGTCCGAACTCTCCTCGCCCGACCTCGCGCGCGCCACCACCTCCCGTCCCGCACCGGCCCTGTTCGCCGACGTGTACTCCGCGCTCACGGCATTCGACGGCGTGGTGTCCGTGCACCTGTCTGGCGAACTCTCCGGGACCGTGGAGGCCGCCTCTGCCGCGGCAGCGGCGGCGCCCGTGCCCGTCGAGGTGGTCGACAGCCGGTCCATCGCCATGGGACTCGGCTACCCCGTCCTGGCCGCCGCCCGCGCCGCCGCCTCGGGGGCGTCCCTCCGAGCGGTCGCCGACGCGGCCCGCAGGTGCGCGGAGGTCACGCAGACGTTCTTCTACGTCGACACCCTCGAGTACCTCCGCCGGGGCGGCCGCATCGGTGCCGCGGCCTCGGTCGTGGGGTCGGCGCTGATGATCAAGCCGCTGCTGCACCTGGTCGACGGGCGGATCGAACTCCTGGAGAAGGTGCGCACACCCTCCAGGGCGCTCGGACGCCTGGAAGAGCTGGCCGTGAAGGCCGCGGGGGCGGCGCGGGCGGTCGAGGTGGCGGTGCAGCACCTGGCGGCGCCCGGGCGGGCGGAGGCGTTGTGCGAGCGGCTGCGGGGGCGGCTGCCTGACGGGGCGCGGTTCACGGTCGTCGAGCTGGGTGCGGTGGTGGGCGTGCACGCGGGGCCGGGGATGCTGGGAGTGACGGTCTCGCCGGGGAATTCCTTGTGAGAATGACGCCCTCGTCCACAGAACCCCGTTCGGCTCGTCCGGCACCGCACCGCCCTCCCTAGCCTCACCCCGTGCGCGCCTACGACCAGGAACGAACGGCGGCGGAGACCCGGCTCCGCTCCATCACCTCACCCCGGCCACCCGCGTCCTTCCAGGCGTTCAGAGAGATGGACGCGGTCGTCCGTCCCGGTCCCGCCGGGTCCCCTCTCCGGGCGCTGATCGCCGTCGGCCTCCTGGCGGTCCTCGTCGCCGGGTTCTTCGTGTGGCGCTCCCAGCCCGACGCCGAGCCCCTCACCCCGCTCACCCCCTCGCCACCCAGCGCCTCCGCCAAGGCCAGCATCGGCCAGGTCATCGTGCATGTCGCGGGCAAGGTGCGCCGGCCAGGCGTCTACACGCTGGCCGCCGGCTCGCGCGTGGCCGACGCGGTGGCGGCGGCGGGCGGCGTACGGCAGGGCGCGGCATCGGGGTCGGTCAACCTCGCCCGGCGGGTGGTCGACGGGGAGCAGATCACCGTAGGGGCCGCGGCCGCCACCGCGGGTGCCGCCGCGCTCGTGAACCTCAACACTGCGACGCCTGAGCAGTTGGAGCAGTTGCCGGGGGTGGGGGAGGTCCTCGCTCAGCGGATCGCGGCGTTCCGTGACTCGCACGGTGGGTTTCAGAGCGTCGATCAGTTGCGCCAGGTCAGTGGGATCGGGCCCCGGAAGTTCGAGGAGATCAGAGGCAAGGTGCAGCTCTGATGGCTGACGCTCCGCAGACTCCACCCTCCGCCCCGATCTCGCCTTCCGCCCCGGCCCCGGCCTCGCCTTCCGCCCCGATCTCGCCCTCCGCCTCCGCCCCGGTCCCGCCCTCCGCCTCCGCCCCGGTCCCGGCATCGGCCCCGCGCCCCGTGCCGCCCCCTCGGTCTGCTTCGCGCCGCGTGCCGCCCTCCGCCCCGGCCCCGCGCCGCGTGCCGCCCTCTCGTTCTGCCCCGCCGCTTGCCGCGGCCTCTCGCTGGGCGTCCTTGTCGCTCCCCGGCGCCCTCCTCAAGCCGCGCATCTGGAGCCTCACCCTCCCGGCCGCGGGCGCGTGGCTCACCGCGCTGGCCCTCCTCGCCCTCCCACCCATCATCGCTGCCCTCACCGCACCGGCATGCGCAATCCTGGCCGCGCTCGCCTGGCTCCTCACCCGCACCTCCAACCCCCACCCACCCGGCAACACCTCAACCGCCACCCCACACCTCCGCCACACGGCCCCCAGAAGCCCGCTAACCCGCCCCCACAGCCCTACGCGTCTGAGGATCCCCCTCCCCTACCGCCGCCCCCTCACCGCCCTCCTGAGCGCCATGGCCGCCACAGCAGCCGTCGTAGCCCTCCCCCTCCACAGCACCACCACCGGCCCCATCCCCGCCCTCGCCGCCCAGAGCGCCACCGTCACCGCTGAAGTCACCCTCACCGACGACCCCAAAGCCCGAAAGTCCTTCACCACCCGCGAGAGCATCGTCGCCCAAGCCCGGATCGACGCCATCCACCACCAAGGCACCCGCACCACCCTCAGCGCCCCCGTCGTCCTGTTCGCCAACGGCCCGGAATGGCGCCCCCTCCTCCCCACCCAACGTCTGCAGGTGACCGGCCGCCTGGCCCCCGCGACCCCCGGCGACCTCGTAGCCGCCTACCTCCTGGTCCGCGGCCCACCCCGCATCCTCACCCACCCCACCTGGATCCACACCGCGGCGGGCGACCTCCGAGCGGGCCTGCGCGACGCCGCAGCCGTCCTCCCACCCGACCAGCGAGGCCTGCTCCCCGGCCTGGTCGTCGGCGACGTCTCCCGCATGGACCCCCAAGTGGCCGCCGACTTCCGCGACGCGGGCCTCACCCACCTCTTGGCCGTCAGCGGCGCCAACCTCGCCATCGTCGCCGGCGCCGTCCTGGCCCTGTCCCGTCTGGCCGGCTTCCCCCTGCCCGCCCGCGCCCTCCTGGCCTCCGCCGCCATGCTGGCCTTCGCGGTCGTCGCCCGCCCATCCCCGAGCGTCCTGCGCGCGCTCGTCATGGGCCTGGTGGCCATGCTCACCCTGGGCACCGGCCGCGCCCGAGACGGCTTCACCGCGCTGTCGGCCGCCGTGCTGCTGCTGATCCTCTTCGACCCCGGACTGGCCCGCTCGTACGGCTTCGCCCTGTCCGTCTGCGCCACCTCAGGCCTGCTCCTCCTCGCCCCACGCCTCAGCAACGTCCTCAGCGGAGGCCCAGCCACCCACCGCCCCCCGACCCTGCGCGACCGCCTCCGCAACCTGCAGACGGGGCGCCCCAAGCTCCTGCACAACGTGGCGGCCTGGCGAGCCCAGCTGCGCCGCTCCCTCCGCCCCGCCAACGCCGCCCCCGGCCACTGCCCCGCCAACACCGGCCCCGGCCACTACCCCGCCAACACCGGCCCCGGCCACCGTCCCGCTAGTGCCGGCCACCACCTCGTCAGCCATGCCCAATCACCACCAGCAAGCCGCCGCCGGATGCCCCACTGGATCGCGGAAGCCCTGGCCATCCCCATCGCCGCGCAGGTCGCCGTAACCCCCGTCCTCGTCCTCATGGCAGGCCAGCTCACCCTCATCGCCATCCCCGCCAACCTCCTCGCGGCCCCCGCCGTCGCCCCCGCCACCCTCCTCGGCTTCGCCGCCGCGGTGGTGGCACCGCTCTCACCCGAAGCCGCCGAACTCCTTGTCGTCCCCGCCGGTTACGCGGTGGCCTGGATCATCGCTGTCGCCGAGTGGGCGTCAGGCATGCCCCTGACCGAGATCCCCTGGCCAGGCGGCCTCCCGGGGTTGGCCCTGCTGGCCGTCGTCGTGGCGATAGCCGTACCACTTCTCCGCTCAGGCAGATGGCGACCACTGATCGCCGTGATCGTCTGCGCGGCCCTGCTGGCCGTGCTCGCCGTACGCCCGATGGTGGCCCCTTGGCCCCCAACCCGCTGGCTGATGGTGGCGTGCGACGTCGGCCAGGGAGACGGCTTGGTGATCGCCGCTGGACCCGGCAGAGGAATCGTCGTGGACGCGGGCCCGGATCCGGTCCTCATGGACCGATGCCTGCGAGATCTGGGCGTAGAAGAGGTGCCGCTCCTCGTGCTCACCCACCCCCACGCCGACCACGTGGCCGGAGCCTCGGGAGTCCTCAGAGGACGCCGAGTCGGTGCCGTCCTCCTGAGCCCGGTCACCGAAGAGCACCCACGAGCGAAAATCTCTGACACTGGCCACCAGCCAACCCAGTGGGTAGCCACACCCGGATCCCGCTGGACCTTCGGCCCGTCGGAGGTGACCGTCCTCGGCCCACCCACCGACCACCCCGCCGGCGAAGGCCCAGGCGAGGGCAGCGCCGTGAACAACGCCAGCATCGTCCTGCACGTCCGCTGGGCGGCGGGCTCGGCGCTGCTCAGCGGCGACATCGAGACAGAGGCCCAGACCGCCCTCGTACGGCACGGCCTGCCGACCGTCGACGTCCTCAAGGTCCCTCATCACGGCTATCACGAAGCACATCAAGAGACAAGCGGATCCCCGGTCTCCGGCTCGCTCTTCAGCCGGCCGGTCCTCTTCGCCCAGGCGAGGATTTCGTCCTCCCACCAGTAGTCGGTGGCGGCGACCTTGCCGGCGGGGGAGGGGAGAGGCTCCACCTGTTTGGCTGCGGCGGCCCGGCGCTTCCACTGGTTGACGGTGTGGACGCTGACGCCGAGGAGGGTGGCGATGTCGCTGACGGCGACAGGACGGGGGCGCTCGGCACGGCTCATGGGTTCAGCGTACAGGGATCATGCATACGCAGAAAGGCTGCCTACACAGAAACTCTGGACACCCACACAGTCTCTCTGTACAGTAGTCACATAAGCAACAACGAGCCGCCAGGGAGAACCGATGAGCATCCAGCAGATCAACAGCCTCCGCCAGATCGCCCTCCGCAACGAGGACCAGGACGCCCTCGCCTCCCTCGACTACCTCTACGACGCCGAGATGGCCCGCATCGAGAACCTCCTCAACAAGGCCGCCTCCTAGACCCCAGGGCCCCGGGACACCGGGGCCCAACCCCCGACAACGTAAGACGGCCCCCAGCCAACGTCTCCACCGTCAGCTGAGGGCCTGCGACCAGGAATCGAGCTCCTAGCCATGATCCCAGAGTACGACCACACCAGCACTTCGGTCCCTGCCGACGCCGAGACGGCACGGCCCGCATGCAAGCCCTGGTGTGTCCAGCACGACCCGGACGGCGACGTCTGCGCCTCCAACACGATCGACGTGCCCGGCTACAGCAAGGCCAGCCTCACTTACACGGAGGTCGAAGGGCTGCGCATCCATATGGACTACGCCAGCCTCTCCACCGCCGAGACGTGGCAGCTGACCAAGGCGATCCTCGCGCTGCTCGACCTCGACAACCCGCCGCCCGCGCAGTCCGCCGAGGAGGAGCCCGACATGGAGCCCGTGCCGGACGTCGTCCAGGCGCAGGCCCTCGCCGCCGGCCGCGAAGCGATGAACAACCACCTGCTCCTCCGCATGTCCGAGCTCTCCACCCACGACCTCGAGCGCCAGGCGATCAAGAACGGCACGCTGCCGAGGCCGACATGGTTGGACGACGACCCGTGCCCGTCGTGGTGCGCATACGGCCACGAGCACCTGCCCAGCAGCGGCACCGGCGACCGGACGCACGGCTCCGCCGCCCACAGGGTCACCCTCAACGTGATGGAGCCGATCGTGATCGGCTACCCCAAGAGCTTCGCCCAGCCGACCCTGTGCGCCGAGCTGTCGCAGCACTTCCGTGAGAAGGAGGCGCGCGTCATCGTCCACGTGAGCGACCAGCAGATCTTCGAGGCGACGCTGGCCGAGGCCGAGCAGATCGCCCGCAACCTTCTGGACCTTGTCGCGCAGGCGCGCGGGCGATCCTCGCAGCCGTGTCTCGACGTGCCGTGCCCGGACGTCGCCTGCCGTATCTGCTACCCGCTGCCCTCCCCCGTGGGCAGCTCCACATAGCAAGACGGCCCCGGCCGGTGCGCTAACACCGAGCCGGGGCCTGGCCCATCCCCTGCATGCACAGGAGATCGACGTGACGAAGACCGTATCGCAGGACGCCTCCACAGAGGAGCGCATCGCCGCCCTCAGGAAGATCGGCGACCGCGACAAGCACCTGATGCTGTGCTACCTGGCCGGCCGCAGCCCCGACGCCTTCGCCGACGCCTACGACCTGGTCATGGGGTGTGGCGAATGAGCGACATCCCGCCGTACCGGAGACGCTGCCCCGTCTATGAGTGGTGCAGCGGCCGGCACGCCGTAGGCGAAGACCGCCACCAGGCCAACCTCGACCTGATCGAGCACCTGGAGGCGTTCCACTGCCTGGTCGAGGTGAACCTCGTCGGTACCGGCGGCGAGGTGGCCGTGGAGGTCATCCTGACCGACCTGCACAACATCGACAGCCGCGTCTACTTGGTGCCCGACCAGGCGGCGGCGATCGGCTACATCCTGCACACCTTCGACTGGCGGGCGATCCGAATCTTCGGACATCTGCTGAGCGAGGGCGCCCACGACATCGCCCCGCCGTACGGCCCCATGCCCGAGCGGGTGTCGCTGGCGCCGCAGGACGTGGAAGCCCGCATCGCCGGCCTGACCGACGCTCAGGCGCGGCACGTCCTGGAGCGCCTGGCGGAGCAGTACCCGCTGGCGGTCCTTCGCGTTCTCCCGCCCGTTCCGCTCGCTCTGCCGCCTGGTGACAGCGCCCAGAGCTGACTATGCCGGTCCTTGGCCGGCGACTCGACCGCTGGCCAAGGACCTCAACCGATCCCAAGGAGATCGATCGTGTTCAAGAGGTTCTCACGACCATCCCGCCGCGGCCACCAGCCCGACGAGGCCGGGGACACGATGTCCCTGCCCTCGGAGGTCGCCTCCCCAGCGAGCCCTCCCGGCCGCTTCTGGGCGATCGGCGTGCTCGTCCTGGCCGCCCTGGTGTCCATGAGCATGAACACCTGGCACGCCTGGACAGCCACCAGCCTGCCGAAAGGGCTCGCCATCTTGTACGGCGTGTCTCCGGTCGCTCTGGCCGCCATGCAGTCGCACGCGGTCGCCCTGCGCGCGCTGCGCAAGGAGAAGGTCGGCGCCTTCCGCCGCACCCTTACCTTCGGCCTCGTGCTCGGCGGGCTCGGCCTGTCCTTCCTCGGCATCTACGACCTGCTCCGCCACGCCGTACCCGACCCGCTGCCGGGTGTACCTCTGCACGAGCCCGCGGTGTTCTTCTCGATCGTCATCGACTTGATGGCGCTGGCCGCTCTGCATGAGCTGCTGCGCGAATCGCCCTCGTTCGTGCATGCCGCGCAGGCGAGCGAGACCACAACAGTTGTTGTGCCGGAGGCTGTACCTACCTCAGCTGAGGAAAAATCCTCAGCTGAGGTCGAGAGGGTCATCGAGGCCCCCGCGGTCGGTTCCACAATTGTGGAACTGGAGGCGACCACGTCGTCTCACGAAGAAGGTCCGCTTGCTGTACCTGCAGTCGTGGCCGAGACTGCCACAACTGGTGCCGAGAGGGTCGTCGAGACCGCTGCGATCACTTCGGGAGATGCCGAAGTGATCGCGCCCCTTTCAAAGAATGAAAGGTCTGTACCTGACCCGGTGGAGGCTGTACCTCCGCAGGTCGGAGACCTTGTTGCCGATGGCAACTTGATGTCGGTCGAGACGATTCCCGCGCCCGTGTTCTCGCACCAGGTACAGCCCGGCGCGGAGGTCGAGGAAGAGGACCCGCTCGCCCCGGTGGCGGTCGCGAAGTTCCTCCCGGACGTCGTCGAGGGCTACCTCCCGAGCGTGCGGAAAATCAAGACCACGATGACCGTAGGTACGGACAGGGCCCGAAATCTGCAGGGTCAGCTGAAGCAGCTCATCGAGGTGTCTCGGTGACCGATTTCTTCTTCTGGCTGATCGAGCAGCCACGTCTGGTGGGCCGCGGCTGGCGGTCATGGGCCTCGCGCGCCTGGGACGGGATGACGCATGGGGTACACCGCCGCCAGATCCGAGCCGCCGAAGCGATCGGCGACGCGCAGTTACTCGGCGAGTGGGTCGAGCGCCGGCAGCGCGCCAAGCTGGAGCGCACCAGCTGGCTGATCAGCCTCCCCGCCATGGTCGCCGCCCTCACCGTCATGGCCTTCCGCGGCGGCATCGTCGCCGTGATCGGCCTGGCCGCACTCGGCGTCGTCGTCGAGATGACAGGTCCTGGCCGCGCCGCGGCGCTCATGTCCGGAATCGGCGCCTTCTTCGGCTGGATCGTGTGGGCGGTCGGTGCGCTGGCCTGGGCCCTTGTGCACGTCGGGCCGTTCATTCTCATCTGGGCCGGCCGACGCGAAGGGCTGCGCGTGAGCGAGAGCGGGACGTCGGGCTGGACGGTCGGCGAGGAGCCTGAGACCGAGGGCCGCCAGGTGGTGCCCGACGAGGGCGCCATCATCGTCGCGCTGCAGAACCTCGGCATCTCGCCCCTCAATCGGGCCTTCCGCGCCGGGTGGCGGCCGAGGGTGGTGCTGCCGACCCAGCGTGACGGCAAGGGCTACCGGACGCAGATGCAGCTTCCTCCCGGTGTCACTGTCGAGATGATCAACCTGAAAAAGAAGGTCCTCGCCCACAACCTGGTGCGCTTCCCCGTCGAGGTCTGGCCGACCGAGCCGCGCAACCTACCCGGGGTCCTGGACATGTGGGTGGCTGACCAGGGCAGCCTGACCGGACCCGTCCCGCCTTGGCCGCTTCTGGAGGACGGCGACGCCGACTACTTCAAGGGCGTGCCCGTCTCGGTCGACATCCGCGGCAAGACCATCGTCGGCCGCCTGTCGGAGGCGAACTACGCCATCGCCGGCCAGATGGGGTCCGGCAAGTCCACGCTCGTCATCACCCTCCTCCTCGGCGCCCTGCTGGACCCGCTGGTGGACGCGGACGTGTTCGTGATGGCCGCCAACGCCGACTTCGAGCCGATGCGCCGCCGCCTGCGCACCCTCCAAACCGGCGCCGGTGACGAGGTGGTCGAATCCTGCATGGCCGCCCTGCGCGACGCCTACGCCGACCTCAGCGTGCGCGGACAGGCGCTGCGCGAGCATGACGCCCGCGCGGTGACGCGCGAGCTCGCGATGAAGGACTCCCGGCTACGCCCGCGCATCCTCGTCATCGACGAATGCCAGGCCCTGTTCATGCACGAGGAGTACGGCGAGGAGGCCGAGGACCTGGCGGTCAAGCTGGAGTCCGCGGCCCGCAAGTACGCGGTCTCGCTGGTGTACGCCACCCCCGAACCGTCGTCGGACTCCCTGCCCCGACGTCTGATCGCGATCACGTCGAACCGGGCGTGCTTCTCCATCGGCGACCAGCGCTCCAACGACGCCATCCTCGGCACCGGCAGCTACAAGACCGGCATCTCCGCGATGGGGCTGGAGCCGAAGACCGACGAGGGGCCCGGCGACGTCGGCACGTTCATGGCCAGGGGGTTCACCTCCAAGCCTGCGCTGCTGCGCGGCTACTTCGTCTCCCAGTCGGACGCCCACCGGGTGATCGACCGGTGCATGGCCAACCTGGAGCAGGCCTGCCTCACCGCGACGGGGCGTCCGGCGATGGAGCAGCGGCGCGATCTGCTCCAGGACGTGGCCGCGGTGCTCGGCGAGGAGACCCTGCCCGCGGCCGACGTGCCGCCGCTGCTGGCCAAGCTGGCACCGCGCTGGCTGCCCTACCGAGGCCTGACCGGTGTCGCTCTGCGCGAGCAGCTGGCCGAGCTCGGCGCGCAGGTGCCGTCGACGGGCAACCGGTGGCCGATCTCGCCGGAGCTGATCCAGGCGGCGCTGGTGCGCGCGGAGTTAGGCGACGACGTCCCCGGCGACGCCCTCGAACAGGGGGTTCCGAGGTCTTCCGGCTCGTGGACCTAACTGGCTAACTGACCTAACTTTCCGCAGGTCAAAGCCCTGATTAGGGAGCGGCCTGCGGCGAGTTAGGAACCTAACTCGATTCCGGCGACCTAACTCACGAAGGAGACCATCTGTGCCCCCGAAGAAGCGCACCACCCAGCCCGCCAAGCCGAAGACCGCGGCGAAGCGCAAGCCCCGCAGACGGAAGATCGTCACGGTCAAGATGACGCTCGGCCTGTTCCGCTGCAAGACCTGCGGGAAGCCGTACAACCTGCCGTGGCGGCACTTGTGCCTGCGCGGATTCACGGCGAGCGAGGCCCGTCGTACGGCGAAGCAGGTCGCCGCCTCCCGCCGCAACCTCGCCAAGGCGCGGGGGCAGCGATGACCGACGCTCAGTGGGGCGCCGTCTGGTTCATCCTCATCGTCCTGGCCATCGCCGTCTACGCACTGTGGCGGAGAGCCCGTTACCCGCAGGCATGGTGCTCGTGCAGCAGCGGCAGGAGGTGGGCGCCGGGCGGCGGCCGGTGGCGCGACCACTCGAGGTGTCGCGGCACCGGAGTCCGCGGTCCGCGCTGAGGTTGCGGATGCTCGCCGGGCCTCGGTTCGGCGGGTGTCCGGGGCAGAGCGCTCCATGCGAAGGGAGGCCATCCATGGCCAAGAAGGGTTCCGGCCTGCAACGAGCAGAGCGCCAGCTCGCCGCCGCCAAGGCCGCGGCGTCGAAGGCCGAGAAGAGTTCCAGCTACTTGCGCGCGCTGCATGTGCGCCAGGCACAGAGGGCCGTCGCCGAGGCACAGCAGACGGTCCGCGTGTGGGGCGGCAGCGCCTGATCGCCCTGAGGCACCCAACCGAGAGGAGATAGCGATGGCGAAGGTCAGGATCGGCGTCAAGGGCAGCCACGAGCCCATCGAGGTCAAGGCGTCGAAGGAGGACGAGGCGTACTACGACAACCTGCCGTTCACCAGCGACAACGTCCTGTGGACCGAGGTCACGCCTGACCGCTAGGTTCACATGGAACGGCCCTCGTCCCGCAGCACCTCCAGCCCGGGACAAGGGCCTGCACAAGGCCCGGCGCCTGCACGATGCAGGGGCGCAGGCGCCGGGGGTCACATCAGGTGGTTCACGAAGACGGTGAACAGCGCCAGGCGCACGGAACGCCGCACCGTTTCGACGTCCACCCCGACCGCTAGGGCCGCGTCAAGGGCGCGGCCGGTCAGCCGGAACTTCTCCCACTCGTGGTTCGCGAACGGCTCAAGCGCTTCGAGGAGCAGCTGATCCCATGGGTCATTCGACGGCTGCCAGCCTGCGCGGGCAGATGTCCATCTGCTCCCGTTTCGTGAAAGGTAGACGGTCCCGTCCGGCTCCTGCTCCACCTTGAACACCACGCCTTGAGAGTATGACGCGGTATGACGCGGTGTACAGCGTCATACCGCTACCTGAGTGTTTATGCAGCTCAGGGCCGCCGTAGCGTGATCTCTATGGCAGGAGAGAGCGAAGTCCCGGCGTGGGACCCGGACGCGCCAAGGATCGGCTACGACTACGAAGCCGTCGCCGACCACATCGAGGCGCGCATCCGCGCGGGCCAGCTGAAGCCCAATATGCCGCTGCCAGGGGAGCGGGCCCTGTCGGAGGAGTACGGCCACGCCCTCGGGACGATCAGGCGGGCCACGGAGCTGCTGCGCGAGCGTGGCCTGGTGCGCACTTTGCCTGGTAAGGGCTCGTTCGTCGTGCCTCAGGAACCCGCCAACGGGTAGCCGTCGTCGGAGCAGGACGTTAGCTAGGCTCCTCCCGTACCGTGCCCCACATGATTGAGCACAGGTACGTGGGCGAGTGCCCTAGCTGCGGAAACGACGCCTACAAGAGGATTCTGGTCGTTCACGCGCACCAAGAGACGCAGCCGATCGAGATCTACAAGGGCAGGCACTGCTCGCCCGGCTGCCCACTCGAGGACACCGGCATCCAGTGGCCCTGACAAGAGAAGGAGGCCCCACCGCTTCCCGAACTGGGAAACGATGGGGCCTCGTGTCTGGGTGGAGATCTGGTGCTACATCAACGCGCCTGGAGGTTGATAGCGCCCCTCGGTGAGGCGGACGCCAGCGCCGATCATCCCGTTCCTGCCGCCGCGCTTGTTGTAGATGTTCGCGCCACACGCCTCGGCGTACTCGTAGATGTCGAAGTTCGGGTCCTCATAGCCGAAGGCCTGGCCGGTCACCCAGATGATGTTCCAGAGCAGCTTCTCGGTCTCCTCGGCTGTGAGGATCTTCTCGCTCTGCTTGAAGCTGGGCTCGTAGTTGCGCTGATGACCAGCGCGATCCGCGCGATACGGGGCATCGCTCCAGTCCTGGAGCTTGATGCCGGCGGCCATCTCTTGAGCACGGCGACTCAACGCCATTTCGTCCTCCTATCGGACAGAGGCGGATCCGCCCTCCTGTAGGGCAGCGCCTCGGCACGGTGACTCTACGCCCCGCCGGGGTGAGCGTGAAGGCCAAACGCGGATAAGCCCGCCCAGCCCCCGATGGGAGCCGGGCGGGCTTATGAGTATGCAGCAGCTATCTGCAGTTCAGGCGCCCGTTCAGGAGGCGCTGCTGCCACTGCTCACGAGGCCCCACCGGTGGGTCGGTGTCGCCGTGGCACCGGAGCTGGGTGCCGTCGTCGCCGCGATAGATCCGGACAACTCCTCCGTGCCAGCTGCAAGCGCCGCGTCGTCCGATGGCCGCAGACTGGGTGCCATCGGAGCATTCAGACCTGAGCAACTCCCACTTCACGTAAGGCGTGGGGGTAGGAGAAGTAGGCGCTTCCTCCGAAGACGGTGGCTCGATGCCGAGCGTCGTGATCAGGAAGCCTGCTCCGAGGAACAGGGCCAGTCCCAGACTGAGGCAGCCCCAGAGTCCGGCTACTTCGTCGCTCATCCGTAAGCCCACGCGAGGAAGACGCGCAAGTGACACGTGAGGTTGGCGAGCCTAGTAGGCGCGCGGAGTGCGGAACGAGGCGTTGGTGACGTCTCCGGTGGAGCCTGCGGCGAACGCGGTGATCACAGCGACGACAGCGGCCAGGCCGGAAATCTGGCCGACGGTCGCCCAGTCGACGTCGAACAGGCCGATGGCGTTGCCGCCGATCGTGGCGAGCGCGGCCTGGGCGGCGGTGCGGACGGTGCGCTCGATGGTGTCGGCCCAGAACGAGCCAGTGACCCACTTCTGCATGGTGACCTCCTGTTAGGACGTGGGCGAGACGGTCGGGGACGGGGTGGGGACGACCGGCGTGCAGTCGTACGAGGGGACGCCGGCAACCGGGGCGCCGAGGGCGCACACGGCGACGGTCGCGCCGAGCTTGAACTGCACCTTCGGCGGCAGCACCATGACGGGCTTGGGCAGGCCTTCCACGGTGGGCAGCTTGACCTTCTTCTCGCCCGCCCGGCACGAGCCGTACGCCGACCTGGCGAGGTTCTTCGGCTCCAGGAGGCGCAGGTCGCCGCCGACCTTCTTCGCGCACACGCCGACCGTCTTGACGGGCTTGGGCGCGGAGCTCGCAGCGGAGGCGGCCAAGGGGCCGGACGCGGCGAGGGCGAGCAGGGCAGCGGACAGAATGATCGCGCTCTTGCGCATTTGAGGATGCTCCTCGTGGGTTGGGATAGGACAAAGGCGGCGCCCATGTGTGGAACCGCCAGGGGCGAGCCGGTCGGCTCGTTGGTTGAAGTGCACCGGCTCGTTCAGCTGGGCGCGTCCGGCCGCTACAGTGGCGCCATGGTCGCCAGAGGCGGTCGATGGATTGGGGTTGCTCTCGCGATGGTGCTCGTATCGGCCTGCAGCGGTTTGTGGACGAGTACAGCTCGTGTAGATCCCGGTCTCGTGGCCGAGTTACGGACGCTGGGAAGAGTTGTCGCAGAAACGACGGATGAGTGGTACTACGACGGCGAGCACGACATTGCTGTGGTCCTCATCCTCGACGGCGGATCTGCAGAAGGTGACGCGTCCGGCCAGGTCGTCGAGGCACTGGAGCGACGCGGCTGGAAGGACAGCGGGCCTACCGGCTTTGTGAGCATGGAGTCGGCCCACAGACCCGAGACCATCTACGTTGAGCCGTTTTCGTCAGCCATGAAGCCAAGCTCTGACGGGTTTAACCCGAAGCTGGACTCGGCCAACGAAGCCTTGTTCGACAGGTTGCGCCTGGAGCGCGGGGCGGCTGGGTACGTGGTGCTGAAGGTGGAGCCAAACCGGTGACGGGGGCGACGGTCATAGGACTCTCAGGAGGGCGGCCCACGTCTTGTCGTCGGTCTTGCCCGTCTGGGCGAGCCCGGCGCCGTCCTGGAAGGCCTTCAGGGACTCGGCGTGCGCCTTGGTGAAGGTCGTCTCGTCCACGCCGGGCAGGACGGCGAACCCGCGCGCCCACAGCAGACCGGTGAGCGTCTTGACGTGCCAGCCCTCGGCGCCCTGCTCCAGCAGCGGCAGCTTCTTCACCAGAGCCTCCGTAGGGTTCGTGGCGGGCTTGGGAGCGGCAGGCTTCGCCTTGGCGGGCTTCGGCGCGGGCGGATAGTCCGGCCGGCCGTAGCCGTAGATGCGGGAGCTGTTGCGGGCGACGGTCTTCTCGTAGACGCCGTCGCCGTTGTGGAAGGCGCCAGCGAGCACCCCAGACGTGTTGCCGCCCACCGTGGTGATCGTTGTCTTGGTGACCGCGGTGACGAGCTCCACGTGGGTGCCACCGTCAGCGCCGTAGTAGACGAAGTCTCCACGCCGCGGCGTCTTGTACCAGCGGCGGCGGTCCTTGAACCACCGCACTCCGACCAGGCATGAGGCCGTCTTCGGGCCTGCGCCGGCGTTGCCGGACATCTCCAGCCCCCACGAGAGGGCGGAGTGGCACCACGGATAGCCGCGACCCTCGTGCGGGTAGCCGGGGATGGGGCCCAGCCACTGGTTGAACTTGGTGAGGTTGTTGCCCTTCTCCCGGTAGCCGATCTCTCCGGTGAGGGTGTCGATCATCGCTTCGACGCCGGACATGCTCAGCCTCCGATCCCGTTCTTCAGGGCGAGGTTGAGAATCCCGACGAGCACCGCCAGCCCCGCGCCGATGAGGGCGGAGACGACCATGCGGCGGTCGGCTCCGCGCCGGTCTTGCTCGCGCTTGAGCTCGTCTCGGATCTGGCCGATGTCTTCCAGGAGGGCCGTGCGGTGAGCCTCGTACAGGTCACGGGTGATCATCAGGGAGATGGCCGTGGCCAGGGACGCGAACCGGTCGTTTGTCGTGCGCTCGAACCGCTCCAGGGTCCGGGCGACCTCGCCAAGGGTGGGCTCCTCAGTGGACATGCTCAAACACGGCTCCTCGCGTAGGGGTACGGCAGAGCGCCGCGATGGGGTGGAGAGAGGTGGACCGCCCGCGCTGTCAGCTCATCCCTTTACTGACGGCGCGCTTCCATCGCCCCTGCGCGGGCGGCCACGATCAGGGGATCGGATCAACGATCGGCGGCGCCGACGACTTCAGCTCAAAGATGAGCTCGTCGAGCCGCTCAGCCAGGTGCTCGATCGCGTCGACCAGGTCCTGCGTGTGCGACTGGCTGTAGGCGCCCGGCGCCCCCGACAAGGAGACCGACGTCGCGGCCACGTACCCGGCCTGCGGCACCGTCGGCGGCTTCAAGCTGTAGGTGCTGCCGGAGGAGTCCGTCCAGTACGGCTGCGTACCGGAGGCGTAGACGCGTCCACCGCTGGCCGGCGGGGGCGGGGTGCCGCGGCTCGGCAGGACCATGCCCTCCGACGCCGTGGTGATCGGCGGACGGGTGGAAGCGCTCGTGCGGGCGGCGCGCACCCCTCGGTCGAGGGAGCGCAGCATGTCGCCGAAGTCGTCCGGCTGCGGGAGCGGCATCTAGATCTCCACCTCCTCTTCGAGGGCGAACGTGATGGTGGCCGGCCCTGACCTGCTGGCGGCGCGGACCTTGGCGCCGATGATCCGCCAGCGGAAGTTGAAGCTGGCGCCGCCGCCGACGATGGGCCACCAGTCGTTGGACAGGATGATCCGGGCGTAGTCGCCCAGGTTGTTCGGCGTCCACTTCGTCTCATCCAGGCGGACGGTGATCTGGTGGACCCGCACCGTGCCGGGCCGTTCGGCTGCCCACCGGGCGGCGTAGGCGTTCAGCGTCGACTGCTCCTTGACGGTGGAGTAGTCGAGCGTCTTGTCGACCCTGGGCCAGCCGGCCGCCAGATGCGCGGTCGCGTCCTGTGGGGTGGACATGAGCGGCTCAGCGCGGGTCGAGGCGTCGAAGCTGACCGACTCTCCCCGGGCCCGGTAGGAGGTGGCCGCGCGCAGCGCGTCGACGGACATCGACCAGGCGATCACGTTGCCCGGGTAGGAGAAGACGTGGTCGGTCGTGCTGCCGAGCTTGGGGTAGCCGAGCTTCAGCTCCCGCGTGCGGGCGCCGGTGCCGGGGTCGGACGTCTGGATCATCCACTCGAACCCGCCGTCGGTGTCGGCGAGCTCGGCCAGCCGCTGCCCGAACGTGCCGCCCTCGCTGGCCAGGTAGGTGCGGTCGCGGGTGACGCCGGAGGTTTCCGACCCTGCGGTGAGGCCGATGTCGGCGCCGGAAAGGGCCTGCATCTCGGTGACGATGAGCTGGCGGCCGATCTCCAGCTGGTCAACGTCGGCGTAGCTGTAGTCGTCGCGGATCTCCACCGCGTTCAGGTACGACTCCAGCGAGGCGCCCTGCAGTTCGACGGTGATGACGCCGCGGTCGCGCTGGGCGACGTTCGCCGTCCAGATGATCGCCGACTTCCAGATGACGCCGTTGATGTAGACGTGGCAGACCGTGCGGCCGGGCCCGGTGGACAGGCTGTCGGGTTCGCTCGGGTGGGAGATCCAGCGGGGCACGACCTTGGCGACCTTGTCGGCCAGTTCGCGGGAGTTGACCTCGACGGAGGCGGAGAACGGGGCGGCGTCGTTGATGAGCCGGTCGAAGTTCACGTTGAACAGGTCGAGGGTGGTGATGTAGTCGTCGGTCAGCAGGTCGACGAACACGCTCTTGAGCCGGACGTCGGCCGAGGGCGGGATCGCCGGCGGCGGCTCGGTCGGGGTGCCGGAGATGCCGCCGACGTCGACGGTGAAGCCATGGGAGAAGATCGGCAGGCCGGTGGCGGTGAACGTCGCCGCGGCCACCGGGCTGGTGTCGGTGCGGACGCGGGCGGCCAACGCGGCGGTCGCCTCGCCCACGGTGCGGTCGACCTGCTCGACGTGCCCGGTGGGGGGCTGCCAGGCCAGGCCGGCGCCGAGCCCGGCCGCCCAGCGCAGGCTGACGCCGGGCGCCGCCTCAGGGGTGAGGCCGGGGCAGGTGACGGTCGAGTCGCTGTCGGCGTTCTCGGCCGACAGCAGCTGTGGGGTGACGCCGTCGTGGTCCCAGATGGCGGCGATGGCGGCGATGCCGCCGGGGCCGGACGACTGCTTGAAGGTGTAGCTGGCCGGTTCGGTGGGCCCAGCGACCTTCCACCAGACCTTGGTCCCGGCCCACTCGGTGTCGGATCGCTGGCCGAGCGGCTGCCAGGTGGTGCCGCCGGTCGGGGCGGTCATGGCCGCGTTGCCGAACGCCGCCGAGGTCTGGAAGGCGATGAGGATGTCGCCGGCGGCGGTGCCGCCCGGCTTGTTGACGGGGTAGGTGGGGTTGGTGGACTGGCTGGAGGTGGGGGTGGAGCGCAGCTGGGCCACGAGCACCTCCGTTCAGCAGAAGAAGGGCTACTCGGCGGCGTCGCGCCACAGGACCTCGCATCCGGCGGTGCCGCCGGCGTCGGTCTCGTAGGACAGGAGGTTGGTGTCGACCTCGAGGAAGAACTCCTTGAGCGGCACCGAGATGGTGTCGGCCATGTCGTTCTCGTGGTCGACGTCGCCGATGAGCGCTTCGCCGCGCTGGGTGTCGACGATCAGGGTCTGGCCGCCGGTCAGGACGATGTCGAAGGCGAGGATCCGGTCGAGGGTCTCGTTGACGAGCATCGGGTTGGTGACCGGGCCGTAGAACCGCAACAGCGGCGGCGTGTACAGGTCGCCCGCGTTGACCAGCGGCGTCGCTGAGGGCGCGTTGGCCGGGACGATGACCGAGTGCTGGTCGAGGCCGTACCGTCGCGGGTCGGGGCACTCGAACGTGATCACCGGTTCGGGGTGGCCTTCGGCCCAGTCGCGGTCCCACACGCCGGTCCGGTCGATGACCTTGGCGTTGGTGAGGAGCGTCTCGGTCTTGCCGCGGATGACGAGCGTCAGCAGCGTGTTGTCGCGCAGGGTGCGGGTGTCGTGCCGCAGCTGGGCGAGCAGGGGCGTGACCTGGCTGGGGTCGGTGTGCGCCTGCACCTGCAGGCGGACGGTGACGATCCGCCGCTGCAGGTAGGAGGGTCCGGCGAACGCTCCGTGCCGGTTCGGCTCCTCCACCGTCAGGGAGTCGACCTGGGGTTTGGCGTCCCAGCCGGTGATCTCCCGCACCGTGTAGGAGGTGCCGGGCCCCCACAGCACGGTGGTGCCCCACTCGACTTGCGTGTCCTCGGTGATCAGGTGGCCGGGCAGGACCGGCACGCTCACGCCGGGCGAGGGCACGAGGGCCTGGGCCTCGACGACGTCGGGGGTGATCGTGGCGGCGAACGTCGCCGTCACGGTCGGCGCGGGCACGTCGGCCTGGCCGCCGACCACGGCCGGGGAGATGGTGCGGTGCTGCTCGGCGGTGATCGAGGGGGCGGGCACGTCGGCCTGGCCCTCGACGACGGCGGGCTCGATCAGCTCGGCCGACCCGGCGACGACGTTCGGCGTGGGCACATCCGCCTGCCCGCCCACCACGGCCGGGCGGGCGGTGGCCCCGGCGTGGACGCTGGGCGCGGGCACCTCGGCGGCGCCCGCGACCGCCGCTGGCCGGGCGGTGGCGCCGGCCTGGATCGTCGGGGCGGGCACGGCGGCCGCGCCGGTCACCGTGGTCACCGAGATGGTGGCGTCCAAGCTGGCGGGCAGGATCTCCAGAGCGACCCAGTTCCACGACGGGGTGCCGGCGGCTGCGTCGAGGTTGAACGTGACCGACTCGCCGGCGGTGGCGGTGTTGGCCGCCTTGACGATCGCCAGACCGGCCCGGCCGGAGCCGTTGAACGCGTACTCGTCGTCGGTCGAGCTGGGGACGCCGAGGCTGTTGCCGTCGGCCGCCGCACAGAACCCGCGTGATCCGCCGCCGGTCGAGGTGTAGCCGACGTCGATGTTGTTGACGGCGCTCGACCCGTCCGCGGTGGCGCCGATCGGCGAGCTGGGGTGCTGGCCGGTGACGTAGAAGACGCGGATACCACCGGACACGCCGGACGCGGTGACCGTGATGCCGGACAGGGCGGTCGGGTTCGGCGCTGTGTAGATGGAGCAGAACCCGGTGCGCGCGACCCGCTGCGTCCACGTGCGCGCCGTACCCGAGTTGGACACGGTCGGGGTGCCGCCGCCCGCGGGCAGCACCGCGACCAGCAGCGACCCCGCCGGCGGCGAGAAGGAGTTGGACACGACCGGGTTGAAGGAGTTGCTACCGGCCGGGCCAGTCGCGGCGATCGCCATGCCCGCCCCCTCTCATCGCTGGTGGCGGGCATGAAAAAACCGCCACGAGGGGCGGCGGCATCACAGAGCGCAGGCTACGGCGAGATGACGTTGATCCGGCCGATGCCGTTCGCGCTCCAGGCGACCAACAGGGTGCCGTCGTTGGTGTTGTACGCGGTCAGGAAGTCCACGCCGAGGATCAGCCGCTTCGGCGACAGCGAGTCGGCGTAGGCGATGCCGCCCCGCACCCCGGTCAGCGTGCTGGACGCCCAGGAGACGTCGTTGCCGTCCCACACCAGATACGTGGAGCCGCTGGTGACCACGGTGCAGGTGGCCGCCGCGATGGCCGCGCCGCCCGCCGTGTAGCCGGTGCCGGAGATTTCGTTGGTGGCGCTGTAGGACTGGTCGGCGGTCGCGAAGTTCGGCGTCAGCGTGTTGTTGTACAGCGCTAGCTTGTAGTCGTCGGCATCCAGGTTCAGGGCGTAGGCGCCCACGCCGAGCGCGTCGACGAGCGTGTCGGCATACCAGCCGCTACCTCCCCATGCCATCGACGGCACCCCCGATCTGGATCGTCGCGTCCCGGCCGGGTGTCCCGGCCGGCGGGGAGCCGACCGTGCGCGCCCACTGCCGGAAGTCGCGCATCTCGTTCTTGGCGGCCTTCAGCTCGGCGAGCGTCTCCTGAGATGGCTCGGAGGCGGCGGCCTCCTTGGCGGCGGTCAGCCGCTCCTCGAGCCGCTCGCACTCGGCGAGGAACTCCAGCCCTCGCCGCGCATGCATCGCGGCTACTCGTGCACTGGTCATTGCGGTAGTGGTCCTTCCACGCTGGCGGTCACCACGGCTTGGCGGATGACCACGGACTGCTGGTCGTTGCCGTGCTGGATGACGCTGTTGCCGAGCTGGTCCGTGGTGTCCTTGACCCGGCGGCCGTCCTGCGCGGATCGGTACTCGCGTACCTGGTCGCGAGTCGCCGAGGTCCACCCGGACGGGCGCGTCTGGATGTTCTTGCTGCGCAGCCACGCCCCGTAGGTGAGGCCGCTGTCCGGGTCGTATCCAGGCATGCCGAAACGCCCTCTCTGGTCGGTGGTCTGCAGGTGATCTACAGGGGGCCCTTGGAGGTGGTTCGCGCGTACAGGCGGGCGGCCAGCAGATCGGCGTCCGCGCGGTGGTTGACCACCAGATCGCCCATGACCTGGACAAGACCGCGGTCCCCGCCTGCCGCGCCAGCTGACCCGGCGGCCCGCCCGTCTGGACTCGCCGCAGGGGCTGCCGTCCGATGCGGGGGAACCATCTGAGGCCTGGACACGCGGGCGGTGTTCACCGCCCCCGCCAGGGACCCCATGCCGCCGCTGACCCACGCCATGTTCGGGCCAGGATCGCCAGGGACCATCCCGCCCGGCAGACGCCCACGAGCCTCGCTCGCAGTGGCGGAGATCGACCCAGACAGCTTGCCGCGGGTCTCCTTCGCGCTGGCAGCAACCCCAGAATTGCCGCTCTTGGAGCCGCTCGACTTGCCCTTCAGCTTCCCGCGCGTCTCCTTCGCCGACGCCTCAATCGGGCCGTCGGAGTAGTCGACGCTGGTCGACGACATCATCTTGCCGCCATCACCGGTGACGCTGGTGGCCGAGATCGCCCGCTCCACCGCCGCCGCCAGGTGGTCCGTGGCGCCGGTGAGCCCATCGACGGAAACACCCACGGCGACGACCGACTCGGCCATAATGCCGCCCATCGCGGTGACCGACTCGCCGATCACCGTCGACCCCTCGACCCAGCCGGCGGTCATCGACTCGCCGACCTGCGCCACCTGATCGATGCTGCCGGTCAGCGACCCGCCCGCGCCGAGGGTGGACATCAGGGCGGCGTGCGCCTGGCCGAGCTGCCCGGAGATCGCCTGGTTGGCGGCGTCCATCGAGCTGGTGAACTTCGCGACGGTCATACCGGCGTCGGCGTTGTACACCTTCAACCCGAAGTCCTGCGCCACCCTGCCGAGCAGGTCAACCGCCCGGCGCCGGAACCGCGGCTCGTACGGGATGAACGCCTCCGTCGCGCCGGTCCCACTCGAGCCCTCGCCGTACAGGACGGTCGGCCGGTTGACCAGGTTGGGCGGCTGCGGCCTGGTCGCGGTTCTGATGCCGCCGGCCGCGTACCGGTCGATCGAACCCATCGCCCTGGCGGTGCCAACGGTGCCATCCGGGAGACGGACCGACCCGTCCTGAAGGATCTTGACCCTGACAGTGACCGTCCTGTCCTTGATGGAGGCCAGCGCCGTCTGGGCCAGCTTGACCGCCGCCTGCAGCTCACGGATCTCGGCGTTCAGCCTCGACCGGCGTTCCTTGGTGAGCTCGGGATCCTGCAGCTCCTTGCGCGCGGCGGCCAGCCGCGACTGCAGCGCGGAGATGTCGGAGGTGATCTCGCTTCGGTACTCGGCGATCAGCTTCGGATCGCCCAGCGCCAGCAGCGCCTCACCCTTCGCATGCAGCAGCTGCCGCACCTCGGCGGACAGCTGCGCCCGCCGCTCCTTGGTCAGGTTCGGGTCGTCAAGCAGCGTCAGCGCCTTGTCGATGCCCTGCTGCAGCTCCACGATGTCGGCCTGCAGCTTGGTGCGTCGGCTGGCCTCGTCGGCCTCCTTCTGGAACTCCTTCAGCTTGGCGATGCCGTCGTCGGCCCCGGCGACGATCTTGCGGCCGAACTCCTCCAGGCCGGGCACGTTGGAAAGCGCCTGGCCGATGGAGCGGGTCACCTGGAGGATGCGGGTGCCCATGCCGGTGATCACGCTGGAGGCGTCGGCGAAGTGGCTGGCGACGGTTGCCGCGCTGCGCGACCCTGCCAGGCTCAGGAAGCCGAGAAAGTCGACGAGCTTGCCCAGGCCGGTGATCGCCAGCGGGATCACGTCCAGCAGGCCGTTCAGGACAGCGCCGATCGCGCCCCGGTTCTCGGACACCTTGCGCCCCAGCTCGGACAGAGCGTCGCCGAGGTCGGACAGGAAGCCGTCGATGTCGATCTCGGACAGGACGTCGGAGAAGCCGTCCATCAGCGATGGGATGGAGTCGCCGAGATCCTTAAGCCCGTCTCCGAGATCGCGAACGAACTGCTCCATGGGGACTCTCGCCCGATCGAAGCCGTCCGCGAGATTCGGGGCGACGTCCTTGGCCACATCCCGCGCCGTCGTACGAACCTCATCCAGCACGCTCAGCATCGGGCGAGAGGATTCCTGGACGGCCAGGTTCAGGTCCCGGCCCAGCTCAGCGAACTGGTCGCGCAGCTCCTTGGCCTGCTTGTTCGCCGCCTCGACCCGCCGCTTCTCGACCGCCGACCACTGCTTGTCGATCTCCTGGATGTGAAACAGGCTCGTCACGCCCAAGGTGACCAGGCGGGCGCCGATCCCGGCGACGATCGCGCCACCCATCGCCGCGCCGACCGCCACACCCGCGCCGATTGCCACACCCCCCAGGCCGGTGAGCAGCGCCGGACCGGCGGCGGATCGGACCGCCGCGGCCAGGGCGCCGCCGGCCGAATCGCCGAACTCGACGAACTTCGGCATGGCGGCCTTGGTGTCGACATCCACCTTCACGTCCACGGTGGTGCCGTCCAGTCGGCCCACCTCGGTCGCCACGAGCGCCAGATCTCTGGTCGCCTGCTCGATCCCTGCCCGCACCTCGAACGAGGCGCCATCTCCGAGATCGGCCAGTTCGGCCTGGATCCTGGCCATCTCGGCGAAGGCGTCGGCGGCGTCGATGTCCACACCGATGGTCTTCTGGCTGAGCTTCTCCAGATCGTCACGGAGCTTGGCGACGGCGACGTCAGCCTCGGTGGAGTCCGCGTCGATCTCGATTTTCGGCAGCCGCTTGGTGGCGTCCTCGAGCTTCTTGCGGAAGCCGGACACGAATCCGCTGGAAGCGGTGAACTGCCGGTTGAGGTCCTTAAGGTCACGCGTGACCGTGCTCTTACCAGCGGTCCATTCGGTGACCGCGAGCTTGAGTCGGGTGGTGACGGTGCGGTCGGCCACGACTCACCTCCCATGGTTACGAAATGAGTCGTTTGGGGCGAGAGGGGTGTTGGACCGTGACACGATCGCCCCGGGATCGGGGGGTCACATTCGGAGGAGCACATTCATGTCTCGCATCGCCCCGGCTGTGTTGACGGCCGCTCTGCTACTGACCACCGCCTGCACCGCAGGGCAGGCCACTGCGCATCCCGTACCAACCGTTACAGTGACCGTCACAGCCACCCCGTCGCCCGTCTCCGAACATGCCGCCGACCAGGGATCGACGCTCAAACTGGGGCAATCACGGGTGGCAGATGACGCCATCAGCACCGGCTCGGTCGCCGTCCTGCGATTCCGGCAGCCCTTGCGGGCAGCCTTCCCGCCAGATCGGGACGGCTACGAGTACGCGGGCGTCGAGGTGAAGCGCTGCTTTAAAACCCTCGAACGGGACGACATCACAGTCGGCTGGGCGGTGTGGAGCCTCGCCTACGCCAACGGCAACATCACCGAGCCGCCCAGCTCGTGGTCGGCCGACCACTTCACGGTCGCCCTCTACCCCCGCGACAGGCCCGTGACGGCCGGCAAGTGCGTCCGGGGATGGATCCCCTTCGAGGTGCGCAAGGGCACCCGACCAGCGACTGTTGCCTACATGATCAGCGGCAGCGACCCGATGGAGTGGACGATCCGCTAGGGCAGGTAGCCGGGCTACCGAACCTTCCGGACCTGGAAGATGTGATCGCGGGGGTCTTCGAGCTTCTCTTTCTTCCGCGTCATCGGAGCGCAGCCGTGGCACTTCACCGGCTCCAGGGCGACGTAGGCGCCCTCGTTGGCCGGGTCGGTGGTCTCGTCGCGCGGGAACCCGCACCCCTCGCACGCGTTGGCCTGCTCCTGCAGATCGGCTGCCGCCCAGTCCCGATCGTCGTCGAGCCACTCAGGATCATGGACGGTGATCGCCCGCACCAGGCGCCCCTGATCGTCGTGCTCATACGTCGTCACCGACACGCGGCGACGGCCGAGCACGACACTGCGGGGCACCTGGTAGGCGCGGGCGAGCCTCAGCTCCTGCTGGTGCTCGACAGAATCTCGGAGGCGGCTCTGGAGAAAGGGACCTCGCCGCTACCGCCGTTCAGGTCGAGGATGACCTGCCACATCGTCCGCCACTGGCCCTGGGTGAGCCGGTCGACCAGCACGCCGGCCTTCTCCTCCGACATCCTCGGCTTCACCGAGCAGGCCGCCAGCGCAGCCACCGGGAAGGTGTCGCGGTTGAAGTCCGCGGGCGCGTCCTGCTTGCGCGGAGGGTGCTCCTTGGCCAGGTCCGACCACTCCTTGCGCGTCCGCGCGCGCAGCAGGAACACCCGCTCGTAGCTCTTCATCTCCTGCTGCAGGGCGACCAGCTCTTCGGCGATCCGGCGCGCCTCGCCGCCGCTGCCGGCCAGCGAGTCATTGTCCGGCCTGCGCCGCGCCTCCAGCAGCTGCCGCTCCAGCTCCTCGAACTTCGCCTGAAGGTCGCCGCGCAGGCAGATCGGCACCTCGTCCTCGGGCAGCTTCAGCCCGTCGAGGAAGGCGTCGATGTCCTCGACGTACTGGGTCTGCGACACCTCCGCCACCTACACCACCACCGCATCGATGTCGGCGTCACTGTGGTTGAACAGCTCCGACAGGAACTTCTGGACCTCGTTCCACGCGGTCTGCTGCGGCTTACGCACACCGCACTGCACCGGGTAGATCTCGGCCGGGTCGCCGGCCTGCCACGCCTCGGCGTTCGGCCGGTTACGCCGCACCGCCAGAATCACGTCCTGGCCGGGCACCAGGGTGTTGAAGGCGATGTCCTCGATCGTGAGCTTCTTCTTCTTGCACAGCAGGTTGATGGTGTAGCTGGGCGTACCGGCACGCCGGGTCGGACCCTTGTTCGCCAGCGACGAGTTGTCGGCGCCCTCCTGCGACGGCTCGATCTGCAGCCCCTCGCGCATCATGCAGGCCTGGATGTCGACGCCGGCGTTCAGCTCGGCGGCGGGCGGCGACGACACCGACGACAGCGCCGTGCAGATCGTGACCTTGTACATGCCATCGCCGAGGAGATCCTCATCAGCCATGATCTACGCCTCCTTCTTCTTCGGGGTGGTCGTGGCCCTGCCCGAACCGGTGCTCTCGCCAGGGCTCGGGGCGGGCTCACCGGCAGACGCCGGCTGGTCGGGGGCGGGCTCGTCGACCCGCTCATAGATGCTGGTGTAGTACGGGAACGCGGACTCGCCGAGCTGCCGGACGTCGCCGGTCTCCTTGTGCCGGACGGTGATCATGCGGGGCGGCATCACACCACCGCCCAGGTGAGCGTGGAGCCCGGCGTGGCCGACCATTGCAGCGCCACGTTGTAGGAGTCCTCCGGGTCGCGCATGGACGGCAACAGGCGCAGCCGGTACATGCCGACGGGGATCGTCCACTCCTTCTCCGGGTTCGCGACGCCGTAGTCGGTCGAGCCGGGCGGGGTGACGCCGAGAGTGATCGGCCCCGCGGTGCCGTTCTCGACGATCATCGTCACCTCGCGGGTGACGCCGGACACCTTGTCGTCGGCAGCAGCGTTGCTCATGGTCAGGGCGCCGCCGGTGACGGTGGCGACCTGGGGTGCTCGGGTAGGCATGGGGCTCCTTTCGGGGCATGACAAAGAGCCCGGCCACCCATCGGTGTCGGGCTGGACTTACGTGGTCAGGTGGTGCGGTCGGAGCGCACCAGGTACTGCGCGGTCGCGAAGAACAGCGCGCCCGCGGTGTCGTCTCGCAGCACCGGCTGCGTGCCCTCCTGGCGGATCGGCCGCACCCGGCGGCCAGGGACGGTCGGCACGGTGGTCAGCAGGATGAGCGCGGTCTTGTCGGCGACGAGCGCAGCCTGCTCCGGGGTGGCCCCCACCGACGTGATCTGAAACCGCAGGTCGTTCGGGGCCTCATCGGATAGAGACCGGTCGACGGCGGACTCCATGCCGCTGTCGGGATAAAGCACCGCGTACGGCGCGGTCGCGCCCTGGGGAGCCATCCCCCAGAAGATCCCGATCGTGTTGGGCAGGCCAGCGTCGAGCATCGCCATCAGCGCGACGACTAGCGGCCTGGACTCCAGCGGGGTCGTCATGCCAGGAACTCCTTGACGAGCTTGTCGACGGCGGCGTTGAACTCCGGCTCGATCTTCTGGGTGGCGCGGGCTCCGTCGAGGTGGGGCGGCTGCTTGACGCTGCCGTACTCGAAGCCCTTGCCCATGGAGCCCTGCTTCTTGGCGCTGTCGGGGCCGATTTCCCACTCGGGGCCGGAGGTGTTGAAGATCTGCTCGGAGGTGATCGAGTTCGGGTAGTGGCGGCCGTGCCTGCGCGCTGTCTTCCGGGCGTTGGCCCGCCACTCCTTCTCGACTTGCTTCGCGTGCTCCTTGACCAGTGGATACGCCTTCCGGGCGATCTCTTCGGCGTCGTAGCCGATGTGCTCGATCTCGTCGAGCAGTGCGGAGAAGTCCAGCTCTGCGTCCGCCACGCTCACCCCTCCTTGTCCTCGACGAGGATGCGGCGCGTGGTGGACGTGCCGGCGAGGCTGATCGCGACGACTTCCAGCGGGCGGCCGACCAGCCACGCGTCGTCCGAGGTGAGCACCGTCAGCCGGTCCTCGCGGCCGATGGCGGGCGTGGTGTCCCACGGGAGTCCGACCGCGTACTGGTGGAGGGTGACCTCATGCTCACCCCACTCGGTCTCGGATGAGGTGCGGGGCTTGACCCGGCAGATGAGCTCGGCGTGGATGGTCGCCCATGCCTGGACGTATAGGCCGGTGTCCGGGTCGAGGACCGGGGCGCCGCTCTTGCGCTCGACCTTGCATGTGTCGCGCATCAGCGTGAGCGCCGCGGCGCGGCCGGCGGCCAGCACGTCTTCGACGCTCATGACAGCCTCAGCGAGGTGAGGCCGCCGCGGTAGCCGCGCAGCTCGGCCTTGTGGTCCTTGGTGAGGCGGGCGTTGCCGACGGTCTCGGTCGCGTACGTCACCTGGTAGTCGTCGATCGCCTCCGACCGCAGCCCCTTGACGTTGGTGACGTTCACGGAGGCGAGGTCGAGCACGACGTCGACGATGTCGTCGGGGATCTCGGCGTAGCCGTGGCTGTAGGTCAGCCGCACCCGGGGCGCCCACACGCCGCGCACCCTGCTGTACGGCCAGCCCATCGTTCTGGTGCCCCAGTGCGAGGGGTGGCCGCGGGTGAGCTCGTTGCCGAGCCGGGTGTAGTCGACGTCCTCGGTGAGGGTGAGGTCGATGGCGCCGAAGTCGCCGAGCTCGACCACCGTGAGCGGGTGGTCGTCATCGACGATGAGGGGGCGCTGCGGGACGCGGAGGATCCGGTCGCCGCCCTCGACGTCGGCGGTGTCGTCGGCCACGAGGGTGAGGATCTGCCGGGTGTAGTTGCGGACCCGGGCCGAGGCGCGCCGGATGGCGAGCTCGGCCTGGTCGGTCGGCAGGGTGGTCTGCAGGTGGGTGTTGAGGTCGGCCACCGTGGCGAGCGGGGGCAGGGACACGGTGGCCTCCCGTCAGTCCGGGTCGATGATCTCGGCCAGCTTGGCCAGCTTGGCCAGCAGCGTGGAGCGCGGCGTGTCCTTGGCCTGCTCCGCGGCGTGTGCCTCGGCGGCCCGGCCGGGGTCGTCGCCGACCCAGGCGAGCACCTCGTCGACCGTCCCGGTGATGTCGAGTTCCCCGTCGCCCGCCGGGGTTTCGGCGGGCTGGTCGAGGACCTCGACGCGGGGGTCGTCGGCCAGGTGCTCGGCCAGGCCGCCCTTGACGATGTCGCCCTCGGCCAGCTCGTGCACCTGGTAGTTCCAGTACGCCTTGACCGGCTGGAGCGCTCGGATACGCATCCGTGCCCCCGGCTCAGCCGTGCTCGATGACGACGGCCCGCTTGTACAGCGAGGCGTCGCCGTTGGCGAGCGAGTCGGTCGGCACACCGAAGTCGCCGACCCACGACCAGGTGGTGGACAGCGTCTGCTGGAACCGGTCGGACGGGGGGCGCACGATCAGCGCGACGCTGACGCCCGGCGCCGCCTGCACCATCGAGATCTCCGGGACGTCGTCCACGCCGGTGCCCTGCAGCAGGCTGCCCATCTCGGAGAACGGCGCGGCGATGAGCGCGCTTCCGCCCATGACGATCGGCCGGTGCACGGTCACGTTCCCCGCCGAGCCGCCCAGAAGCGTCTGGGTCTCGTTGTTGCGCACCCAGTCGATGCCGCCAAACCGGCCGATCGACAGGTCCCGGTAGATCGGGGAGTCGACGCGGCCCTGCAGCGCCTGCTTGAAGTCGGAGTCGGAGAACAGCTGCGCCTCGGTGTCGGGGTCGATGTGGGCGACGTAGTGTCCGCCGACGGTGGGGACGTTCATCTTCCGCAGGCGGGTGACCGCAGCGCGGAACAGCGCGAACGTCGCCACGTTCGACGTGGACAGGTCATAGGCGGTGTCGCCGGTGGGCCGGATGGTGACCGGCGCGTTGGAGGCCACCACGTAGTCGCCCACCACATCGACGCGGGTGGTGCCGAGCGTCAGCGTGTTGGTGCCGGTGTTGACCGCGGTGACGGTGTTCGCGACGCCCTCGATCGTGACCGGGAGCGGGTTGGTCGGGCTGACCGGGGTGGGCACCCCGTTGACCATGACGTGCGTGAAGCCGTTCGTGCTCTGCACGATGATCGAGGTGTCGGTGGTGGCCGCCGCGGTGGCCCAGGTGCGCCCGCCCGCGTAGGCGGCGTACAGCTTGTTGCGGCAGATCTGGTTCAGCGACTGGCCCGCGTTGATGCCGAGCGTCTGCACGTCGGCCGCGTACTTGCTGGCCAGCGCGTGCGCCGAGATCAGCATATTGGTGTCGACCGAGTTGCCGTACTGGTCCATGGTGACCGACCACTGCTCGATCGAGTACGTGGCCGCCGACGCGTCGGAGCCGGTGATCGCGGTGGTGACCGGGGCGAGCAGGCCCTTGCGGGTGAAGGTCTTGGTGTCGCCCAGGCCGCCGCCCCACGCCTCGCTGTCGGCCAGCGCCGGGAACAGGAAGTCGGGGCGCAGCGCCTCCTGGAACGTCCTGTCGAGCAGGCCGTTCTGCAGCATGGCGCGGATCGCGGCCGGGACGGTGGACCGCACGTCGTGGCGGTCGAGCTGGAACGCCCAACGGGCGGTCGAGGTGTTCATGTCACTCCTCAGTGATCTGAATGGACACGAGGTCCGGATGCTGACGGGCCACTTCTTGGAGCCCGAGTAGCGCGGTCTGTGCGATGGCCGACACCGCGGCGCACACGCGGCCCTGCTCGGCGTGGCCCTCGTGTCCGTCCACCTCGATGGAGGTGTGTCCCGGCCCCAGGTGGGCGCGGATGCGGATCATCGGGCGCGCAAGCCCAGCTTGGCCATCTCGGCGTCGTAGGTGGCCTTGTCGACGGTGCGGAAGTCGACCGGGCCCGGCCCCGGGCGAGAGCCCTGCGAAGGGTCCGGGCGCGGCGTACGCGTGCCAGCCTGCTTGCGCAGGTGCGGCTTGCGCTCCAGGAGTTCGTCCAGGTCGGCCTTGATCTGGACGGTGTCCACGCTGCCGTCGTCGGTGGCGTACTTGGACAGGTCGCCGAGCAGGTCGGCGTCGGTCGGGTCCGCGAACGCGTCGCTCGCCAGGGCCTTCACCTCGGCCTTCACCGCGCGGGCGGTCGCGGCCTGGGCGCGCTGCTCGGCCTGCTCGGCGCGGGCGGCGAGCTTGTCGGCCTCGGACTTGTCGCGGTCTTCGAACTCGGCCACCTTCGCGGCCAGCTCGTCGGCGCGCTTCTTCTCCGCGGCGGCTTCACGCTTGGCGGCGGCGCGTTCGGCCTTCATGGCGTCGAGCGCCCTCTTGCCCTTGTCGCCGAGGTCTTCCGGCTCCGGCTCGGGATCCTGGTTGCCAGGGTCCGGCACCGGAGGCTGCGGATCCTCGTCAAAGCGGGCGAGGTCGAAGCGCCAGGGGGCGATGTGCATGGTGGGCTCCCGTTGCGGGATCGGCCCGGCCACCGTTGCGGCGCCGGGGTGGGCAGGGCACATGGTGGGTCAGCCGGACGTGGCCAGGAGGTAGCCGTACTGCCGTAGCAGCCGGATCGCCTCCTCGCGGTTGTCTCCGGCGTCGCGCAGGATCTGCTCAGGCATCGGCCGGATCTTCTTCGACCGGCGATACCGTTCCCCGGGCAGGACCCCGGCGTTGAAGTCGCGCATCTTCTTGCCGGCGATGCCGCGGACGGTGGTGCCTTCCGTGGTCGCCTTCCGCCCGCCCATGACGGTGCGCACGCCGCGCCGGGCGTTGACGACCTGGCCCAGGTCGGCGCCGAGCCGGATGGCCTCCGCGCCGCCGACGGTGAAGGCCCGAGCCTGCTCGTCCTCGGACATCTCGTCGAACAACTGCCGCGGGGTCGGCGGCGGGGTGTCGCCTTCCCTGTGGGGGACCATCGTGCAGTCGCACCGCTCATGCCGCGCGAACCCCGTCGACCACGAGTAGGTGCGCCCGGCCAGGATGACGCACCGGCCGCACGCAGGCAGGGTGACGTGCCGGACGTAGGTGACCCACTCGCGGCGGCCGGTGATGCCCACCTGGTCAGCGGTGCGGGAGGCGTCCGAGATCTCGGTGTCGACGATCCGCACCAGGCTGGCGAGCCCTGCCCGGAGCGCGTCCTGGTCGTCGGCGCCGCGCGCCAGCAGGCCCAGGGTGCGCAGCGCGGGCTGCGTGAGCAGGCTGGCCAACGGGCGTCCGTCGGCGGCGACACCGGCCAGCGCGGCCGGGTCCACCGCCAGCAGGGCCGGTGGCAGGTTCTGGGCGGCGGCCAGCGCGTCCAGGTACGGCTGGGCCTGCTCAGCGGCGGCCAGCTGGCCGCCGGTCAGCACCCGGATCATCGTGGCGAGCACTACCAGCCACGAGTCGAGCACGTGACCCGCGTCGACTTGCGACCACAGCTCCTGCGCCTGCTGGGCGGCCCGCCGGGAGATCGCCTGTTGCAGCCGGTAGTGCGCGGCGATGATCTGCTCGACGCTGGCCATCGGCTACCCCACCAGCTCTGGTTCCGGTTCTGGTTCGGGCTCTTCGCGGGGCGGCTTTGCGCCGGTGAGCGCGGCCAGGTCGCCGGCCATCACGCGCGCGAACGCGTCATTGGCGGCCTTCTCGTCTTCCTCTTCCATCCGGTCGATCTGGATCTGTGTGAAGCCGAGCCGCTCACGCGTCTGCCGCAGGGGGACGATCTTCGCCGTGTAGAGCTTCACCGAGGCGTCGGCCGACTGGGCGATCGTCGGCGTGGACGCGTCCCGCCACAGCGTCTCCAGGCTCATCGACTCAGCAGGGATCTTGCCGTCGCGGACCAGCAGCACCAGCCGCATGACCCGCTCCCACGATCCTCCGAACGACTTCTGCTTGCGCTCGGCCCGCTTCACCAGCCGCGCCTCGTCCGACCGGATCGCATCTGCGGAGGCCGGGTTGTCGGTGGCGTGGCCCAGGAAACGCGACGGCAGACCAGCAAGGGAAGCGACGATCATCGCGAGGAGCTTGAGCGTCTCGTGGAAGTTGGCCAGGTTCGCCTCAGGGAACTGCCCGACCTCGATGCCGTCCTCCTGCTTGTGCTTCCCGATAGCCCAGATCCGGCCGATGATCCGCTTCAGCGCGGATACCTTGTTGCCCTGCTCGTCGGTGAAGTCGTCCTCGTCGACGCCGATCGCGTACCGGCGCGGCGCGGCATGGAACTCCGCGGACACCATCATGTCCGTGGCGATCTTGCAGGCTGCGTCCGAGACCGACAGGACCGGCTTCAGCTCCGAGACACCCGGCCGCTTCAGGCGGGGCCGGTTCACGATCGGCTCGACCAGGACCTCGCCGAGGTTGTGGTCGTCGCGGTCGTCCTCGACCCATTCGCCGTTCTCGTCCTTCGTCCACCACACGTTCGCGTTCGGCAGGTAGAGGGTGGCACGCTCGGCGTCTTCCTCAGTCCATCGCTTCACCACTGCGGCGATCTTTCGAGTGCGCGGGTCCCGCTCGGCGTACACGTCCAGCGGCGACTCGACCGTGATGATGGGCGTCTTCTTGTCGCCCTCGTTCGTGCCGACGATGGCGAACGACCGCTTCATCACCAGGGCGTCCACGTGGGACTCCTGCGACTGCCCGTCCATGTTGTTCGCCTGCCAGATGCGCCACAGCTCCGCGTCCGCCTCGGCCTGGTTGCCGAACCGGAATCCTTCGACATCGAGCCTCTCCTCGATCGAGTCCACGACCAGGCGGGGCCACTCGATGACCATCTGCCGGACGCGGTCGTCCAGCTCCTGGATCAGCTCGGGCGCCATGTACGACAAGGGCTGCTCGCCCTCGTAGTAAGCATCAAGCTCTCGCAGCTCGGGCAGTTCCTTGTCGTGGCAGGCGATGAGGTGCTTCAGCCATTCCAGGTCCGTGCGGGCCATGTCCACCTCACCTCATGACGATCACCTTGGATGAGCGGTTCTTCTTCTTGGCGCCGGCCGCGACCGCGTCGCAGCGGGCCTCCCACGACAGGCAGCCGCCCATCGCGGCGTCGATCTTCTTCGGCGAGTCCGGGCGTTCCTTGCGGATCACCCACAGGGGCTGGCCTTGCTCGTCGACCTGCTTCAACTTGTGCTTGCGGGAGTTACCGACGTGCTGGGCGAACACCGGGTCGCCGCTGTTAGTGACCGCGCCGGACGTCATCGCGCCCGCGTAGTTGCGCAAGCTGTGGGCCATCTGCAGCATCCGGTTCGTCCACCACTCGATGACCCGCTTGTCGCCGTACTTGCCGCGCCAGGCGTTGATGGTGCCGTCCCAGTAGGGCGGGTCGGCGTAGACGCGCCACACCTGCCAGCGGCCCATCGCCTCCTCCAGCGCCGCCGACACCTCGTGCTCGGGGCACTCCCAGTCCTCGACCCCGACCGGCCGCTCCCAGATGCCGAGCGGCCACTGGAAGCCCGTCACCACGTCCGTGGCGATCAGACCGGTCGCGTCGTGGAACTGCGCGCCGTCGAACCCGATGACGATCAGCTCCCCGTCCGGGATGACGGTCCCCGGCCGGGACAGCTCCTTCCAACGCGCGGCGTCGAACGCCTGCTGGCCGGACTGCACCCTGCGGTTCAACCACACCCGCTCCCAGTAGGAGCGGTCTGTGTCCGGCTGGTTGTACAGCGACACGATCGCGTCGACCTGGCCCTCAAAGTCCGGCCACCCGGCAATCGCGGGCCCGGACGCCTCGGCGACCGCGGCCCGGATCGTCTCCGGATCGGACAGGTCCTCCTCCGGGACCGGGGTGGCCTCGCGGTGGAAGAAGAACAGCGTCTTGTCGTGCGCCTTGCCGCCGTCGACGAGCTCGGCGTACTCGTGCGTCCCCTCGGCCACGCTGCCCTCGCCGGGCGTGTACGTGGTCGTCGTCTCCAGCGACCACGGGTCGGCCAACATGCGTTTGGGGATGTTCGCCAGCATCGTCTGGTGGGCGGACTTCAGCCTCGGCAAGATGAACCGGTGGGTCTCGTCGAAGTGCTGGAACGTCGTCCGGGCACCGTCGCGAGAGTCCGGCGCCGCGGCCAGCGCGACCGCCTTCCCGTCGCCGCCGGCGCGCATGATGCGCTCCAGGCCCGGGTCGAACAAGTCGACGTCCTCACCCTCCAGCACCATCACCAGCAGCGCCGCGTAGGCCAGATCCTCGGTCTGCTCCTCGGTGTAGGCGACCATCGGAATGTAGGGGTCGATCACCGGCACGCCGACAGGCTCCCCGTGGGCGTCGAACCCGTCGCAGCGGACCGGCCCTTCCGGGTGGAGCTCGGCGAACGCGACCGCCGCGGCCAGCTCGGTCTTGGCGGTGCCCTTCCGCACGCTCAACCCGACGCGCTTGAACCGGCGCTTGCCCGCGCGCCGATGCTTCTGCGGATACACCTCGTACCAGCGGTAGATCAGCGCCCGCTTCTCCGCATCCAGCCGATACGGCTTCCCACGAAGGTCCCCAGGCCCGTGCACCGACCGCTCCTCGAGCAGATCGCACACCTGAGGACCCAGCGTCGGCCACGCCTCCTCATCGGCGCCCGGAACGATCAGCAGCCCCACGACCTACACCGCGTGCAGAATCGAGCGCGGATCCACGGCAGGCTCGGACGCCTTCTCCGTGACCGTCCGCCGCTTCTTCGTCCGCGACGCGGCCTCGTCACCGCGGTCGATCTCCCACTGCAGCCGCCGGCGGTCGATCGGCGACAAGCCGAACGACTGGCGCTGCAGCCGGATCTCCCCAGCCAGGTCCTTGCTCGGGTTCACCCAGAACTCGTCGATGAGCACAGCCAGCACGAACAGACCGTGCCGGTCGGAGGCGTCGAACTCGGGCGCCATCGGCGACGCCCACACATCCGCCCACCAGGCGAGCGTCATCGGCTGCCAGTCGCGCGCGGGCAGCTCGGGGGCCTTCATCTGGGGATCGGCCTGCAGCTTTGCGCTCGTCGAGGCCTTGTTACGGCGCTGGCGCATGTGCGCCGGCTTCGGTGTCGGGGGCATGACTACCTCATCCCGTTGCGGGGTGACAGCCCCTTGCGAGCAGTCACAGAGGGTGATGGATCTGGTGGTCGAAAGTCAGGGGATGCGTACGCGCAGAAATCCGCCTCCCCGGCGGTCCCGGAAAATCGGACATCCGGGGGCATCCCCCCAGGCCTCTGACCTGCGGAAACGCGCAGCGCTCTGACCTGCGGAGATGCAGGCATTGTGGTCACGTTGTGTGACCGCGCTGGGTGTCATCGGGCGTTCCAGCCTCCGGGCTGATGCTTGCTGGTCTCGACCTTGTGGTGGTGTCCACATAGGCCGCGTCCGTGACGTGGGTCGTTGGGGTCGAGGCCTCCGCGTTCCAGCTCTCTGCGGTCGAGCGGGTGGTGGTCGGCCTCGGTGCTGGGCTGGGTGCACTGGGGGATGACGCAGATGGGGTCACGTTCGAGGACCTTGTCTCGGAAGCGTCTGCGGTGACGGGAGCCATAGCCGCGTTGTGCTGCGGTGCCTCGTGCCCGGTCTGCGGTGCGGTTGCAAGTGTCGCACCTACCGCCGCTGGTGATGGCCGTGCAACGGTCTCCGCATCCTGCGCATCCCGTGCAGGCGCAGACCGACGAACGAACTGGCATGGATGCCGCCTCTCGGTATCCGTACCCGTCGGGACTCTCAATCGTTTGGGGAAGTAGAGGCGCCATCGTGTCGAGCGACTGGCGCAGCCCCTTGAATGAAAGGAGCCAGGGTGGACCCGCCCGCGAAAGAGGCTGACAACGAGTGGTGGCGGACCGTCCGATCTGCCTTGACGAGCTGGTCACGGACGATCCGCCTGTGCTTGATCCTGATTGCTGCCGGGGCCGCAGCGAACGCTGCGATCTGGCTGATCAAGCACTAGTTTCACCGTAGGGCCATCGACGTTGACCGCGTGGGTGGCCCTACCTTCTTAACGACTTCACGGTGCCAAAGGTTATGTCGGCGCCGAAGGCGGATCCTGTCGCGCGTGTGGGGATGTACGTAGGTCCCGCTTGGGGAGGATGGGGCTCACGGGCTTGTGGGGCAGGACGGTGACGCCGATTCTGAACGTCAGGAAGATCGCTGCGAGGCAGCTCTACGAGAGGATCTCACGCCCCGTCGAGGTCATCCGCCCTCTCTGCAAGGAGCTCGCTGATGTTGTCGGCCAATTCCTCCCCGACCAGAGCTGAGTTGATCATGCCGCGAAGAGCCGTGAGATCTCCCGTGCCGAGTCGGCGCTGCGCTTCAGCGGTGGCTTCCTCATTCAGCTCCAGGCCGGCATAGAGCTTAAGGAGCGATGCGTATGCGCCGGGGATGGCCGGCAGATGTATCTCCAGCTGACGCATCGCCTTGTTCTCGTAGTCCGCGCGGCTGCCTGAACTTGCCCAGATCTTCTCTGCGTAGAGATCGCCGACTCGTTGAAGCTGGTCGATCACGAAGTCACGGCGGTCTCGCTCGCGCTGGGCATCAAGCTGCGCTTGAAGGCGCCGGTCCGCCGCGTCGCGCTCGTCCTGGAGCTGCTGAGTGGCTTCACTGCGAGCCTTTGATGCCTGGATGAGTGCGATGATCAAACCGATGGCTGCTGCTAGAGCAGCAAGCATCGACCCGACGCCGTCGATGTATTCGATCGAGTGCGGCTGGTCGGGCGGATCCTGATGCACCGTCATGGTGACTTGCGGGGTGGCGACGGGAACCGGGACGGTAACCGTGACGGTAGGAGTCGGTGAGGGCTCGGGACGCGGTGTCACAGCGACATCTTGGCGGAACGACCACTTGGAAGGGCCCAAGAAACGCGGAAAGCCCGGCGAACCGGGCCTTAGGCACAACTGATCCATATGCATTTGGATCTCGCAGACAAATCTAGCAGGTCTTACACCTTTCGTCTGCGTGAGCGATCGCGTGACTTCTCCGCCTCGAACACGTCCTCCAGGCGGAACAGTTTCAGGTGGCCTTGCTTCGCTGCGTGCTTGAGATAGCCGCGGTTCACCCAGACGTAGATCGTCTGTCGTGCTACGCCGACCTCGGCGGCGGCCTCTTCGGCGGTGAACAAGGTGTCGAGGTCGACCGGCTGGGTGTGGCTCAAGATCCCTCCCCCTCAGGGATAAGGCCGATGTTGTCGAGGGCGCCCAGCGCAAACCTGGCGGCGGCGTCAGGGTAAGGGTCGACACCGACGAAGGAGAGGCCACGGGACACGTAGGCAGCCACCTTCACAAGCCTGAGGTAGGCGTCGCGCGGGATCGTCACCGTGTCCGATGCGCGCTCGGCCCGTTTGGTGGTCTCGCGTCGGATGTGGAGGCGGTGCCGCTTTGCAGCCGCTTCGGCGTGGCCCTTAGATCTGTACTGGCCCACCTCGTGATGGAGGTGAGAGCACACCGAGTTGCAGCAGCCCACTTCCCACAGGCCTGTTGTCTCGACCTGGACGACGTAGACGCTGAGGTCGTCATCGGTCGGGAGTAGTTGTGTCATCCGGCTTCTCCGATCTTGCCTTTATAGATTTCCGACCTCAGATGAGGGGGCCTCGACGCCTACTCCTTCGGTGAGGAGAGGCAGGAGCCAGGGCCAGTGCTCGAAGGGCCACGAGTGGCGGCGGGGCTCCTCCCGCCAGCAGGGGCAGTCCTGGTCGTCGCAGCGGCAGTCCTGGCTGACGCAGACGACGTCGCCGCGTTCGAGGAGCGCTCGCAGGCTGAGGGACTCGCAGACGACGCAGCGCAGCGACAGGCGGACGATCGGCTCGGTTTCGCCGAGTGCGATGCGTGCGGTCTGGCGGAGGCGGCGTGCTTCGTCGTGGACGTGCTCGGCGAGGTCTTCGTGCCAGACGAGCCGGTCCAGCAGGCCGATGATCCTGGTGATGCGCTCCCTCGTCGGGGTATGGGCGGATGGTGTCATGGCGAGCGCCTCGCAGACCGCCTCCTCCATCTCGACGATGCCGACCTGGACGACGTCGCGGGCGTCGAGAACGGTCAGGTTGAGCGGCGCCCTCCCATCGCCCAGAGCCTTCAGCCCGTTCCTCAGGTTGATCTCTTTCGCTTCCCGCTCCGACACCGCGAGCGCGTTCATCCGCGCCTGATGCTCTGCGGACATGTCGCGCTGATGCCAGCGGCGTCGCGTGTTCGACGGGACAAGAGCCGCGTCCAGCTGCGGCAGGTACGTCCTGATCGCGGCCAGGTTCGCGTAGACGATCTCGGTCCTCAACATGTCCCCCAAGAGGTGCGATGGTGCTGGGTGGAGCGCCGGGCTCCTCCGTCCTCGGTGGAGACAAGGACGGAGGAGACCCGGGTGAAGCTGATGGAACGGTGCTGGTTGTCCGGCTTCCCGGCGCCGGGAAGCCGGGGCGACCTGCACGTACATTTCGTACGTCCAGCCCTCCCAGGGCACTGAAGTCCCGGTGGGACTTCAGTGCGAGCGCTGGTTGGGCGTGTTGCTAGGTGGCGTTCACGATGGCGAGGGGCGGCGGGTTGTCCTCGTCGCTCTCCAAGGCGCCATTGGTGGCGGCTTCCTGAAGGTCGAGGCCGGCGTCGACGAACTCCCAACCGATCTCGTGATCAACCCGGTTGGCCGTGGTCTTGAAGAACTGGGCAACAACAACCCGGAGGACGACCTTGAGGATGGCGGGGTGCAGGCCGGGGTGGTAGTAGGCAAGCTCGCGCTCGATCAGCTTCTTGACCTCGTTCTCATCCTTGCGGGCACGCAGGAGCGTGATGCAGACGCGGATGATGTCCTCGTCGGAGGGCGCCCTGAGGTCGTTCACCGCATCCTCATCGCGGTGTCGCAGGCGGCGGCGAAGCCGAGCAGGAACCCGGAGTCGAAGGAGACGTTGAAGGCCTTCTTGGGCCAGGGCGCGTAGTTGGTGCCCTGACGCCGGTTGATGTCGGCCATCTCCTTGACGCCGTTGAAGACGTGGATCTCGCTCGGGGTGTCCTCGAGGAAGCTGATGAGGCCGGGGAAGGTCTTGGCGTCGTAGGTGACGGTGTCGCAGCCGGTGTAGCCACCGTCGTGGAGGTCGCGCCAGATGCGGGCGACGTTGATGACCTCCAGGCGGGCGGGACTGGTGGCGAGCCACGCGATGGCGGCCCTCCAGCCGTCGCTGTGCTCGAGCAGGCTGGAGCGGGCGAAGCCGTCGAGCGTGTAGACCGGGTCGGCGGTGGTGGTCACGGGGTGAGCTCCTTCTGGGTGATCTTCTTGAATTCGTACGGGTTGACGTCGCAGTAGTCGCACGCCTCCCATCCCTCCTCGTCGGCTCTTTTGAGCCGTTCGCAGGCTCTGCAGGGCCCGGCTGTTTCGGTGGCCCGCTCCAGGAGGGTCAGCCGGCGGGGCTTGGGCGACACGGTGGTCAAGAGGGCCTCCTAGAAGGGGATGGCGAGCTGGACGGGTGCCGGTGGCTTGGCGACCTCCGCAGGGGTGAATCCGCGGCCTCGGCATGGATGCGAGGCGACGACGGGGTGTCGTCGGGCGCCGTTGATGCGGAAGGTGCTCCGCCATTCGGCGTAGAGCCTGGCGGGGATGCCTTCGGTGATGAGGTCGTAGGTGTGGCGGCCGGAGAGCAGCGCGAGCATCTCGGCGTGGCGGTCGAGGGGTTGAGGATCGACGAGGGTGAAGATGCCGGCGTTGTGTCCGGCGAGGATGGTTGCGCGGCAGCGGGGGCACGTGCCGAGCTTGAGCGCTCGGTCGATGAGGTGTTCAGTCATGGCGTACTGCCCGGGGTGGCAGGTTTGGGTGGCAGGTTGAACGCCCCAGCTTGGGTCTCTGAGCTGCACAAACACTGCTTTTCTGGCCGTTCGGGTGGCAGGTTTCGCCGTTTTCACCCATGACGGCGATGGCCTGCGCGTGCGCGCGTGCGCGCGTTAAGGCTGCACAAGCTTGAAAAACCTGCCACCCATAGCGGCGTGTCGCGGTGTTTTCGCAGCTCAATGGGGTGGCAGGTTCGGTTTCAACCTGCCACCCAACCTGCCACCCATTGTGGAGTTTTCCCAGCTCAGGCAGGCAGGCGCCGGAAATCAAACCTGCCACCCAACCTGCCACCCTTGAGGTCTTGATCATCTGAACCACGACTCTCTGGAGTCGTCGTCCTCATCGGACAGCAGCGCGATGTTGATGTAGATCCGGACGCCCTTACCGCCCTTGGCGGCCTCCACTCCGAACTTCTTGAGCTTGAGCGTGAAGGAGGTCTTGGTGACCGGGTCGCACCGCTCGGCGGCGCACCACTTCTCGTACGCCGCGTACAGAGCGGCCACCTTGACCGTGACCTGGTTCCCGCCTCCGATGTGGCAGCGTTCATCGACGAACCGGTCTACGGTTTCCTGTTCTTTCTGGTACTCGGCTGTGGCCTCCGTGACGCTCTTCGGCTCGGCCAGGCCGTGGGCGGCGTATGCCGCTGCCCCACGTGCGATCCAGGCCATCACCACGGCGCCGTGTTCGCGCGCCAGGATGCCTTGCAGGTCGTCGACCGCTTGCCCTTCGGGAACCTCGTGCTCGAACCCGATGAGGCGGAGCCGCCGCCAGAATGACCGGCCGCCGCTGCGGACGGACGGCTTGTTGTTGCCCATCAGCCACAGCGTGTGGGAGGGGGTGAAGGTGAAGTCGTTCTCGCGCATGAAGTGCCCGGTGAGACTGTCACCTCCGGTCAACTCCTTCACCTTGGACTCGTCGAACTTGTCGCCCTCGTTGGTTTCGGAGCACAGGACGAACCGTGCGCCGGCCAGCTTCGCGATCTCCTGGGGGTGCGGGTCGCTGGTCTTCACGGTGAGGAAGCCGCGGGGCGCCTTTCCGGAGTAGTCGCCCAGCACGTGAGCGCACGCCTCGAGGAAGACGCCCTTGCCGTTCCCGCCGCTGCCGAAGCAGAAGGGCAGGATGTGCGGCCCCACCTCTCCGACGGCGCTGTAGCCGACCAGGCGCTGCATGTACTCGACGAGCTCCTGGTCGCCGCCGAAGGTGTCGGCGAGGAAGGCGCCCCAGCGGCCGAGGTCGGCGTCGAAGTCGGGCGTGGCCGTGGTCATGCGGGTGTGCAGCTTGGCGGGGTCAGAAGGGAGGAGCTGGCCGGTGCGCAGGTCGATGATGCCGCCGGGGGTGTTGAGCTCCCACGGGTTCGCGTCGAGCGCGGAGTAGGGGACCATGACCCGCGGATCGGATCTGGCGAGCGTGAGGGAGGCGTTGATCCCCCGTGCGGACAGGGACGCGGCCTTGTACTTCCGGTCGACGTTCTCGTGCTCGGGCAGGGCTCGGGCGATCTTCTTGGCGTACTCGGCAACGATGCCTCCGCCCGACTCACACCACTGCCACCGGCGACCGTCCCAGGCGAGCCATCTGCTGCGGTCGGGGCAGTAGCGGATCGTGTTGCCGAAGCGTTCGATCAGCGCCAGGGCGTTGCGGTCTTCGCTGTACCGATAGGTCGTCTCGGCTACTCCGTCGGGCGCCGGCTCCGCCTTGGGGCGGATCGGGTGCACGGTGGCCAGGTTGCCGTCCTCGCCGAGGAGAAAGGCGAAGTCGTCGTCCCGGTCGTCTTCTTCGTCGTCTTCGTCGCTGCCGCGCTTGGGAGGGTTGGACAGCAGGCCGCTGAAGTCGTCGCGGGGCCGTTCGCTGCCGTAGCCGCGAAGGCGGAGCGCCCGGGCGGCGTTGGCGTAGTTCCCGCCGTGCTCGAGCAGCGTGTAGGCGGCGAACTTGGAGTAGGGCTTCTCGGTGTCGAAGATGGTGGAGCTGGAGAAGACGTAGAGGTTGTCGCCGTCGTTGCGGCCGGTGGTGGCGGATAGGCCGATGCCCTTGCCCGGGCGGGTCCAGCCTCGTGCCCGGCCGAAGGTGCGCGCGTGCTTCCAGCCGTGTGGCTGGAGGATGTCCGCCCAGTCGGCGTGGGCGTTGAAGTCGTCCCCGGGGCGCACTCCTGCGTCGGTGTCGTGCGTGGGGCTCTGCCCCACACGCTGTGGGGACGGGGGCTCGGCGGCGGGCATGGTGTCGAGCAGCGTGGCGATCGCGTGGAGGGCGTCCCGCTCGTCTTCGGTGACGGTGGCGATCGAGGCGAACCCGCCGCGGACCATCGTCCAGGCTCTGCCCGTGGGGTGTGACCGGCCGCCGGAGGGCGCGACGACGACGAATCCGCCTTCGCCGCGCGTCTCGATGAGCACCTGGGGGACCTGCTCGCCGCGCGTGACCTTGTCGAGGGTGGTCTGGCGTCGGGCGCGGACTTCTTCGTCGGTCTCGGCGTCGACGTCGGCCTGCTGCTGCGCCTTCCACACGGTCAGCTCTTCGGTGGTGGACGGGCGTCGGGCGAGCTTGGTGTTGCCTCGAGGCTCGCCGTCGACGCGCATCAGGATGTGGAGGCCGCCAGACGGGGTCATCTCGCAGTAGCCGCTGGTGACGCGCTCCCACAGGTCGCTGAGGTTGTGGTCGTGGAGCAGGTCGAAGTAGGCGTTGAACACGCCCTCGGTGACGGCCCGGCCTTCGAGCTCGAGCATCTCGACGTTGCCGGAGACGGCACCGCAGATCACGCCGAACCCGTCGTAGCGGTCGTCGGAGAACCAGGCGTTGACCACGTCGAGGGAGGGGCGTTCGGCCTGGAAGGTCTTCCAGTTGAAGACGGGCGCCTTGCTCCCGTCGTTCTTGACCGGGATCACACACAGCCCGGCTTGGTGCGCGCCGACGACGGCGTTGTGCAGGTTGGTCACCGGGCCCGCCCGGCGCGGTCGCGTGCCGCGTTCAGGATCTGCATCGCTTCGGTGGACCCTCCGATGTCCGGGTGCAGAACGCGGGTGAGGGCCTTGAACGCCTTCTCCGCGAGGTCTGGGGTGAGGCTGGCCAGCATGAGGTCCGCCCACGTCTGGTTGGTGGAGCGCCCTGTGCGCGGCTGCTCGCGGCGTTCCTGCTTCGCCTTCTGCTTGTGGGTGACGATCACCTGGTAGCCGGACGCGGAGAGGACCGCCTGAAGGTCAACGACGTCATCGGCTGGGATGACCCATGCCTTGTCGGCGGGCGACCATTTGCGGTCGGGCATCGACTTGATGAGGTCCTTCGCCTCGAAGGGCGAGCGGACGAGAGCTTCGGAGCCGTCTACGACGATGCGCACCAAGGGCATGTCGCACCCCCTTTCTTCGCGCCCGTCCACGGCTCGCACGTGGGCCCCGGCTTGAACCGGTCGGGCAGGAGTCCTACTTGGCGTTCTGCATGATCGCGGCGATCTGCTCGGGGGTGAGTCCGGCGGCGGCCAGCCCATCCGCGTTCAGCGGCGCGTTCGCGGAACCGGGAGCGGCGTCGCCCGGGTCGGGAGCGTTGAGAACGTCGTTGGCGGAGGTGGCCTGCGGTGGCGCGTAGGTGACGGCGTAGAGCTTGGGAGCCTTGCCCTTGCCAACGGCCTCGCCGTCGCTGGTGTAGGTGACGGTGACCCGTCCACCGATCTCCAGGCCGTTGGCGCCGGACTTGCGAACGGCGTCCTGCATGGCCTTCTTCATGGCGCCCTTCACGTAGATCGCCCGCTCGCCGTTGTCGGTGGGGATCTCGGGGTCGCGCTCGTCGGTGGCGAGGACGACCTGCAGCTGCTGCATGGGGGAGCCGTCCTTCCAGAACTTGGGCTCGCCGGTGGTGTAGTCGCGCTGCTGCTGGACTTCGGGCTGCCGGCAGATGGTGCCGGTGACGCTGGCCCCGTACGCGGGGAACTTGGCGGAGGTGGTGCCGCCGGACATGAGGAAGTCGTTGGCGCTGGACATGCTGTCTGCTCCTTGCGTTACGCGATGAGGGAGTTGATGTTGGCCGTCCACCGGTTGGTGACGGCCGGGTCGCCCGGGCAGCCCTGGGCGAGGTCAGTGGAGCCGGCGCGGAAGTACGGGCACCGCCCGCAGTACGCATCCGCGGTGGGCAGGAGGGTCAGCCCGGTCGTCCCGACGTTCTTGACCAGGGTGGTGATGGCCTCGACGCGGGAGAGGGCGTTGAGCACGATCTGCTCGTCGTACGGCTCGTGCCACAGGTGGCCCTCGTAGTACTCGCCGTTGGAGGGCAGGTAGTAGACGGACACCCGGTTCACACGGACTCCGGCGCGGTTGAATCCGCGTGCGTAGGCGTGGGCCTGGATCCGGTAGCGGTCGCTGGGGGAGCCCGCGGACTTGACCTTGCGCAACGTGGTGGGGCCCACGATCTTCCAGTCGACGGTGGTGGCGTTGACGCGGTCGACCAGGTCGCAGGAGCCGGTGATGGGTTCGCCGAGGACTTCGCCGACGGTGACCTTCTGTTCGACGAGGAACCGGGTGGAGCCGACGTAGGTGTTGGCCCGGTGGAAGGCGCCTTCGAGGAGGGCGTGCACGCCGGTGCCGACGGCGGGCCGCCAGGCGATGGGCTGGGGGTTGAGGACCTGGGTGCCGAGCTGCTTGTAGCCGATCCACCTGCTGCACTCGTGGCCGAGCTCGCTGGGGCCGATCGTCGTCTTCTTGCTGCGCGGCGCGTTGGCGAGGTCGGTGGCGATGATGAGGTCGATGTCGTCCTGGAGCTCCTCGACGGGGTTGTTGCTGCCGTCGGGGACAGGGGCGAGGTCGGCCAGGTCGGAGGGCTGAGGGTGGCCTGTTTCCGGCCATTCGATGATGTTGGGGCCGAGGGGCTTGGTCACTGGGCCTGCCTCGCCTCGGGCCAGGTGACGCCGTCGAGGGCGCCGCGGTGGGTGGCGGGGACGACGGCGAGAGGGCGGCCGAGGTGGTCGAGCGTCATCGCGAGCATGACCAGGGCGTCGGCCTGGTTGTTGTCCTTGACGGCGACGCTGGGGTAGCGGCGGGCGGTGGCGAGCAGGACCTCGTCTTTACTGGCGTTGCCGCGCCCGGCGATGTACTTCTTCAGGCTGGCGGGCGGGATCACGGCGAAGGGGATCTCGTTGCGCCAAAGCCGGTAGGTGATGTGCCACCAGAGGCCGGCTCGCTCGTGGTGGCCTGCCTGGCGGCTGGTCGTGCCGGACCCGTATGAGGGGCCTTCGACTGCGACCAGGTTGGCCATGCACACCAGGTCGAAGATCTGGTTGCTGATGTCGCGGAGGCGCTCGTGGCCGGCGGTCTTGACCTTGATGGTGTCGGTCCAGGCCTCGTTGGCGGAGGAGTGGTAGTTGGCGATGCCGGTGCTGGTGAGGCTGAGGTCGAGCGCGGCGACGCGGATGGTCTTGTTCAAGGTCCCTCCTTTCTTGTGCACTCAGGCAGCCGTGAAGGTCTGCGGGGAGGTGCTGGCGCCGGCGTTGTGGAGGTCGGTGGGGGCGGCGAGCAGAGCCACTGCACGGGCGCGCTGCTCGGGGCAGAGCGGGGGTGCGGTAGCCAAGAGCGAGGCAACCCGCTTCTGGATCAGCACGCCCAAGTTGGCACCCATCTTGACCATGACCTTTACGCCGACACGGAGTCTGGGTTGATGATGATGGCGGCGACCGGCACGCCCAGTGCATCGGCGAGACGCCTGGTGATGATGGGTGCGGGGCGAGAGCGCTGGCCGCTCTCGAGGCGGCAAACGTACGAGTTGTCCAGCTGCGCACGACGGGCGAGCGCAACTTGCGAAAGCCCTTGCGAAACCCGGATGGCCTGCACGGCAAACCGGTTGATCTTCGGGCCTCTCTTGGGGATCACGTTCGATACTGTGCCAGGCGTTGCCAGTGGGACGCAAGTCGGAATGTACAAGACACTCTACATCTTGCACTTGACACTACGGCGCTGCTGTGTTGAATCGAGGAGGGATTGGGCAAGGGGGTGCGCAGAGATCCGCAGGTCCACAGGTCAACGATGCGCTAACCTTTGACAGTTGCCGCGCACGCGAGAGGGAGTAGATGGAAGTCAGGACGGTCCTTGCGGAGGCGGTAGCCCGCCGAAGGAAGCAGTTGTCGCTGTCACAGGCCAGCCTGGCAAGCCTCGCCGGGGTGTCTCGTGGCACCGTTCGCAACGTCGAGTCGGCTCAGGTTGACCCCAACGAGTCGACGTGGAGCAGCATGGAACCGGTTCTGGGCTGGCCTAGCGGGAGCCTTGAGGTCCTCATGAGGGGTGAGGATCCGCCGAGTGTCCTGCCGGTTGATGTGCTCGCCATGTACTGGGGCGCTGTCGGTGATCGCCTTGATGACCCCTGGGTGGGCGAAGTCAGCGTGCGATCTACCGAAAAAATGAAGTCGATCATTAAGAGTGCGTCGCCCGATGGCATCCTTAATGCAGAAGCGCGTATCGCTGTTGCGGATGCTGTTGATGGCCTTTCGGATCTGATCGACACCAGTCAAATTGAGGCGGCTCAAGAAGCCCTTTCGGACTGGTTTAGGGCTCAGCAGCCTCTACCTAGGCTGTCGATTCAGCAAATCCGTCGCCTGAGTGCTGGTGACATAATTAGTCATGAACTATTTGGCCTGGGTCGGATCGTCCGAATTGACGGCCTGGCGGACAAAACCAAGATTATCGTGGATTTCGCTTCGAAAAAAAAGTACACCACGCTATTGGCGCGATATGCGCCGATTATGGTCCTCAGGACCGCTGATGATCCCCTAGTCGATCCTACGAAGAAGGTGGCCGAGTCCTTGGTGTCGGAACAGCCCGGAAGCGAGCTTCCCAACCTAAGTCCTGAACTGCGTAATCTGCTTTCCCTGGGGCAGGTCATCGACTATGTGATCGCGGATCCGAATGCCGCGCCGAACATCTCTGTAGTTACTCTACTGGTTCGCAAGAATACCGATCAGCTCGGCCTGGGGGATCGACAGTATGTCGGGCAGGCCATGAAGGCACTAGGTGCAGAAGACGGCCATGTCCTGCGACCTTCCGATGGGGCGATTATTCGAATTAAGGTTACCCCAAAGTCTGATAGTCTTTTTCCGGAAGAGCCGCCATTTTAGTGGGGAAGAATATCGACGCGTTCGGGGTCGAATCGGCCCCGAATCGTAGTTGGATAAATAACGACGCGGCTGATTAGAAGCTTCGCGAGAGCCCTTTTCCGATCGAGCGGAAGATCGGGCCATCGGCTGGCCAGATCGGGCAGGTCGAGTCCGACCAGCGGTGTGGCGCCGGCGAGCCGTGCGAGCTGATCCCGGTTGTCCCGGATTCGCTGTCGCACCTTCCGGACCGCACCGACGACCTCAACCAAGTCTTCGTCGTCGTCATCCGCAAGCTGTGACTCCAGCACTCGGAGGCGAGTCTCGTCCTTCTCGATCGCGCGCAGAATATCGCCGGTGTCCGACTTCGACACTGCCTCGCGCTCGGCCAGCATTCGTAGAGTTTCGGGGTCGTTCAGCCTGCCCACGATCCACTGGCCGGCCATGTACTCGAGCTCTGCAAGCGCGATCACTCTGCCACCGCAGCCACCCTCTTTTTTTGCTGCGCAGGAGTACTTGGGCTTGCCGTGCGTGGCGACGATGCGCATCGCCTTGAACTTGGCTGGGGTGCAGGAGCAGTAGACGAGGCCGGTGAGGAAGTACTTGCGGACGCGGACGCCGGACAGCGGCTGCTTGGTCGAGAAAAGCGCTCGTAGTTGCCGGTGCTCGTCGACGGTGATGATGGCGGGCCAGGCTGCTTCCCCGACGACTTCTCGGTGGAACTCCTTCAGGCCGGCGATCCGGCCGCTCCTGAGCACCCAGCGCATGGCCTGGATGGTCCAGGCGTTCCCCATCGAGGTCTGGATGCCGCGCTCATTCAAGTCGCCGACGATGGAACGCAGCGAGTCGCCTGCGAGGGCTCGGTCTTTGCACTGCCGTACGATCTCGGCTTCCTCGGGGTTGATCTCGTCGCGCAGGATTTTGCGGCGCGGCCCTTCGCCCGCGTAGATGCGGGTGTAGCCGAAGGGGCGCGGACCACCGTTGTGCACCTGGCCATCCTCCACGAGCTGCTGGATTTTCCGCCGGATCCGTTCTCCCTTGTGGGCGGAGTTCTGCTCGGCCCACGCGCCAAAGGTAATGGCCATAGCGCGTCCCGTGGGGGAGGTGAGGTCGAGTTGCCCGGCCTGCACCGTCTGGATCCCGAACGGGGTCTCGGGGCGGCGTCGGTCGCGAACCGAGACGATGTCGAGGAAGTCGAGGAGCTCGCGGACGTTGCGGTGCAGCCGGTCAGTGTGCCAGGTGATGAGCGCGTCGACGCGGCCTGACTCGATGTCGCGCAGCATCTGCTCATACCGGGGGCGCTCTTTGCCGCTGAAGGCGGAGATGTCGTTGTCGGCGTAGATCTCCCCGACGTCCCAGCCAAGGCGTTGAGCGAGGCGTCGGCAGTCTTCTTCTTGGCGCTGGATCCCGAGACCACTGCCTTCGCGGTCGTCGGAGATGCGGACGTAGATGCCGGAGCGGAGGCCCATGACACCCCTCCCCTTGATGTGCTAGAAAGAAGTTATCGCATCACGGCTCAGCGCGCCAGGACCCGGCCTTCCTCGCCGCCACCGGCGCACGGGCAGCTTTGATCAGCGTGGGCGAGGGCAACCTCTACGGCCACCCCGCGCCCTTCACCCTGGCGACCCTCCACCGGCTCGGTACCAGGATCTACCGCACCGACCAGGCGGGACATCTGGTCGTGCTGGAGCGCGAGGGTCGGCTGGCCGTCGGAGGCAGCGAATGACGCCCCTCCGCCAAACCCGCGACGTCCTCCGACGCGCCACAGCCCGTCTACTCCTGCTCACCTCATCCCCACCCCTGACCACTATCACCCTGAGCCTGGGCACCGTCACCCTGGCCCTGGCCACCCTGGCCCTAGCCGCCGTGTCCCTGATCACCGTGTCCCTGATCAGCTTGCCCCTGATCACCGTGTCCCTGATCAGCTTGCCCCTGATCACCGTGTCCCTGGTCGCCCTGCCCCTGGCCGCCCTCGCCTTGATCGCCCTCGCCGCCGTCCCCCTGCTGCTCACCCTCGTCCCCGCCGCCATCCGACGTCTGACGTGCCGGAGCGCACCCCCGGCTGCACCCCTCGAACCGAGCCGCGTCCACAGCCGTGAACGAAGTCGCCGGCACCCCGCGCAACGCCCCGATCATGGTCTCCTTCCAGATCGGCCCCGGCAGCGTGGCCCCCGCCACCGATCCGTAATACCGCCCCCCGATCGTGACCCCGATCAGCTTGTGCGCCTGCGACCCTCGAGGATCACCGATGCTGACCGCCCCCGCCAGATCAGGCGTGAATCCCGCGAACCAGGCCGCCGCGTAGGCGTCGGTCGTCCCCGTCTTCCCTGCGGCGTCGCGCCCGATCCCGCCCACCGAGCGCATCGTGCCCTTGGTGAACACGCCAGACAGCACCTCGGCCGTCGCGTCCGCGATGGCCGGTTCGAGCACCTGCTTGCACCGTGGCCGGTAGTCGGTGGCCTTGCCGTCGCGGTCGGTGATGCGGGTGATGGCCATCGGCGCGCAGTAGCGCCCGCGAGCGGCGATGGCCGCGTAGGCGTTGGCCACGGTCACGGGGTCCATCTCGTTGATCCCCAGCGTGAACGTCTCGAACTCCTGGAGCTTGCCGCCGTCCGAGCGTTGGATGCCCAGCGATTTGGCCGTCTTGACCGTCTCGCACAGCCCCACACGCTGCTCCAGCTCGACGAAGAACGTGTTGACCGAGCTCCACGTGCCGGTGCGCAGCGTCTTCCAGCCGGGCGAGCCCTCGTCGTTGGTGACCGTGTGCGAGGTGTCGCCGATGCCCTGGCCCTTGCAGTTCGTGAACGCCGCCAGGCTCGGCGCCCGGTAGCCGGCCCCGGCGAGCAGGCCGTCGTCGAGCTTCATGCCCTGCTTCAGCGCGCTGATCAGGGTGAACGTCTTGAACGTCGATCCTGCCTGGAAACCCATGCCTCCGCCGTGCGCGGCGTCGGCGACGAGGTTGTAGGAGACCTCGTGCCTGGACTTGCGCGTGCCGTACGGCCTGCTGGCGGCCATCGCCTTGATCGCACCCGTGCCGGGCTGCACGAGCGCTTCGGAGGCGACGGCGTTGTCGGAGGCGTGCACGTACTTCTTGATCGCCCGGTCGGCGGACGCCTGCATGGCCGGGTCGAGGGTGGTGCGGATGGTCAGGCCACCGCGGTTGAGCATCTTGAGCCGCGCGTCGGCGGTCTTGCCGAAGGCGGGATTGCGCAGGATGTCCTGGCGCACGTAGAGGCAGAAGTAGGGCTGCGTGCTCGACTCGCAGCCTCCGGGGAGACCGGTGCCCTTGTAGCCGAGCTTGGCGGCCTTCGCGGCTGCCGCTTGCTCCGGGGTGATCTTGCCGAGCTCGGCCATGCGGGCCAGGACCACGTTGCGGCGCTTCAGCAGGCGCTGGCGCTGCTTCTTGCCCAGGTTGGGGTCGGTGGCGTTCGGGTCCTGTACGGCTCCCGCGAGCGTGGCGGCCTGCGGCAGCGTGAGATCACGCGCTTTGACGCCGAAGAACCGCTTGGCGGCGGCCTCGATGCCGTAGGCGCTCGCGCCGAAGTAGGCGATGTTCAGATATTTCTCGAGGATCTGGTCCTTGGTGTACTTCTGCTCGACCCCCATGGCATACCGCAGCTCCGTCAGCTTGCGCGCGTAGCTGGCCTCCAGGGCGGAGTCGCGCTCGGCCTCGGTGTCGGCGGCGTTGAGCAGCACCTGCTTGACGTACTGCTGCGTGATGCTCGACCCGCCCTGGCTGACCCTGCCAGAGGTCATGTTGGTGGCCAGGGCGCGGATCGTGCCCTCCAGGTCGATCGCGCCGTGCTCGTAGAAGCGGTAGTCCTCGATCGCCACGATGGCCGTCTTCATGATGTCGGCGATCTGGCCGGCGCCCACCACCTGCCGATACTGCTCGTAGAACCGGGCGATCTCCTTGCCCTTGGCGTCCTGCACGATCGACACCTCGGCGAGCGGCGGCTCCTCGAGCGCCACGGGCGTGAGGTCGACCGTCGAGACCAGGCCGATCCCGGCCCCGCCCACGGTCGGGAAGGCAATGGCGGCCACCAGGACCCCCGAGGCGGTGGCCGCCGCGGCCAACTGTGCGATCTTCTTCCCCCGACGTGCCATCAGAGCCTGCCGAGGCCGCGGGCCAGGATGGTGGCCGTCCGCGCGACGATCTTCTCGTCCGCGGCCGCGCCGGAGGCCTTGCGGTTGGTGAAGATCGCCATGATGATCGGCGCCGATGTGCGATCCGGCCAGATGACGGCCACGTCGTGCGCTGTGCCGTACACGCCGCCCGTGCCGGTCTTGTGCCCGACGGTCCAGGTCGAGGGGAGTCCGGCCTTGATGCGGGCCGCGCCGGTCTCGGTGGCGACGAGCCAGGCGTTGAGGCGGTCGCGGTCCTTCGCGTGCAGCGCGGTGCCGACGGTGACCGCGCGAAGGCCGCGCGCCATGGCCGCGGGCGTGGTGGTGTCGCGGCGCTGCCCGGGCGACCACTCGTTCAGCTCGGTCTCCCACCGGTCCAGGCGGGAGGCGGAGTCCTTGAGCGTGCGCAGATACCTGGTCAGCCCGGCCGGTCCGCCGATCTGCTTGAGCAGCATGTTTCCCGCGGTGTTGTCGCTCACCGTAATGGCCGCCTCGCACAACCGCGCCACGCTCAGGCCCCGCTTGACGTACTTGGCGGTGACGGGGGAGTTGGGTTTCACCTCGGCGGCGCTCCAGCGCACGACCTTGCTCATCAGGCCCGGCTCCGAGGTGCGCGCCTTGTGCAGCACCGCCGCGCAGGCCATCGCCTTGAAGGTGGACAACAACGGGAACCGCTCGCGCGAACGGTACGACACCGTCTTGCCGGTGGCGGTGTCCACGGCGTACGCGCCGATGCGCCCGTCGAACGACACCTCCAGGGCCCGCAACGCCCGGCTCACGGAAGGCGCCTCCAACGCCCGACTCGCGGACGGCGCCACCTGCGCGGACGCCTGCGTCCCGGCGCTGTCCGGCAGACGCACGTACGACCCCGCATGCGTCACGGCCACCTCATCCCGATGCGCGTACGGCGTAGCGGCCGAGGCGACGCCCGACGAGATGGCCGGAGAAAGAGCCACTAGCGGAACAGCGATCGCCAGGGCTGCCGGCAGGCGGCGGGTGTGGAGATTTCGCACTACAAGTCCCATCAACCGGTCGACTGTCAGAAGTCAGGAGCAAAGCAGACGTGATCAGATCGTGTCTAATAGCGATATCGACGGCGCAAGATATCGATTCGCATATCAATGCTGGTCGAGATCAGAGCCACCCGAGCTTGGCGGCACGCACGCCCGCCTGGAATCTGCTGGTCACTCCCAGCACCGCCGACAACTCGCCGACGACCCGAGTGACGGTCCTGGTCGAGACGCCCAGCGCCCGCGCGATCGCGTCGTCCTTCGCCCCCGTCGCCAGCAGTCGCAGCACAGCCCGCTGCTGGTCGGTGAGTTCCTCGCCGTCGGCGCCGCGCGGCACGTCCTTGGGCTCGGAGGCGGTCATCCAGCAGTAGTCGAACAGCGCCGCCAGGGTCGCGGTCAGCGCGTGGTCCTCGATGAACAGCGCCCCGGCTTCCAGATCGCCGGGCGCCACTTCGACGATGGCGGTCCGCCGATCCATGATGATCATGCGCGCCGGCACGAAATGCGCCGTCCGCACCTCCACGCCGTGCTCCATCAACGCCTGGATGTGCTCACGGAGGACCGGCATGTGGAGCTGGCCGTGGCTGTGCATCACCCGCACCCGCACGCCGCGCTCGACGGACTCGCGGTCGTTCTCGAAGGCGTAGGCCAGCCGGACCGGATCCCACGTGTGCGGGGTGTGCATGGCCACGATCTCGCCGGTGGCCGCCACCTCGGCCGTCCGGAGCCGCCGCCGCAGCTCGTCGACCCGGCTGCGGGGGAAGAACTCCACCGGGCCGTCCTCGCGCGTGCCGTACGGCAGGTCCAGGTAGTGCTCGGTCAGCGCCCGCGAGGCGGCCCGCTGTACGGCGAGGCGGTGGATCAGGTCGTCACCGTCGGAGATCATGCGCGTCAGCGCCGCCATCGCGTCCACCGCGATCCCGGCGCCGGGGTGCAGCAATCCGAGCTCCGCCAGCCTGCCCCTGGCCTGGTCGAGCTCACCGGGACGCAGCGCCACCGCCTTGGCGGCGGTCTCGAAGGGCTCGCCCTGCTGCCGCATCCGCGCGTAGACCCGCCTGGCGGCCTCTTCTCGCACTGCCCGTCTCTCCTTTGGTTCCGATCTCCGCCATGTCGCAAAGCGGAAGGCGGTTTCGCTGGCTCGCGCGGCCGCGACTCCGCGAAGATCGCAGAGAGGGTACGGCCACGCGAAGGGCCAAGATACCCAACCCGTGTATGGCATTGGAGCGGAGACTATGATCACCCTTGCGCACAGCCTGGTCACCTACCACGTGAGCGGCCTGGAGCCGGACAGCTGCCCCCACTGCGTGAGCGCCATGAAGGCGGCACTCGCGCAGCTGCCCGACGTGGTGGGCGTGGACGTCAACCAGACGGCAGGCAAGGTCAGCCTGCTGACCGAGGGGATGGTGGAGGAGAGCTTCGTGGTGGCGGCCATCGAGGACAGCGGTTGCGTGGTGGACCGGGTGCCCCGCTGGACCACGTGAACGACCCGCGGACCGACCGGAGGCGTCGATCTGGGGCGGAGGCGACAAAGCCTTGTACGCCCCATACCGCTCGTCAGGCCGAGCGCGACGCGGTGCCGCCATCAGGCCAGATCGAGTACCTGATTGTCGGTACGGCATGGCATGCTGCTCGGCATGGCGCAGACCCAACCGGACCTTGTGACCCTCATTGTCGGCGACGAGGAACTGCTCGTCGATCGGGCGGTGGCGGCGGTCGTGGCCGCGGCGCGTCAGGCCGATCCCAACGCCGAGGTGCAGGACCTGATGGGCGGAAAGGTCGAGTCCGGAGAGCTGACCCGGCTGACCTCGCCGTCGCTGTTCGGCGACCAGACGGTGGTGGTGATCAGGTCGGCGCAGGACCTGGCGAAGGAGGTCATCGCCGAAGTCCTCGCCTACGCCAAGGCGCCCTCCGACGACACCGTGCTCGTCCTCGTGCACCCCGGCGGCGTCAAGGGCAAAGCGCTGGTCGACGGCCTCAAGAAGACCGGCGCCCGGGTGACGACGATCGCCAAGGTCACCAAGGCGACCGAGCGCATGGAGTTCATCAAGACGGAGTTCAAGCGGGCGGGACGCAGCATCTCGACCGACGCCGCCCAGGCGCTGCTCGAGGCCGTGGGTAACGACCTGCGCAACCTGTCGGCGGCGTGCAACCAGCTGATGTTCGACACCGAGGACAAGTCAGTCGGCCTGGCCGCCGTCGAGCGCTACTACCGGGGACGGGCGGAGGTCACCGGATTCACGGTGGCCGACTCGGCGGTGGAGGGCCGGCTGGCCGAGGCCCTTGAGCAGGTGCGCTGGGCGATGGGCAGCGGTGTGGCACCGGTGCTGCTGGTGAGCGCGCTGGCCGGCGGCCTCAGGGGGCTGGCGAAGGTGGCCGGCGCACCACGCAACCTGCGCGGCGGGCAACTGGCCGCACACGTGGGCATGCCGCCGTGGAAGGTCGACCGGGTGAGCAGGCAGCTCAAGGGGTGGGGGCCCGAGGGGCTGTCACGGGCGATCAAGGCTGTGGCTTACGCGGATGAGCAGGTCAAGGGGGGCGGCGCTGACACGGGCTATGCGTTGGAGCACGCCATCCAGGAGATCGTCGCCAGCCGCACAGGACGCTAGGCGACGGGCGAGGGCTAGACAAACGACCGGGGGCGGGCCGGGCGTAGGGCGCGACTAGCCGCGACTGCACCACGACGGGCAATTGGCCGCGCTGCGCCACGACGGGCAACTGGCCGGGTGTAGGCCACGACGGGCAACTGGCCGGGTGTAGGCCACGACAGGCGGCTCGTCAGGTGAAGGTCGCGACTGGTGGCAGGTCGGTGGCCGTGTCAGGCAAGGCGGCGGGCCAGTGGCCGGGCGGCGAGGGCGCGGGTAGTGGGGGTTCGGCGTGGTGGCAGGCCGGTGGCCGGGCGGCGACGGGGCGGGGTCAAGGGCGGGTTCGGCGTGGTGGTGCCGGTGGCCGTTCTGGGCGAGGCAGTGGGCCGGCGAATTAGGCGTGGCGGCGGGCCAATGGGCAGGCCGGGCATCGCGGCGGGCTGGGCATCGCGGCGGGCTGGGCATCGCGGCGGGCTGGTGGCCGCGTTGGGTGGTCGTGCGGGCGAAGGGGGCTTTCCGCGCGGCGCTAGCGTCGGTGTCGGCCGGGTGGGGTCTTCTCGGTCCTGCTCTTGCGTGTCTGGCCCGGTGGCGTCTTCGGCTTCACCGGCGCCCCGGTAGACGCGGTGGGTGAGGGCAGCGGGTCCGACTGGGGGCTGCTCTGGGCGGCCGGTAGTTGCCGCGGAGCAGGGCTTTCGGTGATCGAGGGGACATCGGCGATGAGGCTGGGCGAGCTTTCCCGGTGGTCGACGGCCAGGGTGATCGCCGAGCCGAGGGCGGCGGCGCCCGCTGTGAGGACTCCGGCTAAGAGGAGCCGATTGCGGGGGATTGTGCTCACGGTCGAGGATCGTAACCGAGGTGACTGACATCGCGTCGACCGAAATCGTCATCGCCTGGCTGCGCCGTCGTTCCGGGGGACGGTCGCCGATTCTCGTGCCGGGGCGTCTTCGCTCCACCCGAACCGCTTACCGAAGAGCTCGCCCGTCACCCAGCATGGGCAGCTCTACCCGAAACGTGCTCCCCGCGCCCGGCACGCTCTCCACGGCCACGCTCCCTCCATGCGCCACCACCAGCGCATGCACGATCGCCAGCCCCAACCCCGTGCCCCCGTCCTGCGCCGTCCGATAGAACCGGTCGAACACCCGTCGGGTCTGCTCCGCCGTCAGCCCGGCGCCTCTGTCCGCCACCTCGAGAAACGCCACCCGCGCCTCCGACGTCCCCACCCGCTCCTCCGACGTCCCCACCCGTACCGTGATCGGGGTTCCGGGCGGGGTGTGGAGGCGGGCGTTGCTGAGCAGGTTCCCGATGACCTGCCGTAGCCGCGTCTCGTCACCGGCGACGACGGGCGGAGGCGACGAAACCGGGGAGAAGGTGATCTCGCGGTCCGGGGCCAGCAGCCGGGTCTCTTGGACGGCGTCGGCGGCCAGGGCGCGCAGGTCGACTGGCTGGAGGGTGAGTTCGGGGCGCAGGTCGACGCGGGCGAGCAGCAGGAGGTCGTCGACGAGCAGGCTCATGCGTGACGCGGCCGCCTCCACCCGTCGCATGAGGGCGACCGGGTCGAGGTCGGGGTGTTCGAGGGCGAGTTCGGCGAAGCCGCGGATGGCGGTGAGGGGGGTGCGCAGTTCGTGCGAGGCGTCGGCGACGAAGCGCCGCATCTGGTCCTTTGACTCCTCCTGGGTGCGGAAGGATGCTTCGACCTGTTCGATCATGGCGTTGAAGGCGCTGCCCAGGCGGCCGGTCTCGGTGCGCGGGTCGCTGGTGGGGACGCGGCGGCTGAGGTCTCCGGCGGCGACCGCGTCGGCGGTGTCGCCGATGGCTTCGAGGGGCTGGAGGCTGCGCCGTACGACGGTGACGGCGACGACGGAGACGATGGCCACGACACCGGCGCCGGCGAGGAGGAGGATGAGGGAGAGCCGGTCGGTGACGGCGTCGACTTCGCTCAGGTCGACGGCGATGATGCGGCGGCGCCCGTCGGGGTCTTCGGTGATCTGGATGCGCCACGTGCCAGGTCCGCGCACGGCGGGGACGGTGAGCTTGCTGCCGGTGCTGCCGGTGGTGTCGGTGGGGTCGGTGGTGTCGGTGGTGTCGGTGGTGCCTGTGGTGCCTGTGGTGCCAGTGGTGCCAGTGGGGGCGGTGCCGGGGATGGCGGGCGGCGGTAGGCGGTCGACGGGGCGGCCGGATAAGACGGACCGGTAGCGCCGGGCGGGCTCGGCGGGGTCGCCTCGTTCGGCAGGGTCGCCTCGTTCGGCAGGGTCGCCTCGCCCGTCGCGGGCACCGTGCCCGACAGGGTCGCTCACCAGGACGAGCGTGTCGTCGGCCACAGCCTCGCCCGTGAGGTCGATCTGCCGGTCCACCCGCTGCACCAGGTAGGTGTCGAGCATCCACACCCCGATCACCCCCACGAACCCCAGCCCCGCGACCAGCAGCGCCAGCAGCAGCGCCGTGAGCTTGACCCGCAGGGGAACGGGCCGCATCACGGCTCGCGCAGCGTGTAGCCGAGTCCGCGCAGCGTGTGGATCAACCGCACCCCGCGCCCGTCGATCTTGCGTCGTAACATGGACACGTACGATTCCACGATGCCGACCTCGCCGCCGAAGTCGTAGCTCCACAGGTCGTGCAGGATCTGCTGCTTGGACAGGACCTGTCCTGGCCGGTCGAGGAAGTACATCAGCAGCCGGTACTCCGTGGGCGACAGCAGGACCTGCCGTCCCTGCCGCCACACTTCGTGGGTTTCGGGGTCGACCTTGAGGTCGGCGTAGACGAGGCGGGCGGGCGTGGGGGCTGCGTCGAGTGTGCGGCGGAGCACGGCGCGGATCCTGGCGCGCACCTCGCCGAGGTTGAACGGCTTGGTCACGTAGTCGTCGCCGCCGATGCCCAGCCCTTCGATCTTGTCCTCGATCCCGTCGCGCGCGGTGAGGAAGACGACGGGGGTGCGCAGCCGGGCCTGGCGCAGCCGCCGTACGACCTCGAATCCGTGCATGTCGGGCAGCATGACGTCGAGCAGCACCAGGTCGGGTTCGTCGCGCAGCAGGGCGTCGAGCGCGGTCTGGCCGGTGGCGGCGGTGGAGACGCGGTAGCCTCCGAGCTCCAGGCCGGTGGCGAGGATGTCGAGGATGTCGGGGTCGTCCTCGACGATCAGCAGGTGGGCGGTCACGGCGTTCAGGACTCCTGCAGCACCGCCTCGCGGAGCACGCCGTCGCTGATCTCCAGCACCCGGTCGGCCAGGGTGATCAGGCTGGGGTCGTGGGTGGCGACGAGGGCGGTGACGCCTTCGCTGCGCACGAGGGCCCGCAGCAGTTGCATGATCTGGCGCCCGGTCTGGGAGTCGAGCTGCCCGGTGGGTTCGTCGGCGATGAGCAGCCGCGGACGGTTGGCCAGGGCGCGGGCGATGGCCACGCGCTGGCGCTGGCCGCCGGACAGCTCGTAGGGCCGCTGGTTGACGTGTTGTTCGAGGCCGACGAGCGACAGGAGCATGCGGATGCGCTTCTCGCGTTCCTCGACGGGGGTGCGCAGCAGGCGCATGGGCACGCCGACGTTCTCGGCGGCCGACAGCACGGGGATGAGGCCGAAGGACTGGAAGACGAAGCCGACCACGTCGCGCCGCAGGGCGAGCAGCTGGTCTTCGCCAAGCGCGGTGACCTCCTGCCCGGCCACGACGACGCGCCCTTCGTCGGGCCTGTCGAGGCCGCCGATCTGGTTGAGCAGGGTGGTCTTGCCGGAGCCGGAGCGCCCGCGGATGGCGATGAGCTCGCCCGGGTGGGCGGAGAAGGTCACCTCGCGCAGGGCGACGACCTCCTTGGGCCCGGTGCGGTAGACCTTGCGCACGCCTTCGACGACGACCAGGGGTTCACTCACCGGTTTCCTCCGAAGACGAAGCGGGCCAGACGCCGATGTGGTCGGACTCGAGCTCGAGCCTGACGCGGCGTTCCATGTTCAGCGCGTTGGTGAAGTCGCGCGGCAGCTGGAGGCGGCCGACGCGGTCGAGCACGGCGTACTCCTGGGCGTGCCCTCCGGAGGAGCGCACGGTCTCGCTGGAGGTGCGCCCGTCGCGGATGCCGATGGTCCTGTCGACCTGTTCGGAGACGAGCGGGTCGTGGGTGACGATGACCACGGTGACGCCCAGCTCCTTGTTGGCCTTGCGCAGTGCCTCGAAGACCTCGGCGGAGGTCTCGCTGTCGAGTTCGCCGGTCGGCTCGTCGGCCAGGACGAGGGTCGGCGAGTTGGCCAGGGCAACGGCGATGGCCACGCGCTGCTGCTCGCCGCCGGACATCTGGTCGGGCTTGCGGTCGGCGCAGTAGTCGACGCCGAGGAGTTCGAGCAGGTAGGCGGATCGTTCGGCGCGCCGGCGCCTGCCCGCCAGCTTCAGCGGCAGCTCGACGTTCTCGCGGGCGGTCAGGTAGGGCAGCAGGTTGCGCGCGGTCTGCTGCCAGATGAAGCCGACGACCTCGCGCCGGTAGCGCAGCCGGTCGCGGGCGGTCATCGCCAGCAGGTCCATGCCGCCGACCTTGGCCACGCCCGCGGTGGGGATGTCGAGGCCGGACAGCACGTTGAGCAGCGTCGACTTGCCGGAGCCCGAGGCGCCCACGATGGCCACCAGCTCGCCCTTGTCGATCAGCAGGTCGAGGCCCTGGAGGGCGACGACCTCGACTCCCTCGGTCTTGTAGATGCGCACGAGGTTGTCGCAGACGATGTGGGCGTCGCCGCCGAAGGCGGCTTTCTCCGACAGCGCCTGCGCTTCCAGCTCTGACAGGGTCTGTTCCACTTAGTCCCCCACTCGTAGAACCGAGCCGAGAGTACGGCGGCGGGTGATGATCGTATGGACGAGGGCGCCGAGGATGGCGACCAGGGTGAGCCCTGCGGCCAGCAGGATCGGGGTGAGGATGTCGACCTCGTAGGCGCCGACGGCCACGTCTCCGGCGTAGGCGGACAGGTCCACGCCGGGCCCGAGCGCGCTGGGCAGGGCCAGTCCGAGGCCCAGGCCGACGAGCGCGGTGATGAGGATCAAGGGGGACACCTCCAGCACGGTGAGCCGTTGCGCCTGGCCGGTGGACAGTCCCAGGGTACGCAGGAAGGACAGGGCGTCGGCCCGGTCGGCCGCGCTGATGACCAGCGAGACGATCACCGCGACGCAGGCGTAGACGGCCATCGCGATGGTGGCGACCAGCAGGGTCGTCCGGATGACGGAGGTCAGCGGGTCGTCGGCGATCTCGCTGTAGATCTGGTCATAAGTCTGGATCTGGGTGGCTACGCCGGTCGCGGCGAGCAACGCCCGGGCGTCGGCCGAGCCCTTGATCAGCAGCACGTTCGGCGCCACCCGCGTGCCGGCCCGCTCGTTCGCGTCGTACGGCACGACGGCGAACTTGCCGGTGGAGAAGAACCCCGGCATCGCCGCGAGCTCCCCGGCGGGGTTCAGGGTCATGCGCGTCTGCCACCCGATGTCGAGCCTGGTGACGCCCTTGAGCTCCTTCGACACCAGCGCGGGTATGCCCTGGCCGGTCGGCTGCGCCGGCAGCGTGACGGGCGAGCCCTCGGCGATCCGGGCGAAGCCCGCCAGGTCGACGGCGAGCACGGGGAAACGTTGCGCCCCCAGTCCCAGCTGGACGATGCCGGTCTGGGCGGGCAGCACCTCCTGCACCCCGGCGACCTTGCGCACCCGTTCGATGGCCTCGGCGCCGAACTCCAGCTCGGTGGTGAGCTTGATCGGCACGCCCGCCCGCTGCCAGGCGGCGAGCTTCTGCGTGCTGTCCAGCCCGGTCGCCATCATCGAGGCGAAGACCGAGACGCCGAGGGCGGGCAGCAGGATGAGGACCGGCAGCACGCTGAAGGCCTTGGCCCGCGCCGCCCTGGTCAGGCCCAGGAACGGCACGGCGGGCCGGCGGCGGGAGGCGAGCCGTACGACCAGCCGGAGCGGGTAGGGGTAGCAGCGCAGCGTGATCAGCGCGGCGGCGACGGTCAGCGCCATCGGGACCAGCAGCAGGAAGGGGTCCTGGCCCTGCTCCGACACCTCGGTGGTCACGCCGCGGGTGCGCAGCAGGTAGGCGCCGCCCAGGGCCAGGCCGATGACGAGGATCTCCAGGGTGATGCGCCGCGGGGAGGGCTTGGGGGAGACGACGTCGCCGCGACGCTCGTGCAGCGGCGTGCGGTGGGCGGTGGCCATCATGGCCGCCGCGAAGGCCAGCACGGTCAGCAGCACGAGCGCGGGCGCGATGTGCACGATCGCGGTGGCGGGCCCCGGCACCAGGTAGGACAGCGCGTAGCCGGCGAGCGTGGCGGGGACGACGCTGAGGGCGATGGGCGCCAGGCCGGCGCGGACCACGGTGGCCAGCGCGCCGCCGCGGGCGCGCATCAGCGCCAGTGCCTGGTCCATGCGCTCCATCAGCAGTTGCGCCGCCAGCACGATCACGCCGAGCGCGACGAGCAGCAGCCCGCCCAGCACGAGGAAGAGGATGGTCTCCGCGGTGGCCAGCTCGGTCCTGAACTCCGCCAGCCGCTCGCCCAGGAGGGAGTCGAGCCGGAAGGACCCCCAGCTGGGCTCGATCAGCCCGAGGTCGCGGCGGTAGTCCTGCAGGGCCGTGAGCGTCTCGCCGACCCGCAGCGAGCTGACCGCGGCCGTGTCGAGCCCGAGGATCCAGCTGTAGACCACCTGGCGGTCGGTGTCGGCCAGCACCGACACGCTCGCGTCGCTGATCAGGGCCGTGTAGCGGAACTCGTCGGAGGTGGTCCCGGGCTTGACGCTGACCGCGGCCCTGAGCATGTCGGGGTGGTGCGTCCAGTAGGCGGAGTCGGGCTGCTTGGCCGCGAACACGCCGGTGACCTTGAGCCGCAGCGGCTTGGTGGCGCCCACGACGTATTCGCTGCCGAGGGCCAGGCCCATCTTCTCGACCGCTTGCTGGGTGACGCCGATCTCGACCAGCGGCATGCCGCCGCCCGCGCGCGGCGGTCCAGGAGGGGCGCCGCCGACCCAGTCGACGCGCTGGCCGGCGTCGCTCATCCAGCCCAGGTCGAGGTACTTGTCGGGCGCGCCCATGACGGGTGCGGCCACGGTCCTCAGGCTCATGTGCGAGGTTCCGGAGCCGGGCGGGCGCACGATCCCGGTCAGCGGCTGCGGCAGCTCCGATCGCACGAGCCTGTCGCGCTGCTCGAAGGCGGAGCGGTCCTGCATGCCCCGCCCGCCGCCGCTGCCGGGCTGGAAGCGCACGCTCAGGTCGACCTCGCGCGCGGTGACGGAGTCGAGCTTGCGGCTCAGCGCGTCGTCGAAGGCGCCGTTCATGGCGCGTGGCAGGCCCGACACGAGCAGGGTCGCGCTCAGGGTCAGCAAGGCCAGTACGGCGACCGCACCGGCGTGCACCCGCGCCAGGACCCCCGAGTTCACTGTTCCTCCCCGATGCGCAGCACCCGGCCCAGGCCCTGCTTGCGCATGTTGCGGGCCAGTCCGGCGACGATGGCGAACAGCAGTGCCGCCACCACCGCCAGCATGGCCACGGTGGCCGGCCACGGAATGTCGAGCAGCACCGACGGCGTGACCGCCGAGGCCTGCCCGGTCAGGACGATGTGCGGGACCACCAGCGTGCCCACGACGAGGGCCAGCACGGTCCCCGCGGCCAGCGACAGTCCGATGATGAAGGTCTGCTCGATCGCCAGCAGCCCGAAGATCTGGCGGAAGCTGACGCCCAGCGCCCGCAGGATGGTGAACTCGGCCATGCGCTCGCGCGCCGCGACCGCCGCGTTGACCAGGAAGCCCAGCGCGGCGAAGACGAGCGCGGCCAGGAAGCCGAGGATCAGCGCGCCCTGCAGGCCGCTGGCCAGCGGGTCGTCCTGGAGCTCGGTGGCCAGCGTGGCCTGGTCGAGCGCGGTGAAGTCCCACTGGGGGCTGGTGCGCAGCTTGGCCAGGGCGGCGGTGGTGTCGTCGGCGGCCAGCCACCACTCGGTGGCGGGCCTGGCCATCGCTCCCGCGGCCATGTCGTGGCCCTGCAGCGTGGTCCAGTCGACGAGCACGGCCTGCTGGTCGGGGGCGGTGGTCGGCATGCGCTCGACGATCCCGGCGACCTCGATGTCGATCGGGCGGCCCTCGAAGACGACCCTCCCGGTCTGTCCTTCCTTGAGCTTCAGGGTCGCGGCCAGTCCGGAGGTGAGCACGACCGGCAGCGGAGCTTCGGCGGCGGGCGCCTGTCCCGACGGCAGGGCGAGGCTGGGCGTTCCGTCCCTGATGCCCATCGTGAAGGTCCAGGGCACCGGCACGCCGTCGGCGAGCAGGTGCTCGACCTTCAGCGACACCGGCATGCCCTGGGTGTTGGCGCCGATCATGCCGCGCAGGCTGAGCGGGTAGCTGATCTGCCCGCTGCGCCCGGCCAGCCCGGACAGGTCGACCTCGACGTGGTTGGCGCCCGGCCGCACCCCGGTGACGTTGAGCCCGCGCCAGACGCCGAGCGCGTCGGAGACGACCAGCCGCAGCGGCGAGAAGTCGACCTTGGAGCTCTCGACGTGGACGTCGAGGGTCAGCTTGCCGGGTTTGCCCGGCAGCTCCAGCGGCTTGGGCTGGGCGGCGGCCAGGGCCTTGCCGAGCTGGGCCGGGGTCTGCCCCGACAGGTCGGGCCGCAGCTGGAACAGCTGATCGAGCTTGGCGGCGTCTAGGGCGAGCAGCACGCTGCGCACGTCGCCGAAGTCGGCGTCCTGGCGCAGCGCGGGTCCGGCCTCGCGTACTCCGGGCAGCGAGGCGAAGGCGGTGCCGCGTCCGAGCGCGCCCAGTTCCTGGCCATCGGCGGGGCCGGTCAGCCGCAGGTCGGCGCCGGTCTGGTGGCGGGCCTGGTCGGCCTGGGAGGAGCGCCAGGTGGAGGCGGTGGCCATCGACACGATGCCGATGGCGATCGCCATGGTCAGCAGCAGTGCGGGCCCGGCGTATCGCAGCGGTCGGCGGGCCACCTGCCAGGCGCCCAGGGCCGGAGCGAGGCTCGCCCGCCTGCTGGTCACGCGTTCGGCGATCTTCGACACCCTGGGCACCAGCCGCAGGCCGAGCATGCCGCCGGTGAGCAGCGCCAGGGCGGGCCCGGAGATGATGAGCGGGTCGATGCCCAGCTCGCCGGTGACCGTACCGGTGACCGGGGCGCCGTAGTGCTGCAGCTGCCAGATGGCCAGCGCGGCGACGACGAGCAGGGCCAGGTCGGCTCCCGCGCGCTGGATGAGGCCGCGCGCGCCCGACCGTCCGCGCGACGACTGCTCCTCGACATACGTACGGCGGGCGCCGGCCAGGGCGGGCAGCGCCAGCAGGACGGCGGAGGCCAGCGCGACCGCGGCGGAGACCAGGAAGGATCCCAGGTCGGGCGTGGGGGCCAGGTGCACGCCCGAGGAGCGGATCCAGGGCAGGGAGTTGATCAGGGCGAGCATCGGCGGCCCGAGGAAGGGGGCGACGATCGCGCAGGGCACCGCCACCAGCAGGGCCTCGCCGCCGGCGAGGAAGCCCAGCCGCCAGATGCCGGCGCCGCGCGAGCGCAGCAGCGCGACCTCCATGCGGCGGTGGTCGGCCAGCAGGCGGGCGGTGAGCATCAGCGCGTAGGCCGACAGCAGCAGCAGCTGCAGCACCGGGATGAGCATGGTGGAGCGGGCGACGAGCGAGGCGGTGCTGAGCTGGGTCAGCATCTCCGACAGCCGTCCCGTGGTGGTGCAGGAGGAACATCCGGCGCGCTTGAGCTCGTCGCGCAGGCCGGAGAGGCTGGCCGCCATGGGCCGCAGCTGCTCGGGCGTCAGCGAGCGCAGGTCGGGCTCGGCCGTCCAGGTGGTGCTGACGTTGGTGGCGAACCGCGACAGGAACGTCTCGTGCCCCACCATGAGCGGGCCGTAGCTGGTGAAGTTGAGCGTCTCGATGCCCCGGCCGAGCAGCGGCTCGGAGGCCCAGCGGGCGCCGAAGGGGTCGTCGAGCTGGAACAGGGCGGTGATCTTCACCTTGACCGGCTTGCCGTCGAGCCGGGAGCGGGTGACGAACTCGTCGCCGACCCGCAGCTGGGCGGTGGCCGCCGCGGTGACGGAGACCGCCGCCTCCACGACCTGCCCGCCGTCGGACGGCCAGGCGCCCTCGACGATCTTGGCATGCTGGTAAAGGGCCTCGTTGCTGCCGAACCTGAGCAGTTCGGGCGTCTTGACGTCTTCCTGGCCCGGCCGCACGTAGGAGTCGGAGCGCATGCTGGTCGTGACGGCCAGCGAGACGTCGGTGTAGGCCTTGCTCAGCTGCTCGCGGACGATCGAGTCGAGCTCGGCGAAGCTCTCGCCGGTCACCGGCGCCGACACCGTCGCCGACGTGGTGCCGAATCCGGCCTTCTCCATCGTGCGCCGCACGCCCACGTCGGCGATCGTGGAGGCGTACATGGTCAGCGAGACCAGCGTCGTGGTCGCCAGCAAGATCGATCCCAGCGCCGCGAGCAGCAGCAGCGGCTCGCTGAAGGCGCGCTTGACGACAAGAGGCACCTGCCCCCGCATGGGTCCTCCGCTTCCCCGTACTCTCACCTGTTCAGAGCACTCTCGACAGTCGCGCCGGTCGGGATCAAGGCGCGCGTGTCAACGGATGCGCAGCCGATACGCTGCGGCGATGACCGCGTGATATCGGAACTGTGACACAAACCGCACCTCATCCCAACGTTCTTACTCATTGATACGAAGTATCAGTAAAGGGTCAAGCAACAGCGGCAACGCCAGTCCCGCGGCCACTCCCGTCAGCGCCCCGAGCAGCACCACGGGAGCCACCTGGACCAGGGTCAGCCGCCGCGCCTGCCCGGCGGTCAGGCCCAGCGTGCGCAACAGCGTCAGCGCCCCGCCGCGCTCCTTCGAGGTGATCACCAGCGCCAGGACCACGGCCAGCGCGGCGTAGCCGGCGAAGAGCAGCGTGGCCAGCAGGAACGTCGTCTGGACCAGCCCGGTCAGCGGCGCGGCGCGCATGGTGGACAGTACCTGCGAGCGCAGGGTGAGTGTGACCCCCGGCCCCAGGGCGGCCGCCAGGCGCTCACGATCCACGTCCGCTCCGCGCACGTACAGCAGGGCGGGGTCGCCGAAACGGGGGTCGGCGGGGATCACCACGACCCGGCCGCCGCGACCGGGGAAGCCCTCCAGCGGCGCGCTCGCCGTCAGGGTGATCTTCCCGCCCCAGTACATCTCCAGCTCCTGGCCCATGAGCTCAGGGGGGACCAGCGCCGCGATCTCGCCCGGCGCGGCCGGCCCGGCCGGCGGCGGTGCGGGCGCCCGCACCGGGGTGTCGCCGACGAGCTCGCGGAAGGCCGCCAGATCCAGCGCCAGCACGGTGTGCTCCTGGTAGGCGGCCAGCTGAGTGCGCTTGACCTGGATCGGCACCACCCCCGTGACGCCCGGCACCCGCCGTACCTTCTCGACCGCGCCGGCGGGAAAGCCCGCGGCCGACTCGGCCCGCGCGTCCGCGCCCACCTCCGACCAGGCGCGCCGCTCCTGCCCGTCGGCCAGCGAGGCGCTCACGCCCGCGCCGAACACCGAGACGGCCAGCGCGGGCACCAGGACCAGCACCGGCGCCGCCGACAGCAGGCGGGCGCGGGCCGCCATGACCAGCCCCAGGTACGGCACGGCGTCACGGCGCCTGGACGCGAGCCGGACGAGAAGCAGCAGCGGCAGCGGATAGGCCCGCAGGGCCGGCACCGCGCCCGCCAGCGTGATCAGCAGCGGCGCCAGCAGCAGGAGCGGATCGCCGTTCAGCCCCCGCGCGCGCAGCAGGAGCAGCGCGGTGACGCCGAGCCCGACGAGCGCGACCTCGATCGCCACGCGCACCGGCCCCGACCGGTGTCCTGCCAGGTCGCCCCGGTGCTCCGGCAGCGGGACCCGATGCCGTACGGCCAGCAGCGCGGCGCCGCCCGCCGCCGTCGCGAGCGCCAGGGCGGCGGGCGCGGCGGTGTGGAGCGGCACCGCTGGGCCGGGCACGAACCAGAGCACGGCCTGCGCGGCGACGGTCGCGGGCAGCGCGCCCAGCACGATCACGGCCGCCCCGGTCAGCGCGATCCCCGCCAGGGAGCAGCCGCGTGCCCGCATCAACGACAGCGGGCGCTCCATCCGGCTGCACAGCAGGAGCACCGCCAGCGCCAGCACTCCGGCGGCCACCAGCAGCAGAGCCCCGAGCACGACGTGGACGACGGCCGACGCGGAGCGCAGGTCTGCCAGGTAGGCCTCGATGATGCGCGGCAGGTCGGTCCTGAGCATGGAGATCGTGCCGGGCAGCTCGCTGTGGTAGCCGATCTGGCCGCCGAATTCCGTGACGCCCCCCGGGATGCCGGGGGCGGCCCGCGCGTCGGGGCGGCCGGGGTCGAGGGGGAGCACCCAGCTGTAGGTGAGCTCGACCGCGCGCCCGGCCAGGCCAGGCAGGCCCGCGTCGGCGACCAGGCCCATGACGTGCCGTTCCATCTGGGCGTCTGGGCCAGGCGGGTAGACGTACTCGACGGCGCGGGCGCGGCGGTGGTGGTCCCAGAACCGGTCGGCCGGTGACAGCGGTTCGTAGAGCCCGGTGACCTCGACCGGGAGCGCCGAGGTGGCGCCGATGCGCAGGGTCGTGCCCACCCCGACGCGCAGTTCCTCGGCGGCCGACCGGGGCAGGCCCACCTGGACGGCCTGCCCTCCGGCCCCCGGCGGGCGGCCGGCCACCCAGCGCACACGGTGCTGGAGGCCCGACGCCCACACGAGGCCGAGGAAGGAGCGGCGCACACCGGTGCCCGCCTCGATCGGGCGGGTCGGCAGCTCCAGCCGGTGGTGCCCGGCGGTGACCAGGCCGCGCAGCGAGCCGGGCAGGCGTTCGCGCAGCGACGCGTCCTCGTGCGCGAAGTCCCCGACCGTGGAGGGCGCGCGGCCGCCGCCGTAGGCGCTCATGGTGACGGTCAGGTCGGTGTGCAGGGCGGAGGCGCGGCGCAGGGTGTCGGCCATGGCCGCGTCGTAGGCGCCCTCGACCGCCTTCGGCGCCCCCGACACCAGCAGGGCCGCGGCGAACAGCAGCACGCCCAGCGTCGCCACGGCGCCCCGGCCGCCGCCCGCCAGGCGCAGGGCCGTGCCCAGCGGCGCCCGCCTCATCGCTCCTCCCCGATCCGCAGAGTCCGTCCCAGCTCTGTCGTGCGCAGGCGGCGGGCGAGCGCGGCCAGCACCGCGAACAGCACCAGGGCGATCCCGCCGAGCATCGCCAGCACGGCCGCCCACGGCAGCTCCAGGACCACGGCGGGCGTCACCTGGGCGGCCTGGCCGGTCAGCACCATGCGCGGCACCACGTACGCCGACACACCGGTGGCCAGCAGCGTGCCGACCACCAGCGACAGCCCCACCACGAACGCCTGCTCGACGGCGAGCAGGCCGCAGACCTGGCGGAAGCTCACGCCCATCGCGCGCAGGATGCCGAAGTCAGCTGCCCGCTCCCTGGCCGCGACGGCGGCGTTGACCAGGAACCCGAGGACGGCGAAGACCAGGGCGCCCGCGAACCCGAGGATCAGCGCGCCCTGCAGCCCTCCGGCCAGCGGGTCGTCGCGCAGCCGCACGATCGTCTGGCCGAGCCCGAGCGCCGCGGTGTCCCATTCCGGGGTGCGGCGCACCTGCTCCATGGCCTGGTCGCCGGTGGCCGACAACCACCACTCGCCGGTGGGCCGCACGGGATGGCCGAGCCGGTGCTGCAGTTCCTGCAAGGTCGCCAGATCCATCAGGACCACCGGCTGCTCCTGATCGGTCGAGGGCACGGCCCGCAGGATCCCGGCCACCGTGATCTTCGCGGGCCAGCCGTCCAGCGCCAGGTCGCGGCTCTGGCCGGTGGTGAGCTTGAGCGTGGCGGCCAGGCGGGCGCCGAGCACGACGGGGACGGGCGGCTCGTCCGCGCCGGCGCCGAACCGTACGACCAGGGGGTGGGAGGCCCTGGGCACGCCGCCCGGCGCGACCGAGACCTCGAAGCCGTCGTCCAGCGGCCTGATCGACGCCTCGGGCAGCGGCGTGGCCGAGCGGAACAGCTGCGACCACTGGCCGGGCAGGCCGGAGACGGCCAGCGTGAGCTGTCCGTCGTCCTGTCGCAGCGGCACGTCGAAGGTGAGACCCCGCAGCCCGACCGGTCCTGACAGGAGCCCGCTGCGGCCGGCCAGCCGGTCGGCGTCGAGTTCGAGCCGATTCTCGCCCCGCTGGATCGGGCCGAGCCGTACGTCGTGCCAGACGCCCTGGCCGTCCACGAGCGTGGCCCTGAGCCTGACGGAGTCGCGGCCCCGCACCCGCACGGAGAACGTGAGCCGTCCGCCGGGCAGGGGCAGCAGCCGCGACTCGGGACGGCCCGCCCGCAACGCCCCGCCGAGCTGGGCCAGGCCGCGCTCTCCCAGGTCGGGGCGCAGCTTCATGACCCGGTCCAGCCGGTCCGCGTCGAGCGCGAGCACGGTGGTGTACAAGCCGGACAGCTCCAGGCCGCCGCGATGGGCGGGGCTGAGCGCCGTGACGCCGGGTAGCCGGGCGAAGGGCGTGCCGCGCCCGAGCGGTCCCAGCTCCTGGCCGTCGGGCGACCCGGTCAGCCGCAGGTCGGCGCCGACCGCGTGGGAGGCCTGGTCCACCTGCGAGGCCCGCCAGGTCGCGGTGGTGGCGAGGGAGACCACGCCGATCGCGACCGCCATGGTGATCAGGAGCGCGGGCCCGGCGTAGCGTGCCGGGCGGCGGCTGACCTGCCACGCGCCGAGCGCCGGGGCCAGGCCCGGCCGCTTCGAGGTGACCCGTTCGGCGATCTTCGAGATCCTGGGGACCAGCCGCAGGCCCAGCAGGCCGCCGGTGAGCAGCGCGAGCGCGGGCCCGGTGACGATGAGCGGATCGATGCCGAGCTCGCCCGCCGCCGTCGAGGTGACCGGCGCGCCGTACCTCTGCAGCTGCCACAACGCCAGCGCCGCCACCACCAGCAGCACCACGTCCGCGCCCGCCCGCTGGAGCAGGCCGCGCTCGCCGCGCGAGGTCTGCACCTCGACGTAGGTGCGCCGGGCGCCGGCCAGCGTGGGCAGCACGAGCAGGACGGCGCAGGCCAGCGCGACGGCTCCCGACAGCAGGAAGGCCTGCGGGCCCGGCACCGGGTCGAGGCGCACGCCGGTGGCGTGGATCCACGGCAGGCCGGCGATCAGCGCGATCAGCGGCGGCCCGAGGAACGGCGCGGCCACGGCGCAGGGGAGTGCCACCAGCAGCGCCTCGCCCGCCGTCAGCAGCGACAACCGAGCCGTGCCCGCGCCGCGCGCCCGCAGCAGCGCCACCTCCATGCGCCGGTGGTCGGCCAGCAGCCTGGCGGTGAACATCAGCGCGTACGCCGACAGCAGGAGCAGCTGCAGCACCGGGATGAGCATGGTGGAGCGTGCCACGAGCGCCGCGGTGCGCAGCTGGGTGAGGGTCTCGGGCAGGCGGGAGGCGACGCCGCAGCGCTGGCATCCCTGCGCGGCCAGGCGCTGCTTGAGCGTGGCCACGCGCTCCGCCAGCGGCCCCAGCGTGGTCAGCGGCAGGCCGCGCAGGTCGGGGACGGTCGTCCAGGTGGGTGTGACCAGAGTGGCGAAGTGGCGCTGGAAGGTCTGCCTGGTGACCATGAGCGGCCCGTGGGTGGTGTAGCTGCCGTACGACACGCCGCGCACCAGCATCGACTCGGACCGCCAGCGTTCGCCTGAGGGGTCGTCGAGCTGGAAGACGCCCGTGACGCGCACCCGCACGCCGGTGTGGTCGAGGCGGTTCTCGGTCGTGAACACCCGGCCCGGCGCGAGGTCGAGCGCCTCGGCGACCGGACGGGAGACGGCGGCCTCGATCACGGGCCCGGGGGAGGGCCAGCGGCCCGCGGTCAGCCTGGCGTGGTCGGCGAGCTGGTCGTTGGTGCCGAAGACCAGCAGGTCGGGATGTTCGCGGTCTTCCTGGCCGGGGACCACGAAGGAACCGGAGGTGGCGCTGAGATACGTCGCGGCCGTGCCGTAGAGCGAGGTGTTCGTCGTGCGGATCAGCTCGTCGACGGCGGAGAAGTCCCCGGCCCTGACCGGGCTGGTGACGGTGGTCGACTTCGAGGCCAGCGAAGCGGTGGCCAGGGCCCGCTCGACGCCCGCCTCGACGACCGAGGAGGCGAACATCGCCAGCGCCACGAGGGTCGTGGTGGCCAGCAGGATGGCGCCGAAGGCGGCCACCAGGAGTAAGGGTTCGTCCCGCGCCCGCGTCACCACCAGCCCCCGCATGCGGCCCATGCTCAGCGGAACGTAGTACGGCGGGCAAGAGTCCTTGATCGACCCGAGACCCTAGTGTGATCGTCCGGAAATGCGGCCGGGCGCGCGAAAACGCCGCACCCCGTCCCAGGGCGCGGCGTTCGGCGTGGTGCTCTACTTGGCGGCGGCCAGAGCGGCGGCCTGCTTGGCGATCGCCGACTTGCGGTTGGCGGCCTGGTTCTTGTGGATGACGCCCTTGCTGGCAGCCTTGTCGAGCTGGCGGGCGGCGGCGCGCTGCGCGGCCACGGTGGCCTCGACGTCGCCGGACTCGGCGGCCTCGCGGAACTTGCGGACGGCAGTCTTCAGCGAAGACTTGACGGCCTTGTTGCGCAGGCGAGCCTTCTCGTTCTGCTTGTTGCGCTTGATCTGGGACTTGATGTTCGCCACGAAGAAGCCTCGGTGAAAGTCTGAGTGTTGGATGGGACGCGCGGGCTCACGAGAGAGGGCGCGCCACACGCAGTTGTTCAGGTTACCAAACCTGGAGAGCCGGCTGGAACCACTGTTCAGTGTACTCGTGCCAGTCCTGTTCGGTGGCCGCGAAATCCACATAGAGGGCAAGACCGTAGCGATCGCGCCTGCCGTGGGCGCTCAGCGCCAGCCTGGCCGCCCTCGCGGCGGTCGCCACGCTCTCGGAGGCGTCGGACCAGGCGAAGGCGTGGTCGTGGTAGGCGGGGGCGCCGATGAGCAGGAGCTTATCCTCCGGGACGAGGTCCAGGGCACGCTCCGCCTGCCGGACGACATGGCCGCCGTAGAGGGACCCGGCGGGCATGAAGGAGTCGTAGGTCATGATCGCCACCTGGTCGACGCGCTCGACGACCTCGGAGAAATAGCCGGCCGACCAATACTTGTCATGATTTATCGCGACCCGGGCGGCCAGACGCATGCCGGGGTACGGCTCGATCTGCGGGGTCGAGGTGGACAGCAGCTTCGTGTGCGCGCGCGTGCGCTCCAGCAGGTCCAGGAATTCGGCGTCGCCGTCGCCGATCGGCTCGAAGTTGTAGTGGATGCCGTCGAATCCCAGGGCCATCGTGCGCTGGACGCTCGTGAGGATGTTCGCCCTGGTGGCCGCGTCGTCCAGGTCGAGGATGCCGTCCACCGCCTGGCCCAGCCACGCCGAGACCCTCAGTCCGTGGCTCTTCGCGGCGGTCGTGAACGCCTGAGTCCGCGGCTCCAGGTCCAGTGTGCCGTCGGGGTTGAACGGGCCCGTGTGGACGTAGAGGTCCTTGATCCCGGTACGGCTCAGCCGTACGGCCAGATCGGCGACATCCGCCTCTGTTTTCCGGCCATCCACCCACATATGGCCCATCCACAGAGCGTCGTTGCCGGTGCTCTTCGCCCAGTCCTCCGGGTCGCCGGTAAACTTGACGTGGTGAGCGCCGGCGACCAGCCCGGCCAGCAACACCACGAGCGCGGCGGCGAGCGCGACAAGGCGCAGGCCGCGGCGGACGACGGTCCGGGAAACCATCCGGACATGTCACCATGGATTTGACGTTGAGCTCAACCCTGTCGAAACGGACCCCGGTGCGCATTCAGCCTGGCCAGACTGACCCCGCGTTGATTCGCAACTTCTGCATCATCGCGCACATCGACCACGGCAAGTCGACCCTTGCCGACCGGATGCTGCAGATCACCGGCGTGGTCGACGACCGCTCCATGCGCGCGCAGTACCTCGACAGGATGGACATCGAGCGCGAGCGCGGCATCACCATCAAGTCGCAGGCCGTGCGCCTGCCGTGGGACGGCCACGTCCTCAACATGATCGACACGCCGGGCCACGTCGACTTCACCTACGAGGTCTCGCGGTCGCTGCAGGCGTGCGAGGGCGCGATCCTGCTGGTCGACGCCGCGCAGGGCATCGAGGCGCAGACCCTGGCCAACCTGTATCTGGCCATGAACAACGATCTGCACATCATCCCGGTGCTCAACAAGATCGACCTGCCGGCCGCCCAGCCGGAGAAGTTCGCCGAGGAGATCGCCGGGCTCATCGGCTGCGACCCCTCCGAGGTGCTGAGGGTCTCGGGCAAGACCGGGGTGGGCGTGGCCGAGCTGCTCGACCACGTCGTCCAGACCGTGCCCGCGCCCGTCGGCGACGCCGACGCCGCCGCCCGCGCGCTGATCTTCGACTCGGTCTACGACACCTACCGCGGCGTCGTCACCTACGTCCGGGTCATGGACGGCCACCTGGGCAAGCGCGAGCGCATCCTCATGATGTCGACCCAGGCCCAGCACGAGACACTGGAGATCGGCGTCATCTCGCCCGAGCCGAAGATCTCCGACAAGGGTCTCGGCGTCGGCGAGGTCGGCTACCTGATCACCGGCGTGAAGGACGTGCGCCAGTCGCGCGTGGGTGACACCGTCACCACCGCGGTCCGCGGGGCGCAGGAGGCCCTGGCCGGCTACGAGCACCCCAAGCCGATGGTCTTCTCCGGCCTCTACCCGATCGACGGCGACGAGTACCCCGAGCTGCGCGAGGCGCTCGACAAGCTCCAGCTCAACGACGCCGCTCTGGTCTACGAGCCCGAGACCTCGGCCGCGCTGGGCTTCGGCTTCCGCGTCGGCTTCCTCGGCCTGCTCCACATGGAGATCGTGCGCGAGCGGCTGGAGCGCGAGTTCGGCCTATCGCTGATCTCCACCGCGCCCAACGTCGTCTACCGGGTCGTCATGGAAGACGGCAAGGAACTGACCGTCACCAACCCCTCCGAGTTCCCCACCGGCGGCAAGATCGCCGAGGTCTACGAGCCGGTCACCAAGTCCACCATCCTGGCGCCCGCCGAGTTCATCGGCGCGATCATGGAGATCTGCCAGGGCCGCCGCGGCCAGCTCCAGGGCATGGACTACCTGTCGGAGGACCGGGTCGAGATCCGCTACACCCTGCCGCTCGGCGAGATCATCTTCGACTTCTTCGACCAGCTCAAGTCGCGCACCAGGGGCTACGCCTCGCTCGACTACGAGCCCGCGGGAGAGCAGGCGGCCGAGCTGGTCAAGGTCGACATCCTGCTCCAGGGCGAGGCCGTCGACGCCTTCTCGGCCATCGTCCACAAGGACAAGGCCTACGCCTACGGCGTCGACATGGCCAAGAAGCTCAAGGACCTCATTCCCCGGCAGCAGTACGAAGTGCCGATCCAGGCGGCCATCGGCGCCCGGGTCATCGCGCGCGAGAACATCCGGGCCATCCGCAAGGACGTTCTGGCCAAGTGCTACGGCGGTGACATCACCCGTAAGCGCAAGCTGCTGGAGAAGCAGAAGGAAGGCAAGAAGCGCATGAAGATGGTCGGGCGCGTGGAGGTGCCCCAGGAGGCCTTCGTCGCGGCGCTGTCGACCGAGTCCTCCGCCGACAAGGCCGCCAAGAAGTAGCCGCTCACGCTCCGATGCGCCGCCGGACCAGCGCCGAAAGCTGGTCCACGGCGACCACCAGCACCAGCACCACCAGCAGGTGGGTGACCATCTCGTCGAACCTGAAGAGCTTGATCGACTGGTTGATGAGGAAGCCGATGCCGCCCGCGCCGACCAGGCCGAGCACCAGCGACGAGCGCACGTTGACGTCGAGGCGGTAGAGCAGCAGACCCAGACACTGCGGCAGGGCGGCGGGCAGCACCGCGTGCGCCGCCACCTGCACGCGGGAGGCGCCGTTGGTGCGCAGCGCGTCACGCGGGCCCAGGTCGATCTCCTCCATGGCCTCGGCCCACAGCTTGCCCATGACGCCGGTGTTGTGGAAGATCAGCGCCAGCACGCCCGCGAACGGTCCCAGCCCCACCGCGGTCACGAAGACCAGGGCGAACACCACGTCGGGCACCGCACGCAGGAACGACAACACGGTCCGCGCCGCCTGGTAGACCCAGCCGCCCGAGGTCGTGGTGCGGGCGGCCAGGACGGCCAGCACCAGCGCCGACGGCACGGACAGGGTCGTGCCGAGCAGGCCGATGTAGAGGGTGACCAGGGCCGCCTCCACCGCCGCGCCGAGCACCTCGCCCGACAGGTCGGGCGGCAGCGCCTGACCCAGGAAGTCGGCCATGCCCGCCCAGCCCTGGACCAGGGCGGCGGGGGAGAACTCGGTCGCCTGCCAGGCCAGCACGTGCACGGCGACCAGCGCCACGGTGACGGTGCCGGTGACCAGGGTGACGGGGCGCCGCCGGGGAGGGGTGAGCGTCATGCGGCCGCCTCCTGCTCGCCGTACAGGACGTCGAGGTCGGAGGGGTTCAGCCCGGCCGCGGGTTCGTCCAGCGTGACCCGTCCGGCGCGCAGGCCCACGATGCGGTCCGCGTGCCGTACGGCCAGGCCCGGCTGGTGCAGCACCGCCGCGACGGCGAGGCCGCCCGTCCTGGCCAGGCCGGCCAGGAGGGTCACCACCTGCTCGGCCGCCGACGGGTCCAGCGCCGACACCGGCTCGTCGGCCAGCAGCACCGAGGCGCGCTGGCACAACGCGCGGGCGATGGCGACCCGCTGCTGCTGGCCGCCCGACAGCCTCCCGGCCCGATCGGCGGCCCGGTCGGCCAGCCCGACCCGGTCCAGGCAGGCCATGGCCTCCTCGCGCAGCTCGCGCGGGAAGAGCAGGGGATGCAGCGACCGGCGCAGCGGCAGCCGCCCGAGCGCCCCGGCACTCACGTTGTCGATCACGGTACGGCGCGGCACCAGGTGGATCTGCTGGAAGACCATCGCGGCGCGCGAGCCGGTCTCGATCGTGCCGTCGTCGGCCTGCTCCAGGCCGACGACGCAGCGCAGCGCCGTGGACTTGCCCGAGCCGTTGGCGCCGAGCAGGACCACGAACTCGCCGGGGGCCACGTCCAGGTCGAACCCGTCGAGAACGGTCCGCCCGCCGTACGCCTTGCGCAGCCCCCTGATCCGCAGGCTCATACGTCCTTCTCCGTCAGGCCCAGCGCGGCGGCCAGGTCGAACAGCGGCTGGTAGGTCTCCTTGGTGACCGCGACGAGCGGTCCGGGCGGGCTGACGTCGAGGAAGGCGCCGACCTTGGCGATGTCCTCGGGCTTGAGACGCAGCAGGGCCTGGGAGACGGCCTCGCGGAAGGCGGGGGAGGCCTTGCCCGAGACGGTGATCGGGTCGTTCGGGATGGGGTCGGAGGTCCAGATCTGCCGGAACTTGGCCGGGTCGAAGCTGCCCTCCGCCGTCGCGGTCGCCAGCTGCTGGCTGTTGATCTCGGCGGCCTCGACCTTGCCGTTGGCCAGCGCCAGCAGCGCCTCGGGATGACCGCCCGCGTAGTCGAGCTTGAGATCGGACTCGGCCAGCCCGGCCTGCTTGAGCGCGAAGCGCGGCAGCGCGTCGCCCGAGGTCGAACCGGGGCTCGACAACGCCAGCGCCTTGCCCTTGAGGTCGCCGATGGCCTTGATCGGGGAGTCAGCCGGCACCCAGATGCCCGCGGTGTAGGTGGTGAGCGCGCCCTTGGCGTCGGCGAACGAGACGAGCGGCAGGGCCCCGGCCTTCTCGCTGGCGAACACGAAGCCGAGCGGGCCGAACTGGGCCAGCTCCAGCTGGCCGTTGCGCATGGCCAGGACCTCCGCGGAGTAGTCCTCCACGACGGTCAGCTCGACCGGGCAGTTCAGCTGCTTGCTCAGGGCGTCGGCGAGCACCTGGTAGGCGGGCTTGAGCTTGGCGGGGTCCTCGTACGGCTCGATGCCGAAGCGGATCTCGCCGTTGGGGCAGGTGGCGCCGGCCTGGGCGCCGGTGCCGGCGGTGTTGCCGGCCTCGGTGCCGCAGGCGGTCAGGGCGAGGGCCGCGGCGGCGGCCAGGGCCAGGAGTCGGGAGCGCATCGGGGTGCCTTTCAGGCGAGAAGGGTGTCGAGGACGTGCGGCGCGAGGCCGAAGGAGGTGGTCATGCCGACGCCGGAGGTCACGGCGACGACGGCCACCCCCGGCAGCGGGAACTCGGTGAGGAACGGCTCGCGCCCCGAGGCGTAGACCCCCAGCCAGCGTTCGCGTACGGCCAGCGGGCCGCTGCCGAGCAGCCGCGCGGTCTGCTCCAGGACGAGCGTGTCCAGTTCCTCCGGCTGGAAGGGCTCGTGGGTGACCGCGTAGGCGTGGGTGTCGCCGATGGTCAGGTCGCCGTCGGGGCGCTGGGTGAGCATGAGGTTGAGCCCGGCCTCGATGAGCTCCGGGTGCTCGGCCCCGAGCCTGGCCCGTACGGCGGGCAGCGTGGGGCAGTCGTCGAACCCGGCGTATCGCAGCATCGAGAAGCCGCTGAGCACGGCCGGCTCGATCGTGCGGCCGTGCGGATCGCGCACGCGCAGCATGTGCAGCACGCAGCGGCGCAACTCCAGGCGCTCGGCCAGGTCGGGGAAGTGGCGGTCCACGTCGTGGCCGACCGCGACCACGATCCTGCCCGCCCTGATCACCCCGCGCGAGGTGCCAAGCAGGCCGGGCTCGATCGTGTGCACGGTGGTGGACCAGTGGAAACGCACCCCCTGATCGGCCAGCCAGGCGGCCACGGCCTGGACCGCCTGGCGCGGGTCGACCCGCAGGTCCAGGGGGAACCAGGCGCCGCCGACGGCTCCGGCGGACGGAACCCTCAGGTCCTGGCGGTCGAGCAGGACCACCTGGTCACCGCGGGCCTGGCGGAACTCCTCCAGCACGGCGTACTCGTCGTCGGCCCTGGCCACCACGACCGCCCCCGCCTCGCGCAGCCACAACCCGGCCTCCTTGGCCAGGTCGAGCCAGGTCTGGCGGGCCCTGAGCGCGTAGTCGAGCGTCCGGCCGGACATCGCGGTGACGCAGGCGTGGCCGAAGTTGCGGACCGAGGCGCCCACGGCGCGTTCGTCGCGCTCGACCACCACGACCGACAGGCCGCGGCGCACGGCCTCGACGGCATGGGCCAGGCCCACGATCCCGGCGCCCACGATCACCACATCGGGCTGGGGAGAACTTGTCATGACAAGTACGGTGGCGCGGTCCGGCAAGCATCGTCAACATATGTTCGGAGATGTCACCTTGCGTTAACCTTGCCCTGGTCTGCTTGCGTTTCGTTGGAGTTTCACCTGTATTGTCAACTGACATGGACCGGCCCATGCACGAACGCATCGCCTCCGACCTGCGCCGCCGCATCGCCAACGGCGAGCTCGCCGTCGGCTCGCTGGTGCCCTCCGAATCCCAGCTGGGCGAACAGTGGGGCGCCTCACGCGGGCCCGTCCGCCAGGCGCTGGCGGCGCTGCGAGCCGAAGGACTCATCGGCGGCGGCCGGGGCAAACCCCCCACCGTCCGCAGCCGGGCCGTCGCGCAACCCTTCGAGACGTTCCTGAGCTTCTCCAGCTGGGCGGAAGGGCTCGGCCGGATCCCCGGCCAGCGCACGCTCGAGATCGCCAGACGGCCCGCCAGCGCCGAGGTCGCCGACGCGCTGGAGCTCGAAGAAGGCGAACCCGTCGTGCAACTCCTGCGCCTGCGGCTGCTCGACGGCACGCCCACCATGATCGAGCGCACCACCTTCGTGTGGGAGGTGGGCAGGATGTTGTTCGACCACGAATGCGACTCGGGGTCGATCTTCGCCTTCCTCAGCGGCCAGGGCGTCGACCTCAGCGTGGCCAGGCACGTCATCGACGCCGTCGCCGCCGACGCCGCGGACGCGGCGCTGCTCGGCATCGCCCAGGGCGCGCCCCTGCTGCGCGAGCAGCGCATCACCGCCACCGCTTCGGGACGGCCGATGGAGCGCTCGGACGATCGTTACCGGCCGGACCTGGTCACCTTCATCATCGAGAACTCCCAGCAGGCAGGGCGCCCCGCACTGGCGCGCAGCCCGCTGGACACCCAGGAGAGCACATCATGATCGACCTCGCCGTGCTGGACATCGCGGGCACCACCGTGGAGGAACACGGGGCCGTGTACGTGGCGCTGGAACAGGCCGTCAGAGCCGCGGGCGGGGCGCCGGGCGTGGGGGACATCCAGCGGTGGATGGGAGCGGACAAGCGCGAGGCGATCGCCGCCCTGCTCACACTCCCGGGAGCCGGCGCCACCCTCGTCGAAGCCACCTTCGCCGACTTCCGCGCCCGTCTCGACCACCTCTACCGGGAGCAGCCGCCGACCCCCCTCCCCGGCGTCCCCGAGGCACTGGCCCGGCTGCGGGAGGCCGGCGTCAAGGTGGCGCTGACCACCGGCTTCGACCGCGACGTCACCTCCGGCCTCCTGAAGCACCTCGGCTGGGACCAGGGCGTGCTCGACGCCGTGGTGTGCGTGGACGACGTCGCCGCCGGGCGGCCCGCGCCGTACATGATCTTCAGGGCCATGGAGCTCACCGGCGTACGGAGCACGTCTCGCGTGCTCGTCGCCGGGGACACCACGCGCGACCTGGAGGCGGGGACGAACGCCGGAGCCGGATACGTGGTCGGCGTGCTCACCGGCGGCCTCGACGCCACCGCGCTCGGCCGCGCCCGCCACACCCACCTGCTGTCCAGCGTCGCAGACCTGCCCACCCTCGCCGGCCTCGACCACCCCGGCCAGGCGGGGTAGGTGGGGTAGCGGGGTAGGCGGGCGCAGCCCGCTGGCTCTTGCGCAGGCGGCAAGGATCACGCAGCCCTGCCGACGTAGCTGTAATACCCGCAAGCCGCGAAGAACGTCCCCCGCTCACCGGCCCGCCTCAACCCCTCCAGCCACACCCTCTGCTCGTCGTCGGAGATCAACCCCTCCCGCACCGTCAGCGGCGAGAACGTCTCGGCCAGCCCGAGGAAGAACCCGCCGGCCCCCACCTCGGTGAGCAGGTGGCCGTGCACCCCCTCCAGTTCCAGATCGCACGCGCGCAGCAGCTCCGGCATGTCGCGCATGACACGAGGCTGGCTGACCACCACGGCCAGCAGCGCCTCCTCCATCGCCCGCCCCAGCGCGTGATCGGCGCAGGCGAACGTCAGCGAGGCGTAGTCGCCGTCGAAGACCGCCACCAGCCCACCCGGTCGCACCACCCGCCGCGCCTCGCGCAGCACCTGCGCGGGGTCGGCGACGTGGCTGATCAGCGTGTGCGCGACGACGACGTCGAAGCTCGCCGACGGGAAGTCCAGGGTGTGCGCGTCCCCCCGGCGGAAGTCGACCTTCAGCCCCTCGGCCGTCGCGAACCGGCGGGCCGCCTCCAGGAGCACCGGGCTCTGGTCGACCCCCGTGACCGTGTAGCCGGGGCTGCGCGCCAGCGCGCGGGCGACCACGCCGGTGCCGCAGCCGACCTCCAGCACCTCACCCTCGGGCGGGAGCTCGGCCAGGTACGCGTCGCGGAAGGCGGTGAAGCGGGGATCGCGGCCCCTGGCCTCCAGGCGGTCGACGAACCGCTGGAGGGTGTCCTGGTCCTGCTCGTTGATGTGTTGCATGGCGTCTCGAGTCATGCCTCCGCTGTATGCCTCGAGACGCCTGCCGTACAGGGACAAATACACACACGGCCGGCCCTAGATGGACGGGATCGCGGTGGTGAAGCGGAAACGGTGAGCGGGATCGTGCGCGGCCTTGAGCCGGACCAGACGGTCGAAGTCGGCCGGGTCGAAGGCGCTGCGCACCTCGTCCGCGGTGGCCGGGCCGTACTGGAAGTTGAGGAACCTGCCCAGCGGCCGCAGCCCCTGCGGCACCTCCCAGGCGCCGCCCGCGACGATCTGCAGGAGGAAGGCGGCGTCGCGGTGGCCCATCACGTTGGCCGCCGGCTTGGACAGCGCGCCGCCGAGGTGACGAACCTGCACCACGTGGGGCGAGTCGGCGATCGCGGCGGCAGGCAGATCGGCCAGGAACACGCCGCCGCCCGCGTAGCCGTGCGGATCGGACGGCTCCTGCGCGATGGTGCCCGACTCGGTGTAGGGCATGATGCGCAGGCTGTCGTCGAGCACCTTGCCCGCCTGGCGCAGCGGCGCGACCAGCCGCTCGCCCTCGGCCGCGTCACCCGCGAAGGCCACACGGACCGCCGCGAGCCGCCGGTCGGGCGTCGGGATGAGCGCCAGGCTCGACGTCAGCGTGTCGGGCAACGTGGCCGTCCACGCCAGATACGCCTCGACGAGCTCCTCGCTCGCCGCGAAGAGCAGCCCGCCTCCGTAGAGCTGCTCGACCGGGACCAGGGAGAACTCCAGCGCCGTCACGACACCGAACGCGCCGCGCGTGCCCAGCATCGCCGCGAACAGCTCGTCGCCGGGAGCGAGCGCCACGGGGGCTCCGTCGGCCAGGACCGCCTCGATGCGGGTGACATGGTCGGCCGCATAGCCGTACGTGCGCGACATCAGGCCCAGGCCGCCACCCAGGGTGTACGGCACCGCGCCCAGGTCGGGGAAGCTCCCCGAGACCGGGGCCAGGCCGTACGGCGCGGCGGCCTCGATCACCTGCCGCCACCGCACGCCCGCGCCGATGCGCGCCGTGCGGCGGCCGGGGTCGACGGTCACCTCGTCGAGGCGGCTGGTGGTGATCAGCACGCCCTCCTCGGCGGCGACGGTCAGCCCGTGGCCCGCCGCCTGGACCGCCACGGGCAGGTCATGGGCGGCGGCATACGCGACGGCCGCCTGGACGTCGGCCGCGTCGGCGGCGACGACGACAAGGTCGGGGTGGTGGCGGTGGGACGTCTGGAAGCCGCTTCGCTCGCCGTCGTAGCCGCTTTCACCGGGGCGGAGGACGGGACCTTGTACGTTTTCCATCATGGGCGGGACCTTAGCCAGGGCCACCGACAGTTCCGGGGGCGGCTCGGGCTCGGTCGCCGCCCCGGGGCATCTGAGAGCCGCCACCGCCCCCGCCACGGCCGCCCCCGCCACGGCCGCCCCCGCCACGGCCGCCCCCGCCACGGCCGCCCCCGCCACGGCCGCCATCTGTCGTCGACGGGTGGCTTCGCGGCGATGGTGAGGCGGCCCCTACACTCGCCGCCATGACCCTCCGAACCGCGAGGTTGTCGCTGTCCAGGCCGACCATCTCCGACCTGGACGACGTCCACGGGATCCACGCCGATCCCGAGACCAACCGGTTCAACCCGGCCGGTCCCAGCCCTGACCTGGCCACCACCAGGCAGATGCTCGCCGGCTGGCTGGCCGACTGGCGCGAGCACGGCGTGGGCTACTGGATGGTGCGCCTGCCCGACGCCCCGCAGGTGATCGGTGTCGCGGGTCTGCGCCAGACCGAGCTGGACGGCGAGACCGTGCGCAACCTCTACTACCGCTTCCGCCCTTCCGCCTGGGGCCACGGTTATGCCCTGGAGGCGGCGCGGGCGGCCATCGCCGGGAACGAGGCCGGCGGGCCGCCCGTGGTGGCGCTGATCCGGCCCGGCAACCTGCCGTCTCGCCGGGTGGCCGAGCGCGCCGGCCTGCGGCTGCACGCGACGATTCACCATCTCGGCGGCCCTATGGAGCTCTACCGCTGAATTCTGTCGGTGCCGCCGCCTACTCTGCTTCTCGAACGAATGTGCGAGATGGGAGTGGTGTTCCATGAGTGTCGCCGCGGAGCGGTTCGAGCGGGCGGCCATCCTGGGCGTGGCGATGGCCGAGGAGACCAGGCGGATCCTGCGGTCGCACCTGCGGCCCGCGGAGGTCTCGGCCGACGGCACCGTGCTGGTCAACGTGCCCTTCCCCGATTCGGCCGTGCTGCGCGTCGTGCTGGAGGTGGCGACCGAGTGCTTCGCGCGCGCGGGCGCCTCGCCCGAGCAGGCGCGCCGTGAGGCCCTGGAGTCGGTGTTACAGCTGGCCGGTCCTGAGACCGAGACACGGCGTGACATGGGCTAGCGTTCCTGGCATGCGCGTTATTTCGGTCAACGTCGGCACCTCGGTCGACGCGGAGTGGGCCGGGAAGATGAAGCGGACCGCGATCGACAAGCGGGCCGTCTCCGGACGAGTCGAGGTGCGGCCCAACGGGCTGGCCGGCGACGAGCGCGCCGACCAGGCGGCTCACGGCCGGCCCAGCCAGGCTGTGTACTCCTATGCCCGGGAAGACTACGACTGGTGGGCGGGCGAGCTCGGGCGCGAGCTGCGCGACGGGCAGTTCGGCGAGAACCTGACCACCAGAGGCGTCGACCTCGCCGGGGCGAAGCTGGGCGAGCGGTGGCGCGTGGGGAGCGCGCTGCTGGAGGTGTCGTCGCCGCGGGTGCCGTGCGTCGTGTTCCGCAACTGGCTCGACGAGCCGGGGTGGGTCAAGCGCTTCACCGCCGCCGAGCGGACCGGGGCGTACCTGAGCGTGGTCGAGACGGGTGAGCTGGGGGTGGGTGACGAGGTGGAGCTCGTCCACCGGCCCGACGACAGCGTCACCGTGGCCGAGTCGTTCCGCGCCTATCACGGTGACGTGGAGCTGATGCGCCGGATCCTGGCCTTCGAGGGACACGCGCCGGTGTGGGACGCGGTGGCCAAGCGAGTCCTCGGGGTCTGAAGCGCGCCCAAGACTCGGGTGCACCGGGCAGCCATGCAGGCGGCGGGGCGGTCCGCGATGCGTGGTGTCGGGCGGTTCGCGATGCGTGCCCGGTAGGCGGGACGCGGCGCTGGGGTGGCTCACGGCGCGAAGGACGGGCGCGGGCGGGTGGCGGACGGGCGGAGGCTCAGGCCAGGCCCGAGGCCCAGGCCAGGCCAGGCCCCGGTCGCGGTGGCCGGGTGGTCGAACGCGGGGCGTGGGAACGCGGTGGCCGCGCGGGGCGTGGGAACGCGGTGGCCGCGCGCGGGGGCAGGCCCGTGCGCGGCCACCGGTCTCCTGCGACTACCAGGTCCCCCGGCGGCTCACCCCTACCGCAGCACCCTGTACAGGGCGCTGGTGAGCGAGGCGTTGGCGTCGTCCTGGTCGACCGACCACATCATCGACCCGCCGAGCCCCCTGGCCCTGATGTACAGCGCCTTCTCGGTGACGGTCGTCGGGTCGTCGTAGGACCAGAACTGCGTGCCGTCGTACAGCCACACCGCGCCGGTCCGCAGGTCGCGGTACCTCTTGCCGGGCTTGGTCAGCAGGTCCTTGTAGTCCTCCGACCCCGCCTCCCACTTGCCGGGCGCAGCGCCGGTGGCGGGCTGGTAGACGCCGTCGCCGCGCGGTCCCGGTGTCACGCCGGTCCAGCCCTTGCCGTAGGCGGGCACGCCCGCGACCAGCTTGCGGATGGGTGCGCCGCGCTGCAGGTAGTAGCCGATGGTGGAGTGCAGGCTTTCGCGGATGTCGTTGGGGTCGCGCCGGTCGTTGAAGAGGTTGGCGTGGTGCCCGGTGATCTTGTCCCACGGCCCGTGCAGGTCGTAGCCCTGGACGGTGGCGTAGTCGAACAGCTTGAAGAGCTTGCGCACCTCGAAGCCGGCGTCGATGACGCGCTCGGCGGCGGGCAGGAACGCCGTCAGGAGCTGGCCGCGCTTGTAGGCGTCGAGCTGGCTGCGCAGTTCGGTGACGAACGCGGTGAAGTTCTGCTTGTCTTCGGGCCTGATCACGTTGCCGGGGTTGCCGGGGTAGCCGGGCCATTCCCAGTCGAGGTCGATGCCGTCGAAGACTCCGGCGCCCGCGCCCTCGGGCAGGCCGGGCAGGTTGCCGCGCAGCCACAGGTCGATGCACGACTTGGCGAGCTTGGTGCGCGATTCGGGGGTGAGCACGGCGTCGGAGAAGTGCGCGGAGCCGGTCCAGCCGCCAAGGGAGATGAGCGCCTTCAGGTTGGGGTGCTTGGCCTTCAGCTTGCGCAACTGGTTCATGTTGCCGTTGAGCGCCTGGCCGGGCTCGTCGGCCACGCCGTCCACGCTCTGCTCGGCGGGCACGGGGCGCTGCCAGTCGGCCCACGCGTCGGCCGAGTAGCACTCGGCGTTGGCGTTGACGAATCCGAACGCGTAGTTGATGTGCGTGAGCTTCCTGGCCGCTCCGCTGGCCTCCATGTCCTTGACGTGGAAGTTGCGGCCGTAGATTCCCCACTGGATGAAGTAGGCGACACGTTTGAAGTCGGAATGGGCCTCGGCCGGCACGGCCAGCATCGACATGCCGAGTAAGAGGGAGGAGAGGGCGAGGACGACCTTCTTCACAGGGCGACTCCGGGGGGCTGAACTTATAGGAAACTTTCCTATAAGTTGTCCGGATCGTAGGACGGGCGGATCTCGCAGTCAATGGCAGGCGGCACACTGGAAGACGTGCCTTCCACCCTTCCCGACGGCGATCCGGTCCCCGCTTCGGGCGAATTGTCCGAGAGCGCGCTCGCCGTCCTGGGCGAGCGCCCGTTCGGCTTCTACGTCCACGTGCCGTTCTGCGTGACCCGCTGCGGCTACTGCGACTTCAACACCTACACCGCCTCCGAGCTCGGACCGGGCGCCTCCCAGCGCGACTACGCCGACACCGCCGTCGAGGAGGTACGGCTGGCGCGCAAGGTGCTGGGCGATGCCGACCTGCCCGTGAGCACGATCTTCTTCGGCGGCGGCACCCCCACCCTGCTCCCCGCCGGCGACCTGGGCAGGATCCTCGCCGCGATCGACGCCGAGTTCGGCATCGCGCCAGGCGCGGAGGTGACCACGGAGGCCAATCCCGAGTCGGTCGACCCCGCCTATCTCGAGACGCTCAGGAGCCGGGGCTTCAACCGGGTCAGCTTCGGCATGCAGAGCGCGCGGGAGCACGTGCTGAAGGTCCTCGACCGCCACCACACCCCCGGACGTGCCGCGCAAGCCGTACGGGAAGCCCACGAGGCCGGGTTCGAGCACGTCAACCTGGACCTGATCTACAGCACGCCCGGCGAGTCCGACGACGACTGGCGCGCCTCGCTGGAGGCGGCGATCGCCGCCGCGCCCGACCACGTCTCGGCCTACGCCCTGATCGTCGAGGAGGGCACGCGGCTGGCGGCCCGCATCAAGCGCGGCGAGCTGCCCATGCCCGACGACGACGCGGCCGCCGACCGCTACCTGATGGCCGACGAGCTGCTGAGCCAGGCCGGGTTCACCTGGTACGAGGTGTCCAACTGGGCGACCTCGCAGGAGGCGCGGTGTGCGCACAACCTGCTCTACTGGACGGGCGGCGACTGGTGGGGCGTCGGCCCCGGCGCGCACAGCCACGTCGGCGGCACCCGCTGGTGGAACGTCAAGCATCCGGCCGCCTACGCCAGGCGGCTGGCCGAGGGCTCCTCGCCCGCGCACGCCCGCGAGGAATTGTCGGGCGACGACCGCGAGGTGGAGCGGCTCATGCTGGAGCTGCGCCTCGACACGGGATACCCGCTGGCCGACGTCAAGCCCTCGGTGCGTACGGCTGTCGCGAGCGCGCTGGCCGACGGGCTGCTGGAGACGGAGGCGTTCAAGCGGGGGCGCATGGTGCTCACGCTGCGCGGCCGCCTCCTGGCCGACGCCCTGATCCGCGACCTGGCCTGACACCGGCGCCGGGCTCTGCCCGAGGGCGAGACGTCGATCGTCGTCGACGACCGCCCGACGCCGGAGGAGAGGGCCCGCTGAGCGGTCAGCTGACCATCCGGATCGCGAACGGGTAGCGGTAGTTCTCGCCCCGGTTCGCCGCCATCGCCGCCATGATCTCGAAGATCAGCGCCCCGATCCAGACCACGACGATCAGCACGAAGCCGATCAGCACGAACATCAGCACCCAGCTGATCATGTAGGCGATGAAGAACGTGATCTGGAAGTTCAGCGCCTCGGCCGACTGGTCGCGCACGTAGGGCGACTGGTCCTTCTTGATGAAGTAGATGATCAGCGGGCCGATGAAGCCGGTGAAGATGCCCAGGAGGTGCGCCAGCATCGCCATCGAGGTGTCGTCGGTGCCGGGACGCGGGCCGTAGCGGCCGGGGACGTGCGGCTGCGCGGCGTAGTGTCCTGGCTGCTGGTAGCCCTGGGGGTGGCCGGGCTGCTGGTAGCCCGGCTGAGGGTACCCGGGTTGCTGGTAGCCGGGTTGCTGATATCCGGGCTGCTGGTAGCCGGCGGGCATCGACGGCGGCTGGCCGTAACCGTACCCGGGCTGCTGGTGGCCAGGCTGCGACCCGGACGGGTAGCCAGGCTGCTGGTAGCCAGGCTGCTGGTAGCCAGGCTGCTGGTACGCGGGCGGGGCCGAAGGCGGCTGGCCGTAGCCGTACCCCTGCTGCGGGCCCGAGCCGGGCGGGGGCGGCGGGTAGCCCTGCTCGGGCTGAGGGTCGGAGTTCGGGATGCGCCGGGTGGCGTCGTCGTCCGAGGGCTGACTCATGAAACGAGGCTAGTCGGACTCACCGGGATTAGTCACGAAGTCGATGAGCTCCTCCACCCGGCCCAGCAGTTCGGGCTCCAGGTCCGCGAACGTCGACACGCTGCCGAGGATGCGCCTCCACGCGTCGGCCGGCTCCATGCGCCAGCCCAGCGCCGCGATGACGCCTTCCTTCCACGGCACCCCGCGCGGCACGACGGGCCAGGCGGGGATGCGCAGCACCGAGGGCTTGACCGCCTGCCAGATGTCGACGAACGGATGCCCGACCACCAGCACGTGCGGCGAGGTGACCTGGGCGGCGATCCGGCTCTCCTTCGAGCCGGCCACCAGGTGGTCGACGAGCACCCCGAGGCGCCGCTCCGGCCCGGGCTCGAACTCCTCGACGATCGCGGGCAGGTCGTCGACGCCTTCCAGGTACTCGACCACGACGCCTTCGACGCGCAGGTCGTGGCCCCAGATCTTCTCCACGAGCGCCGCGTCGTGCACGCCTTCGACGTAGATGCGGCTCTCGCGCGCGACCCGCGCCCGCAGCCCCTCGACGGCGATGGACCCGGACGCGCTGCGCAGCGCCCCCTTCTGCGGCTGCGCGGCGGGGCGGACCAGTGTCACGGTCTTGCCCTCCAGCAGGAAGGCCGCGGGCGCCAGCGGGAAGAGCCGGCGTTTGCCGAAGCGGTCTTCGAGCGTGACGGCCTCCTTGTCGCAGGCCACGATCGCACCGCAGAACCCGCTCTCGGCGTCTTCGACCACCAGGTCGAGCTCGGCGGGAACCTGGGGGATCTTGCCCTTCATCGGCCGGCGCCAGTTTCCCGCGAGCACGTCTCCGTCGTAGCGACTCACATCCGGGACGGTAGCAAACGCCTGCGCGCGGCGCGCCGCCGTACGACCACCAAGATCGTGGTGGCGAGGCCGACGGCCAGGCCCGCGCCGCACAGGATCAGCATCACGCCGGTCCCCGACACGACACCCGCCAGCGGAGCGCCGATGCCGAACCGGGCGGCGCTCTGTTCCTGGCCGGCGGTGCACTGGAACTGGTAGTCGCCCGCCGACGGCACGGTGATCGTGCCCAGGCGCTCCCAGGTCAGCCCGTTGACGGTGATGGTCTGCGAGCCGCCGGCCCGCTCCAGCCTGGCCTCGCCGAGGCTCTTGCAGGAGTAGTCGGTGCTGGGCCCGCTGTAATACAGCACCGCCTCCTGCGCCGGGTCGAGGCGGACGGTGGCGGTCTCGCCGGCGACGAAGGTACGGCTCGGCGCCGCGTTGGTGATGCCGCTGACCACGCCGGAGAAGAACAGGCCCACCCCGACGGCCGCGCAGACGACGGCGATCGCCCACGCGCCGCCCACCCACCACAACGACGGGCGGATCCTGGGCGCGGGAGGCGGCGGCTGCTGCGCCCACTGCTGCGGCGGGCCGTACTGGGTCGGCGGATAGGGGTAGGAAGGCGGCTGTTGCGCGTACTGGGGCAGCCCCTGAGGCGGTGGGGAATACGGGCCGGGCTGCTGCCAGGGCGGGGGAGCAGGGGGCAGATCGTCCCTGGACACGCGCCTGGTCGGGTCGTCGGGCGGGGTCGGGGAGTCGGCTGTCATAGTCAGCAGTCTGACCTCCCCGCCGATCGTCCGCCACCTCGGGTTATCGCACCTTGCAGGCGAGAGCCGTACACTTGGCACTCGGGAACACAGAGTGCCAGATCTGACGTTTTCCGAAGAGCAACACAGGAGGTGAGCACGTGCTCGACGACAGGAAGCTCGCAGTGCTCCGCGCCATAGTCGAAGATTACGTGTCCACCAACGAACCGGTGGGCTCCAAGGCGCTGGCCGAGCGTCACAACCTCAACGTCTCCCCGGCCACGATCCGCAACGACATGGCGGTGCTGGAGGAGCAGGGCTACATCGCCCAGCCCCACACCAGCGCGGGCCGGGTGCCGACCGACAAGGGCTACCGGCTCTTCGTCGACCGGCTCTCGCAGGTCAAGCCGCTGTCGTCGGCCGAGCGCCGGGCCATCGAGACCTTCCTGGTGGGGGCGGTCGACCTCGACGACGTGGTCACCCGCACCGTGCGGCTGCTCGCGCAGCTGACCAGGCAGGTCGCCGTGGTGCAGTACCCCACCCTGACCCGTTCCACGGTCCGCCACGTCGAGCTGGTGCCGTTGAGCGAGCGCCGGGTCATGCTGGTGCTCATCACCAACACCGGCCGGGTCGAGCAGCGGGTCATCGAGCTGCACGAGGTCGCCGACGACGCGCGGATCGCGCACCTGCGCGCCGTGCTCAACGCCTGTCTCGACGGATGCGGTCTGGCCAGCGTCCCCGAGCTGGTGGCCGACCTGCCCGAGCGGGTCCCCGTCGAAGACCGGCCCATGGCGGCCACCATCCTCTCCGTCCTCCTGGAGACCCTGGTCGAACGGCATGACGAGAAGATCGTCTTCGCCGGTGCGGCCAACCTGGCGGGCGCCGACTTCAGCAGCGGGCTGCGCGACGTGCTGGAGGCCCTCGAAGAACAGGTCGTGCTCATGCGGCTGCTCGGCGAGACATCGCCCGACACGCCCGCGGCGCTGACCGTGCGCATCGGATCAGAAAACCCCTACAGCGGCCTCCGCGGCACATCCATCGTGGCTACCGGCTATGGTTCAGGCGACAGGCAGCTCGCCCGGCTGGGCGTTCTCGGCCCCACCCGCATGGACTATCCCGTCACGATGGGCGCCGTGCGCGCCGTGGCTCGCTACGTCAGCCAGATCCTGGCTGCTTCATAAGAGGTCGATAAGTGGCAAACAGCGACTACTACGCCACCCTCGGGGTACGGCGTGACGCCAGTCAGGACGAGATCAAGAAGGCCTACCGCCGTCTTGCCCGTGAGCTGCACCCTGACGTGAACCCGGACCCCACGACCCAGGAGCGGTTCAAGGAGATCACGCAGGCCTACGAGGTCCTGTCCGACCCGAACAAGCGCCAGATGTACGACCTGGGCGCCGACCCCTTCCAGGGCGCGGCGGCGGGCGCGGGCGGCTTCGGCGCCGGCTTCCCGTTCAGCGACATCATGGACGCCTTCTTCGGCACCGGCGGCGGCTCGCGCGGCCCCCGCTCGCGCGCCAGGCGCGGGCGCAACGCCACCATCCGGGTCGAGCTCGACCTGAAGGAGTCGGCGTTCGGCACCACCCGCGAGCTCCACGTCGACACCGCCGTGGTGTGCGAGGTCTGCTCCGGCGCGGGCACCGCCCCCGGCACCCACCCCGACACCTGCGACATGTGCAACGGGCGCGGCGAGATCCAGCAGGTCACCCGCTCCTTCCTGGGCCAGGTCATGACCTCGCGGCCGTGCCCCCAGTGCTCCGGATTCGGCAGCATCATCCGCCATCCGTGCCAGGAGTGCGCCGGCGACGGCCGGGTCCGCACCCGCCGTACGATCAAGGTCCGCATCCCCGCGGGCGTCGAGGACGGCACCCACATCCAGCTCGCCGGCGAGGGCGAGGTCGGCCCCGGCGGCGGCCCTCCCGGCGACCTGTTCCTCGAGATCGTCGAGCGGCCCCACGAGATCTTCGAACGCCGCGGCGACGACCTGCACTGCACCGTCCAGATCCCGATGACCGCGGCGGCGCTCGGCACCTCGCTCACCATCGAGACCCTCGACGGTCCCGAGGAGGTCGACGTACGGCCAGGCACGCAGTCCGGACAGGTGATCACCATGTACGGCCGCGGCGTGCAGCGGCTGTCGGAGTCGGGGCGCGGCGACCTGCTCATCCACGTGAACGTCGAGACCCCGATGCGGCTGGAGCCCGCGCAGGAGGAACTGCTGCGGGAGCTGGCCAAGTCGCGCGGCGAGGAGCGGCCCCCCGGCAAGTTCGCGCCGGGGCAGCAGGGCTTCTTCTCGCGCCTGCGCGACGCGTTCAACGGACGCTGACGCCTCGCGCGGGCCGCTGATCCCGCGCGTGGGACGATGGCCCGGTGAGCGTTCCAGTCTTCCTGGCCGACCGGGCCGAGTTCGGTAAGAGCGAGATCCTCCTGGGCGGCCAGGAAGGCCGCCACGCGGCGACCGTACGGCGCCTGCGCGCGGGCGAGAGGATCGACCTCACCGACGGCGCGGGCGCGGTGGCCGAGTGCGTCGTGGCCGAGGAGCGCAAGGACTCCCTCCTGCTCGACGTGCTGAAGACCTACGACACGCCCCCGCCCGGCCCCCGCCTGGTGGTCGTCCAGGGCCTGCCGAAGGGCGACCGGGGCGAGCTGGCCGTCGAGATGATGACCGAGGTCGGCGTCGACGTGATCGTGCCGTGGGCGGCGGCCAGGAGCATCACCCAGTGGAAGGGCGATCGGGCGGCCAAGGCGCTGGGCAGGTGGCGGGCCACGGCGCGCGAGGCGGGCAAACAGGCGCGGCGCTTCCACCTTCCCGAGGTGGCGGAGCAGGCCTCGACGGCCCAGGTCGTGCAGCTGCTGCGCGAGGCGGCGCTGGCCGTGGTGCTGCACGAGGAGGCCGACATGCGGCTGGCCTCACTGGAGTTGCCCCCGGAGGGCGACATCGTGCTCGTGGTCGGGCCGGAGGGCGGCGTCGCGGGGCAGGAGCTGGCGGCCTTCACCGATCAGGCCGGGGCCATACCCGCTCTTCTCGGCACGACGGTGCTCAGGACCTCGACGGCGGGGGTGGCGGCGGCGTCGGTGCTGCTCGCGCGCACCGGACGCTGGTAGACCCCTGGCCTCAGCCGCTCGGCTGCACCAGGGGGCTGTAGAACTCGCTCGGCTCCGGCGTCATGGGAGGCTCCTCTGGAGGGCACTCCTCGACCGGGCACGAAGCCTCGGGCTCGACGGTCTCGCTGGGCGTGGGGTCCGGACTCTCCTCCGGGCAGTCGTCGGCGTTGTCCTCCTCCTGCGTCGGGCACGTCGGCGTCGGGCTGGGAGAGGGAGACGACGGCTTGGTGGTCGAACCGGCCGTCTGCGGCGCCTTGACGGGCTGCGTGGGCGCGACGACCTCGGGCGTGGCCACGGAGTTGACCGGGGGCGGGTTCTGCTCGGACGGCGTGCGCTCCGAGCGCTTGGGCCGGGAGGTGGACTCCGAGCTGGGAGTGGGTTTGACGTCGTCGGTCCAGTTCACCACGGTGGTGACGACGCTCTCCCGCCACTCGGGGACGATCATGACGACGGAGGCGGCCACCAGCACGGCGCTCGCTCCCGCCGCACCCGCGCGCCACCAGAACAGGTTCCTGACCCCGCGCCGCGCGATGCGGTCGCGGATGATCTCGAGGCCTTCGGGAGACGGAACCACCTGATCCGCCTCCGCGCGGAGGACACGGCGCAGAATGTCGCCGTGCTCGTCGGGGCGTAGGTGGCTCATGTGAGGTTCTCCAGGACGGAACGCAGGGCGGCCATGCCACGTGCGGTGTGGCTCTTGACCGCCCCCTTGCTGATGCCCATGGCATGGGCGATCTCAGCTTCTGACAGGTCCCCGTAATACCGCAGGACCAGGGCCTCCCGCTGCCTGGCCGGCAGGGAACGCAGGGCCTCGATGACGGCTGAGCGCTCCAGCTCGCCGATGGCGCCGTTCTCGGCGCTCGGCGCGTCGGGCATGCCCTTGGGTGCGTACTTCTCGACGACCGCGCGGTGACGCAGCACGGAACGGGACCGGTTGACGACGGATTGTCGCAGGTAGGCGAGTGCCTTGTCGGGGTCACGGAGGCGGCGCCACGCCCCGTGCAGGGCCACGAAGGCATCCTGCACGACTTCCTCCGCGGTCGCTATGTCGCGCACGAGCAACACAGCGAGACGCACTAATGACCGAAAGTGTGCGCTGTAGAGCGCGGTCACGGCCATGTCGGCGTCCCAACCGACGGGCACCGCTCCCAACGACCTGTCGGCCAGCAGGGTTTCGGTGGTCACATCAGTGGGACGCGCGGCCTTCCCAGAGGGTTTACGCTCATCTGGTCCAAGCGGCTTTCCTGGTTCCTTAGGGTGCATGACCCGGTCGTGTCCTCGACAGGTGGCCTCGCCCGACCATGAATCGTCTTATTTGTCGGTGAAAGTTCGGGTGAAAGTCTCGCACACCCACCCTAACCGCGGGGATCATCGAAAGCGATTACCGATTGGCAACGGCGATAAGGTCTTGTCGTGAGCGACTGTCTGTTCTGCAAGATCGTGGCCAAGGAGATCCCCGCGACCGTCGTCTACGAGAGCGACCGGGCGCTGGCCTTCCGTGACATCAACCCGCAGGCCCCGACGCACGTGCTGGTCATCCCGAAGGCGCACGTCGCCAACGCTGTCGAGCTGGCCGGCGCCGGCGACGGCCTGGCCGACGACGTGCTCAAGGCCGCGCACGCGGTGGCCGAGCAGGAGGGTGTCTCCGAGGGCGGCTACCGGATCGTCTTCAACACCGGCGCCGACGCCGGTCAGACGGTCTTCCACGTGCACGCGCATGTTCTCGGCGGGCGAAGCCTGACCTGGCCGCCCGGCTAGAAACCCACGCGACCTTTCCCCAGCTCCTCGATACCATGGGGGAAGAAGAACCTGACCGAGGAGGCACAGGCCAGACGGGCCTGCCCATGTCCGAGCCAAACGAATCCCGCAGACCGGCGCCACCGACCCGCACGCAGGCCAAGGTGCTGATTCCCGACGAATACTCGATGGTCAGCCTCCTGGGATCCCGGGATGAGCTGCTCCGTGTCATCGAGGGCGCCTTCCGCGCCGACATCCACGTCCGGGGCAACGAGATCACCATCACCGGCTCCCCCGAGGAGAGCGGCGCCGTCGTGCGCCTCTTCGAGGAGCTGGTCGAGGTGCTGCGCAGCGGCGGTGAGCTGACGGCCGACGCCGTCGAGCGCGTCATCGCCATGCTCAAGATGGCCTCAGAGCGACCCGCCGAGGTGCTGTCGCTCAACATCCTGTCCTCCCGCGGCCGGACCATCCGGCCGAAGACGGCCAACCAGAAGCGCTACGTCGACGCGATCGACAAGCACACGATCGTCTTCGGCATCGGCCCGGCCGGCACCGGCAAGACCTACCTGGCCATGGCCAAGGCGGTCTCCGCGCTGCAGGACAAGAAGGTCAACCGGATCATCCTGACCCGGCCCGCGGTGGAGGCGGGTGAGCGGCTGGGCTTCCTGCCCGGCACCCTCTACGAGAAGATCGACCCCTACCTGCGTCCCCTCTACGACGCGCTGCACGACATGCTCGACCCCGAGTCGATCCCCAAGCTCATGGCGGCGGGCACGATCGAGGTCGCGCCCCTGGCGTACATGCGCGGCCGGGCGATGCCGCTGGGGACGGGCGTTCTCACACCCGACGGCTGGCGCTCCATCGGGGAGCTTCAGGTCGGTGACCTGGTCATCGGGTCGAACGGTGAGCCCACTCCGGTGCTCGGCGTCTACCCACAGGGCGAGAAGCCGATCTACCGGCTCTTCAGCCAGGACGGCGCCTCGGTGCTGGCCTCCGACGAGCACCTGTGGACCGTCCGCACCCGCGACGACGCCGACCGGGGCAAGCCGTGGCGTGTGATGGAGACGCAGGAGCTGATCGGCGACCTGCGGACGGCGCACCATCGCAAGTGGGAGCTGCCGCTGCTCACCGCACCGGTCTGCTTCCCCGAGCGATCCGTGCCGATGGATCCTTACGCCCTCGGCCTGCTCCTGGGCGACGGCTGCGTCACCGGGTCCACTACGCCGAGCTACGCGACGGACGACCCTGAGCTGGCCCAGGCGCTGGAAACCGCGCTGCCGGACGTCGTCGTCCGGTGGCGGGGCGGCCCCGACTACGTCCTCAACCGGGTCAGGCAGCCCGGCGACCAGATGACGATCACGAATCCGGTGACGGCCGTGATGCGTGAGCTGGAACTCGACGGCTGCACGGCAGCGACGAAGTTCGTGCCCGAGGTCTACCTCCACAACACCGCTGACGTACGGCTGGCCGTCCTTCAGGGCCTGCTCGACTCCGACGGCGGTCCTGCGACCCAGGCGGGACGCACGTGCAGGATCGGCTTCTCGACGATCTCGCCGCGGCTGCGTGACGACGTCATGTTCCTGGTGCAGTCGCTCGGCGGCGTGGTCTACGCCCGCACTCGCCCGACCGAGGAGCTCACCCCCGGGCGTGTGCGGGGCCGCGAGGTACGTCACCGTCACGACGCGCACGTTCTCGACATCCGCCTCCCGGCCGGACTCGCGCCCTTCCGCCTGGAGCGGAAGGCGCGGACCTACGCGGAGCACGGCGGCGGGCGCCCGATGCGCTACATCGATCGCATCGAGCCCAGGGGCACCGCCGAGTGTGTGTGCATCCAGGTCGCGGCCGAGGACTCCCTCTACGTGACCGAAGACTTCCTGCTCACCCACAACACCCTGAACGACGCCTTCATCATCCTCGACGAGGCGCAGAACACCTCGCCCGAGCAGATGAAGATGTTCCTCACCCGGCTGGGCTTCGGCTCCAAGATCGTGGTGACCGGTGACGTGACGCAGGTCGACCTGCCCAGCGGCACCGAGAGCGGACTACGCGTCGTGCAGCGCATCCTGACCGACGTGCGCGACATCCACTTCTCGAGGCTGTCCAGCGAAGACGTCGTACGGCACCGCCTCGTCGGCGACATCGTCGACGCCTACGGCCGCTACGACGCCGAGCGCCAGGCAGAGCAGCAGGAGTTCAAGCAGGTCCGGCCGCAGGGCCGGAGCAGGTACGGCACGCGCTCGGGGGAGCGGTCGTGACCGGGCGGCGCGGCGCACGGGGGGAGCGCTCATGAGCATCGAGATCAACAACGAGTCCGGGGTGGAGGTCGACGAGGAGCGCCTCGTTGGCCTTGCCGCCCACGTGCTGGCCGAGATGGACGTCAACCCGCTCGCGGAGTTGTCGATCATCGTGGTCGACGAGGACGTCATGTCCGAGCTGCACGAGAAGTGGATGGGGGAGCCCGGTCCCACCGACGTGCTCTCCTTCCCGATGGACGAGCTGCGTCCGGGCGGCGGCGCCCGCGGCGACGGGGAGGGTCCCGCCGACCCGGCGCTGCTGGGCGACGTGGTGCTCTGCCCGACCGTGGCCGAGAAGCAGGCCAAGGAGGCCGGGCACAGCACCCGTGACGAGCTCGAACTGCTCTGCACGCACGGCATCCTCCACCTGCTCGGCTACGACCACGCGGAGCCCGAGGAGCACAAGGAGATGTTCGGCCTGCAGGCCAAGTTGCTGGAGTCGTGGCGAGCCCGATGAACGGCTGGTTGCTTTTGGCCATCGCGCTCGTCGTGTGCGGTGGCCTGATCGCGAGTGCCGAGACCGCGCTGTCGCGGATCTCGCGCGTGCGCGCGGAGGAATTCGTCCGTGACGGCCGCCCCGGCGCCAAGCGCCTGCAGGCCATCGTCACCGATCCGCCGCGCTACCTGAACCTGCTCCTGCTGCTGCGGCTGAGCTGCGAGCTGGTGGCGACGGTGATCGCCGCCTCCCTCTTCATCGACCTCATGGGCGACCAGGGCTGGGCCTACGTCACCGCCGCGGCGGTCATGGTCGTGGTCAGCTACGTGATCGTCGGCGTCTCGCCGCGCACGCTGGGCCGCCAGCACGCCGAGCCGATCGCGCTGGCCAGCGCCCCGGTGGTCTACGTCCTGACGAAGATCTTCGGCCCGCTGCCCACGCTGCTCATCCTGCTGGGCAACGCGGTGACCCCGGGCAAGGGCTTCAAGGAGGGCCCGTTCACCTCCGAGGCCGAGCTGCGCGACCTGGTCGACCTGGCCGAGGAGCGCCGGGTGATCGAGCCCGACGAGCGCGAGATGATCCACTCGGTGTTCGAGCTGGGCGACACGCTGGTGCGCGAGGTGATGGTGCCGCGCACCGACATGGTCTTCATCGAGCGCGGCAAGAGCCTCAACCAGGCCCTGTCGCTGGCGCTGCGCAGCGGTTTCTCGCGCGTCCCCGTGGTGGGCGAGAACGAGGACGACGTCATCGGCATCGCCTACCTGAAGGACATCACCCGGCAGGTGCACGAGTCGAGCGCGGGCGCCGAGCGGGTCGACTCGGTGATGCGCCCGGCCAGTTACGTGCCGGAGAGCAAGCCGATCGACGAGCTCCTGCGCGAGATGCAGGCGCGCCAGATCCACGTGGCCATAGTGATCGACGAGTACGGCGGCACAGCCGGCCTGGTGACGATCGAGGACATCCTGGAGGAGATCGTCGGTGAGATCACCGACGAGTACGACCAGGAGGCTCCGCGCGTCGAGGAGCAGCCCGACGGCGCGCTGCGGGTGACCGCCCGCATGCCCATCTACGAGCTGGCCGAGCTGTACGGCACCGAGATCGAGGTCGACGACGTCGAGACCGTCGGCGGCCTGCTGGCGCACGCTCTGGGGCGGGTGCCGATCGCGGGTTCCGAGGCGGAGGTGGCGGGGCTCAGGCTGACGGCCGAGAGCCTGGCGGGCCGCCGCAACCGGATCAGCACGGTCCTGGTGCGGCGAGTGGTCCACGAGGACGACGACGAACCGATCGAAGCCTCCGCACAGCAGGATTAATCGGCATCAAGCGTTCTACAAGCGGATTGCAAGGGGCCTCGGCCACTCTCTTCTCAGACGCCCTGTGCGGTGGGTGTCTGGGGGGGAGTCCAAGGGCCGGGAGGGGTTCGCGGCCCAAGGACGATCCTGGGGGGTGAGCAACGAAAGTTGCTCGACGACTAAGGGTGCTCTCGCCTGGCGAGGGCACCCTTAAGCGTTTATTGGCGAGTGCGGTGGATTGCCTCTTTCGGCAGCTGGGCACATGGTTGATCGTGAATCGGGGACTTTGGAGCACACTCGCCTGCGCTGCGTTGCTTCTGGCGGGTTGTGCAAGCGGGGGCGGCCAGTACACCGACAGCGAGGTGCACCAGGAGCTCGTGCGCCTGCGTCAGATGCTCAACCGGAGCCCGGCACTGCCCGACGGCTTCTCCGACAAGGCCCAGCCGGCGTGGAAGCCGCCCTTCGCGGCGGGGAGCCGGGCCTGCCGGGCCGTGCTGCAGGCGACCTCGGGGCACGCGCCGCCGCGCGCGATCATGGCCCAGGCGGCCGTCACCTACGAAGGCGACCTGCTCGGCGAGCTGGCGGCGGTCGGGCTTGCGTCCTACACCGGCGGCGAGGCCGACTGGCACATGCGCGACCTGGGCAAGGCGCTCGACGGCTGCACGTCGCTGGCCTCCGGCTCCGGCACGTCGCTGCCGATGAAGGACCTGCCGCGGCCCGTGCTGGGCGACGGCATCGACGGCGCGGTGGCCAGGCAGGCCAGGGGCAGGCTCAACGGCTACCCGTACGCGCTGAACGTGATGCTGGTGCGCTCGGGCGACACGATCATCTCGATCGTGCACACCGGGCTGTCGAAGGTGGATTCGAGGCGGACCCAGCAGCTGGCGCGCTCCTTCCTCAAGTAATCTGGGCTCTCATGGATCCCGAAGACAGCAAGATCGTCACCCTGGCCCGCGCCACCCGCGCGCGCAACGCCTCCGCGCAGGGCGCGGCCGTGCGCGACGAGACCGGCCGCACCTACTCCGCCACCAACGTGGAGCTCGCGGCGCTGCGCCTGTCGGCCCTGCAGGTGGCGGTCGCCATGGCGGTCTCCAGCGGCGCCGAGTCGCTCGAGGCGGCGGCGCTGGTCAGCGACGGCGACGGGCCGAGCGCCGACGACGAGGCCGTCGTGCGCGAGCTGGGCGCCGAGACCTTGCTCGTGGCCGGACCCGACGGCGAGCTGCGGAGCTGACCCCGATGATCGACTGTCCGGCCTGCCCGAGCGGGAGTGACTGTCCGGCCTGCCCGAGCAGGAGCTGGAGCCGACGATGATGGCGATGTCTCCCTACCTGGCCGGCCTGCGCGCCGAGGTCGGCTCACGGCTGCTGCTGCTCCCGTCGGCCGCCGGGTTCGTCTTCGACGAGCACGGCAGGCTGCTGGTGGCCCGCCACGCCGACACCGGCCTCTGGGCGCCGCCCGGCGGCAGCATGGACCCCGACGAGAGCCCGGAGGACACCGTCGTGCGCGAGCTGGCCGAGGAGGTCGGCGTCGAGGCCGAGGTGCGCGGGCTGATCGGCGTGTACGGCGGGCCTGACTTCCGCACCGTCTACCCCAACGGCCACGAGTGCGCCTACGTCATCGCCGCGTACGGCTGCGCGGTGGTCGGAGGCACCCCGATGCCCGATCGTGACGAGATCCTCGAGGTCAGGTGGGCGGGCGAACACGAGGCGGCGGGCCTGCTGATGCCCGCCTGGACCACCCATGTGCTGCCCGCGGCCTTCAGCTGGTGGGACAATCATTAAGTGACCTCTGAACATCGAGCCGGATTCGCCTGTTTCGTCGGACGGCCCAACGTGGGCAAGTCCACGCTGATGAACGCCCTGGTCGGCCAGAAGGTGGCGATCACCTCCAACAAGCCGCAGACCACCAGGCGCGCCATCAGGGGCATCGTGCACCGGCCCGACGCCCAGCTGGTCATCGTCGACACCCCCGGCCTGCACCGCCCGCGCACGCTCCTCGGCGAGCGCCTCGACAGCCTGGTGCTGTCGACGCTCACCGAGGTCGACGTGATCGGCTTCTGCGTGCCCGCCAACGAGAAGGTGGGCAAGGGCGACCGCTTCATCGCCGACAAGCTCACCGCGGTCAAGAAGACCCCGGTGGTCGCCGTGGTCACCAAGTGCGACCTGGCCTCCCGCGAGCAGATCGCCGAGCAGTTGCTGGCCGTCTCGGAGCTGGGCGAGTTCGCCGACGTCGTGCCGGTCTCCGGGGTCTCGGGCGAGCAGCTCGACATCCTCGGCGACGTGCTGATCAAGCATCTGCCCGAGTCGCCGCCGCTCTACCCCGACGGTCAGCTCACCGACGAGCCCGAGCAGGTCCTGGTCGGCGAGCTGATCAGGGAGGCCGCGCTGGAGGGCGTGCGCGACGAGCTGCCGCACTCCATCGCGGTGGTGGTCGACGAGATGCTGCCCCGCGAGGGACGCGACGACCTGCTCGACATCTACGCCCACATGTTCGTCGAGCGGCCCTCGCAGAAGGCGATCGTGATCGGCCGCAAGGGCGAGCGGCTGCGCGAGGTCGGCACCACGGCGCGCAAGCAGATCGAGGCGCTGCTCGGCACCCGCGTCTACCTCGACCTGCGCATCAGCGTGGCGAAGGACTGGCAGCGCGACCCGAAGCAGCTGCGCCGGCTCGGTTTCTACGACTGATCGCCAGCACGGCGCAGAGCGTCGCGACCAGCGCGCCGCCCAGCGCGGCGTAGCAGCCGGGCTGGATCACCGTGCCGACCGTCAGCCAGTTGCCCAGCCGCAGGTCGACCGCGCCGGTGGCCTGCACCAGGTAGAGCACGACCAGCACCGCGGCCGCCAGCGCCGGCACGGCCGCGAGGCCCGTGAGCAGGCGGCGGCCCGCGTAGGCGCCGGTGGCGCCCAGGGCGATCACGATGATGCCGCAGATCAGGACGAGCAGCCCGAGGGGGTTCTCCAGGGCGCGCTCCTGGGCGAAGGAACCACTGATGATGGTCGTGCCCGCCTCGATGGCCACCCACGGCAGGGTGGAGCAGTAGACGAGCACCACACCCGCGACGACGACGAGCAAGGCCATGACCCCACCCTAGGTCGCCCGTGGCCCGGCAGCCAGGGCATGACACCGTGGCGCCCGCACCTGGGCGGCGCCCCAGTCGAGGCGCTCGCGCAACTCGACCGCGTCGGCGGCCAGGGCCTGGACCAGCGTTCCCGGCCCGGCCAGCGGCATCACGGCCACGCCGTCGGCCACCGCCCCCTCGCACGCCTGCGTCGTCAGCACACTGCCCACGCAGCGGGCGCCGCCCAGCACGGCGGGGGAGGAGGGGCCCATGCCGAGGTCCAGCTCCTGCCTGAGCAGCGGACGGCCGTCCACCGTGGCGTCGAAGCGGGTGACGCACCGCCCGCCCGCCTCGCCGTACCTGCCCATGACGATCTCCTCGCGCCACCACACGCGCGCGTCGCCCTCCAGCGACAGCCGTACGGCCATGCGGTGGTCGCAGCCGTCGGCCAGGACGGTCGGTTCCGGGGCGAAGCGCAGCGACGCGCCGGCGCCGACGTGCGCCGTGACCGTCATGGACGACGGGCCGTCGCCCGGCAGGACCAGCGTGGAGGCGATCGAGCCGACCTCCAGCGTCGTGCCGGGGGCCACGCGCACGTCGAGTTCGAGCTCGTCGCCCCCGAGCGGTCCCGCCGCGGTGGAGACCAGGTGGACGGTGACCGGGCCGGTCTGGCGCAGGGTGAGCGGCGGGCTGGAGCGCAGGACGGTGAGGGCGGTCCGGCCCGCGGAGAGTGTCGTGGCGATCTGCGCCCGCGCCCGCATCGCCCGCCGCGCCGCGACCGCGGCCATGCTCACGCGTGCACCGGGTGCTCGTGTTCGTGGTCGTGCCCGTGCTCGTGGGACCACTCGTGGAGCTGCGCGGTGACCCACGCGGCCACCTCGGCCGCCCCCTCGGTCCTGACCGAGGTGAACAACACCGGCTTGCCCTGCCGTACGGCGGCCGCGTCGCGGTCCATGACACCCAGGTCGGCGCCGACCATCGGCGCCAGGTCCGTCTTGTTGACCACCAGCAGGTCGGCGGAGGTGACGCCGGGTCCGCCCTTGCGCGGCACCTTGTCGCCGCCCGACACGTCGAGCACGAAGATCTGCCGGTCGACCAGGCCCCGGCTGAAAGTGGCGGTCAGGTTGTCGCCGCCGCTCTCGACGATCACCAGGTCGAGCGGCCCGAAGCGCTCCTCCAGGGTCTCCACGGCGTCCACGTTGGCCGCGATGTCGTCGCGGATGGCGGTGTGCGGGCAGCAGCCGGTCTCGACGGCCAGGATGCGCTCCGGGTCGAGCACCCCGGCCCTGCGCAGGAAGTCGGCGTCCTCGGTGGTGTAGATGTCGTTGGTGACCACGCCCAGCCGCAGCGAGCCGCCCAGGGCGCGGCACAACGCCGCGGTCAGGGCGGTCTTGCCGCTCCCGACCGGCCCGCCGATGCCCAGGCGCAGGGCCCGGCCGTGGCCGTCGGGAGCGTGGTGGACGTCGTCGTGTACTGCGCCCATGGTGGAGTCCTTTCAGGAGACGAACAGCCGGACGGGGCTGCGGCGGTGCCGCTCGGCGAGCAGGTCGAGCAGCGGGGCCGAGGCGGCGGGCAGCCCGTCGGGTGAGGGGAAGTCGAGGGTGGCCAGGACCCGGTGGACCGCCACCGGGTCGAGGCCGAGCAGCCGCACCGCGGCCGTGGCCGGGCCGGTGACCGCGTGGTAGGCGGCCGCGGCGCCGGCCTCTGACGGGGTGGCGCCCACCACGGCGGCCGTCACGCCCAGGGCGATCGGGTGGTGGGGGCTGGGGAGCAGGCCGGCCAGTTCCTCCAGGGAGGGGGAGGGCCAGATGCGCCTGGCCACCCGCAGCAGCAGCCGCCCCTGGGTCCTGGCCGCCTCCCGCTGGGCGGGGGCGGCCGTCCTGGCGTCGAGTTCGGCGTCGAGCTCGACCGGGTCGTGCCCGGCGCACGCCTGAGCGGCGAAGCCCGCGGCGATCGCGCCCGCCGTCCTGAGCCGCCCGGCGAGGAACGCCTCCAGACTGGCCAGGTCGTGGACCAGGCGCTCCTTGACGGCTTGCTCCATGCCGCCGGAGTGGGCGTGGGAGCCGGCCGGCAGGCGGGAGTCGGTGAGCAGGAGAAGGCCGGGCGTCATCAGAACAGGAAGTAGCGCTGGGCCAGGGGCAGCACCGTGGCGGGCGAGGGCTCGACGAGTTCGCCGTCGATGCGCACCTCGAACGTGTCGGGGGCGACCTCGATCCTGGGCATGGCGTCGTTGAGCGGCATGGTGGCCTTGCCGCGCCGCCGTACGTCGGCCACGGGCGCCAGGCGGCGGCGCACGGCGAGCCGGTCGGCCAGGCCCGACTCCAGCGCGAGCGGCGCGACGAAGTGCAGCGAGGTGGCCGCGGGCGTGACCCCGAACGCGCCGAACATCGGCCGGGGCAGGACCGGCTGAGGCGTCGGGATGGAGGCGTTGGCGTCGCCCATCTGGGCCCAGGCCACCACGCCGCCCTTGAGCACGAGGTCGGGCTTGACCCCGAAGAAGGCCGGGTCCCAGAGCACCAGGTCGGCCAGCTTGCCCTGCTCGACCGAGCCGACCTCGGCCTCCAGGCCGTGGGCGATCGCCGGGCAGATCGTGTACTTGGCGACGAAGCGGCGGGCCCGCAGGTTGTCGGCCACCCGGCCGAAACGCCGCTCCATGACGTGGGCGGTCTGCCAGGTGCGGATGATCGTCTCGCCGACGCGTCCCATGGCCTGGGAGTCGGAGCCGATCATGGAGATCGCGCCCAGGTCGTGGAGCACGTCCTCGGCGGCCATGGTCGAGGGCCTGATGCGCGACTCGGCGAAGGCCAGGTCCTCGGGGATCGAGGGGTTGAGGTGGTGGCAGACCATCAGCATGTCGAGGTGCTCGTCGAGCGTGTTGACGGTGTGCGGGCGGGTCGGGTTCGTCGACGACGGCAGGATGTTGCCGTAGGAGGCCACCCGGATGATGTCGGGAGCGTGCCCGCCTCCGGCGCCCTCGGTGTGGTAGGCGTGGATCATCCGGTCGCCGATGGCCTTGAGCGTCGACTCGACGAATCCGGCCTCGTTGAGCGTGTCGGTGTGGATGGTGACCTGCACGCCGGTGGCGTCGGCGACGGCCAGGCAGGCGTCGATGGCGGCCGGGGTGGTGCCCCAGTCCTCGTGCAGCTTGAAGCCGGAGGCGCCGGCGCGCAGTTGCTCCAGCAGGCCCTCGGAGCTGACCGTGTTGCCCTTGCCGAGCAGGGCGAAGTTGAGCGGGAAGGCGTCGAGCGACTCCAGCATGCGGCCCAGGTACCACGACGGGGTGACGGTGGTGGCCTTGGTGCCGTCGACCGGCCCCGTGCCGCCGCCGATGATCGTGGTGATGCCGGAGGCGATCGCGGTGTCGAGGACCTGCGGGCAGATCAGGTGCACGTGCGAGTCGATGCCGCCCGCGGTGAGGATCTTGCCGTTGCCGCCGAGGATCTCGGTCGACGGGCCGATGACGATGTCGACGCCGTCCATGGTGTCGGGGTTGCCGGCCTTGCCGACGGCGGTGATCCGGCCGTCGGTCACGGCGACGTCGGCCTTGATCACGCCCCAGTGGTCGAGGATGACCGCGCCCGTGATGACCAGGTCGGGAGCGCCCTCCGCGCGGGTGGTGCGGGCCTGGCCCATCGACTCGCGGATCACCTTGCCGCCGCCGAAGACGACCTCGTCGCCGGCGCCTGCCGGGCCCATGGAGCGGTCCTCGGTGACCTCGATGAACAGATCGGTGTCGGCCAGGCGGATCCTGTCGCCCACGGTGGGGCCGTAGAGGGCGGCGTAGCGCGCGCGGGAGATCTCAGGCATCGGGTGCTCCTCGGTCGAGCGGGCCGGCCCACTCGGGGCGCAGTCCTGGCACGATCCGGTTGCCGGCCAGCGGCACCAGGGTGACGTCGCGCTCCACGCCGGGCTCGAAGCGCACCGCCGTACCGGCGGGGACGTCGAGCCGGTGACCCCAGGCGGCCTTGCGGTCGAAGGACAGGCCGGGGTTGACGGCGGCGAAGTGGTAGTGGGAGCCGACCTGGATCGGGCGGTCGGCGGTGTTGACGACGCGCAGCGTGACGCGCGGGCGGCCGGGGTTCAGCTCGACGGCCTCGCCGGGCACGACGTACTCGCCGGGGATCATGGGATCGGCCGGTGGACGGTGACGAGCTTGGTGCCGTCGGGGAAGGTGGCCTCGATCTGGACCGACTCCAGCATCTCCGGCACCCCCTCCATGACGTCGTCACGGGCGAGCACCTCGCGGCCCGACTGCATGAGCTCGGCCACGGTGCGGCCGTCCCGGGCGCCCTCCATCAGGAAGGACGCGATGATCGCGGTGGCCTCCGGGTAGTTGAGCTGGAGGCCTCTGGCCCGGCGCTCGCGTGCGACCCCGGCGGCGACGTGGATGAGCAGGCGCTCCTGCTCGTGAGGGGTAAGCCGCATGCCCGGACCCTAGGGACGGGGCATTTCGACGGTGTTGCCGACGGATGTCGCGCCGGTTTCCCCGGATTGTCCTCGTGTCATGAACGAGCGGTGAAGTCCGGGCAATCCGCAATTAACTCTCGCGATCTTCAGGCGAAATCCCCGCCGTTCACGCTGCTTGCGAAACGAGAGGGGTATACCAATGCGACTGTCCAATGCCCTGTTGGCGACAGCCCTGATGGTCGCCGCCGCGGGATGCGGATCCGCCGGCTCCGCCGAGAGCGGTGACATCAAGGTCGGCATCCTGCACTCCCTCAGCGGGACGATGGCCATCAGCGAGGTCACCGTGCGCGACGCCGAGCTGCTGGCCATCGAGGAGATCAACGCCGCGGGCGGCGTGCTGGGCAAGAAGCTCGTGCCCGTGGTGGAGGACGGCGCCTCCGACTGGCCCACCTTCGCCGAGAAGGCCACCAAGCTCATCCGCCAGGACAAGGTCGCCACCGTCTTCGGTGGCTGGACCAGCGCCAGCCGCAAGGCCATGCTCCCGGTCTTCGAGCGCAACAAGGCGCTGCTGTGGTACCCGGTGCAGTACGAGGGGCTGGAGGCCTCGCCGTACATCTTCTACACCGGCGCGACCACCAACCAGCAGATCATCCCCGGCCTCGACTACCTCAAGGAGCAGGGCAAGAAGAAGATCTTCCTGGTGGGCAGCGACTACGTCTTCCCGCGCACCGCCAACAAGATCATCAAGGCGTACGCCACGGCCAACGGCATGGAGGTACTCGGCGAGGAGTACACCCCTCTGGGCCACACCGAATACTCCACGCTCGTCAACAAGGTCGCCCAGGCCAAGCCCGACGCCGTCTTCAACACCCTGAACGGCGACAGCAACGTGGCCTTCTTCAAGCAGTTCAAGAGCGCGGGCCTGACCGCGGAGGCGATGCCGGTCCTGTCGGTGAGCGTCGCCGAGGAGGAGGTCACCGGCATCGGCGTCGACAACATCGCCGGCCACCCGGTGGCGTGGAACTACTACCAGACCACCGCGACCCCCGCCAACGAGAAGTTCGTCGCCGCGTTCAAGGCCAAGTACGGCGCGCAGAAGGTGACCAGCGACCCGATGGAGGCCGGCTACAACGCCGTCTACCTGTGGGCCGAGGCGGTCAAGAAGGCCGGCACCACCGAGGTCGAGGCCGTCAAGAAGGCCGCGGGCGGCATCGCGCTCGAGCGCCCCGAGGGCCTGGTGACCATCGACGGCGAGAACCAGCACATGTACAAGACCGCCCGCATCGGGATCATCCAGACCGACGGGCTGATCAAGGAGGTCTGGAACTCCGGCCAGCCCATCAAGCCCGACCCCTACCTCAAGGGTTACCCCTGGGCCGGCGGCCTGACCGCGGGCTGACCGGGCTGACCGGGCGCGCCGGGCCGCCGACGAGACGGCGGCCCGGACCGACCTAGCTGAAAGGACGGCCTTGGAAGCCTTCGTCAACCAGCTGCCGATCGGCCTGTCGATCGGCGCCGTGCTCCTGCTCATCGCCCTGGGCCTGACCTTCACCTTCGGGCAGATGGGCGTCATCAACATGGCGCACGGCGAGTTCATCATGGCGGGTGCCTACACCGCCTTCCTCCTGCCCGGTCTCTTCGTGCCCTCGCTCTTCGCCGCCTTCCTCGTGGCAGGGGCGATGGGCCTGGTCCTGGAGCGGCTGGCCATCCGGCACTTCTACGGCAGGCCGCTCGACACGCTGCTGCTCACCTGGGGCGTCAGCCTGGTGCTGCAGCAGCTCGCCCGCGACCTGTTCGGCGCCCCGAACGTGCAGGTAAAGGCGCCCGACTGGCTCGCCGGCGGCATCGGCATCCTGCCGTACAACCGCCTGTTCATCATGGGGCTGGCCATCGCCAGCGTCGTGGGCGTCTGGCTCTACCTGGTCAGGACCAAGCACGGCCGCCGCATGCGCGCCGTCATGCAGAACAGAAGGCTCGCGGCCACCAGCGGCATCGACACCGGCCGCGTCGACATGCTGACCTTCTTCATCGGCTCCGGGCTGGCGGGCATCGCCGGGGTGGCGCTCACGCTCGTCGGACCGGTCGGGCCCTCGCTGGGCACCTACTACATCGTCGACGCCTTCCTCGTCGTGGTCGCGGGCGGGCTCGGCCAGCTGCGAGGCGCGGTCCTGGCGGCGGCGGGGCTCGGGCTGCTCAACTCCTACGCCGAGTTCTGGTCGGACGCGAGCCTGGCCAAGGTCATCGTGTTCGCCGCCGTCATCGCGTTCCTGCAGTTCCGGCCGCAGGGCCTGTTCACCGTCAGATCGCGAGCCCTGTCATGAAAAAGGCGATCTATCCGATCATCGTCGGCCTGCTGGTCGTCGCCGCGCCGTTCCTCATGGACGCCTTCCGGCTCAACCTGCTGGCCAAATACCTCTGCTTCGCCATCGTCGCCCTCGGCATCGGCCTGGCCTGGGGCCAAGGCGGCATGCTCACCCTCGGCCAGGGCGTCTTCTTCGGCCTGGGCGGCTACTCGATGGCCATGTACCTCAAACTCCAGGAAGGCGGCCTGCCCGACTTCATGGTCTGGAGCGGCGTGGAGAAACTACCCGCCCTGTGGGCGCCCTTCGCCAACCCCGTCTTCGCCCTCGCGACGGCGATCCTCGGGCCCATGCTCCTGGCCACCCTGCTCGGCCTGCTGGTCTTCCGCCAGCGGGTACGCGGCGCCTACTTCGCCATCCTCACCCAGGCACTGGCCGCCGCCCTGGTCATCCTGCTCGTCGGCCAGCAGGGCCTGACCGGCGGCACCAACGGCATGACCAACTTCTACGACCTGTTCGCCTGGGACCTGGCCGAGGACTCCACGCAGCGCGGGCTCTACTTCGTGGTCGCCGTCGTGCTCGCCCTGCTCTACCTGGGCGCGCGGCAACTGGTCAAGAGCAGGTACGGCAGGCTGCTGGTGGCGGTGCGCGACGGCGAGGACCGGGTGCGCTTCCTCGGCTACGACCCGGCCACCGTCAAGACCGTCACCTTCGCGATCTCGGCGGGCATGGCTGGCCTGGCAGGAGCGCTGTTCGTGCCCGTCGTCGGGATCATCTCGCCCGCCCTGCTCGGCGTCGTCCCGTCGCTCGAACTGGTCGTCGCCGTCGCCGTGGGCGGGCGGTACGCGCTCGCCGGAGCCGTCCTGGGCGCGGTCGTCATGGGATACGCCAAGACCGCCTTCAGCGAGCAGTTCGCCGACGGCTGGCTCTACCTGCAAGGGGCGCTGTTCATCCTGGTGATGACCCTCGCCCCGAAGGGGATCATGGGGGTGATCAAGCGTGCTCGAACTGCGTGACATCCAGGTCGACTTCGACGGCTTCAAGGCCCTCGGCGGCGTCGATCTCACCGTCGCCGAAGGGGAGCTGCGCTTCCTCATCGGGCCCAACGGCGCCGGCAAGACCACACTCATCGACGTCATCACCGGCCTGACCAGGCCCACCTCCGGCACGGTCACCTTCGACGGCCACAACCTCGTCGGCCGCAAGGAACACCACATCGTCAGGCTCGGCGTCGGCCGCACCTTCCAGACCGCCGTGGTCTTCGAGGAACTCACCGTCCTGGAGAACCTCGACCTGGCCGCCAGCTTTCGCAAGCCGCTGTGGAGCCTGATGAAACAGCGCAAGGGCGTCACCGAGGCCGTCGAGGAGGCCCTGTCCAGGACCGGCCTCGAAGAACTCGCCGAACGTTCGGCCGGCGTTCTCTCCCACGGCCAGCGCCAGTGGCTCGAGATCGGCATGCTGCTGGCCCAGAGGCCCCGGATGTTGTTGCTGGACGAGCCGGTCGCCGGCATGTCGCGCGAAGAGCGCGAACGCACCGGCGAACTGCTCACCGGCATCGCCAGGGACCACACCGTCATCGTCGTGGAGCACGACATGGAGTTCCTGCGACGCTACGCCTCGCAGGTCACCGTGCTCCACGAGGGCACGGTGCTCACGGAGGGGTCGGTCGACCAGGTGCGGGCCGACCCACGCGTCCAGGAGGTCTACCTCGGGAGGAGGGCCAGTGATGCTGTCGGTACAGGATCTTGAGTCGGGGTACGGCAGGGCTCGCGTGCTGTTCGGAGTCTCGCTGACGGTCGAACCCGGCGAGCTCGTCTGCGTCATGGGACGCAACGGCGTCGGCAAGACCACCCTCCTCGACACCGTGATGGGCGTCCTGCCGGTCACCTCCGGCACCGTCACCTTCGACGGGCGCGACATCACCCGCCTCAAACCGCACGAGAGGGTACGGCTCGGCATCGCCTACGTGCCCCAGGGGCACGACACCTTCCCGCAACTGTCGGTCCTGGGGAACCTGCAGGTGACCCTGGAGGCGTCGAAGGGCTCGCCGTCGGCCCTCGACGAGGCGCTCGACGTCTTCCCGGCGCTCAGGCCGCTGCTCAAACGGCAGGCAGGCTACCTGTCCGGCGGCCAGCAGCAGCAGCTCGCCATCGCGCGTGCACTGGTCACCCGGCCGAGGATGCTCATCCTGGACGAGCCGACCGAGGGCATCCAGCCGTCGATCATCATCGAGATCGAGGAGGCCATCGAACGGCTGCACGGGTCGGGGCTGTCGGTGCTGCTGGTGGAGCAGTACGTGGACATCGCACTGCGGCTGGCCGACCGGTTTGTCATCCTCGACGCCGGCCGCGTCGTACGCGAGGGCGAGGCCCGCGAACTACGCGGCGCGGAGGTCCAGCACCTCCTGGCCGTCTGAGGCGCGGCCGCTCGCGGGCCCGGGCGCACGCCGGCCGGGCCTGTGCCGCCGCTTTGCCGCCTCCGCCGCCTCCGCCCGTCTGCCGTCCGCGCGGCCGGGCGCGGCGGGTCAGGTCGGGAGCGCCGCGAGTTCCCGGCGCGCCTCCTCGGCCAGCTCGCGAGCCCGTTCCGCGTCGCCCTCGCCGCGGTTTACCTCGGCCAGGACGAGCAGAGCGTGCGCGCCGAGCAACCGGTCACCCAGCCGGATCGCCAGGCCGCGCGCCTCCTGCGCTGCCTGGCGGGCCAGCGCCACCTCCCCCTGGCCCAGCCGTACCGCCGCCAACTCCAGCAACGTGTCGGCCTGCTGGTGACGCTCGCCCAGGTCGGCGAACCGTGCCCGCGCCTCGGTGAGCCGCCCAGCCGCCTCGTCGAGCCGGGCACGTGCCTGCGCACGACGCTCCCCGGCCTCATCCCGCAGACCTCGCACCTCCGCGCGGAACCCCTCGGTCTCGTCCCGTCGGCCCAGTGCCTGGGCGCGGCGGAGCTCGCCCTCGTGCCGTCGGCCGTGTGCCTCCGCGCGGCGTCCCTCGGCCTTATCCCGCCCGCCGTGTGCCTCGGCGCGGCGTGCCTCGGCCTCTTCGCGGTGGGCTGCCCGGTGGGCGGTCACGCCGAGCGTGTGGAGGGTGCTCGCGTGGTCGCGCGGGTCGCCGTCCGAGGTCAGGCAGCGAGTGAGGGTCCGGTGCGCCTCGTCGAGCCTGCCCTGCTCCAGCTGGACCCGGCCCAGCCGCCGCCACACGGGCGCGGTGTCGATGCCCGCGCGCAGGGCCAGGCCCAGGCTGAGCCGTAGCGTGTCGTGCGCCTGCTGCCACCGGCCCTCGGCCGCGTGCAGGTCGGCCAGGTCGCGGAGTGCCTGCGCCTCGCCCTTACCCGCCAGCCGGGCCGACTCGACGGCGACCTGGGCGACGGCGCGCCAGTCTTCGAGGAGGCGGTGCCGCTGCAGGAAGGGCGTGAGCAGGTGGGCCAGGCGGCGGCAGGCGTCGTGCAGGCCCGCCCTGCTCAGGTCGCCGACCAGGGCGACCAGGAAGCCGCGCTCGGCCGTCAGCCACTCGACCGACTGGCGGATGTCGCGGGTGGCGTGCAGGGCGGCGGGATCGCCGGAGACGATGGTGAAGCGCGACAGGCGCACCCTGGCCATGACCTGGTCGCTCAGCTCGCGCAGCACGTCGCGCTCGCCCAGGCGCTCGCGGGCGAACAACCTCGTCAGGCTGTGCAGGCGGTATCGCAGCTGGCCGGCGGCGTCGATGCCGTGCGGGTCGAGCAGGCCCGCGTCGACGAGGGCGTCGGCCGAGCTTCCGACGAGCCACTCGCCGAAGTCGGGCGCCGAGAGCGCGCCCAGGCGGCACAGGGCCCGCTGGGCGGGCTCGGGCAGGCCGTCGTAGCCGAGGGCGAGCACGCTGCGCACGGTCAGGTCGCCGGCGTGCAGGCGGTCGAGGCGCAGGCGCTCGTCGTCGAGCAGGCCGGCCAGGTAGGCGGGGCTCCAGTCGGGGCGCGCGGCCAGCCGCGAACCGGCGATGCGCAGCGCGAGCGGCAACCCGCCGCAGTAGTCGACCAGCCGGCCGAGCGCCGCCCCCGAGCCCCCGTCGCCCGGGGCCGAGGGGCCGGCGACCGCTTCGGTGGGTCCGCCTGCTGTTCGCGTCCTTACGGGCGGGCTGGGGGCGTTGGTGGCGAGGGCGGTGAGGAGGGTGGCCGAGTCTGCGGGGTCGAGGAGGCCGACCGCCACGCGCCTGGCCTCCGTCAGCCCCGCGAGCGTCGAGCGGCTGGTGACGACGGTGGGCGCGGCCGTGAGCAGCGGCCGTACCTCCGCCTCCGAGGTGGCGTTGTCGAGCACCACCAGCACCCGCCGGTTGGCCGCGTACGTCCGCAGCACCTGCTCGCGCCGCGCCACGTCGGCGGGGACGGCGCGCGCCGGGCAGCCCAGCCAGCGCAGGAAGTCCTCGAGCACCGAGGCCGTGCCGCCGGTGCGCAGGTCGGCGTAGAGGATCCCGTCGGGGAAGCGTTCCCTGGCGCGCCAGGCCGCGTGCACGGCCAGGGCCGACTTGCCCACCCCGGCGGGCCCGTGGACGACGACCTGTTCCCCGATCACGCGGTCGACGAGCTCCTCGCGCCCGGTGAAGTGGGCCACGTCGCGCGGCAGCAGGAGCGGAGGTCCGGCGGCGACGTGGAGCGAGACGTCGTCGTGCAGCATCCGGTAGTGCAGCAGCTGCAGCTCGGAGTCGGGCTCGATGGCGTGTTCGGCGTCGAGCCCGTCGCGTAAGCGGGTGTAGGCGTCGAGCGCCTCGGCGCGGCGCCCGCTGCGGTAGAGAGCCAGCATGTGCAGCCCGCGAAAGCGCTGCCACAGGGGGTACTCCCCGACCAGCCCGCGCAGCTCGGACAGGGACTCGCGGTGGCGGCTGGCGTTGAGCTCGGCCTCGATGCGCCGCTCCAGGGCCAGCAGCCGCAGCTCCTCGAGTTCCTCGCGCAGCCGCCTGGTCTGCGTCCATCGCTCGCCGCCGGGGTCGACGTCTTCGAGTGCTGGGCCCCGCCACAACGCGAGAGCCTGGGCGTGGTCGCCGCGTTCGACCAGGCGGCGGAAGCGGTCGGCGTCGAGTTGCTCCTCCCTGATGGCCAGGGTGTAGGTGCCGGAGACGGTGGTGATCACGTCCTTGCCGAGCAGCCGGCGCAGCTGGCCGATGTAGCCGCGCACCAGGGAGTCGGAGCGCTCGCCGTCCTCGCGCGGCCACAGCAGGCGGCGCAGTTGTTCCACGTTCAGCGGCCGCCGGGCGTTGAGGACGAACATGGTCAGCAGGTCCCGATGTTTGGGCGCCGTCGGGGTGCGGTCGACGTCGCCGTCGCGCACCTCCAGCCTGCCCATGATCAGGAAGTCCACAAGTCCCAAGGATCGCATACCCGCGGGCCTTTCAAGCTGGGTGCTTGAGGAGTGCAATCGCCGTGCAAGAGCCGCCGCCTACCTTCGCCTCATGACGAAGAGACTCCTGCTCGGCGCGGCGGCCACTGCGGCCACGGCCGCCCTTCTGCTTCAGCCCGCGGCCGCGCAGGCCGCCGCACCCAAGCCGGTCACCGTGTCCGGCAAGCTGTTCAAGGCGTGGGTGGCCGGCGACGAGGCCAAGGCGCACAAGTACGGCTCGCCGTCGGCCGTGAAGACCCTGTTCGCCTACCCGTATCGCACGCCTGACGTGGGCCCGAAGTGTTATGGCAAGGTCTGCGACTTCGCCCACACCAGCGTGACCGTGCCCGGTGCGCTCAACGGCATCCGGATGATCGTCTCGGGCTCGAAGGTGGTCAAGGTCTACACCTCGCGCCATCTGACCAAGCCGTCGCACGCCGCCAAGTGGCTCTACAAGGCCTATCTGGCCAACGACAAGAACGCGGCCATGGAGGTGGCGTCCTTCAAGGCCATCACGCAGCAGTTCAAGGCCAAGTACCAGCCCGGCGACCAGATCCACCAGTTCATGGGGTGCGAGAAGGAGCCCAAGGGCTACATCTGCCACTGGTACTACGAGGGCGGCGCGGCCAACATGCACGTGCGTGGCAGCAAGATCCGCGGTTACTACGTCGACCACATCACGTATGTGGCTGACTAGGTGAATGACTCCTCTGACTGCTTCTGACCCTCGGTGTCTGGGTCGTTACACGCTTGCCGGACGGCTGGGCGCGGGTGGTCAGGGGGTGGTCTACGAGGCCTACGGCGAGGCGGGGGAACGGGTCGCCATCAAGGTGCCCAGGGCGGCAGACCGTGCCGCGCTGGGCAGGGAGGCCGCGGCGGCCCGGCGGGTGGCGGCCTTCTGCACGGCACGCGTCATCGAGGTCGACGAGGCGGTGCCGTACATCGTCAGCGAGTTCGTGCCTGGCCTGAGCCTGCGCGAGGTGGGCCGGCTGGAGGGGGAGGGGCCGCACCGGCTGGCGATCGGCGTGGCGACCGCGCTGACGGCGATCCACGGGGCGGGGATCGTGCACCGGGACCTGAAGCCCGACAACATCATCCTGGGTCCCGACGGGCCCCGGGTGATCGACTTCGGGGTGGCGCGGGAGGCGGGGCCGACCACGAGCGGCCCGTTGCTCGGGACGCCGTCGTACATGGCGCCCGAGGTGCTCGCGGGTCGTTCCGCGACGGCGGCGGCGGACGTCTGGGCGTGGGGGCTGGTCGTCCTGTTCGCCGCGACCGGCGAGGACGCGATCGACGGGGCGCTGGGGGCGCTGGAGTTCACGCCGTCGCTGGAGTGCGTGGACGGGGCTTTACGCGGGCTGGTGGGGCGGGCGCTGGCCCGCGACCCCGGAGACCGGCCAGCCGCGGCCGAACTGCTGCTGGCCCTGGTCGGCGAAACCGCAGGGAACGGCACGAGCGCCGGGAACGGCACGAGCGCCGCGAGCGCCGGGAACGGCATGAGCGCCCAGGGCGGCAAGCACGCCGAGTTGCTGGCCGAGGGTGGGAGGGCGGCGGCGACGCTGGCCGGGCCCGCCTCGCCGGACCTGGGCGAGATCGCCGAGGAGTTGTTCGAGCAGCTCGACGAGGGCGAGCGCGCCTCGGCGGCCGAGGTGTTCCTGCGGCTGGTCGACCGCGAGGCGCACGCCGACGAGCTGGCCGGGCACGGCACGCTGGTGGAGCTGTACGCCGCCGCGGGGCTCGTGCACGCCACCGGATCGGCCTTCGCCCTGGCCCAGCCCGCCCTGGTCCAAGCCTGGCCGAGGATGCGTCAGTGGGTGGCCGACAACCGCGAGGGCCTGCCCGTCCACCGGAGCCTGGCCGCGGCGGCGCGCGACTGGGACCGTCACGGCCGCAAGCCGGGCGACCTGCTGCACGGCTCCAGCCTGGACCGCACGATGCGCTGGGCCGCCACGGAACGGCGCGATCTGACCCTGCGGGGCGTGGAGCGCGAGTTCCTGGAGGCGGGCGCGCGCCAGATCCGGCGCCAGTCGCGCAGGCGGGGCGCGCTGGCGGCCACGCTCGCCGTCCTGCTGCTGGCGGCGCTCGGCGCGGTCTGGCTGGCCGAGTCGCGCAGGGCCACCGTCGACCGCCAGCGTGACGACGCGCTGGCCAAGTCGCTCGCCCAGCGCGCCGCCGACCTGCGCGAGCGCGAACCCGAGGTGGCGATGTTGCTGGGCGTCGCCTCGTGGAGGCTGGCCCCCGGCCTGCCCGAGCCCAGGGGAGCGTTGTACGGCTCGCTGGCGCAGCGGTTCACCGACTTCTTCAGCGACCCGGGCGCCGAGCCGGGGGCGGTGTACGCCACGAACCTCGACGGCAGGCTCATGGTCGCCGTGCACGGCGGCCGCGCCCGGATCTGGGATGTGCGCACCCACCGGCAGGCGGGCGAGCTCATCGGGGTCGGATCCGGCGTCGTGCGGGCCGCGATCAGCCCCGACGGCAGCACGATCGCGCTCCAGGACGACCGGGGCGTGCGGTTGTGGGACACGCGGACCGGGACCGCCGGTCCTCGTTTCGCCACGGGCGGTTCCGAGTCGGTCTACCGCCTGGAGTTCGACCCGGCCGGGAGGCTGCTGGACGTGCCCGACGGCCATGACCGCCACCGCTGGTGGAGCGTCCCGGAGGGAAAGCGGGTCAGGCCGGGCTACCAGGCGGTGAGCGCCGACGGCCGGATCGGGGTGCGGTGGTCAGGGAAGGCCGCCAGGATCGAGGTCGTCGACCTGAAGTCGGGCAGGCCGCTGGCGCTCCCCGCGGGCGCGACGAGATTCTCCGTGGACGACGTGGCCCTCAGCCGCGACGGGCGGCATCTCGTCTACGTCGAGGCCGCCCTGAACTCGGGAGACCGCGACGTGGCGACGGTCGATCTCACCACGGGCGACCTCCGCACGGCGTTCGTGCCGGGCGGGGCGGCCCGCTCGCTCGCCTTCGGCCCCGGCGACCGGTTGCTGGCGCACTGGGGCCTCGACGGCCACCTCGTGGTGCAGCGGCAGGCCGACGGCGCACGCCTGCTGGAGACCCGCCTGCCCACGCTGGCGGCGGCCCGCTTCGACCTGGCCGACCAGGTGCTGAGGCTCGACGGCGGCGACGGCACGGTCCGCACGCTCGATCTGCGGTCGCTGGTTGACGAGCCGCTGGTGATGTCGGGCGAGACGCCGGGCGTTGCCGTCCTGTCGCCGGGCGGGCGCACGCTGGCCACCTACGTCGACAGGCGGCTGCGGTTCTGGGAGAACGGGCGCCAGGTCGGCTCCACCGTGACCGTCGGCGACCCGGAACAGCAGGGCGCCATCGCGTTCGACCCGGCGGGCGGGCGGCTGGCCCTCGGCACGTCGGGGGGCGAGGGCGCGCAGGTGCGGCTGTACGAGGTGCCGTCGGGCAGGCTGCTGTCCACCCTCGCGGTGCGCTCGCCGAAGGCGACCCTCGTCACCGACCTGGCCTTCAGCCCGGCTGGTGACAAGCTCGTCGTCCTTCCCGGCGCCGAGCTGCTGCCCGCCGAGGTCCACGACCTGCGCGGCGGGCGGAGCACGATCGTCACCGAGACGGACGGCGCGCAGATCGTGCTGTTCGCGCCAGACGGCCGCTTCGTCCCCGACGGCGGCCGAGGCGCGCTCAGCCCCGACGGCGCGACGATCGCCACGGTCAGCGTCGACCGCATCGTGCTCGCGGACGCGGTCACCGGCAGGCACCTCGCGGACCTGCCCTCCTTCCAGGACGACCCGCCGCGCTTCCTGCGGTGGTCGCCCGACGGCAGGACGATCGTGTCGTACGGCATCGGCGACCGGATCCGGCTGTGGGACGTGGCCACCAGGCAGGCGGTCGGCACCCTCTTCGAAGGCCTGCAGGATTACGGCCCCGTCGAGCGCGGCGGCCTGGTGTTCGCGCATGACGGGAGAACCCTCTACAGCGCCACCCCGAACGGCGTGGTGCGCGCCCACCCTCTGGACGAGCGGACGGTGGCGCGCCAGGTCTGCGCCCGCGCGGGCCGCAGCCTCACCGCGGCCGAGTGGGCACGGTATCTGCCGGAGGTGGAGCCGTTCGGCCTGTGCTGAGCGCGCCTACTGGCGGTAGTTCTCCACCTGCCCGGGGGGACGCACGCCCGCGGCGTCGGGATCCTCTCCGGCCGAGCGGCGGGCGCGACGCTGGCGCAGCAGGTCCCAGCACTGGTCGAGGGCGACTTCCAGCTCCCTGACGCGGGTGTTCTCCTCGTCGGAGCCGAGCGTGCCCTCCGACAGCTTGGTGCGCAGCTCGTGCTCCTCGGAGACCAGCTGCTTGATCCGGCTCAGAATCTCGTTGTCCTGCATGATCCTGACTGTACCGACGCGGTGATAGAAAGCCTTCTATGGCAGGTATTGCACTGGTCAGGGAACCGGGCCCGAGGATCGCCGAGGGCATCGTCACCCACCTCGAACGGGAGCCGGTCGACGCGGGCCTGGCCGCCGAGCAGCACCGTGCCTACGTGCGGGCGCTGGAGCCCTGGCCGGGCTGGGCCTGGACACCACGACGATCGAGGAACCGGGCGCGCACGTGGTGCCGCTGGGCGGCGGCACGGTGCTGATGGCCGCCTCGGCGCCGCGGACCGCTGAGCTTCTCGGGAGCCGGGGACTCACCGCGGTCACGGTGGACATCTCGGAGTTCGAGAAGCTCGAGGGCTGCGTCACCTGTCTGTCAGTACTACTTGCCACGTAGCCCACTGGTCGAGCGGCCGGAATCCCATGGCGTGGTTGATGGCCAGCATGTGCTCGTTGGAGTCGGCGTTCCAGGTGAGGACCTTGTCGAGCGACGGGTCGGTCTCGTGCATCCAGCGGGCGTTGGCCAGCTTGACCAGCAGTCCGAGCCGCTTGCCCCGGTGCGCGCGCAGCACTGCGGTGTCCTGCTGCTTGGCCCAGCCGCCGTGGTCCTCGTCGACCACGACGACGGTGAACGCGGCCGGTTCGCCGGTGGCGGTGTGGGTGGCCGTGGTGATGTAGGAGGTCACGCCCTTGGCGTGCAGCCGCTGCTGGAACTCCTGGTAGCGGGCGGGGGTCCAGCGGGTGGCGGCGAAGTCGATCTCGCCGGTGGGGATGTCGTCCATGCCCTCCATCAGCGTCACCAGCGCGGGCAGCAGGTCCTCGGGGGCGGGCCACGGCAGGTGGGCGACGGTGTAGCCGGAGGCGTGCCCGGCGGCCTCCCGCTCCAGCCCGGCCAGGCTCTCCCAGTCGGCGCCGGCCAGGTCGAGCACGCTCCTGGTCTCCGGCAGCGCGGGGGTGCCGCCCATGACGGCCGAGAACTTCTCGCCCGGCAGGCCTGCGGGCGTCTCCCAGACCACGGTGGTGCGGCCCAGCGCCCTGGCCCGGCCGATCGCGTGCTCGAACAGGGCGCGGCCGATGCCCTCGCGCTGCCGGGCGGGATCGACCGCCAGCGGGCCGATCGAGCTGAAGTGAAGGTTCTCGGCCATCGGGGCGCGCAGGCTGTACCAGCCGGAGAGATCGGGTGTGACCCACGCCTCACGCACGTCCGTGGACGGCGGGTCGCCCACCATGAGTCCCAGCATCTTCTCGCTCAGCAGCGGACCGGAAAAGCCCTGGTGGGAGCGGACGTAGACGTCGTACATGGCGGGCAGGTCGGCGGGCTCAAAAGGTCGCATCGCGTCAGTCAACCATGTGACAAGCCTTCTCAGCATCTGAGATACGGTCCGGGGCTCCGCGAGACGTCTGGTAGCGTCGTTGACATGCTGCGCGGGCTGCTTCTTCTTAGCCGCCGCGGCGGGGGCCTGTAAGAGGCCGGCTCCCTCGCCGCGGTGCCGCTCCTGCGCGTCGGCCGTTCTTTTTCCCTGAAAGAAGGACCGATGACTTCTCAGCAGCCCAGCGGTATGCCCATTCATCGTTACCCGGCCTACGAGCCGGTACGTCTGACCGACCGCACCTGGCCCGACAAGGTGATCACCAAGGCGCCCCGGTGGTGCGCGGTCGACCTGCGTGACGGCAACCAGGCTCTGATCGACCCGATGGACTCCCACCGCAAGCTGCAGATGTTCGAGCTGCTGGTACGCATGGGCTACAAGGAGATCGAGGTTGGTTTCCCCGCGGCGTCGCAGACCGACTTCGACTTCATCCGCAAGATCATCGAAGAGGGGCGCGTCCCCGACGACGTGGTCATCCAGGTGCTGACCCAGGCGCGGCCCGAGCTGATCGAGCGCACCTTCGAGTCGATCCAGGGCGCCAGGCAGGCCATCGTGCACCTGTACAACTCCACCTCGACGCTGCAGCGCCGGGTGGTCTTCGGGCAGGACCGCGAGGGCATCACGGCGATCGCCGTCGAGGGCGCCAAGCTCTGCAAGAAGCTGGCCGACGCCTCCGACGTCGACGTGTACTTCCAGTACTCTCCCGAGTCCTTCACCGGCACCGAGCTCGACTACGCCGTCGAGGTCTGCGACGCGGTCAACGAGGTCTGGCAGCCCACCCCCGACCGCAAGGTGATCATCAACCTGCCCGCCACGGTCGAGATGGCCACGCCCAACATCTACGCCGACCAGATCGAGTGGATGCACCGCAACCTGCGCCACCGCGACTCGATCATCCTGTCGCTGCACCCCCACAACGACCGCGGCACCGCGGTGGCCGCCGCGGAGCTGGGCTACCAGGCGGGCGCCGACCGCATCGAGGGCTGCCTGTTCGGCAACGGCGAGCGCACCGGCAACGTCTGCCTGGTGACCCTGGGCATGAACCTGTTCACCCAGGGCGTCGACCCCGAGATCGACTTCAGTGACATCGACGAGATCCGTCGCATCACCGAATACTGCAACCAGCTGCCCGTGCACCCGCGCCACCCGTGGGGCGGCGAGCTGGTCTACACCGCCTTCTCCGGCTCCCACCAGGACGCCATCAAGAAGGGCTTCGAGCACCTGGAGAAGGACGCCGAGGCGGCGGGAGTCCCGGTCGACCGGTACACCTGGGCCGTGCCGTACCTCCCCGTCGACCCCAAGGACATCGGCCGCACCTACGAGGCCGTCATCCGGGTCAACAGCCAGTCGGGCAAGGGCGGGGTCGCCTACATCATGAAGGCCGACCACCAGCTCGACCTGCCGCGCCGGCTGCAGATCGAGTTCTCCAAGGTCGTCCAGCAGCGCACCGACGACCAGGGCGGCGAGGTCACCGCGGCGCAGATGTGGGAGATCTTCACCGACGAGTACCTCCCCAACCCGGCCAACCGCTGGGGCAGGCTGGGGCTGATGGCCCACCGCAACGCCTCGACGGTCGACGAGAAGGACAAGATCAGCGCCGACATCCGCCTCGACGGCGAGATCCGCGAGGTCGAGGGCGCCGGCAACGGCCCGATCTCGGCCTTCATCGACGCCATCGCCTCGCTGGGCATCCAGGCGCGGGTCCTCGACTACGTCGAGCACGCCCTGAGCGCCGGTTCCGACGCCAAGGCCGCCTCCTACGTGGAGGCCGAGGTCGACGGCCAGGTCCTGTGGGGTGTCGGCATCGACGCCAACACCACCACCGCCTCGCTCAAGGCGATCATCTCCGCGGTCAACCGCGCATCGCGCTGAGCAACCGATCCACCGGCAGGCCGGGCACGCGGTGCCCGGCCCGTCCCTCCATGGCCCGACCGGCCACCAGAGCGTTCAACACGGCCTCCTCCACGGCCTGCACGACCGCCTCATAAAAGGGGTCGAGCCATCCCCACGGCACGAAGACGATCTTTTCGTACGGCGCGGCGCCGACCGGAAACCCACTGGTCAGCGCCCCGGGGTTGGCAGTGGAGAACGCGAGGAAGACGTCGCCGGAGAAGTGCGACCCGCTGGTCCCCGTGCGGGCCAGTCCGAGCGGCACCCGCCTGGCCAGGGCCGTGCACTGCCCGGGCAGCAGCGGCGCGTCGGTGGCCAGCACGACGATGATCGATCCGGCCCCCGAGTCGAAGGGGTCGTCGTCGAGCAGGGCGGGGCCCACGTGCCTGCCCAGCACGGTCAGCTCGCGGCGCGAGCCGAAGTTCGCCTGGACGAACGCGCCGACCGTGTAGGAGTCGTCGCCGTGCCTGACAATGCGCGAGGCCGTGCCGCTGCCGGCCTTGAAGCCGTAGCAGTTCATGCCGGTGCCGCCGCCGACCGAGCCCTCGGCGACCGGGCCGGGGCGGGCGGCGTCGATGGCCGCGACGGCGTGGGCGGGCTTGACGTGGTCGCCGTTGATGTCGTTGAGGTAGCCGTCCCAGGTCTCGGCGACCACCGGCAGCAACCATTCGTGGGCGCCCTCGGGCCGCTCCCTGGCCACCCATTCGATCACTCCGCGGTGGCAGGAGCCGACGGCGTGGGTGTTGGTGATCGTGACCGGCAGGGCCAGGGCGCCCGTCTCGCTGATCCAGGTGGTTCCGGTCATCTCGCCGTTGCCGTTGAGCGAGAACCAGCCGGCCGCGCAGGGCCGCGCGAGGTCCGCGCGTGACCTGGGCAGGATCGCGGTGACGCCGGTCCTGACGTCGGCGCCCTCGATCAGCGTGGTGTAGCCGACCTCGACGCCGGGGACGTCGGTGATCGCGTTGCCGGGGCCGGTCACCCCGGGCAGGGGGAGGATGTCGCGTGCCCTCACAGGTCGACTCCCGTCATGGTCGAGGCGTACGCGCGGATCTGCCTGGCCGCCTCGTCGGGGGAGACGGTCGGCACGGCCATGGTGGCGTGCAGGCCGTAGCCGTCCTCGAGGGCGACGAGGTTGCGCGCGATCATGGTCGCATCCTGGCGGAGCACGAAGGCGCCCGAGGCGCTACCCGCTTCCAGCACGGCCACGTAGATGCCCACCTGCCTTTCGTAGAGCCTGATGTACTCGGCGGCGCACCCGGGATCGCGCCTGGCGATCGCGCCCAGTTCGTAGAGCAGGATGCACAGCTCGTCGCGCGGATCGTCGGGCAGCCCGCTGTCGATCATCGCCCGCAGCCGGGCGACCGGGTCGGGCTCGGCCCGCACGGCCTCCTCGCGCGCGGTGCAGAACCGCTGGACCGCCTCCCTGTGCACCTCGCGCAGCAGTTCGGTCAGGCCGGGGAAGTAGTAGAGCACCGAGCCGGAGGACATGCCCGCCGCGTCGGAGACGTCGCGCAGGCGCAGCCCGAGCAGGCCGCGCTCGACCACGCTGCGCCGGGCGGCGGCGATCAGATGGGCGCGGCGTTCGTGCGCGCGATTGGGTCTGGCCATAGTTATCTGAACACCATTCAAAGCTATTGACGGGGTCTACGTCGAGTTCTTTGATGCTTGTTAAAAGAACTAGACGTGGAGGCTCTCGATGGCCCTGCGACGTGGTTTACGCGCCTTCGGCACCCTGCTCATCGTCCTGTCCGCGATCACCCCCGCCTCGTCGGTCTTCATCATCGCCCCCGGCGTCATCCGCCAGGCGGGCACCGGCGCCTTCTGGAGTTACGTGCTGGCCGCGGTGGTCGGCGTGTTCATGGCCTTCGTCTACGCCGAGCTCTCCTCCGCCTACCCGCTGACCGGCGGGGAGTACACCATCATCGGGCGCACCCTCGGCCGGCTGCCCGGCTTCATGGCGCTCGTCCTGGTGCTGGTCACCCAGCTGCTCATCCTCGCCGTGATCGCCCTGGGCGTCGGCATCTACCTCGGTGCGCTGCTGCCGGGACTGCACGGCCCGACGATCGCCGCCGTCACCGTGCTGGTGTCGATGGCGCTGGCCGTCCTCGACATCAAGGTCAACGCCGTCGTCACCGGGATCTTCCTGGCCGTGGAGATGCTCGCCCTCGTCGTGGTCACCTGGCTGGGCCTGGCCAACCTCGCGCGGCCGTTCGGCGACCTGCTCGTCAGCCCGGTCGCCGCCGACGGCTCCGCCGTCTCGTTCGGGATGATCGCCATCGCCACCGCCGTCGCGATCTTCTCCTACAACGGGTACGGCTCGGCCGTCTACTTCGGCGAGGAGACCCACGAGCCGAGGCGCGACATCGCCAGGGTGATCCTCTGGGCGCTGGTCATCACCGTCGCCTCCGAGCTGATCCCGATCACCGCGGCCCTGCTGTCGGCCACCGACCTGGGCGGCGACGTGATGCTGGAGTTCGTGGCCCTGCGCGGCGGCGAGACGGTGACGACCCTGGTCAGCCTGGGCATCGCGCTGGCCATCGTCAACGCGGTGCTGGCCATCATGCTGCTGTGCGCGCGCCTGGTCTTCAGCAGTGCCCGCGACGCCACGTGGACCCGTGGCGCCAACCGGGCGCTGTCGAGCGTGCATCCGCGGTTCGGCACCCCGTGGGTCGCCACGATCGCCGCCGGCGTGGTCAGCGCCGCCTTCTGCTTCGTGCCGCTGCAGTTCCTGCTCGTGGTCACCGGGACCTCGCTGGTGGTGCTCTACGCCGCCCTGTGCGTGGCGGTGATCGCCGGGCGGCGCAACGGCAGCACCTCGCGCGGCGCCTACCGCATGCCGCTGTACCCGCTCGCGCCGCTGGCCGGGCTGGCGGCTCTGGCCTACGTGCTGTACGCCAACGCCATCGACCCGGTGTTCGGCCGGCCCAGCCTGTACGTCACCGCGGGCATCCTGGCCGTGGCCGCGCTGCTCTACGCCACCCTCATCGGGCGCGGGTGGAGCATCGGCGACGTCAGCGAGGACTGAGCCCGAGGTAGGCGGCCATCGACAGGGCGCCGTGTTCGAAGGTGGCCGCCCGCTTCTCGACGATGTTGTTGTACATGCCGAACAGCTCGAAGCTGACCGCGCCGTAGAGCCAGGTCCAGGCGTGCAGCCCGCGCAGCGCCACCTCGGGGTCGACGTCGGAGAAGATCGTCTCGCGCAGCTTCTCGGCGTCGGAGAAGGCGCCGACGGGGGCGTCGGTGGGCGGGGGGACCTGGATCCGGCCGGCCCGCGAGGCCTCCGACAGCAGGCGCGAGAAGCGGATCCCGTCGCGCGCGGCGGGGTCGACGGTGTCCTGCGGCGCCTGGTAGCCGGGCACCGGGGTGCCGTGGATCAGCGCGTATTCGTGCGGGTGCGCCAGCGCCCAGCCGCGCACCGCCCGGCACATGGCCAGCCACCGGCCCGCGTAGTCGTCGCTAGGGGCGGCGTCGTCGGCGTCCTCGACGGCCTGGCCGACCGCGTTGTACGCGTCGATGATCAGCGCTGTCAGCAGGTCGTCCTTGGTCGGGAAGTAGCGGTGGATGGCGCTCGACACCATGCCCATCTCCCGCGCGACGGCGCGCAACGACAACCCTCCGGCGCCGTCGGTTTCCAGGTGCCGCCGGGCGATGTCGGTGATCTCCCTGGTCAGCTCGGCTCTGACTCGTTCTCTCGCGGTACGGCCTGCGCTCATGTCCACACCGTAGCAGAGCGGTGAGAAGAAAAGAGAGCACCGCTCTTGACGTTCGTTGCTCTTTTGCGAGAGCATTGCTCTCAGAAGGGAGCAATGATGACGATTTTCAAGGGTGCCAACCTCCTGCTGATGTTCCTGCTGGAGCTGGGTGTGCTGTTCGCCGCGGGACTGTGGGGCTTCACGCTCCAGGCCGGCTGGCTGGTGCGCATCGTCGCCGGCCTGGGAGCCCCCGGGGTGTTCATCGCGGTGTGGGCGCTGTTCGGAGCCGCCAACGGCGCCAAGATCCCCCTGACCGGCCTGGCGCGCCTCGTCCTGGAACTGGTGTGGTTCGGCGGCGGCGCCGTGCTGCTCTACCTGGCCACCTCGGCCGCCCCCGCCGCCGTCTTCTTCGGCCTCTGGGTCCTCAACGGCATTCTCCGCCTCGTCTGGAAGCAGGTCTGATCATGGGTAAGCACCTTGTCGTCGGAGCCGGTCAGGTCGGCTCGCACCTGGCCCGCACGCTGGCCGGCCAGGGTCACGAGGTCGTGCAGGTGAGCAGGTCGGGCAGCGGTCCTTACGGCGTGGCCGCCGACGCGAGCGACAGCGCCAGGCTGACCGAGCTCGCCAAGGGCGCCGACGCCGTCTACAACTGCGTGAACCCCGCCTACCACCGCTGGATGACCGACTGGCCGCCGATGGCCGAGTCGTTCCTGGCCGCCGCCCGGGCGAACGACTCCGTCCTGGTCATCCTGGGCAACCTCTACGTCTACGGCCCGGTCGACGGGCCGATGACCGACGACCTGCCGCTCCGGCCCTCCTCGGAGAAGGCGGCGGTCAGGGCGAAGATCTGGCACGACGCGCTGGCGAGCGGGGTGCGCACGGTCGAGGTGCGCGGCTCCGACTACTTCGGCCCCGGCTCCACCGACCAGGGATACTTCGGCGAGGAGCGCTTCCTCAAGCCGCTGCGCGAGCGCAAGACGATCCGCACGGTCTGGCCGCTGGACGTCCCGCACACCTTCACCTACCTGCCCGACGTGGCCGAGTCGCTGGCCATCGCGGGCAGCGACCCCAGGGCCTGGGGCCGGGCCTGGCACGTGCCGTCGAACGAGCCGACGACCTTCCGCGAGATGGGCGGCCGCATGGCAGCCATCCTCGGCCTGCCCGAGCCCCGCATGTCCGCGATGCCGTGGCCGATGGTCAGGATGGCCGGGCTGTTCTCCCCGATGGTCGGCGAGATGAAGCACGTGCGCTACCAGTTCACCAGCCCGTTCGTGATGGAGTCCGCGGACTTCACCAGCACCTTCGGGCAGCGGGCGACCCCCATGGACGAGGCGCTGCGCCGTACGCTGGGTCGATGAAGATTGCCATGATCGGACTGGGCGACATCGCGGAGAAGGCCTACCTTCCCGTGCTCGCCGCCCAGCCGGACCTCGAGCTCCACCTGTGCACCCGCAACAAGGACACCCTGGACCGGATCGGCGACGCGCACCGCGTCACCGGCCGGTCCACGGCCGTCTCCGGGGCCGTCGAGGCGGGGGTCGACGCCGCGTTCGTGCACGCCGCCACCGCGGCGCACTTCGCGATCGTGGAGCCGCTCCTGCGCGCGGGAGTGCCGGTCTACCTCGACAAGCCGATCACCTTCGACCTGGCGTCGAGCACGGAGCTGGTGCGGCTGGCCGCCGAGTCGGGCGTCTCGCTCATGGTGGGCTTCAACCGGCGCGTCGCCTACGCCGAACTGGCCGGGCTGCCGCGTGACCTGGTGCTCATGCAGAAGAACCGCGCGCACCTGCCCGACGAGCCGCGGCGGGCGGTCTTCGACGACTTCATCCATGTGGTCGACACCCTGCGCTTCCTGGCGCCGGGCGAGGTGACCTCGCGCCACATCCGCACCCGGGTGCGCGACGGGCTGATCGAGCACATCGTGCTGGAGCTCGCGGGAGAGGGCTTCTCGGCCATCGGGATCATGAACAGGGTGGGCGCGGTCTCGGAGGAGTCGTGCGAGGTGATGGGCGCGGGGGCCAAGCGCCGCATCGTCAACCTCGGCGACGTGACCGACTACTCGGCCGAGGGGGAGACGCTGCGGCGCCGGCCCGACTGGGTGCCTGTCTCGCGCCAGCGCGGCATCGAGCAGCTGTGCCTGGAGTTCCTCGACGCCGTGCGGCAGGGACGCGTGCTCGACGCCTCCGACGCGCTGGTCTCGCACGAGATCTGCGAGGAGATCGTCCGCCACGCGAGCTGAAATGCGGGAGCCCGGCCGCCGCGAGGGTGCAGCCGCGGCGGCCGGGAGGTCTCAGCGGCCCGTGTAGCCGGCCGCCAGCCGGCGCAGCCTGGCGTGCGCCCCCTCGTAGACGTCGCCGCCTCCCAGATACCTCTTGGCGATCTTGGCGACCATCGTGTAGTTGGTGTCGCAGACGTTGCCCACCGGGGCCTGCCCCGCCTGGCTGACCAGCTGGTAGGCGTCGAGCGTGTCGAGCCCGGTCAGCTCCGACGCCCAGGTCACCAGGTCGTGCTGGCTGATGCGGTAGGCGTCCTCCAGCGGTCGGGCCGAACCGGTCGACATCAGGTGATCGTCGTCCTCCAGCCGGGGCCAGGGCGTCGGCACCCCCTTGATCAGCTCGACCGCGACCACGGTGTTCATCGCGCACTCCAGCGCCGTGCCGCACACCTCGCCCTCGCCCTGGCGGGCATGGCCGTCGCCGACGGCGAACAGCCCGCCCTCCACGTTGACCCCGAGGTAGACCGTCACCCCGGCGCGCAGCTCGGTGGTGTCCATGTTGCCGCCGTGCGCGTCAGGGGTGATCGTCATCCTGGCCTCGCCGGCCGCGGGCGCCACGCCGACCGTGCCGTGCATCGGGTCCATCGGCAGGTCGACGGTGAAGTCGCCGTTCCTGGCCTGGTACCTGGCGACCCGGCGGTCGAGGTCCAGGTCGTAGCGCCAGACGCGCTCCTCCAGCGGCGGCTGGAGCGTGGCCGTCGTGTGGGTGCCGGTCAGCGCGCCGAACAGCGGGAACGTCGAGGACCACGCGTGGTCGCGCGCCGGGGTGATCGACACGAAGTGCAGGGCGAGCGTGTCGCCCGGCTCGGCGCCCTCGACGTGGAAGGGCCCGGTCACCGGGTTCAGGTACGGGAACTCGCACACCTGCGAGGGCAGGTCGTCGACGCTCCTGACCCGGCCGGCGAAGCAGTCCTCGGTGAACACCTCCAGGATCGTGCCCGGCCGCAGCTTGCCCACGGCGGCGCGGCCGCCGAAGGTGTAGCTGTACTCCTCGGGCGAGGGCCGGTAGGACACGATGTTCACGAAACCTCCTGGGGCAAAGAGGGCCGGCGACCGAGCAGGTACGAGACGCCCAGCACCACCAGGCCTATCCCGAGCCAGATGAAGCCCAGCACCTGAGCGGCCACATTGGCGTTGATCACGACGAAGACCAGCACGGCGAAGCCGATCGCCGGAGCGACCAGGTGGGCGAGCAGGTCGCGGCTGCGTTGCCGTACGACGAAGTGAACCACGACGGCCACGTGCAGGAGCAGGAAGGCGGTCATGGCGCCGAAGTTGACCAGCGAGACCAGCAGCGAGACGCCGTCGTCGAGGGTGTTCATCCACAACCCGACCCCGAGGGAGATCAGGGCGACCACGAGCGTGGCGTTGACCGGGACCTTGTGACGCGGGTCCACCTTGGCCAGGAACGAGGGCAGCTGCCGGTCGCGGCCCATCGCGAACAGCAGGCGCGAGGTGGCGGCCTGGGCGACCAGGGAGTTGGCGAAGCCCCAGGCGACCGCGGTGGCCACGGCCGTCAGGATGGCCAGCCACGGGCCGCCCGCGAACTCGGCCAGCGCGTAGAAGGCGTTGTTCTTGACGTCGTCGTCGGTCATCACCGCGGCGCGGTTCTGGGTGAGCAGGGCTGCCACCCAGGTCTGGGCGATGAACAGCACGCCGACCAGGGCGAGCGCGGCGACCATGGAGCGGCCCAGGCGCGCGGCGCTCTCCCTGTTCTCCTCGGCCAGCGTGGAGATGCCGTCGAAGCCGAGGAACGACAACACCGCCACAGAGGCGGCGCCGAAGACGACGGTCCAGGAGAAGGTGTTGGGGTCGAACACCGGCGAGAGGGTCTCGGCCTGGCTCTTGCCCGAGGCCAGCGCCATGACGCCGACGACGAGGAAGACGGCGAGGACGGCCAGCTCGGCGATCAGCATGATCTTGGTGACGCGGGCGGTCATCTGGATGCCCAGGTAGTTCACCACGGTGTTGAGCAGCACGAAGATGATCAGCCAGCCCCAGATGGGGATGGCCGGGACGAACGAGGCCATGGCCGCGCTCGCGATCAGGTAGAGCAGGCTCGGCACCAGGATGTAGTCGAGCAGGATCGCCCAGCCCGCCATGAAGCCCACCGGCGCGGCGATGCCCCGGCCCGCGTAGGTGTAGACCGAGCCCGCCATCGGGAAGGCGCGGGCCATCTGCGCGTACGACAAGGCGGTGAAGGCCATGGCCACGAGGCCGACGAGGTAGGCCAGGGCGACCATGCCGTGGGAGGCGCGGAAGACGTCGCCGAAGATGCCGAAGGGGGCGATCGGCACCATGAAGATCAAGCCGTAGATCAGCAGGTCGGCGAAACCCAGGGAGCGCTGCAACTCCTGGCGGTAGCCGAACCGCTCCACAGTCTCGGGGGGTGTGGTCATCATGAGCGGAGCCTAGAACTGATGTTTTCTAATGAAAAGGTTTCTCTAGAAAGAATGACAGCCCGTCAGCCCTGCCCAGATGCACCGGCTGGCGCACCTGCCGGTCGACCAGCGTCAGCTCGCCCCGCGCACTGGTGATCGTGGCGCCGTCGGCGTGCCGGTCGATCGCGTCGACGTCGAGGGAGCCCGCCCGCGTGATGAGGCTGGCCAGCATCATCACCGCCTCGTAGCAGCCGTGGCCGTGCGCGTTGAGCAGCGGGGCGTGCGGGCCGAACCGGCCGGCGTACCTCTCGGCGAAGCTCAGGCCCGCGTCGGTGTCGAGGCCGTGGAAGTAGCCCATCGACGCGAACAGCTCGCCCGTCTCGTCGCCGCCCATGCCCAGCAGGCCGTGCTCCTCCAGCGCCGCGCACAACCTCGGCACAGCCAGCCCCTCCCGGACGAAGGCGCGGTTGAAGCGCACCAGGTCGCTGCCGATCAGGGTGAGCAGGATCGCGTCCGGCCTCGCCGCCCTGACCGCCTCGACCGCCGCCACCGCCGCGCCGTGCGGGACGTAGGACTCGCCGACCACCTGGTCCAGATACCCCCTGATCGCGCCGTTGACCAGCCGCGGCCACACGTAGTCGTTGCCCAGCAGGAACCACCGCCGCGTCCTGCGGCGGGCGCGCAGCCACTCGATCGCCGGCCGCAGCTGCCGCACCGGCGTCTCGCCCAGGAAGTACAGCCCCCTGGCATGACCCCCGCCCTCGTACGGCGGCGCGTACACGAACGGCACGCGGCCCCGCAGCAGCTCGACCACGGCCACCCGCACATCGCTCGCGTGCGTGCCGGCCAGCGCCTGGATCGTGCCGCTCGCGACCAGCGCGCCGACCTCGGCCGCCACCTCGCGCGGCGACCGGCCGCCGTCGACCAGGACCAGCTCGACCCGCCTGCCCAGCAGCCCCCGCCCGTTGACCTCCTCGGCCGCCAGCAGGGCGCAGTTGATCGCGCAGGGCCCGACCAGGCCCAGCACTCCCGACACCGGCACGATCAGCCCGATCCTCACCGCCGAGGAGGGCAGCAACCGCGCCTCCAGCGGATCGACTATCGGCGCCACGCGCCGAGTATCCTCCTAAACTGGACGCCATGACGACCGCCGGGCTCGGCTCCTCTCTGGCCTATCTGCTCAGCCGCGCCGAACGCAGCGTCAACCGCGCCCTGTCCGCCGTGCTGGCGGCCGAAGACGTCACCGTCGAGCAGTGGCGCATCCTGCGGGCCCTCGGCGACGGCCGGGGCCACTCGATGGGGGAGCTCGCCGGCGCCGTCCTCATGCCCCACCCCACGCTGACCAAGGCCGTCGACCGGCTCATCGACCGCTCCCTCGTCTACCGGGGCCCCTCCTCCGAAGGCGACAGGCGCAGGGTCGCCGTCTTCCTCGCCTCCAGGGGCGACGAACTGCTCGCCCGCGTCGAGGGCGGCATCGCCGAGCACCACCGGCTCATCGAGGCCGCGTACGGCACGGCACGCACCGAGGAGCTCATGCGCGCCCTCGAAGACCTCGTGCAAGCCCTCGAAGATGGCAATCCTTGATCAAGCCATTCCCGCCCCTAGTGCACCCAGCGGGAATGACTCAGGGCATGACAGCACAGACCTCCACCCAGGAGAAGACCACCCTCGGCGCACTCTCCAGGGTCTGCCTGGGCACCATGGTGCTGCTGGAACGGCAGGTGCGCGAGACGCTCACCTCCAAGCCCGGCAAGGTGGGCGAGGCGACCGCGGTCGTGCTGGGCATCGCCGACCGCACGGCCTGCGCGGCCCGTGACGTCCTCGACCGCGGCAGGCGCGCCGTCACCGACCCCGTGGGCACCGGCAAGGCGCTGGCCGGTTCGCCGCCGGTGGCCTGGATCACCAGCCCGGCGCGCGGAGTGGCCGCCAAGGTGGCGGCACGGCTCGACAGCCTCGCCGCCCACGGCCACACCGTGGCCGACGGGGTCGGCGACGACGCGGCGGCCTTCCTGAAGGTGGAGTCCGACCGGGCCATCGCCTGGGCACGCACCACCGTGATCCCGCCGATCGTGGAGGACCTGGCCAACAACGAGAAGATCCGCGACCTGGTGTTCAACCAGGCGCTCGGCGCGGTCTCCGACGCCTCCCACACGGTCAAGGGCGTGGCCAGCGACGCCGACGCCCGCGTCGAGGCCGGATTCCAGCGGCTGCTGCGCCGCGGAGAGACCGCCGATGGCGGATGACGCCTACGCCGGGCTCGTCTCCCGCGTGATGGCGCTGCTGATCGACGTGCTCGTGCTGGTGCTCGGCACGGCCGCCGTCTACATCGTGCTGGTCGAAGGCTCCGGACTGATGCTCGGCGGCTCGCCGTCGTGGGTGCGCCCCGTCGCCGGCGCGGTGATGGGCGCGCTGCCGACCGCCTACTTCACCCTCGCCTGGTGGCTGACAGGACAGACGGCGGGCGACATCGTCATGGGCGTGACGGTGTCGCGGGCCGACGGCCGGCGGCTCGGCCTCCTGCACGCCCTGCTGCGCGCCGTCGTCGGGCTCGCCCTGGCGCCGGTGTGGCTGGCCGGGATGGTCACCACCCTGATCGACGGGCGGCGGCGGTCGCTGCTCGACATGCTCTTCGGCACCGTCGTCCGCTACGGCGGGGCCCGCACGAACCTGCAGCTCCTCTGACCCCGGCTGGACGCGCGGCCGCGAGCGGGCGGACAGTGGAGTCATGGCTGTCGACCTGAACCACACGATCGTCCCGTGCCGCGACCGCAAGGCCTCGGCGGAATTCCTCGCCGGGATCCTCGGACTCAAGGCGGGCAAGCAGTGGGGCCCGTTCATCCCGGTCGAGACCGCCAACGGGGTGACACTCGACTACATGGAGGCCGGGGAGTTCCGGCCGATCCACTACTGCTTCATCGTCAGCGATCCCGAGTTCGACGAGATCTTCGCCAGGATCGAGGAGCGCGGGCTCGACTACTGGGCCGACCCCGCGCACCGCGAACACGGCACGATCAACCATCTGTACGGCGGGCGCGGGTTCTACTTCGACGACCCCAACGGGCACAACATGGAGGTCATCACCGCCCCCTACGCCTAGATCCAGTAATTGTCGTGTTGCGCGTAGAACTCCGGGCCCTGCTGCTCCAGCAGGCCCTCGAAGTAGCCCTCGCGCGGCGCGCCCGGCGAGAAATGGATGAGCATCGAGGCGGGCGCGCCCGACTCGTTGCGGAAGCCGTGCACCCCGCCGATCGGCACGTGCACGAAGTCGCCGGGGCCGCACTCCAGCCACTTCTCGCCGTTGAAGATGTTGACGGCGCCCTCCAGGACGAAGAACGACTCGGTCATCGTCCGGTGGAAGTGCGGCGCGGGCCCGGTCGGCGTCGCGGGCATGTTCCACCGGTAGAGCCCGAACAGCCCGCCGGTCGAGGCGCCCGTCGCCAGGTAGTGGGCGCTGCCGCCGTGTGGGTAGCGCAGGTCGGGTTCCTGGGAGGCGGGGCGGAAACTCGCCGTGATCTCGCCCTTGTCGCCGAAGTACTTCGGGTCGGGATAGGTCATGACGTCAATTAAATGTGAGGGGTTCGTGCAGGGGCGGGGCGACCCCGGGCTCGGGGGCTAGGGTCCGAGCATGATCCGAGCGGTGGGAATCGGCGTCGCCGCCACGACCGGCCTGCTGGCGGCGCTGACCTACGTCACCTTCAGCGTGCCCGGCACCCACTTCGTGGCCGCCTTGATGCTCGTCTACGCCTGGGCATTGCTCGGCCTGATCTGGCCGGCGGCGCTCGCCGTCACGCTGGCCCTGCGCGCCGGACGGGCCGACCTGCGCCTGTCGTGGCCCGTGTGGGCGGCGTCGCCGGTCATCGTGGCGTTCGCGGCGGCCGCCGTGTACTTCGGCGTGCCCGAGCGGCTGCGCTTCGAGCTGTCACGTCCTGCCCTGGAGACGCTGGCCATGTCGGTCGTGTCCGAGGGCGACAAGGAGCCGGGCTGGACGGGGCTGTTCCCGCTCCGCCGCGCGGAGGCGGTGCCCGGCGGCGCGCGCTTCCTGGTCGAGGGCACCGGCTTCCTCGACCCGTGCGGCTACGCCTGGAGCCCCAACGGCAGGCCCCCGGTCATCGGGGAGGACCACTACGAACACCTGAGCGGCCCGTGGTACCGCTGGCGGGAAAGCTGGTGACCCGCCACCAGCCCGCCAGCTTCACCACCAGCCCGACCACCTCGCACCCCACCAGCACCGCCCACATCCCCGCCAGGTCCCCGGCCGCCAGCACCGCCGGGACGAGCAGGCCGTAACACGCCAGCGCCGCCCCCAGGCTCCACCCGGTGCGCCTGAGCCCGGCGAACGACGCGGTGAGCACCATGCCGCACCCGGTGACCAGGGAGTACGCCACCAGCAGCGGCACCGTGGACTCGACGAGCTCCACCACCACCGGGTCCGCGCTGAACCACCGGCCCACCGGCAGGAGGAGCGCCGCGCCCCCGCAGGCGAGGACGCCGGCGGCCGCCACCGCCAAGGCCGAGCCGCCGACGCGGCGGGCGTGCGAGGGGGTGGCGGCGCGGGCGACCTCGGGGGTGGAGGCCAGCCCGGTGGCGAAGGCGAGCAGCCCGAGGAGCAGGTCGAGCGTCAGCAGCACCGAGTGCGACGCCGCGGCCCGCGCGCCCAGCCTGGCCGCGGCGTAGGCGACCACCGCCATCGCGGCGAACTTGACGATCAGCGTCGCCGACAGCGGCAGGCCCACGCGCGCCATGCGCCAGATCTCGCGCGGGCGCGGGCGGCCCGGATGGAAGCTCAGCCCCAGGACACGATGGAGCAGCGTGCGCGAGACGGTCAGGGCGACCGCCGTGGAGGTCAGGAGGGCCAGGCCCGCGCCGGTGACGCCGAGCCGGGGGACGAGGAGCAGCAGGACGAGCACCTCGGCGGCGGTGGCGGCCAGGCTCGACCACAGGACCTGGCGACGGCGGCCGAAGGCGATGAGGGCGCCGTTCGCGCCGCCGCCCACCGACGACAGCAGTACGTTGGCGGCCAGCAGCACCGGGAGCGGCCCCAGCTCCGCTCGTACCTCGGGGGCGGCGCCCGAGACGATCCACGGGGTGCACAGCAGGATGGCCGCGCCTGCCGTACCGAGGGCGATGGCCAGCCAGCGGGCGTCCCGCAGGTACGGCAGGGCCGTGGCGGGATCCTCGCGGAAGGGCGCGACGAAGGGCGACAGGCCGCGCAGCGCGCCGGAGACGGCGGCGTTGACGGGATGCAGCACCGCCCCGGCCAGGGCGAAGGCGGCCAGCTGGGCCGGCGACTCGTGCCCGAGCAGCAGCGTGCAGAACAGCTGGGCGACGATGCCGGTGCCGATGGACAGCAGCAGGGGGAGCGCGGCGCGCAGGAGGGGGAGCATGAAAAGCAGAATCCCGGCGCGGTGGCCGGGACTCTGATCATTCTATCGCGCCCGGCCTCCCGGGCGCGAGGTCACGGGTACAGGCCCCGCAGGGTGTGCGCCTCGGCGACGCGGCCGACGCCGATGACGTGGGCGGCCTGCCGCAGGGTGATGCCGCGCTCAGCCGACAGCGAGCGCACCTCGGCGAAGGCGCCCTCCATCAGGTCGCGCAGCTTGACCTCGACCTCGCCGGCGCTCCAGGAGTAGGCCTGCATGTTCTGCACCCACTCCAGGTAGGAGACGATCACGCCGCCGGCGTTGGCGAGGATGTCGGGCACGACGACCACGCCGGATCCGGCCAGGATCTCGTCGGCCTCCGGGGTGGTGGGCCCGTTGGCGCCCTCGACGATGAGGCGCGCCCTGACACGGGGCGCGTTCTCGGCGGTGACGACGCCTTCCAGCGCGGCGGGCACCAGCACGTCGACGTCGAGCTCCAGCAGCTCGCCCAGCGGCATCGCGTCGGCGTCGCGGTAGCCGGCCACGCCGCCGGTCTCGGCGACCCAGGCGCGCACGGCTGCGACGTCGAGGCCGTTCGGCGCGTGGACGGCGCCGGAGGCGTCGGAGACGGCCACGATCGTGCAGCCGGCGTCGGACAGGTACTGCGCGGCCAGCGCGCCGACCTTGCCGAAGCCCTGCACGGCGACGGTGACGCCCTCGCCGGAGCGGCCCAGGGCCATCATGGCGGCGATCTGCACGCCGCGCGAGGTCGCCCCGGCGCGGCCGAGGGAGCCGCCGAGCGTCATGGGCTTGCCGGTGACCACGCCGGGCACCGAGTAGCCGGCGTTGACGCTGTAGGTGTCCATGATCCAGGCCATGGTCTGCTCGTCGGTGCCGACGTCGGGGGCGGGGATGTCCTTCTCGGGGCCGATGAGCGGCAGGATCTCGTTGACGTAGCGGCGGGTGAGTCGCTCCAGCTCGCGGGTCGACAGTCCCGACGGGTCCACGGCCACGCCGCCCTTGGCGCCGCCGTACGGGATGCCCACCAGCGCGCACTTCCAGGTCATCCACATCGCCAGCGCGGTGACCTCGTCCAGGTCGGTGCTGGGATGAAAGCGGATGCCGCCCTTGGCGGGGCCGCGGGTGATGTTGTGCTGGACGCGGAAGCCCTGGACGATGTCCATGCGCCCGTCCTCGCGGCGCACCGGCACCGACACGGTGAGGGAGCGGCGGGGGGTGGCGAGCATCGTGTGCAGGCCGTCGTCGAGGCCGAGGTGTGCGGCCGCGTGGGCGAGCTGGTGGAGGGCCGAGTCGAGGGCTTGTCGCCCGGGAGTGATCAGGGCCGGCGTCGTTGACGGCACCATGACGGTCATGGGGTGAGCCTCCTCAAGGAGTCCAGGCGCCATTGCCTGAAACCCTTATGGGTGTTGTGTCGCAATCACCCTAGGGTGACCGGTTTCACCCTGGCTAGAGGTGAACGTTGCGCACCGGGGGTATTCACATGCGTCTGTTGCCGCTTCGAAGCCGATCCGTTGCCGGTAGCCTGATCATGGGAAGGGAACGGGCATGCCAGAACTCTTGGTCGGGCCGATGTTGCGCTACGTCGACGAGACGAGCGCGTCCATCTGGGTCGAGACCAGTCAGCCGTGCGAGGTGACGGTAGAGGTCGGAGCCACGCAGGGCACGGCCTCCACCTTCACCGTCCACGGGCACCACTACGCCATCGTCGACGTCGAGGCCGAAGGCGCCTACGAGGTGCGCCTCGACGGCGAGAAGGTGTGGCCGCCGCCCGAGAGCCGGGCCAGCCGCATCATGCTGCTCGACCTGTCGAAGCCGGTACGGCTGGCGTTCGGCTCCTGCCGTACCAGCGTGCCCCACGACGCCGCGCACAACGCCACCCACGGCCCCGACATGCTGCGGGCCTACGGCGCGCACCTGATGCAGACGGCCGACGACGACTGGCCCGAGCTGTTGCTGCTGCTCGGCGACCAGGTATACGCCGACAGCCCGTCGCCGGAGATGCTCGACTTCATCAAGGAGCGCCGCCCAGGCCAGGAGCCCGCCAAGGAGATCGCCGACTTCGAGGAGTACGCCGAGCTCTACCGGCAGGCCTGGACGGAACCGGAGATCCGCTGGCTGCTGTCGACCGTGCCGACCGCGATGATCTTCGATGACCACGACCTGCGCGACGACTGGAACACCTCGCGCGACTGGCGGCGCAAGATGGCCAAGGTCGAGTGGTGGCCGCGCAGAGTCATCGCCGGACTCGGCGCCTACTGGGTCTACCAGCACCTGGGCAACCTGTCACCCGCCGAACGCGCCGACGACGCGCTGCTGCAGAAACTCGTGGCCGGTGGGGGAGCGGAGGTGCTCGACGCCTTCGCCGCCCGCGCCGACGCCGACCCCTCCAGCAACCGCTGGAGCTACTCCCGCGACCTCGGCGACACCCGGCTGATCATGGTCGACACCCGCTGCGCCCGCCAGCTGGTGCCGCGCGACCGCATGATGCTCGACCCCGCCGAGTGGTCGTGGCTGCTGGAACAGGTCGACTCGCCCGCCCGGCGGCTGGTCATCGGCTCCTCCATCCCGTATCTGCTGCCCGAAGGCGTCCACTACGTGCAGAACTGGAACGAGGCGCTGTGCGACGGCAAGTGGGGCAAGCTCGTCGCCAAGCTGTCCGAGGCCTTCCGCCAAGCCTTCGACCTGGAGCACTGGGCCGCCTTCCGCCAGTCGTTCGACCAGCTCGGCAGCCTGCTGAAGGATCTGGGCAAGCCCGTCATGATCCTCTCGGGTGACGTGCACTACTCCTACGCCGCCAAGTCCGGCAACATCCACCAGCTCGTCTGCTCGCCGATCCGCAACCCGCTGAGCCGCACGCTCCGCCTGGCCAACGTGATCACCCAGTTCGGCATCGCCACCCTGATCGGGCGCTTCCTGGCCAGGCTGGCGGGGCTGCCCAGACCGCCCTTCCGGTGGAAGATCGTCAAGGGGCCGTGGTTCCAGAACGCCCTGGCCCAGCTGGAGCTGGGGGAGGGCACCACGGTGTCCTGGTACGGCGCGCAGAAGGAGTTCCAGGAGATCGACAGCGTGAGGCTATGACCGACCACTACTCCGTCGCCGTCCCCTTCTACGACCTGTGGCACGACGACGGACACGTCCCCGACATGCGCGAGAAGCTCCCCTCCGTCCTGTCGGGCGTACGGCGAAGCGTGCTGGAGATCGGCGCGGGCACCGGGCGCATGACCGAGGTGATCGCCGCCGCGACCCCCGCGGAGATCTTCGCCCTGGAGCCCTCGCTCGGCATGCGCGGGGTGCTCCTGTCGCGCCTGGCCGACCGGCCCGACCTCATGGAGCGGGTCACCGTCCTGCCGTACGACGCCCACAACGTCGAGCTCGACGAGCCCGTCGAGGCCGTGGTCATGATCGCGGTCCTCTACACCTTCAGCGCCGCCGAACGCGCCAAGCTCTGGCAGGTGCTGGCCGGACAGCTGGAGCCCGGCGGGCTGCTGGTGTTCAACTGGCGCGAGCGCCCCGTCGCCGAGCCGGGGGAGCTGGAGCGGCTCGACACCTACCGGGTCGGCCGCCACGACTACGAGATCTGGGCGCAGACGCTCTCGGCCTCCGAGGAGTTCTCCACCGCCCGCTTCCTCTACCGGATCCGCCACCGCGGCGTCGTGATCAGCGAGGACGAGGTGGTCAGCAGCAGCCACCGCCCCGGCCACGACGCCCTCACCGCCGAGCTGACCGCCGCCGGATTCGAACCAGACCACGCCCCCGAGGGCCTGCTCGCCTGGCGGCTGCGGAAATAGTGGGAACCGGGGGCGGCGCAGCGGCCAAGGACAGGGTGTAAGCCCGCCCACCCCCGAGAGGACCACGAAGGTGCTCACGCTCGACGACGCCACGCTGATCGGGCGTTCGTTAGGCGAGCCGGAGATGTTCGCCCAGCTCTTCGACCGGCACGCGGACGAGATCTTCCGCTACGCCGCCAGGCGGCTGGGTCCCGAGCTCGCCGAGGACGTGGTGGGAGAGGTCTTCCTGACCGCCTTCCGCCGCCGCTCCGGCTACGACACGACCCGGTCGGACGCCCGGCCCTGGCTCTACGGCATCGCCACCAGGAAGATCGCCGGGCACCGCCGGGCCGAGATGCGGCGCGCCAGGGCCATGGCCCGGCTGGCCGTCGAGCGGCCCGACGGCTTCGACGATCGCAGCGCAGAACGCGTGACGGCCGAGCAACTGCAGCCACGCCTGGCCAGGGCGCTCACCAGGCTCAACGCCGGCGAACGCGACCTGCTGCTCCTGCTCGCCTGGGCGGACCTGACCTACGAGGATGCGGCGCTCGCACTCGGCGTCCCCGTCGGCACCGTCCGCTCCCGCCTGCACCGGCTGCGCGCCAAGGTCCGACGGGCCCTTCCCGAGGAGTTCCACCATGGATGAGGAGATCCGCTTCTTCGCCGACAACCGGCCCGGCGCCCCGCCCTACCCGGACGAGGCACGCGCCAGAACGCGGCAGCGGCTGGAGCGCCGGGTGCGGCGCCCGCGGTTCCTCCAGCCGGCGCTGGCGGCGTTCGCCCTGACGATCGCCCTGGTGGCGGGGGTCACGGTCGTGCTGTCGGGCGGAGGTGGCAGCGACGAGGCGGCGGTCGCCGTGCTGCCGGAGCTGGACCCGCGGCCGGGGCAGTTCGTGGTGATCGAGACACAGCATGCCTACACCGACGAGAACGGCCGGACGACGACCTTCCACACCCGCACCTGGCAGCCGGTCGACCAGCGAAACGGCCTGGGCATCACCGAGAATGCAGGGGGCGAGGTGCCGCACTGGATCCCGCCGGAGTCGGTCGCCTTCGGACGGGCCGAATGCCCGCAGAGCCTCGATGTCGCCCGCGTCGACTACACCTACCTCGGCGGCCTGCCCGAGGACCCGACGGCGATGAGGGAGTGGCTGGAGGCGCGCATGGTCGGCGACGGCGAGCAGGTCGAGTTCTGGGAGCTGGAGCCGTTCCTCCAGGACACCTACCTGCCGCCGGCTCAGCGCCGGGCACTGTTCGAGGCGATCAAGGCCTTGCCGGGCGCTCAGGTGGTGGAGAACGTCGCCGACGGAGCCGGGCGCACGGGCCCGGCGGTGCGCTTCGAGACCGTGGGGGTGGGCCTACCCGGCGGCGGCGAGGTCACCGTCATGGAGCACCTCGTCTTCGACCCGGAGACGTTCACGTTCCTGGGCAGCCGGATCACGGGCGGGGGCACGCGCACCTCCGCTCGCATCACGCAGACGCTGGTGGAGGCGCCCCAGGCGGTCAGGGACGGCGGCTGCCTGGCCGGTCCCGCGCAGCAGCCGGTGCCGTCGCCGACCGAGACGGGACATGTCTGGATGACGCCGCAGCCCTCGCCCTCGACGACCGTGCCCGACGAGGAGCAGCCCGAGCTCGAGATCCGCTCCACGCTGACCCCCGAGCCGGCCGGGTCGGTCCTGCCGACCCCGATCCCCGAGTCGGACAGCGTCACCTTCACCCCGGTCCCGACCCGCTGAGCACTCCGGTACGGCTCGGCCGAGCCGTACCGGAGCACCCGGCTACTGGAACGACGCGATCGTCTCGGCGAGGCGGTCGACCGCCCACAGCAGGTCTTCCTCGGAGATCACGATCGGCGGCGCGAGCCGGATCGTCGAGCCGTGGGTGTCCTTGGCGAGCACGCCGCGGGCCATCAGCGCCTCGGAGATCTGCCGTCCGCTGGCCAGCGACGGGTCGATGTCGACGCCCGCCCACAGGCCACGGCCGCGCACGGTCACGACGCCCTTGCCGACGAGGGTGGCGAGCCTTTCGTGCAGGATCGCGCCGAGCCGGGTGGCGCGCTCCTGGAACTCGCCGGTGTTGAGGATCTCGATGACGGCGTTGCCCACCGCGCAGGCGAGCGGGTTGCCGCCGAACGTGGAGCCGTGCTGGCCGGGCTTGATGACCCCGAGCACGCCGGCGTCGGCGGCGATGGCGCTCACGGGCACGACGCCGCCGCCCAGGGCCTTGCCCAGGACGTAGATGTCGGGCACGACGCCCTCGTGGTCGCAGGCGAAGGTCTTGCCGGTACGGCCGAGGCCTGACTGGATCTCGTCGGCGATCATCAGCACGTTGTTCTCGGTGCAGATCTCGCGGACCTGGGTGAGGTAGCCGTCCGGCGGCACCAGCACGCCCGCCTCGCCCTGGATGGGCTCGACCAGGACGGCGACGGTGTTGGCGTCGATCGCCTCTCGGATCGCCTCCGCCGAGCCGTACTTCACGATCTTGAAGCCCGGCGTGTAGGGGCCGAAGTTCGTGCGGGCGTCGGGGTCGGTGGAGAAGCTCACGATCGTGGTGGTGCGACCGTGGAAGTTGTCCTCCATGACGATGATGTTGGCCTGCTCGGCGGCGACGCCCTTGACCTCGTAGCCCCACTTGCGCGACACCTTGATCGCGGTCTCGACGGCCTCGGCGCCGGTGTTCATCGGCAGGATCATGTCCTTGCCGGTGAGGTCGCCGAGCCCGGCGGCGAAGCGCGCGAACTGGTCGTGGTAGAAGGCGCGGCTGGTGAGGGTCAGGTTGCGCAGCTGCTCCTGGGCGGCCTCGATGATCTTCTCGTTGCCGTGGCCGAAGTTCAGGCTGGAGTAGCCCGACAGGAAGTCCAGGTAACGCTTGCCCTCGACGTCGGTCACCCACGCGCCGTGCGCCTCGTGGATCACGATCGGCAGCGGGTGGTAGTTGTGCGCGCTACGGCGCTCGCTGATCTCGATCTGCTCGGTCGTCTTGCTCATCGAATCTCCAGGGTGCAGCACTTGGGACCGCCGCCTGCCTTGCGCAGCTCGGACAGGTCGACCGGAATGACCTCGTATCCTCGGCGCTTCAGCTCGAGTTGCAGGTCATTTGCCTCGACATTGATGACGACATGGCTGCCGTCGCTCACCGCGTTGAGGCCCAGAACCTCGGCGTCGGCGAGGGTCGCCTGGATCGCGTCCGGGAACATCCGGCGCAGCACTTCCTGGCTCCCTAGAGAGAACGCTCCGGGGTAGTAGGCGATATTCCTGCCGTCGAGCGGGAACAAAGCGGTGTCGAGGTGGTAGAAGCGGGGGTCGACCAGCTGGAGGGTCACCACGGGGCGGCCGAGGAACTCCTGCGCCTCCAGGTGGGCCGAGCGATCGGTGCGGAATCCGGTGCCGGCCAGGATCACGTCGTCGAGGGTGAGGAAGTCGCCCTCGCCCTCGTTGACGAAGCCCGCCTCCAGGGTCTTGCCGAAGCCGTTGTCACGGAACCACCGCAGGTAGGCGGGGCCTTCGGGGCCGCGCTCCGGGAAGGCGAAGCGCGCGCCGTACACACGGCCGTCGACCACGAGGGCGCCGTTGGCGGCGAACACCATGTCGGGCAGACCCTCGACGGGGTCGATCAGGCTGACCTGGTGGCCCAGCTCCTCGTAGGCGGCCTTCAGCGTCTCCCACTGGCTGATCGCCCGGTCGCGATCGGCGCCCTTGGCCGGATCCATCCACGGGTTGATGGCGTATTCGACCGCGAAGTGCTCGGGGCGGCACATCAGGAAGTGCTTGGGCATGCATGGTCTCCGTCGTCATTGAGGGGATCGTGACCAGGGTCAACGGAGCAATGCTAGGAACCGGTGTTTGCGCAGGCCAAGCGCTACGCCTTGCGTGTTGGCGCGGGTCTGTTGCGTTTCTAGGCGGGGTTTGCCGATCCGTTGCGTTCCGCGGGGACGGCCGTGCCGGGGGTGGCGTCGACCAGGCGCGAGAGCACGATCGCGGACTTCGTGCGCACCACGAACGCCTCGGCCGCGATGCGTTCGATGACCCGCTCGACGTGGCGCACGTCTGTTGCGCGGATGTGGAGCAGGGCGTCGGCCTCCCCGGTGATGGTGGCCGCGCTCACCACCTCCGGGAATCTCATGACGGCCAGGGCGATGTCGGAGGGCTTCGTCTTGCCCGCGCAGAAGAGCTCGACGTAGGCCTCGGTGGTCCACCCCAGCGCTTGAGGGGAGACGCGGGCGCTGAAGCCGGTGATCGCGCCCGACTCGCGCAGGCGGTCGACGCGGCGTTTGACGGCCGAGGCGCTCAGGCCGATGGCCGCGCCGATCTCGGCATACGTCGCCCGGGCGTCCTCGACGAGCGCGCCGATGATGTCACGATCCAGCCGATCCAGTTCCACGAGAGTCCTGTATACCGCTTGTCGCGCGCTCGTGACGCCCAGGGGCGGGGCTACTGGCGCTCGCCCGGCAATACCTCGGCTCCGAGCTGCGGGAAGACCTTCGACACCTTGCCCAGCAGGTAGGCGCCGTAGGTGCCGGTGAAGGCCCGCAGGTCCTGGCCGTCCCAGCGGGCCCGTCCGCCGGGCGTGTACGGCAGCGGCGGCACCTCGGAGTCCCACCCGGGATCGAAGAAGAACGGGAAGCTCAGCCGCTCGTTGCCGCTCAGGTTGCGCACCCGGTGCGGCGTCGAGCGGTAGAGGCCGCCGGTCAGCTTGTCGAGCATGTCGCCGATGTTGCACACGAACGTGCCCTCGATCGGCGGGGCCTCGATCCAGCCGTCGCGGGTGTGCACCTGGAGCCCGGCGTTGTCGTCCTGCAGGAGCAGGGTCAGCAGGCCGTAGTCGGTGTGCTCGCCCACGCCCCAGCCGTCGGCGTCGGGCTCGCTCGGCGGGTAGTGGAAGATGCGGAACAGCACGGTCGGGTCGGCGGTGTAGCCGTTCGAGAAGTAGCCGGGGTCCAGGCCCAGGCTGCGGGCGATGCCGCTCATGACACGCTGCGCCGTGCGGGTCATGACCTCCAGGTACTCCAGGACGGCCGGACCCAGCTCGGGGACCTGGGCGGGGAAGAGGTTGGGGCCGCGCAGCGGCAGGCCGGAGGCGGGCTCCTCCTTGCCGAAGTAGACGCCCTCCTTGAGGTCGGGCCTGCCGGAGGTCAGCTCGCCGCCGACGGGGAAGAAGCCGCGCCACGCCCTGCCGCCGCGCTCCATCGAGATCTCGGCCTTGACGTGCTCGGGGAGGTCGAAGAAGCGCCTCGCGGCCGAGTCGAGCCGCTTGATCAGTTCGGGCGGGACGCCGTGGCCTGACAGGTAGAAGAAGCCGTTGTCGCGGCAGGCCTGGCCGATCTCGTCGGCTACCTGGTCGTCGGGCCGGGTCAGGTCGATCACGGGGAGCGTGCTCATGATGTGAATTATCGTCGGGTGGGACCCGCTGCTGGGCCGCTAGCGTGGGCGCATGTTCCCGGACAAGATCTACGGTGCCTCGACCCGGATCGCCGGCGACCCGTCACGGGTCGCGCTCCTGCTGCCCGGCCGCGGCTACAGCGTGGCCAGGCCGCTGCTCCACTACGCGCGCAAGGCGCTGCTCGCCCACGACTGGACCGTGCAGGAGATCTGGTGGGAGGTGCCGGAGGACCTCGCCGGAGACGACAGCGCGGCCTGGGTGGACGGGCAGACCCGCCAGGCGCTCGGCCGGGAGGGCGCCGGGAGCGTCATGTTGGTGGGCAAGTCGCTGGGGACACTCGCGGCGCCCCTGGCCGCCGAGCGGGCGCTGCCCGCGATCTGGCTGACGCCGCTGCTCCACATCGACGGCATGGAGCGCGCAATCGGGCTGGCCACCGCGCCGACCCTGCTCATCGGCGGCACCCGCGACGTGTCCTGGCCTCCGGGGGCGGCGGAGAGGACGGGGCAGGAATACCTGGAGCTGACGGGGGCCGATCACGCCCTTGAGCTGATGGGCGACCCGGTGGGCTCGGTGGAGAACCTGGCCAGGGCGACGGCGGCCATGACCGCGTTCGTGGCAGGCCTCGGCCGTTAGGCTCGACCCCGCTCAGCTCTGCCGGTCGCGCATCCAGGGGCCGAGGGCGGCGTCGGTGGCCTCGCTCATGCGGCGGCGCATGGTGTCGAGGTCGTCGCCCGCCTCCTCCAGCAGCACCTGCAGCGCCCCTGTGACGGCCCCGACGAACGCGCCCACCAGCGCCGCCGCGCCCACCTCGTCGAGCTCCCCGGGGAAGGCCGCGTGCAGGTGCCGGGCGATCTCGCGCTTGGCGTCGAGCTGCAGCTGCAGCCCTCGCCCCCGCACGGCAGGCACGGTCCTGATCAGCCGCATCCGCAGCGCCGCCGTGCGCCCCACCATGTCGTCGCTGTCGCGGTTGACCTCGCGCAGCGCCCTCAGCAGCACGTCCGCGGGCCCGTCGTCGGCCCCGCGCGTGGCGATCGCCTCGAGGACGGCCACGATCCGCCCGTCGCTCTCCGGGTAGAGCACCTCCTCCTTGCTCGCGAAGTAGCTGAAGAACGTCCGGGTCCCGATCTCGGCCGCCTCGGCGATGTCGGCGATGGTCGTGCCCTCGTAGGACCTTTCGTCGACCGCCGGGGCCGGAGGGTCGCCGGCATGCCCATGTCGTCGGCCGACATCGAGCTGCCCCGCGCCGACCTGGCGCGCATCCTGTCCGAGGCAGGCCAGGACAGCACCGGCTACCTCTACGACGACACCATCACCGCGATGCGCCAGGACTCCGCGGGCGTCGAGGTGACCTTCGAGAACGCCGCTCCCCGCCGCTTCGACCTGGTCGTCGGCGCCGACGGCCTGCACTCGGCCGTGCGCCGCCTGACCTTCGGCCCGGAGGAGCGCTTCGCCTCCCACCTGGGCATGTACGTGGCCACGCTGCCCATCGCCGGGCTCGACCTGGACCCCACCGAGGTGACCATGCACAACGCGCCGGGCCGGGCCGTGGCCCTGCATCCCGGCGCCGGTCAGCCGGGGGCCGCCTTCATGTTCCGCGCTCCCGCCGTGCCCGGCCTCGACCATCGCGACACCGCCCGGCACAAGCAGATCCTCGCCGCCGCCTACGCAGGCGCGGGCTGGCGCGTGCCGTACCTCTTGGAGCAGGTACGGCAGGCGGACGACCTGTTCTTTGACGCCGTCAGCCGGGTGCGCCTGGGCGCCTGGTCCGATGGGCGGATCGTGCTGCTCGGCGACGCGGCCTCGTGCGTGTCGCTGTTCGGCGACGGCTCCACCCTGGCCATGGCCGGGGCCTTCACGCTGGCCGAGTCCCTCGCCGCGCATCCGCGCGACCACGGCGCCGCCTTCCGCGCCTACGAGGCGCGGCACCGGGCGCTGACCATCCCCAAGCAGCGCCTCGTCGCCCCGGCGTCGCGGCTGCTCGTCCCCGCCACCAGGTACGGCCTCGCCGCGCGGAACGCGGGAGCCCGCCTGCTGTCGGCGGCCTCCCGCGCTCGCGCGGCGTGATCCCTACGGCTGGTGGAAGGCCACCTCGGGGTTGTCCTTGGCAGGCCCGTCGAGCAGCGGCTCGTTCTCGCCCTTGAGGTGCCGGTCGAAGAAGGCGCCCACGTAGGCGCGCGGGATCTCGCCCGAACGCTTGCCCGACAGCGGCGCCGTCGGGTCGACCATGCCGAGCTGGGCGCCCAGCACCGGCAGGTCGACGAAGCTCAGGTGCCCCGTCTTCTCCACGGTCAGCCAGCGCTTCCATCCGCCGAGCTTCGGCCACGAACGGTCCCACGAGGCGTCCACGCCGCCGGGGGAGTGGCCGCTGCGCGTGCCGACCATCATGAAGGGCCGCTTCAGGCCGTCGACCGGGGTGAAGAAGGTGCCGTCGAGGTTCACGCCCGCGCGCACCCGGCGATCCTCCGCCATGACCTGCGCGGCCGCGTTGCCGCCGATGGAGTGTCCCGCCATGCCGATGCGGCTCTTGTCGATCATCTTCGCGTACGGCCAGGCCGGACGGGGTCCCGTGAGCCGGTCGAGCAGGAACGACACGTCCTTCGCCCTGCCCTCGGCGACCTTGGCCAGGCCGCCGTCCTTCACCTTGTCGCAGGCCACGCAGGTGGTGATCCTTCCGCCGGGGAAGGCCGTGCCGTACGACTCGTTGGCGTGGTCCACGGCCGCGACGACGTAGCCGCGGCTGGCCAGATCCTCGGCCAGGCCGGTGAGCAGCCCGCGGGGCAGCGTGAAGCCGGGCGACAGCACGACCAGCGGGTGGCGGCCACGCGCCGGGGCGGCCCCGGCCTTCGCGTTGACCTTGGTCGCGCTGACCATCTCGGCCGCGCCGGGCTGGTCACGCTTCTGCCCCCGCAGGAGCAGGCGCGCCTCCTCGGTGGTCATGTACTGAGCGGTCGAGCCGCCGCCCGTCCGGGCCGGGTAGTACATCGAGACCATCAGCTCGCGCGGGCCCTTGCCGGTCCACGGGTCGACGCGGTCACCGTCGACGAGGTGCAGCACCTCGCGCCCGACCGGGCTCTGCCCGGTCACGGGGGGAATCTCCAGCTGGACGGCGGCCTGAGCGGGGGCGGCGGCGACGGCCCCGGCGGTGATCAAAGCGGCGGCCAGTGCTGCGGTGAGGGTCTTCTTCGTCATGGGGAAGAAGCTACGGATCACCCCGGGGGCCCCGGCACTGACGAAAGTCAGCCCCGGGCCTTGTCCTTGGTCACCAGTTGTCGCGCACCCAGTCGAGCGCCCCGGGGGCCGAGCGGAGGATCGTGATGTGCCCGTCGCCCGCGCCCTCCCGCGCGAGCGCGCCGGGGATGCGGTCCGCCAGCCAGCGGCCGTGCGTGCTGGGGATCATCCGGTCCTGAGTGCCGTGCAGCACCAGCGCCGGCACGGCGATCCGCGCGGGATCGAACCCCCACGGCGCGACGTAGGCCAGGTCGTCGTCGATCAGGGCGCCAGGACCGTCGTCCAGCGCCGGGCCGACCACGCTGCCGACCCACGCCCAATCCTGGTCGAGGGCCGCGTGGTCGCCGGGCGTGAACATCTCGGGGTCGTACTCCGCGACCGCCTCGTGCGCCTGCTTGGCCTCCCGGCCCCGGGCCGCTGCTCGCAGCGATGCCACCCCTGACGGGGTCATGCCGCCGAACCAGTCGAGCCCCTCCGCGTCGTAGGGAGCCGGGCTCGCCATGCTCACGACGGCCCGCACGCTGCCCGGCGACAACGCCGCGCAGGCCAGCGCGTGGGCTCCGCCGCCCGAATGCCCCATCACGACGTAGTGCTCCAGGCCCAGCTCGGCGGCGACCCTCGCGGTGTACTGCGCGGCCGAGGCGACGTCGCGCCCAGGGCTCGGCGTCGAGCCGCCGTAGCCGGGGCGGTCGTAGGAGATCCAGCGCACCCCGGGACGGAACAGCGGCCGCGGCGGGGCGCCGATGTTGGGGGTGCCGTGGTGCCAGAAGACCGGGATGTCGCCCGTCAGGGTGTCGTAGACGTGGAGAGTGCGGCCTTCGCCCAGGTCGAGATCGAATTCGGCGGTCATCCGCGCAGTGTAGAGCGCGCCACCGTCAATTCGCCTCGCGACCTGGAAACCGTCAACTCGCCCTGCGCACCTCGAACTGGAAGCAGCCGAACTCCACCGCCCTCACGTGCACGACGGCGACGCCCGGATCCTCCAGGAGCTCCTTCAGCGCCACCTCGGGGTCCTCGCCCTTGGCCAGGTACTCGCCCCCGGCGATCGTGCCCTGCGCGGTGTAGGCCCGCAACATGCGATGCGCGGTGTGCGCCTCGGGCCAGCCCGCCTCCCGCACACCCTCGCACGGCTCCGCGTGCACGAAGACCGGGCCCACCTCGTCGTAGGCGCCCGGATCCACGCCCGTCTCCGCCGCCCACCTGCGCAGCGGGGCGTAGGACAGCAGCGCGATCCGCTCGCCCGGCCGCGCCTTCGTCAGGCAGCAGCGCAGCGGGCTGCCACCCTCGTCATCCACCTTGAGCACCGGGCGGCGGCCCGCGTCGTCCGTCTCCAGCAGCGTTCGCACCACGTCCGGGTGAATGCCTCTGACCTTGAGTTCCATACCTCGATGGTCGCCCCGCGGGCACGGGATCGCTGGCGGGATCCGGACCTGTCATGGCCCGCCAGGGGCCGCCGTGTGCCGGGGCCGCTCATACGAGGCAGGATGGGCGTCTAGGCTCGCAGGTGCGAAAGGTGTGGTGAGGGCTTGTGACGACGTTCCGGATCAGCGAGGCCGCTGCCCTGCTGGGGGTCAGCGCCGACACCGTGCGCCGGTGGGTGGACGCGGGCAGGCTGGCCGCCGGGCGCGACGAGCACGGCCACCGGCGGGTCGAAGGCGCCGACCTGGCGGCCTTCGCCCGCGCCCAGGTGGGGGCGGGCGAGGACGGCGGGCGGTCCTCGGCGCGCAACCGCTTCCGCGGGATCGTGACCGAGGTGATCCGTGACGCGGTGATGGCGCAGGTGGAGATCGCGGCGGGGCCGCACCGGGTGGTGTCGCTCATGAGCCGCCAGGCCGCCGACGAGCTGGGGCTGGAGCCGGGGGTGGTGGCCGTGGCGGTGATCAAGTCCACGAACGTGGTCGTCGAGCTGCCCGGCCACGACCGCGTCACCGGCCAGGTGTGAGGGGACACGCGGTGCCCGGCCCCGACGAGCGACCACCAGACCCGCCCATGCCGGACGAGTCGCCGGCGGAGCCCGGCCCGACCCGAGCCGACGAGGCAACCGGAGGTCCCGAGGCCGGGCCGCCGAAGGCCGAGGGGCTCGAAGCCGGGCGGCTCAAGGCTGGGCGGTTGCCGTGGATGCTGGTCGTGCCCGCCGTGCTCGGGCTGGCGTTCCTGGTGCTGCCGCTGGCCGGCCTGCTGGTCAGGGTGCCCTGGTCGACCCTGCCGCAGCGCCTGGCCGAGCCGCAGGTCCTGGAGGCCCTGAGGCTCTCCCTGGTCACCGCCACCATCGCCACCGCCTTCTGCCTCGTGCTCGGCGTGCCCCTCGCCTGGCTCCTGGCCAGGGTGGACTTCCCCGGCCGCCGCCTGGTGCGCGCGCTGGTGACGGTCCCTCTCGTGCTCCCCCCGGTGGTCGGCGGCGTCGCCCTGCTCCTGGTCCTGGGGCGGCGCGGCCTGGTCGGCCAGTGGCTGGAGAGCACGTTCGGCCTCACCCTGCCCTTCACCACCGCCGGGGTGGTCGTCGCCGAGGCCTTCGTGGCCATGCCGTTCCTGGTCATCAGCGTCGAGGGCGCGCTGCGCGGCGCCGACCGGCGCTTCGAGGAGGCCGCCGCCACCCTGGGAGCCTCCAGGATGACGGTCTTCCGCCGGGTGACCCTCCCGATGATCATGCCGGGCGTCGTCGCGGGAGCGGTGCTGTGCTGGGCGCGGGCGCTGGGGGAGTTCGGCGCGACGATCACCTTCGCGGGCAATTTCCCGGGGACCACCCGCACCATGCCCCTGGCCGTCTACCTGGCGCTGGAGACCGAGCCCGAGGCGGCGATCGTCCTCAGCCTGGTCCTGCTGGCCGTCTCGGTGGTCATCCTGGCCAGCCTGCGCGACCGGTGGATCTCGTGAGGGCGCACCTGGTCGTCACCCGGCCCGCCTTCGCCCTCGACATCGAGCTCGACGTCGCGCCGGGCGAGGTCGTCGCGCTGCTCGGGCCCAACGGGGCGGGCAAGACCACCGCCCTGCGCGCCCTGGCGGGGCTGATCCCGCTGACCCGGGGGGAGATCGTCCTCGACGGGCAGCCGATCCACACCCGGCCCGCCGAGCAGCGCCCCATCGGCATGGTCTTCCAGGACTACCTGCTCTTCCCGCACCTGTCCGCCCTCGACAACGTCGCGTTCGGGCCGCGTTGCCGCGGCGTCTCCAAGTCCGAGGCCCGCCGTACGGCTGCCGCCCTGCTGGAGCAGGTCGGGCTGGCCGGTCACGCCTCCTCCAGGCCACGCCAGCTGTCGGGAGGGCAGGCGCAGCGGGTCGCCCTGGCCCGCGCGCTTGCCGTACGGCCGGGGTTGTTGCTGCTGGACGAGCCGCTGGCCGCCCTCGACGCGCACACCCGGCTGGAGGTCAGGTCGCAGCTGCGCCGCCACCTGGCGCAGTTCGACGGGGCGACGGTGCTGGTCACCCACGACCCGCTCGACGCCATGGTGCTGGCCGACCGGCTCGTGGTCGTCGAGAACGGCTCCGTCGTGCAGCAGGGCGCCCCGGCCGAGGTCGCGCGGCGCCCGCGCACCGATTACGTGGCCAGGCTGGTGGGGCTGAACCTGTATCGCGGGGTGGCCGACGGGCACCGGGTCGAGGTGGGCGAGTTGCTGCTCAGCGCCGCGGACGCGATGGAGGGGGCGGTGTTCGTCGCCTTCCCTCCCGCCGCCGTCGCGCTCTACCGGACCCGGCCGGACGGCAGCCCGCGCAATGTCTGGCAGGCCCGCATCGACGGCGTCGAACGGCACGGCGACAACATGCGCGTGCACCTGAGCGGGCCGGTGAGCGCCTTCGCCGACATCACGCCCGCGGCGGTCTCCGAGCTCGACCTGACGCCGGGCCAGGAGATCTGGGCCTCGGTGAAGGCCACGGAGACCCACGCCTACCCGGCCTGACCGGCGGGCTGCCCTGCCTGAGGGGCGACGCGGCCGGGCTGCCCGGCCTGACGCGCGCGATCTCGGCGGGCTCACTCCCAGAGGGGGTCCGCCGAGATCACCCTGATGTCGGTGACCTCGCCGATGTGCCGTGCCCCGCAGCGGTCGCCGGGCATCACCAGGTGCGGCCCGCGCCCGTCGAGCTCCCGGCAGTCGATGCTGACGGCCAGCAGGGCGGCCGTGTTGCCGAACTCCGGGTCGATCTCGCCCCACGACAGCACCACCCGGTGACCGTCGCGCCCGAGCACGGTGACCAGGAACCGCAGCCGGTCTCTGCGGTCGCCCGACGCGAACAGCGGCTCCGCTGCCCGCAGCACGTCGATGAGCAGGGGGCCGGTGAAGTAGTGACGCCTCGGCCCCGAGCTGCGGCACTCGAAGGTGACCGTCATCTCCCGCTGCGGCATCGACCGCAATGTCGCCACGCTCAGCCAGGCGGGGACGCGCACGTCACCGGACAGCGCCGTCAGGCCCTCGGCACGACGATCGATCTGCTCCACCAGCGCCCTCCTCGTCACGGCCTTCATGCCCACGATCACCGATCGGCACGCGCATCTGCAAGCCGTATCGCCGGTATCCCTCGCAGATGCGGACACCCAACGCAGCGCGGCCCCCGCCCTCGGGTGAGGGACGGGGGCCGCGCGGAGACGTCGCGGGGCGTCAGCCCTTGTCGGCCTCGCCGGTGTTGGCCTCCTGGACCTCCTCGGGAGAGGCCTCCAGGTCCTGCTCGGCGTCGGCGCCCGCCTGCGCGGAGGCCTTGTCGAGCTTGACCCAGCTGTAGACGCTCTCCACCGAGAAGAGCACCAGCAGGTAGGCGGTGAGGACCGCGAGCACCCACGTCAGCTGCCCGGCCGCCGCGGCCACGCCGATGATCAGCAGGCGCAGCTCCCAGCCGAGCCCGGCGTGGAAGACCCAGGCGGGCGGCCAGATGCTCTGGCGGGTGCGGTAGACGGTGTCGTAGGTGTGGTAGCCGACCACGTAGAGCAGGACGAACAGCAGCCAGCGCGGCGCGTCGGCGGCCAGGCCCACCAGGATGATGATCAGGAACTCCAGCCCGCGCACCAGCGGGGGAGTCAGCCAGTCGAAGCGGCCCAGGTGGTCGCGCGCGGCGGTCGGCAGCACCAGGACCAGCGCGATCAGCGACGGGACCAGGAGCCAGAAGCCCGAGGTGAGCTGCCCGGCCACGGCCAGGCCGATGACCGCGACGACCGCGACGAGCAGCGTGGGGACGGGCGGCAGGCCCTTGCCCAGGCGCGGCGCCAGGGCGTGGACGAGCGGGCCGTCGTCGCGGTAGGCGAGCAGGCGGGCGGTCTGGACCCTGCGGCGCTCCTCGTCGGGGTCGGGCGTGTCGGTGGACAGGGCCTGCGGCTGGGTGATCATGATGCGAGCGACCTCAGGAGACGACCGGAGAGGGAGTAGCAGGCGGCGACGGTGCCCCAGATCAGCAGCGTGAGGAAGGTGATCCGGGCGTCGAAGAAGGCGGCGGTGATCGCGATGGCCGCGAACCGCTCGCCGATGGGGAAGACCAGCATCTTGCGGGCCCAGTGGACGGACTTGTACTTGCCGGCCTTGGTCCACATCTTCAGCAGGCCGCGGATGCCGCCGCTGCGCTCGTTGCGCCGGATCTCCAGCTGCTTGCGCAGCGGCTGGTCGTCGGGGGCGGTGAGCTCCAGCGTGGGCAGCGGCCTGGGCGGCTTGCGACGGCTGGCGGCGCCGTACGAGAAGTCGAGCAGGTGGCGGATCGACTGCAGGCCGATCACCGCCATGGCCAGGGTCCAGATCTCGTCGCCGTGACCGGTGACGACGTAGCCGACCGCGAGGCCGGCGAAGACGACGTACTCCTTGAACCGGTCGAAGGTGGCGTCGAGCCAGGCGCCGAGCACGCCGAACTTGCGGGCGTAGCGGGCGACCTGGCCGTCGACGCAGTCGAAGACGAAGGCGAAGTAGATGAGGATGCCGCCCGCGACCATGCCCAGGCGCTCGCCGGTGGCGAAGCAGGCCGCGGCGGCCACGCCGAGGGCGATGGAGATCAGCGTGACCTGGTTGGGGGTCAGCCCGCGCCTGGCAGCCCAGCGGGCGATGAAGCGGGAGTAGGTGCTGACGAAGTAGGTGGTGAAGAAGCCGTCGGCGCCCTTGACTGCGTTGTTGAGCCGGGCCCGGTCTTCGTCCATGCCGCCGATCTCGGCGCTGGCCTCGTTGGCCTCCGCCTGGGTGGCGACCCGGCGGAAGAACAGGTCGCGGCGGCCGCGGATGCCGACGGAGACGCCCTGGCGCACGAGGCCGAAGACGACGAGCTGGATCAGGTCGTCCTCCGGGCCGAACAGGTGCGTCAGCTCGGCCAGCTCGCGGCAGGTCTGGGCCAGCACGGGGGCGTGGCGCACGTTGAGGTGGAGCGGTCCCAGGAGGACGGTGTTGGGCCGGGTCACCGCGTGGTGGGCGGTGCCGACCGAGATCACCCTGGATTTGCCCGCGCGGGTGCGGACCATGAGCCCTTCGAGGGTGCGGTCGCCGATCTCCGGCGCCGCCTCGTCGATGGGGATCTCGTCGGTCTCCTCGCCGTTGGTCTCCGGCCGCGGCTCCTTGACCACGAGGGCCTGCGCGGCGCGCTTGGCCTTGTGGAGCTGGTAGAGCAGCTCGTCGTGGACGACGGAGTTGTCGGGCAGGATCAGGAGGTTCTCGGTGGCGGCCTCGGCGACATCGGCCAGGGTGCGCAGCATGGTGGCCAGGTCGCCGTGGGCGACGGTGGCGGGCTGCGGGTCCAGGGAGAGGACCTGGCTGTGCAGACGCTCGGCGACGGTGGGGGTGCCGGGGAGCGCGCTCAGCCGGAGGCCGGTCGGGGCGGCGTCATGGCCGGGCGAGGAGCCCAGCAGGACAACGCGAGGCATGTCTCCCTTTCGGAGGGGGCGAAGGACGGGGCAGACGTCAAAGTCTAGTGAGCCTTGAGTAAAGCCCGTGCATCCGAGGTTTGGGAGCGCTGCATTCCATAGAATACGCAGGTGAGTCTGTATCGTGACGAAGGCGTTGTGCTGCGCACTTCCAAACTGGGCGAAGCCGATCGCATCGTCACAATTCTTACAAAACGCACAGGAAAGATCCGTGGCGTGGCCAAGGGCGTGCGCCGCACGACCTCGCGCTTCGGCGCGCGCCTGGAGCCGTTCACCCACGTCGACCTGCAGCTCCACACCGGACGCACGCTCGATGTGATCACCCAGGCCGAGACGCTCCGCCCGTACGGCGAGGCGCTCGCGCACGACTACCCCCGCTACACCGCCGGGCACGCCATGCTCGAGACCGCCGACAAGCTCACCCACGGCGAGAAGGAACCCGCGCTCAAGCAGTTCCTGCTCCTGGTCGGCGGGCTGCGCACCCTCGCCGACGGCAGCCACGAGGCACGCCTGGTGCTCGACGCGTTCTTCCTGCGCTCCCTGGCGGTCGCCGGATACGCCCCGGCCATCCACCAGTGCGCCAGATGCCAGGCTCCCGCCGTGCGCGCCTTCGCCATCGTCGCAGGCGGGGCGGTGTGCGGGCCGTGCAGGCCCGCCGGCTCCGCCGTACCCGCTCTCGAGACCCTCACCCTGATGGGCGCGCTCCTCAAGGGCAACTGGGCCAGCGCCGACGTCTCCGACAGGCGGCACAGGGCCGAATGCAGCGGCCTGGTCGCCGCTTACCTGCAATGGCACCTCGAACACGGCATACGCTCTCTGCGACACGTAGAAAGGGAGCCCACCGCGTGAAGAGCCACCGTCCGCCTTCCCCCCATCCCTCCGGTGCGACGCCGCCGCCGATCCCGCGTGATCTGGTGCCCCGGCACGTTGCCATCGTCATGGACGGCAACGGCCGCTGGGCCAAGCAGCGCGGCCTGCCGCGCACCGAGGGGCACAAGGCGGGCGAGTCCTCCCTGTTCGACGTGATCGAGGGCGCCCTGGAGCTCGGCGTGCCGTACCTCAGCGCCTACGCCTTCTCCACGGAGAACTGGAAGCGCTCGCCCGAGGAGGTGCGCTTCCTCATGGGCTTCAACCGCGACGTGATCCGCCGCCGCCGCGACGAACTGCACGCCATGGGCGTGCGCGTGCGCTGGGCCGGGCGGCCGGGGCGCCTGTGGAAGAGCGTCATCTCGGAGCTGGAGACCGCCGAGGAGATGACCAGGGACAACCGCAAGCTGACGCTGCAGTTCTGCGTCAACTACGGCGGGCAGGCCGAGATCGTCGACGCGGCGCTCAAGCTCGCCAAGGACATCGCCGACGGCAGGGTCAACCCCAGGAAGGTCAACGAGAAGGTCTTCGCGCGCTACCTCGACGAGCCCGACATCCCCGAGGTCGACCTGTTCGTGCGATCGAGCGGCGAGCAGCGCTTCTCCAACTACCTGCTCTGGCAGTCGGCCTACGCCGAGATGGTGTTCCTCAACCGCCTGTGGCCCGACTTCGACCGCCGCGACCTGTGGGAGGCCTGCGAGGTCTTCGCCAAGCGCGACAGGCGGTACGGCGGGGCCGTGCCGAACGAGGTCACCGGATAAATCCGGGATGCGGCGGGGGCACACCCGGTGAGAAGGTTGCCCCCATGACCTCGCGCAACGACCAGCTCGACCTGCTCTGCTCGCAGGTGTCCGACCACTACGTCTTCCCCGACGTGGCCAACGAGATCGTGGCGGTCCTGCGCGGCCGCATCGCGGAGGGCTCCTACACCGGCCTCGACGACGACGCCGCGTTCGCCGAGGCCGTCACCCGCGACCTGCAGTCGGTCAACGGCGACAAGCACCTGCGGCTGCTCCACAGCGTCGAGGTCGTGCCCGAGCACGACGCCTTCGACCTGGAGGCCTACCGCGAGCAGGCCGGGCTCTGCGCGTACGGCTTCGCGCGCGTGGAACTCCTCGCGGGCAACGTCGGCCTGCTCGACATCCGCAGCCTCTACGACGCCGGGCTGGCGGGCGAGCGCGCCACGGCCGCCATGACGCTGGTGGCCGGGGCCGACGCCCTCATCGTCGACCTGCGGCGCAACGGCGGCGGCTCGCCCAACATGATCGCCCTGCTGTGCAGCTACCTGTTCGACGAGCCCACCCACCTCAACTCGCTGTACTGGCGCGCGAGCGACACCACCGAGCAGTACTGGACGCTGCCCTACGTGCCCGGCGCCAGATACGGCGGCGAGAAGCCTGTGTACGTGCTCACCAGCGCCTACACCTTCTCGGGCGCCGAGGAGCTCTCCTACAACCTGCAGTCGCGGTCACGGGCGACCATCGTCGGCGAGACCACGCGCGGCGGCGCCCACCCGGGAACGCGCTACTACATCGGGCCGCACCTGAAGTCGGCGGTGCCCAGCGGCCGGGCGATCAACCCGGTGACGGGGACCAACTGGGGGGGCGCCGGGGTGCAGCCGGACCTCAAGGTGGCGGCGGACGACGCGCTCGACGTGGCATACGGGCTGGCGCTGCAGCACGTGCTCACGCTGGGGGAGGAGGGCGCACGCCGCCCGGTGGCCGACGCCGCCCGAGGGGCGCTCCAGGAGCTCGGCTGAGGCTGCTCGGGCCCGCTCAGTCCGCTTCGGGTGAGACGAGCAGCCGCTCGCGCTCGCTCAGCAGCCGCAGCCGGTCCTGGGCGGCGGCCTCGCGGCCGTTGACGATCGCGGCGAGCATGCGCTCGGCCCAGCGTGCGACCTCCTGGACACCCCGGCGGGTCTGCTTGATGCGGTCGTGCTTCATCGCGTCGGTGATGATGTTGTCGAAGAACGTGTCGACGAACCACCGCGTGTCGACCTCGGGCAACGTCGGCTTGGCCCGGATCCCGAGGTCGGCCAGCTCGCGGGCGAAGAGGTCGAGCGCCCGCTGGGCCTTCCAGGCGGCCCGCTCCGCCTGCTTCAGCCGGTCGTGCTCGAACGCGTCGGCGACGAGGCCGCCGCCCATCACGTCCCAGCCGGAGGCGCTCCGTGCCGAGTCGAGCAGCTTGAGCACTGCGGCGACCTCGCGCTGCGCGGTGAGCCCGGCCTGGCGGGCCTCGTCGTGCTCGCGTACGGCCTCGCCCACGTCGGTCAGCAGCGTGCCCAGCTCCGCCAGCCGCGCGGCGTTCGGCTCGTCGCGCTCCAGGATGTCGCGCTCCCTGGCGGCCAGCAGCGCCGGGTAGGCGACATAGGCGTCGCCGAGCCGCCCCAGCTCCCGTTCGATGCCTGCCAGATCCTCCAGGAGATCGGCCAGGCGCTCTGACTCGCCTGCGAGCAGTTGCCAAGCGGCCCGCGCCTCGGCGCGCTCGCGGGTGAGCTTCTCATCGCGGGTGCCGGTCAGGCCGGCCAGGAACCCGCTGAAGCCGCTCTCCAGCTTGGCGACGTCGCGTTCCTCCTCGGCCACCCGGCGCTTGAGCTCGGCCACCGCGTGCTGCACCTCGCCGGCTTGGTGCGTCACGGCGTCTCGTTGCCGCCGGAGGTGGTCACCGCGCCGGACGAGGGCGGCGCACTCTTCGAGATCCACGCCCGCTCCAACGAAGGGGGCGAATGGGGCGTTCCCGTCAGGCGCGGCGGCGGGCGCGGTAGGCGGCGACGTGCATGCGGTTGCCGCAGGTGCGGCTGTCGCAGTACACGCGCGACCGGTTGCGCGACTCGTCGACGAACACGCGCTCGCAGTCGGGCGCCGAGCAGGTGCGCAGCCGCTCCCACTCGTCTTCGACCAGCAGGTGGGCGAGCGCGACGCCGCAGTCGGCGGCCAGGTGCTCGGCGAGGGCGGCGCCGGGGGCGAAGTAGTGGACGTGCACCGGGTGCCCGTCGTGCTCGGCCAGGCGCGGCGTGATGCGCGTGCCCTCGAGCAGCGTGTTGAGCAGCCGGATGGCGTCGGCGCGGTCGGTGGCGGAGAAGATCTCGTGGAAGGCGTCGCGTACCCGGCGGGCCTGGTCGAGGTCGCGCTGGGTGAGCTCGCCGATGCCGCTGATCTGCCGCGCGTCGACGAGGGCGCGCAGCTCGTCGAGGTCGAGCAGCTCTTCGCCCGCGGAGGTCGCCGGCGAGGTGTTGACCAGCGTGACCACGGTGCCCAGCGAATGCACCATGTCATGGCCAAACGGCATATTGACTCCTGACTGCGCCCGGTCCTAGCGTGAAGACTATCGCTGCGGTAGGCCATCGGGGGTTTCTGTGAGTGCACATCGCCGTACCGTGGCCATCGCGGTGGCGGGCGCGTTGATCATCTCCACGTCGGCCCTGCTCGTACGGCTGGCCGACGTCTCCCCGGCCACCTCGGCGTTCTACCGTTGCGCCTACGCGGTGCCTCCCATGGTCCTGCTGGCGTGGCTGGAGCGGCGCAGGCTGGGACCGATGCCGCGCCGCGGGCTCTGGCTGTCGTGGGCCGCGGGCGTGTTGTTCGCGCTCGACCTGCTGTTCTGGCACCACACCATCGCCTACGTGGGCGCGGGCCTGGCGACCGTGCTGGGCAACCTGCAGGTCTTCATCGTCGCCTTCGCCGCCTGGGCGATCTTCCGCGAGCGGCCGAGCAGGAATCTGATGATCTCGACGCCCGTGGTGTTCGGCGGCGTCGTGCTGATCTCCGGGATCTTCGACAGCGCCGCTTACGGCAGCGACCCGGGCCTCGGCGTGCTGACCGGGCTGGCCACGTCGCTGGCGTACGCGGCCTTCCTGCTGCTCATGAAGGCCGCTCCGCAGCGCACGGCGGGGCCGCTGGCGCATGCCACGACGGTGGCGGCGTTGGCCATCGTGGCGCTCAGCCCGTTCTTCGGCGGCGCCGACCTGGCGCCCTCGTGGCCCGCGCACGGCTGGCTGCTGCTGCTCGCGCTCGGGCCGCAGCTCATCGGCTGGCTGCTGATCACCTACTCGCTGCCCAGGCAGCCCGCGGCCCTGACCGCCCTGCTGCTGCTCGTGCAGCCGATGACGACGATGGCGTTGTCGGCGGTGCTGCTGGGGGAGCGGCCCTCGTGGCTGCAGCTCGGGGGCTGCGCGGTGATCGTGCTCGGCGTGCTGTACGGCTCGCGGCGGGCTCAGCGCGAGGTGCGCGAGGCCGAGCACTCGGCGCAGGTGCCGAAGACCTCGACCGTGTGAGTCACCTCGGTGAAGCCGTGCTCGGCGCCCACCGCCTCGGCCCAGCGTTCCACGTCGGGCCCCGCGACCTCCACCGTGCGGCCGCACGCGCGGCAGACCAGGTGGTGGTGGTGGGAGTCGGTGGTGCACGCGCGGTAGACGGACTCGCCGTCGTCGGTGCGCAGCACGTCGACCATCCCGCCGTCGGCCAGCGCCTGGAGCGCCCGGTAGACGGTGGTCAGGCCGATCTTCGCGCCGTCGGAACGCAGCTGGGCGTAGACATCCTGGGCACTGCGGAAGCTGTCGCTGCTGCGCAGGATGTCGTGGACGGCATCGCGGCGGCTGCTCATGCTGCGGACTCCTTTCTGCGGCGAACGAATCTACCCAGTCCGAGCGCCAGAACGAATCCGGCGAGAGACACCAGGACGATCGCCGCACCGGGGGGAACCTTCGCAGAGAGCGTAGAGCTCAGCAGGCCCCCTACGGCGGCGACCACGCCGAAAACCATCGCGAGCCCCATCGTCGCCCGGAACCCGCTGGTGAACTGCTGGCTGGTCGCGACGGGGATCACCATGAGCGCGCTGACCAGCAGCAGGCCGACGACGCGCATCGCGATGACCACGGTGAGCGCGGCGGTGATGGCGATCACCATCGACAGGAAGCGCACCGGCAGGCCGCTGGCCTTGGCCACCTCCTCGTCCTGGCACAGGACGAACAGCTCGCGGCCGAACACCACGACCACGCCGATCACCGCCACGGCCAGGCCCGCGATGATCCACAGGTCCTCGGCGGCCACGGTGGCGATCGAGCCGAACAGGTAGGAGTTGAGCTTGGCGTTGCTGCCGCCAGGCGCGATGGCCATGAGCAGCACGCCGCCCGCGATGCCGCCGTAGAACAGCAGCGCCAGGGCCACGTCGCCGGTCGTACGGCCCCGCGCGCGCACCAGTTCGATGGCCACCGCCCCGGCGACGCTGACGATGATCGCGGTCACGACGGGGGCGGTGCCGGTGAGGAAGCCGAGCGCCACGCCGGTCAGCGCCACGTGGCCGATGCCGTCGCCGAGCAGGGCCAGGCGGCGCTGCACGATGAAGGTGCCCACGGCGGGCGCGCACAGGCCCACCAGCAGCGCGGCCACCAGGGCCTGCTGGAAGAAGGGCAGCTTGAGCAGCTCGATCACGGTGTCACCTGGGTGGTCTCGTAGGCTCGGGAAACGTTCACGGCTTGACCTGCCAGCTCTCCAGCGGGCTGCCGGGCTCGCGTTCGCCCGAGTGGGGGTGCAGGTGCTCGTGGCCGGGGCGGGCGCACTCGCCCTCGGGCTGCGGCGGCCGCCCGTCGTGGGCGATCAGCCCGTCGCGCACCACCACCCCGCGGGTGATGAGCGGCTCCAGCGGGCCCAGCTCGTGGGCCACGAGCACGATGGTCTTGCCCGCCGCGACCAGCGACTTGAGGGTGTCGGCCAGGAGCTGCTGGCTTTCGGCGTCGACGCCGGCGGTCGGCTCGTCCATGACGAAGGTGTCGGGCTCGCCGGCCAGCGCGCGGGCGATGAGCACCCGCTGCTGCTGGCCGCCCGACAGGTCCTGCACCCGGTCGCCCGCGCGGCCGGCCAGGCCCACGGCTTCCAGGGCTCGGGTCACGGCCTGCTTGTCGGCGGCGCTGGTGAGGCGCAGCCGCTTCTGGCGGGCGATCCGGCCGGAGGCGACGACCTCGCGGACCGTGGCGGGCACGCCGCCGCCGATCTGCAGGCGCTGGGGCACGTAGCCGACGCGCCACCACTCGCGGAACCTGGCGGGCGGCGTGCCGTACACCAGGGTCCGGCCCGCCGACAGCGGGGTCAGCCCGAGCAGGGCCCTGATCAGGGTGGACTTGCCCGAGCCGTTGGCGCCGAGCACGGCCACCACCTCGCCGGGGCAGATGGTGAGATCTATGCCGCGAAGCACGTGACGGCGGTCCAGGGTCACCTGGCCGCCGGTCATCGCGAAAGTCGTGTCTGTCAAGAGCATCCCAGTGCGGTCCGCAGGGTCTGGAGGTTGGCGCGCATGGCCGACAGGTAGTCGCCCTGCTCCGGTCCGGTCTCCAGGGGGTCGAGCACCGCGGTCTTGGCCCCCACCTCTCCGGCGAGCACCTCGGCGACCTTGGGGCTGACGAGGGTCTCGGTGAAAATGGTAGTCACCTTCTCGTCCTTGGCCAGCTTCGCCACCTCCGCCAGGCGGGCGGGGGAGGGCTCGCTGTCGGGGTCGATGGTGATGCCGACCTGCTTGAGCTGGTAGCGGTCGGCCAGGTAGCCGAACGCCTCGTGGCTGGTGACCAGCGTCTTGCTCGTGCAGGTGCCCAGGCCCTTGGCCATCTCGGCGTCGAGCGCGGTCAGTTCGGCGGCGGTCTTGGCGGCCCGGTCCTTGAAGCCCCGGGCGTGCGCGGGGTCGGCGGCGGCGAGCCTGTCGCCGAGCTGGGTGGCGACGGTGGCCAGGCGGGAGGGATCGAGCCAGAGGTGCGGGTCGTAGGAGACCTCGTGCTCGTGCTCGGCGTGCTCCTGCTCGGTCTCGCCCTCGTGGCCCTCTTCGTGGGCGGCTTCGAGGGTCTTGACCGCGGTGGCGGCGTCGAAGCTCCTGTCGGCCGCGTGCTGCTCGACGGCCTCGTCGACGGCGGGCTGCACGCCCTTGATGTAGACGGCCATCTTCGCCCCGGCGATCTCGGCGACCTGCTGGGGGGTGAGCTCCAGGTCGTGCGGCTCGACGCCGGGAGCGGTGAGGTTGGTGACGGTGATGTCGGTTCCGCCGACCCGCTCGGTCAGCCACTGCAGCGGGTAGAGGGCCGTGACGACCTCGCCGGCGCCGGTGGTCTCAGCGGCGCCCGTGCCGCAGGCTGTCGTGGCGAGCAGGGTGCCCACGGCGAGCAAACCGGCGGCACGCAGACGGAAATTTCCTGACATCATGCTGACCAGTATGCGGCAAAATGAAAACGGTTGTCAAAATCGACGATTGTGGGATGCCGCTCGGCCGCCGGGGGCCGGGACATGCCGGACGGCATCCCGCATCACCCCGGTCGGCGTGCACGGGCCGAGCCGTGGCCCGTGCCCGGGGTGACGTCTACGCGCTCTCGCGCCTGCGCTCATCGACCTCCATCCGCTGCTCGCCGGTGTAGACGTTCATCGACTCCCCCCGCAGGAACCCGATGAGCGTCAGCCCCTCGGCGGCGGCGAGCTCCGCTGCCAGCGAGGAGGGCGCCGAGACCGCGGCGAGCATCGGGATGCCCGCCATCACCGCCTTCTGCACCAGCTCGAACGAGGCGCGTCCCGACACCATGAGCACCGTCCCCGACAGCGGCAGCCGGTCCTCGCGCGCCGCCCAGCCGAGGATCTTGTCGACCGCGTTGTGCCTGCCCACGTCCTCCCTGACGCACAACGCCGTGCCGTCCGGGGTGAACAGCCCGGCGGCGTGCAGGCCGCCGGTCCTGTCGAACACCCGCTGGGCCGAGCGCAGCAGGTCGGGCAGGGAGCTGATAAGCGAGGGCGTCACCCGCATCGGGTCGTCGCGCACGCTCCACCGGGCGACCGTGCTCACCGCCTCCAGGGAGGCCTTGCCGCAGACCCCGCACGAGGAGGTCGTGTAGAAGTTGCGCGGCGCGGGCGCCGCCACACCCGGCGCCAGCCGTACGTCCAGGACGTTGTAGGTGTTGAGCCCCTCGGCCGTCGCCCCTGCGCAGTAGCGGATCGAGGAGATGTCGCCCGCCGAGCCGACGGCCCCCTCGCTGACGAGGAAGCCGGCGGCCAGGTCGAAGTCGTCGCCGGGGGTCCGCATGGTGACGGTCAGCGGCGTGCCGTCGAGGCGGATCTCCAGCGGCTCCTCGGCGGCCAGGTGATCGATCCGCCGCGAGGGTACGGCGGAGCGGATCTTCAGCACCGGCCGGCGCAGCGCTCTAGACGTAGCCATACCCGAAGCGTCCCTTCACGCACAGGTTGCCGTGGGTGACCGGGTTGTCGTGCGGGGAGGTGACCTTGACGATCTTGTTGTCCTGCACGTGCAGGGTGAGGTTGCAGCCCACCCCGCAGTAACTGCAGATCGTCGTGGTCTGCGACTGCCGTGACTCGTCCCAGGTGCCCTCGGCGCGCATGTCGAACTCGCTCTTGAACGACAGCGCCCCCGTGGGGCAGACCTCGACGCAGTTGCCGCAGTAGACGCAGGCGGAGTCGGTCAGCGGGGCGTCGAACTCGGTGGAGATCATCGAGTCGAAGCCGCGCCCGGCGACGGCGATCGCGAAGGTGTTCTGCCACTGGTCGCCGCAGGCGTCCACGCACTTGTAGCACAGGATGCACTTGTTGTAGTCGCGCACGTAGAGCTCGTTGTCGACCTTCACGGGCTGCTCGACCCTGGCGGCCTCCTCGCCGAACCGCGCGGGGTCGGCGCCGTACTCGGCCATCCACTCCTTGGCCCTGGGCGTGGTCGACAGGTCGACCGACGACGCCAGGAGCTCCAGCACCACCTTGCGGCTGGACATCGAGCGCTCGCCCGAGGTGGCGACCTTCATGCCCGTCTCCGCCTTGCGCGAGCAGGAGGGCACGAGCGTGCGCGAGCCCTCCACCTCCACCACGCACACCCGGCACGCGTTCTTGGGCGTGAGGGTGTCGCCGTGGCAGAGCGTCGGGATGTCCTTGCCCGCCGTACGGCAGGCGTCCAGGATCGTGGAGCCTTCGGGGACGCGGACGACCTGCCCGTCGATCTCCACGTCGATCAGGCGGCGGGGCGGCTGCAACGGGATCACTTGAACACCCCCAGGCGGTCGATGGCCGATTCCACGGCGTTCCACGCGGTCTGGCCCAGCCCGCAGATGGAGGCGTCGCGCATGGTCTGCCCGACCTCCCGCAGCAGCACCAGGTCGTCGGAGCTGACCCGTTTCGACAGCCGGTGCAGGGCCTCCTCCTGCCGCACGGTGCCCACCCGGCAGGGCACGCACTGGCCGCACGACTCGTCGCGGAAGAACTCGGCGATGCGCAGCAGGATGGCCTTGAGGTCGACGTTCTCGTCGAGCACCATCACCACGCCGGAGCCCAGCGTGGTGCCCGCTGCCCTGGTGCCCTCGAAGGTCAGCGTGATGTCGAGGTCGGTGACGAACGATCCGGCCGCCCCACCCATGAGGACGGCGCGCACGTCGCCGGTCGGCCGGGCCAGCTCCAGGAGCTCGCGCAGGGTGGCGCCGAACGGGAGCTCGTAGACGCCCGGCCTGGCGACGTTGCCCGACACGCAGAAGAGTTTCGGCTCCGCCGCCCGGTAGGCCTCGGGGCCGCGCTCCAGGATCGGCAGCACGTTGACCAGCGTCTCGACGTTGTTGACCACCGTGGGCTTGCCGAACAGCCCCTTCTCCACCGGGAAGGGCGGCTTGGTGCGCGGTTCGCCCCGGTAGCCCTCGATGGAGTTGAAGATCGCGGTCTCCTCGCCGCAGATGTAGGCGCCGGCGCCCCGGCGGATCTCGATGTCGAAGCGGAAACCCTGCCCGAGGATGTCGTCGCCGAGCAGGCCCCGGGTGCGGGCGGTGGCGATCGCGTGCGACAGCCTGGCGGTCGCCAGGGGGTACTCGCCCCTGATGTAGAGGTACCCCTTGGCGCACCCGGTGGCGTAGGCCGCGATCGTCATCGCCTCGATGAGCGCGTACGGGTCGCCCTCCATGACCACCCGGTCCTTGAAGGTGCCCGGCTCGCTCTCGTCGGCGTTGCACACCAGGTAGTGCGGATGGTCGGGCTGCGAGGCCGTGGCCGCCCACTTGCGCCCGGTCGGGAAGGCCGCGCCGCCCCGCCCGACGAGCCCCGCGTCGGTGACCTCGCGGATCACCCCGGCGGGGCCCAGCTCGAAGGCCCTGCGCAGGGCCGCGTAGCCGCCGGTGGCCCGGTAGTCGTCCAGGCTCGACGGATCGACCGTGCCGACCCGCCGCAGCAGGGTCAGCCCCGCCTCGCCGCGCTGCGGCACCGGCGGCACCTCGGGCGCCTCGATCTCCCACGAGGGGCGCTCCCCGGCCGTCAGGGCCAGGCAGGCGGGCGCCCGGTCGCACAGGCCCAGGCAGGGGCTCTCCACCCAGGTCGTGCCCGGCGGTCCCAGCTCGGCCTCGACGCGTTGCCGTACCTCGCCGGAGCCGTTCGCCGCGCACGCCAGGTCGGTGCAGACGTGCAGCACGCGCGGGGTGCGCGGCTCCAGCGACAGCAGCGAGTAGAACGACGCGACGCCGTACGCCTCGGCGGGCGGCACGGTCAGGCGGCGGCAGATGTAGTCGAGCGCGCCCTCGCTGATCCACCCGACCCGGTCCTGCACCGCGTGGAGCGCGGGCAGCAGCAGGTCGCGTGCGGGTTCGGCGCGGGTGGCGAAGCGCAGATCGGCCTCGGTGCGAGCCCCGCCCTCCCACGCGGAGGCGGGCGGGCCGAGCAGGGCGTCGACCGCCGCGCGCTCCTCATCGGTGGGTTCGACGCCGCGCAGACGGATGTCCATCAGCTCACCGCCACGAGCTTCTCGACCCGGACGGCGGCCGCTTTGAACTCGGCCGTCCCGGCGATCGGGCAGGTCGCCTCGATGGTCAGGGCGTTGGTGTCGACCTCGTCGGGGAAGTGCATGGTCATGAAGACCAGCCCAGGACGCAGGGCGGGGTCGATGTAGACGGGCGCGATCACCGAGCCGCGCCGCGAGGTGATGCGGACCTCCTCGCCTTCGGCCACGCCTAATTTCAGCGCGTCCTCCGGGCACAGCTCGATGGTCTCGCCGCGCCGCAGGGGAGAGGCGAAGCCCGACGACTGCACGCCGGTGTTGTAGGAGTCGAGCCGGCGCCCGGTCGTCAGGCGCAGGGGGTACTCTTCGTCGAGCAGGTCGACGGGCGGGGAGTGCTTGAGGATGCCGAACGGCGCGGGCGGTCCCGGGTTCTCGGTCCACAACCGGCCGTGCAGGTAGGGGGGTTCGAGCTCGGTCAGCGACGGGCACGGCCACTGGATGCCCTGCAACTCGGCCAGCCGCTCGTAGGTCATGCCCTGGTGGGCGGGCGACAGGGCGCGCAGCTCGTTCCACACCTCTTCCGCGCCGTCGTAGTGCCAGTCGTGGCCGAGGCGGCGGGCGATCTCGCACATGATCCAGATGTCGTCGCGCGCCTCGCCCGGCGGCTCGACCGCCTTGCGCACCCGCTGCACGCGCCGCTCGCTGTTGGTGAAGGTGCCGTCGGCCTCGCACCACGCGGCGCTGGCGGGCAGCACCACGTCGGCCATCTGCGCGGTCTTGGTGAGGAAGATGTCCTGCACGACCAGGTGGTCGAGCATCGACAGGCGCTTGACGCAGGCCAGCGAGTCGGCCTCCGACTGCACCGGGTTCTCGCCGATGAGGTAGCAGGTGGTGACCTCGCCCTCGGCCATGCCTTCCAGCATCTGGGTGAGGTTGAGGCCGTACTGCGGCTTGATGCCGATGTTCCACGCCTGCTCGAAGCGGGTCCTGACGGTGGGGTCGAGGATGTCCTGGAAGCCCGGCAGGCGGTTGGGGATGGCGCCCATGTCGCCGCCGCCCTGCACGTTGTTCTGCCCGCGCAGGGGCGAGAGGCCGGAGCCGTAGCGTCCCACGTGCCCGGTGAGCAGGGACAGGTTGATCAGGGCGCGCACGTTGTCGGTGGCGTTGTGGTGCTCGGTGATGCCGAGCGTCCACACCAGCTGCGCCCGGTCGGCGCGGGCGTAGGTGTGGGCCAGTTCCCTGATCGCCTCGGCGGGCACGCCGGTGACCTGCTCGGTGACGGTGAGGGTCCACGGCTCGACGGAGGCGGCGAACTCCTCGAAGCCGACGGTGGCGCGCTCGATGAAGGGCCTGTTGTGCAGCCCGGCGTGGATGATCTCGCGGGCCACGGCATGGGCGAGCGGGATGTCGGTGCCGACGTTGAGCCCCAGCCACCGGTGCGCCCACTGGGCGGTGCCGGTGCGCCGGGGATCGACGGCGAACATCCGCGCGCCCTTCTTCAGCCCCTTCAACACGTGGTGGAAGAAGATGGGATGCGCGTTGCGGGCCGCCGAACCCCACAAGACGATCACATCGGTGTCCTCGACCTCCTGGTAGGAGGAGGTGCCTCCGCCACTGCCGAACACGGCCGACAATCCCGCCACGCTGGGGGCGTGGCAGGTGCGGTTGCAGGAGTCCACGTTGTTGGTGCCCACCACCACGCGGGTGAACTTCTGGCCCACGTAGTTCATCTCGTTGGTCGAACGGGCGCACGACAACATCGCGAAGCAGTCGGGCCCGTGTGCCTCGATATTGCGGCGGAAGCCTTCGGCTGCTCTCTCGAGCGCCTCCTCCCAGCTCGCCTCGCGCAGCACGCCGTCCTCACGCACCAGTGGACGGGTCAGGCGGTCATAGCTCATGATCCCTCCATTCTGTATACAGCCTACGGTATGAGACTTTCGTTGAGTAGGTCGCTCACCGCGTGGATCGCACGCAGGGTGGGCACCTCGGCCCCGGTCAGATCGGCCAGTTCCACGACCGCGGCCAGCAGCACGTCCAGCTCGAGCGGCTTGCCCTTCTCCAGGTCCTGAAGGGTCGAGGTCTTGTGGTCGCCCGCCTTCTCCGCCCCGGCCAGGCGGCGCTCGACGGAGATGCCCGGGTCGCACCCGACCCGGCGCGCGACCTCGACCGTCTCGTGCATCATCGCCATGACCAGCTCGCGGGTGCCCTCGTGGCGGGCGATGCCGGCCATGGTGGCCCGGGCCAGCGCGCTGATCGGGTTGAAGGCGATGTTGCCCATCAACTTGATCCACACGTCCTTGCGCAGGTCGGGCTCGACCGGGCACTTCAGCCCGCCCTCGACCATCGCCTCGGAGAACTCCCGGCACCTGTCGGTCGGCAGGCCGGTCGGCTCCCCGATGGAGAAGCGGGTGCCCTCCAGGTGACGGATGACGCCGGGTTCCTCGATCTCGGTGGCGGCGTACACGACGCAGCCGATGGCGCGCTCCAGCGGCAGGGCCGCGGTCACCGTGCCGCCGGGGTCGACGCTCTCGATGCGGTAGCCCTCGTACGGCCCCGGCAGGCCGTGGAAGTACCACCAGGGGATGCCGTTCTGCGCGGCGATGATGCTCGTGGCCTCGTGCAGCAGCGGCTTGATCATGGGGCCGGCGGCGGCGTAACCGTTCGCCTTCAGGCCCAGGAAGACGTGGTCCACCTGACCGACCTGGGCTGGGTCGTCGGTGGCATGGGGGTGGGCGGTGAAATCGCCCCGGGGGCTGAGCACCCGCACACCGTGGAGGCGGATCGCCTCCAGGTGGTGGCCTCTGGCGATGAGATGTGTTTCGACTCCGGCCTTGTGCAGGGCGGCTCCCACGTACGCGCCGATGGCGCCGGCGCCAAGAACAGCGACCTTCATGCTGCGCTCCGTTCTCGCGTCGGATTGTGCATTCGGTATACAGTATGGAAAAATGCCGGTCAAGGAGTCGCCCATGACTGTTGTCGGGACTGGACTGCACGCACCCCACCTCGCGGCGGTGGCATGGGAGGTGGCGCGGCAGGTCGCCGTGGCCGCCGGCCGGGCGCCGGTTCCCGTGGAGGTGCCGCTCGCCGAGGCGTACGGCTGCCGCCTGGCCGCCCCGCTGCGTGCCCTCGTCGCCTTACCCGGCGTGGACGTGGCGGCGATGGACGGGTACGCCGTGGCGGGGGAGGGGCCCTGGCGGGTGGCCGGGCACGTGCTGGCGGGGGGCGAGCCGTACCAGGGGCCGCTGCTGCCGGGCGCCTGCGTCGAGATCGCCACGGGCGCGCCGGTGCCACGCGGCGCCGACCGCGTCGTGCCGTACGAACACGCGACCGGCGGACCCGTGGTGGATGAGCGGGAGCCCTCCCGCCGCCCCCACATCCGCCGCCGGGGCGAGGACGTCGAGTACGGCGCCATGGTCCTGGGCCCCGGGGCCGAGGTCACGCCCGTGGTGCTGGCCCTGGCCGCCGGGCTCGGGCACGACACGCTGCCCGTCCGCCCGCGCCCCAACGTCGCCGTGCTCGTCACCGGCGACGAGGTCGTGCACGAAGGCCTGCCCCGCCACGGCAGGGTGCGCGACTCCATCGGCCCGTTCCTGCCCGGCCTCGTCGAGTGGGCCGGAGGGCGGATCACCGAGCAGGTGCGGCTTCCGGACGGGCGGCAGGCTCTGGCCGGGGCGCTGACCGGGTGGGAGTGCCTCCCGGACGCCGGCCGCCTTCCGCTCGACGCCGGGGTGCGGTGGGCGGCGCGCAAGGCCGACGTGCTCGTGGTCTGCGGCGCCTCCTCCAGAGGTCCCGCCGACCACCTGCGCGCGGTGCTCGCGGACCTCGGCGCCGAGGTGCTGGTCGACGGCGTGGCGGTGCGCCCCGGCCATCCCCAGCTCCTGGCCCGCCTGCCGGAAGCCGGCCCGCTCGTGGTGGGCCTGCCGGGCAATCCGTTCGCCGCTCTCGGCGCGGCGATGACCCTGCTCGTGCCGCTCCTGCGCGGCCCCTCCAGGCAGATGTGCGCCCTGGCGGGACCGGTGCGGGCGCATCCGCGCGACACCCGGCTGGTCCCGGTGCGCAGGTCGGGCCGCGGCGCGGTCCCGACCGGCCACGACGGCCCCGCCAGCCTGTGGGGAGCCGCCCTGGCCGACGCCCTGGCCGTGGTGCCTCCCGGCTGGGACGGCGAGCAGGTCGAGCTCCTCGAGTTGCCGAGAAAGGTCTAGACACGCGGTTCACATGAGGGTAACCATAGCCCTCATACGGTATGCAGTATGCGGAAGACAGAAGGGTCGCTCCCATGTCGGAAACCATCTCCGGTGGTCATCTCGTAGCCAAGGCCCTGAAGGCCGAGGGCGTGGACGTGATCTACACCCTCTGCGGCGGCCACATCATCGACATCTACGACGGTTGTGTGGACGAGGGAATCGAGGTCATCGACGTCCGCCACGAGCAGGTGGCCGCCCATGCGGCCGATGGGTACGCGCGCATCACCGGCAAACCCGGTTGCGCGGTGGTGACGGCGGGTCCTGGCACGACCGACGCCGTCACGGGCGTGGCCAACGCCTTCCGGGCCGAGAGCCCGATGTTGCTCATCGGCGGTCAGGGGGCGCTGAGCCAGCACAAGATGGGCTCGCTGCAGGACCTCCCGCACGTCGACATGATGACCCCGATCACCAAGTTCGCCGCCACCGTCCCGAGCACCGAGCGCATCGCCGACATCGTCTCGATGGCCTTCCGCGAGTGCTACCACGGCGCTCCGGGCCCGAGCTTCCTGGAGATCCCGCGCGACGTGCTCGACGCCAAGGTCCCGCTCGACAAGGCCCGCATCCCGGCCGCCGGGCAGTACCGGGCCTCGACCCGCCAGCAGGGCGACCCCGCGGCCATCGAGCAGCTCGCCGACCTGCTCGCGCACAGCGAGAAGCCGTGCATCCTGCTCGGCAGCCAGGTGTGGACCTGCCGGGCGACCGACGCGGCCATCGACTTCGTGCGCGGGCTCAACGTCCCGGCCTACATGAACGGCTCCGGCCGCGGCACCCTGCCGCCGGGCGACCCGCACCACTTCCAGCTCAGCCGGCGCTACGCCTTCACCGAGGCCGACCTGATCATCATCGTCGGCACCCCCTTCGACTTCCGCATGGGGTACGGCAAGCGGCTCAGCCCGACGGCCAAGGTGGTCCAGATCGACCTCGACTACCGCACCGTCGGCAAGAACCGCGACATCGACCTGGGCATCGTCGGCGACGCCGGCCTCGTGCTCAGCGCCGTGCTGCAGGCCTCCAGCGGCCGCGTCACCGACACGGTCGCCAAGCGCCAGGCCTGGATGGACGAGCTGCGCACGGTCGAGACCCAGTCCTACGACAAGCGCCTGCCGCGCCAGCTGTCCGACAGCAAGCCGATCGACCCCTACCGCCTGGTCCACGAGATCAACGAGTTCCTCACCGAGGACACGATCTACATCGGCGACGGCGGCGACATCGTCACCTTCTCCGGCCAGGTCGTGCAGCCCAAGTCGCCGGGCCACTGGATGGACCCCGGACCGCTCGGCACGCTCGGCGTCGGCATGGCCTTCGCGATGGCCGCCAAGCAGGCCCGCCGCGACAAGGAGGTGCTGTGCCTGTTCGGCGACGGCGCCTTCAGCCTCACCGGCTGGGACTTCGAGACGATGATCCGCTTCGACCTGCCGTTCATCGGCGTCATCGGCAACAACTCCTCGATGAACCAGATCAGGTACGGCCAGGCCGCCAAGTACGGCGAGGACCGGGCCAGGATCGGCAACACGCTGGGCGACATCAAATACGGCGAGTTCGCCAAGCTGCTCGGCGGCCACGGCGAGGAGGTCAGCGACCCGGCCGAGATCCGTCCGGCCCTGGAACGAGCCCGCGAGTCGGGCAAGCCCTCGCTGATCAACGTATGGGTGGACCCCGAGGTCTACGCGCCCGGCACCATGAACCAGACGATGTACAAGTGAGGTCTTGATGAAAGCTCTGACTGGAGTCCGAGTCCTCGACATGACCCACGTGCAGTCCGGCCCGAGCGCCACCCAGCTGCTCGGCTGGCTGGGTGCGGACGTCGTCAAACTCGAGGCGCCCACCGGCGACATCACCCGACAGCAGCTGCGCGACAAGCCCGGCGTCGACAGCCTCTACTTCACGATGCTCAACTGCAACAAGCGCAGCATCACCCTGAACATGAAGTCCGAGCGCGGCAAGGAACTGTTCACCGAGCTGGTGAAGTCGGCCGACGTCCTGGTCGAGAACTTCGGTCCCGGCGCGGTCGACCGCATGGGCTTCACCTGGGAGCGCCTGCAGGAGATCAACCCCCGGCTCGTCTACGCCTCGATCAAGGGCTTCGGCACCGGCAGGTACGCCAAGTTCAAGGCCTACGAGGTGATCGCGCAGGCGATGGGCGGCTCGATGACCACCACCGGCTTCGAGGAGGGCCCGCCGCTGGCCACCGGCGCCCAGATCGGCGACTCCGGCACCGGCATCCACGCCGTGGCCGGCATCCTGGCCGCCCTCTACCAGCGCGAGTCCACCGGCAGGGGGCAGCGCGTGCAGGTCGCCATGCAGCACGCCGTGCTGAACCTGTGCCGCGTGAAGCTGCGCGACCAGCAGCGCCTGGCCCACGGCCCGCTGCGGGAGTACCCGAACAAGACCTTCGGCGCCGAGGTGCCCCGCAGCGGCAACGCCAGTGGCGGTGGCCAGCCCGGCTGGGCGGTGCGGTGCGCGCCCGGCGGTCCCAACGACTACATCTACGTGATCGTGCAGCCGGTCGGGTGGAAGCCCATCGCGACCATCATCGGCCGCCCCGAGCTGGCCGAGGACCCCGAGTGGGCGACCCCCGACGCGCGGCTGAACAAGCTGGACAAGATGTTCCAGCTGATCGAGGAGTGGACGCTCAACCACGACAAGTGGAGCGTGCTCGACCGGCTCAACGCCGAGAACATCCCGTGCGGCCCGATCCTGTCGACCAAGGAGCTGGCGGAGGACGAGAGCCTGCGCGACGAGGGCATCGTGGTCGCCGTCGACCATCCCGAGCGCGGCGAGTTCCTCACCGTCGGCAGCCCGCTGCAGCTGTCGGACTCGCCGGTCGACGTCATGACGCCGCCGCTGCTCGGCGAGCACAACACCGACATCTACGGCTCCCTCGGCGTGAGCGCCGAGGAGCTGGCCGAGCTGAAGACGAACGGAGTCATCTAGTGCGGGAGATCATCGAGAAGGCCCTGGCGGAGGGGCGCACGGCGCTGACCGCGCCCGAGGGGCGGGCGATCTGCCAGCAGTACGGCATCGCCACCCCGGGCGAGGGCCTGGCCACCTCCGCCGCCGAGGCCGAGGCACTCGCCACCGAGCTGGGGCTGCCCGTCGTCCTGAAGATCGTCTCGCCCGACATCCTGCACAAGACCGACGCCGGCGGCGTCCTGGTCGGGCTCAAGACCGCCGAGGAGGTACGGCAGGGCTACGACACGATCCTGGCCAACGCCCGCGCCTACGACGCCGACGCCCGCATCGACGGCGTGCAGGTGCAGCAGCTCGTCGGCGGCGGTCACGAGGTCATCGTGGGCGCGGTCACCGATCCGACCTTCGGCAAGGTCGTCGCGTTCGGCCTGGGAGGTGTCCTGGTCGAAGTCCTGAAGGATGTGACCTTCCGACTTGCCCCACTTTCGGGTGATGATGCCCTTGGGATGCTGGATGACATCAAAGCAGCAGAAGTGCTGCGTGGTGTCCGTGGTGCCGAGCCCGCGGACAGGCAGGCGCTCGCGGATCTGATCGAGCGCGTCGGCAGGCTGGTCGACGACCACCCGGAGATCATCGAGATCGACCTCAACCCGGTGTTCGCGAGCGCGAAGGGCGCCGTCGCGGCCGACGTGCGGATCATCGTCGGCGAGCGGCCCGCGGAAACCGAGCGGCTGGGCAAGGACGTCATCCTCGGCCAGATGACCCGCATCTTCAAACCCCGCTCGATCGCCGTCATCGGCGCCTCCAACGAGCAGGGCAAGATCGGCAACTCGGTCATGCGCAACCTCATCAACGGCGGCTACCAGGGGCGGATCTTCCCGATCAACCCGAAGGCGCCCGAGATCATGGGACTGCCCGCCTACGACTCGATCGCCGCGGTGCCGTACGACATCGACGTCGCCGTCTTCGCCATCCCCGCGGCGTTCGTCGCCGGGGCGCTGGAGCAGGTGGGGCAGAAGGGCGTGGCCGGGGCGATCATGATCCCGTCGGGCTTCGCCGAGACCGGCAACCACGAGGGCCAGGCCGAGATCGTCGCCATCGCCAGGAAGCACGGCGTGCGCATCCTGGGCCCCAACATCTACGGCTACTACTACACGCCCGAGAACCTCTGCGCGACCTTCTGCACGCCGTACGACGTCAAGGGCAGCGTGGCGCTGACCTCGCAGTCGGGCGGCATCGGCATGGCCATCCTGGGCTTCAGCCGGACCACCAAGATGGGCGTCTCGGCGATCGTGGGCGTCGGCAACAAGGCCGACGTCGACGAGGACGACCTGCTCACCTTCTTCGGCCAGGACGACAACACCCGCGCCATCGCCATGCACCTGGAGGACCTCAAGGACGGGCGCGGCTTCGTCGCGGCCGCCCGCGAGGTCGTGCCGCACAAGCCGATCATCGTGCTCAAGGCGGGACGCACCGCGCTCGGCGCGCGGGCGGCCGGCTCGCACACCGGCGCGCTGGCGGGCGACGACAAGGTCTACGACGACATCCTGCGACAGGCGGGCGTCGTGCGCGCCCCCGGGCTCAACGACATGCTGGAGTACGCCAGGGCGCTGCCGCTGATGCCCACCCCCCAGGGCGAGAACGTCGTCATCATCACCGGCGCGGGCGGCTCCGGCGTGCTGCTCTCCGACGCGGTGGTCGACGCCGGGCTCTCCCTGATGGAGATCCCGCCCGACCTCGACGAGGCCTTCCGCGCCTACATCCCGCCGTTCGGCGCGGCGGGCAACCCGATCGACATCACCGGCGGCGAGCCGCCGTCGACCTACGAGAACACGGTGCGGCTGGGCCTGACGGACGAGCGCATCCACGCGCTGGTCCTGGGCTACTGGCACACCATCGTCACCCCGCCCATGGTCTTCGCCGAACTGATCGCCCGCGTGGTGGGCGAGGAGCGGGCCAAGGGCAACCACAAGCCGGTCGTGGCCTCACTGGCCGGGGACACCGAGGTCGAGGAGGCCTGCGACTACCTGTTCGAGCATGGCGTCATCGCGTATCCGTACACGACAGAGAAGCCAGTGGCGGTGCTTGGCGCCAAGTACCGCTGGGCGAGGGCTGCTGGATTGCTGCGTTAGAGCCGAGACGCAGTGGGGGCGTAATTCGGGGAACCGCGCCGCAGAAGAACCAACCCCCCAGGAGGTCCGTAAGTGGACACGTCGAAAGAACCGGTGGTAGCGCCGCCGGTTGAAGCCGAACGAGTATGGAAAGCGGGCCGGCTGGAGCCGATGCCCATCAGGAAACTGCCAGACGCGCCGCCCTCCGTGCACATCCTGGGGCCGACCGTCTTCCTCGTCGCCCTCGGCGTGGGCATGGGCGAGTCGTACATGTGGCCCAGGCTCGTGCTGTTGTTCGGGCCGGAGATCCGCTGGCTGTTCCTGATCGGCGTCACGCTCCAGGCGGTGGTGATGCTGGAGATGGCCCGCTACGCCATGGCCACGGGGGAGAGCATCTTCTCCGGCGCGGCCAGAGTGTTCAAGCCGCTGATGTGGTTCTTCTTCGTCGTGGCGATCCTGGTCTACATCTGGCCGGGCCACCTGTCGGCGGGCGCGGCGGCGTTCGAGGAGATCAGCGGCATACCGTGGACGGTCACGGCCGTCGCGGGACTGATCCTGGTGGGGGTGATCTTCAGCCTCGCCAAGGTGATCTACAACGTGCTGGAGAACGTCTTATCCCTGCTCATCGGCACGCTGGTGCTGGGCACCGCGGTGGTCGCGGCCATGGTCGGCTCCTGGAGCGACGTGGTCACCACCATCACCGGCATGTTCTCCTTCGGCTACCTGCCGTCGGAGGCGCTGTCGGCCGCGTGGTTCCCGGTCATCGTGGGCGCCTGCGCCTTCGCCGGTCCGTCGGGCATGCAGCAGATGTGGTACACGCTGCACCTTCGCGACTCCGGCGCCGGCATGGGCGTGCACATCCCCAAGGTGCGCGGCCTGAGGCACGCGGGCGAAGAGGAGGAGATGCCCTCCCGCGGCTTCATGTTCGACACCGAGGACCCGGCCGAGATGGCCAAGTGGAAGGGCTGGCGGCGCTGGGTCACCTTCGACGCCTTCCTGCTGTTCTGGGGCATCACCATGCTGGTCACGGTCTCCTTCACGGTGATCGCCCAGGCGGCGGTGCGGCAGAACCCGGCCGTGCGCACCGCCATCCAGGGTGACGACCGCGAGGTCGCGCTGAGCGCCATGTCGGACGCCGTCGCCTCGGCGGGCAGCGCGGTGCTCGGCACGATCTTCCTCGGCTTCATCGCCCTGATCGGCCTCAACGCCACGCTGGGACTGTTCGACTCCTTCTCGCGTGGCCAGGCGGACATGACCCACAACTTCGTCCCCGGGGCGAAGAAGGTGAAGATGTCCTACCTGTACGCGGGCTTCCTGTGGGGCGTGATCATCTTCGGCATCCTGATCCTGCTGTTCGGCCCGGCCGACGGACCGAGCGGGATCCTGGACACGCTGGCGTTCCTGTCGACGTTCGCCATGGGCGCCTACTGCGTGACGCTGCTGCTGGTCAACAACCGCATGCTGCCCAAACCGATCAGGCCGAAGTGGTGGACCAACGTCATCATCGGCTTCGGCGCGGTGTTCTACCTCGGCATGCTGTTCTACAGCCTGTTCGCCTTCGGCGTGGTCGTGGGCTGATGAACCTACGGCACAGCCTCGAAATCGCCCTTCCCGGGGTGCTGATCGGAGCCGTCGCCGGTGCCATCGCCGGTGGGCTGACCCTCCTCGTGGGGCAGCCCTCCGGCCTGGTGCTGGCCGTACCTCTCGCGATCTTCGGCGGCCTGTACGGCACGCTGCTCGGCAAGGGTTTCTTCCGCCCCGGCGCGTTCGGGCCCGCCGGGCTGTACTGGATGGCCGCCTTCCCCCTGGCCAGGCTCATCCAGGAGTTGATGACAGGCCTGGGCATGCGCGACGGGGTGCTGCTCTTCCTGGCCTACCAGGCCCTGGTCAGCGTCGGCTTCGCGATCGGCTTCATCTGGATGCACGAGCGGATCATGCCGTACTGGCTGCTGCGCCGGGCAGGTGACAACCCCCGCGCGGCCGCCCTTCTCGATTGCTACGTACAGCAGGCAAGGAGGATCAGCCGTTGAACCTGCCCACCTGGATCTGGCTGGCCACGATCGGGGGGTTCTGCCTGATCCTGGCCCTGGACTTCTACCTGGTGGCCCGCAATCCCCACGAACCGTCGTTCAAGGAGTGCGTGGGCTGGGTCAGCTTCTACGTCGGCCTGGCGGTCGTCTTCGGCGTCGGGCTGCTGATCCTGTCGGGACCGGCGCACGGCGGGGAGTTCTTCGCCGGATGGATCACCGAATACTCGCTGTCGGTCGACAACCTCTTCGTCTTCCTGCTCATCATGAGCCGATTCCAGGTGCCCAGGCAGTATCGCCAGAAGGTGCTGCTCATCGGGATCATCCTGGCGCTGGTGATGCGCGGGGCGTTCATCGCGGCGGGCTCGGAGGCCATCACCCGCTTCGACTGGCTCTTCTACATCTTCGGCGCCTTCCTCATCTACACCGCGTGGAAGCTGATCGGGCACGAAGAGGAGGAGGCGGAGTTCTCCGAGAACATCGCGCTGCGCACCGTGCGCAGGGTGCTCCCGACCACGGACACCTACCACGGCGCCAAGCTGACGGTGCACCTCGGCCGGCGCATGGTCACCCCGATGCTGATCGTGATGGTCGCGATCGGCACCACCGACCTGCTGTTCGCGCTCGACTCCATCCCGGCCATCTTCGGCCTGACGAAGGAGCCCTACCTGGTCTTCACCGCCAACGCCTTCGCCCTGATGGGCCTGCGCCAGCTGTTCTTCCTGATCGGAGGGCTGCTGGACCGGCTGGTCTATCTCAGCAAGGGCCTGTCGGTGGTGCTGGCCTTCATCGGCGTCAAGCTGATCATGGAGGCGCTGCACCACGACGGCGTGTCGTGGGCGCCGGAGATCCCGATCGTGGTCTCGCTCGGGGTCATCGTCGGCACCCTGGCGGTCACCACGGTGCTCAGTCTCATGAAGTCGCGCAAGGAGGAGAAGCAACCGGCCGAGCGTTGATCAGGCCGCGGGCGGGCGAGGGGTGGCCTGCCCGCGGCCTTCTGCCGTCGCGCTCCACAACTCCAGGTACCGATCGGCCTCCTCGGCCGAATAGTGCTTGCGCAAGGCGGCGCTCAGACCCAGGCCCAGCGCCCGCCCGTCCGCGGGCGCGCCGACGGGATCAGAACGGAGAAATCTCAGTAAGGCATTCATGGATTCATTCTCTGCCCGAGGTGTTACGGGCCAATCTGGAGGACGTTAAATGCTGCGCGGCCTGCGGCGGCGCACCGGTTTCTGCACCGGCTCCACCGGCTCGCCCGCGCGTTGCTCCATGTAGGAGGAGCGGGTGTGCTCGGTGTGCTCGCGCATGATGTGCGCGGCCCGGTCGGCGTCACCCGCCTCGATGGCGGAGATGAGCGCCTGGTGCTCGTCCCATGAGGTCATGCCGCGCTGGCGGGCCACCGGCGTGTGGTACCACCGCACCCGGCGCGCCACCTGGGCGGCGAGCTCGGCCAGCACCTTGTTGCCTGACAGCAGGACCACCTGGGCGTGCAGCGCGGAGTTGGTCGCCACCGCGGCGTCCACGTCGTCGGCCGCCACCGCCGCGCGGCCCCGCAGGCACAGGTCGCGCAGCTCCTTCACGCCCTCGGCGCTCGCGTTGAGCGCGGCCAGGCGGGCCGACTCCGTCTCCAGAAGGGCTCGTACGGCCAGCAACTGGTCGGCCTCCTGCAACGTCGGCACGTGCACGAAGGCGCCCTGTCCCGGATGCAGATCGACCCAGCCCTCGCCACTGAGCTGCTGCAAGGCCTCGCGCACCGGCTGGCGCGAGACGCCGAGCAGCTCGGCCAGCTCGCTCTCCACCAGGTGCTGGCCCGGCTTGAGCTGGCCCGAGACGATCAGCTCCTGGATGGCCTCGATGACGCTTTCGCGCAGCGTGGCAGGGCGGGGAATCTTGGCCTGGTCCGACACCAACATCACATGACCCCAATTTAACGGTTTGTCGTCGACTGCCTACAGCATACAGTTTGTGGGAAACACTTGGCTGGTGAGGCTCGTCACACGGGAATCGTGGCAGGCAGACGCGGCGCGCGCAGCCGTACGCACGCAAGAAGCGCCACCGCGGCCAGCGCCCCGGCCGCCGGGAGTGTGGCGCCCGTGACGAGAACCGCCGCCGCCAGCCCCGCGAGGGCCTTGGTGCTGTAGACGGTGGCGTGCAGATGGCGGTCGCTGCCGAAGTAGTCGTGCGCCTGCCGGGCCACCAGCGGGTAGAACGCGCCGCCGCCCAGCCCGGCCAGGATGGTGCCCAGCCAGAGGGCCGGCCCGCCCGCCTCCTGGCCGGCCATCCCGGCGCCCAGCAGCGGCTGGCCCAGAGCCAGGCAGGCGAGCACGGCCCCGAGCACCCGGCGGCGGCCGAACCGCTCCGACACCCGCATGGCCACCGCGCGGCCGCCCCCGTTGAGCGTGATCAGCAGCACCAGCGCGCCCCACGACCCCGACCCGGCGACCACGATGACGTCGAACAGGGACACGGCGCCCGCGCACACCAGGATCAGCACGAGCTTGGCCAGCGTCGCCGAGCGCAGCGCCTGGGCCAGGGAGAACTGGCGGGCGGCGCTCGGGGTGCGGCGCAGGATCACCTTGTCCAGGGCGCGGGCGCGCGGGTCGACGTTCTGCGGCCACCACGACGCCGGAGGCAGGCGCAGGAAACGCGCGGCCGCGGCGATCACCACGAGGGCCAGCAGCGCGGAGGCGGTGAAGGCGGCCGCGCTCGCGGCCGGGTCGAGGCTCGCCCACAACACCAGCGGCGCGGCGCCGTAGCCGAAGGCGCCGGTCACCAGGCCCACCCGGGTGGCCGGGCGGTCGGGGTACCAGGAGGAGACGACCTCGGTGCACACCGCGTAGACCAGGCCGCCGCCCGCACCGCCGAGCACGCCGTACCCGGCCAGCACCACGAGGTCCGCGGACGAGAAGGCGAGGGTGGCCAGGCCCAGGCCGCTGGCAACGCTCCCGGCGGCCAGGGCGGCGCGCACGCTCACTGCGCCCCGCCGTACGAGCCGGAGCGCGGGCAGGGCGGTCGCCGCCTGGCAGAGCACCCAGACCACCAGCGGGGCCAGGGTCGCGCCCGCGAGCAGGGCGGCGTAGCCGTACTGGAGCGGCCCGACGGCGGCCATGGCCGCCCACGCGAGCCAGAACATGCGGCGGCGGTCGGCGGGGACGGGGCCGAGGAGGTAGGTACGGCCGCGCCAGTCTTTGATTGCATTCTCCATACTGTATGGAATAACCACGAAGTGTCTCTTTGTCGAGACCTAGACGGCGCATATTCCATACGGTATACCGTCTACAAAGGAGGCTTCGAATGGACCTGTTCGAGTACCAGGCGAAGGAACTCTTCCGGCGGCACGGGATCCCCGTCCCCGCCGGCGGCGTGGCCGTGACCGCCACGCAGGCGCAGGAGATCGCCGCATCGCTGAACGTACCCGTTGTGATCAAAGCCCAGGTGAAGACCGGTGGACGCGGCAAGGCGGGCGGCATCAGGACCGCCGCGGGCCCGGCAGGAGCCGCCGACGAGGCGGAGCGTGTGCTCGGCATGGACATCAAGGGGCACATCGCCCGGGCCGTCCTGGTCGAGGAGGCGACCGTGCCCTTCGAGGAGCACTACGCCGCCTTCCTCGTGGACCGGGCCTCGGGCGGATTCCTGGCCATGCTGTCCGCCCAGGGCGGCATGGAGATCGAGGAACTGGCCGTGAGTGACCCCGACGCCCTGGTCAAGGTGGCCGTCGACCCGGAGGCGGGCGTGGACGGCGCCGCGCTGGCCGCGGCGGCCGGGCTGCCGGAGGCCGCGGGCGAGGTGCTCGACCGCTTATGGGAGGTCATGGTCGCCGAGGACGCCCTGCTGGTGGAGGTGAACCCGCTGATCTCGACCGCCGACGGGCGCGTCGTGGCGCTCGACGGCAAGGTGAGCCTTGACGACAACTCCGCCTTCCGCCACTCGTGGCCGCAGGCCGAGCCGACCTCCTCCCTTGAGGACCGGGCGCGCTCGCGCGGCCTCAACTACGTCAAGCTCGAAGGCTCGGTCGGCGTCATCGGCAACGGCGCCGGGCTGGTCATGTCCACCCTGGACGTCGTCGCCCTGGCCGGGGCGGCGCCCGCCAACTTCCTCGACATCGGCGGCGGAGCCTCGGCCCGCATCATGGCCGACGGCCTGGAGATCATCCTGTCCGACCCCGACGTGCGCTCCGTGCTCGTCAACGTCTTCGGCGGCATCACCACCTGCGACGCCGTCGCCACCGGCATCGTCACCGCGCTCCACTCGCTGGGCGAGGTCACCAGGCCCATCGTGGTCCGGCTCGACGGCAACAACGCCGAGGTGGGACGGCGCATCCTCAGCGACGCCCGGCACCCCGCCGTACGGCAGGTCCCCACCATGGACGGCGCCGCCTCCCTGGCGGCCTCTCTGTCTGGAGGCTCGTGATGGCCATCTTCCTCACCAAGGACAGTCGCGTCCTGGTCCAGGGCATGACCGGCTCGGAGGGCGCCAGGCACACCGCCCGCATGCTGGCCGCGGGGACCGACGTGGTCGCCGGCGTCACCCCCGGCAAGGGCGGTACAAGCGTCGACTTCGGCGAGCGCACCGTCCCCGTCTACTCCTCGGTCGCAGGCGCCGTCGCCGACACCGGCGCCGACGTCAGCGTCGTCTTCGTGCCGCCGCGCCACGTGCACGCCGCGGTCGCCGAGGCCGCCGCCGCCGCGATCCCGCTGTGCGTCGTCATCACCGAGGGCGTGCCCGTGCAGGACACCATCCGCTTCCGCGCCCTGGCCACCGCCTCGGGCACGCGCGTCATCGGGCCGAACTGCCCCGGGCTCATCTCGCCCGGCCAGTCGTCGGCCGGCATCATCCCCGCCGACATCACCAGCGCCGGGCGCATCGGCCTGGTCTCCAAGTCGGGCACGCTGACCTACCAGCTCATGTACGAGCTGCGCGACCTGGGCTTCTCCACCGCCGTCGGCATCGGCGGCGACCCCGTGGTCGGCACCAGCCACATCGACTGCCTCCAGGCCTTCCAGGACGACCCCGGCACCGACGCCATCGTCATGATCGGCGAGATCGGCGGCGACGCCGAAGAACGTGCCGCCGCCTACATCTCCTCCCACCTCACCAAGCCCGTCGTGGCCTACGTCGCCGGCTTCACCGCCCCCGAGGGCAAGACCATGGGGCACGCGGGGGCCATCGTCTCGGGCTCCTCGGGTACGGCCCAGGCCAAGAAGGAGGCGCTGGAGGCCGTCGGCGTGCGGGTCGGCGGCACCCCGTCGGAGACGGCCAGGCTGATGCGCTCGGCCCTCTCGGCGGCGGCCCGATGAGCGGCGGCCCGATGAGCGGCGGTCCGGTGGGCGGCGGTCCGGTGGGCGGCGGTCACCCGGCGACGGGCCTGAGGTTCGACGTCAACCTCTCCATCCTCCTGACCCACCTGCCGCTCCTGGAGCGACCGCGCGCCGCCGCGGCGGCCGGGTTCGGCGCCGTGGAGCTCTGGTGGCCCTTCGACGGCCCCGAGCCGCCCGACCGCGAGCTCGACGCCCTGCAGCGGGCCATCGAGGACGCCGGCGTGCGCCTGGTGGGCCTCAACTTCGACGCCGGCGACATGGCCGCGGGCGAGCGCGGACTGCTGTCGGACCCCGCGACCTCCAAACGCTTCACGGCCAACATCGACGTGGCGGTCGGCTGGGCGGAGCGGCTCGGCTGCCGGGTGCTCAACGCCCTGTACGGCAACGGGCCGGGCGCCGACCCCGAGCTCGCGCTGGAGAACCTCGCGGCGGCGGCCGACGCGGCCTCCAGGATCGGGGCGACGGTCGTCGTGGAGGCGCTCAACTCCCACGAGAACCCCCGCTACCCGATCACCTCCTCCGCCCAGGCCTTCGCGGTGATCGACGCGGTCGGGCGGCGGAACGTGGCCTTCCTGGCCGACCTCTACCACCTGCACCGCATGGGCGAGGACGTGGTCGCCGTGCTGGAGCGGCACGCCGGGCGCATCGGGCACGTGCAGATCGCCGACGATCCGGGACGCGGGCAGCCGTTCAGCGGGCGCATGCCGTACCAGGAGATCTTCCGCGCCCTGGAGGGCCACGACGGCCACGTCGGCCTGGAGTACAAGGACACCTCTCCCGACCCGTTCAGCTGGAGGACACGATGAGCATCGCCTTCATCGGCCTCGGGATCATGGGCAGCCCGATGGCCGCCAACCTCGTCAATGCCGGATACGACGTCACCGGGTACGACGTCACGCAGGACCGCGTCGACCGGCTGGTCGACCAGGGCGGCCACGCGGCGCGGAGCGTGGCGGAGGCGGTCAAGGGCGCCGACACGGTGATCACGATGCTGCCCGACTCGCCCCAGGTCGAGCAGGTGGCGCCGACGATCGTGGACCACGGCGGGCCCGACCTGCTCTACATCGACATGAGCACCATCCGTCCCGACACCTCCCGCTGGATCGCGGGCCAGGGGATCAGGTCGCTCGACGCGCCGGTCAGCGGCGGCGAGAAGGGCGCGGTCGACGGCACCCTGTCGATCATGGTGGGCGGCGACCCGCAGGACTTCGAGCGGGCGCTGCCCCTGCTGAAGGTCGTGGGCAAGACCATCGTGCACGTCGGCCCCTCCGGCGCCGGTCAGACGGTCAAGGCCGCCAACCAGCTCGTGGTGGGCGGGATCTACGGCCTGGTCGCCGAGGCGATCGTGCTCCTCGAAGCCTCGGGCGTCGACCCCGGCAAGGGCCTCGACGTGCTGGCCGGCGGGCTGGCGGGCTCGCGGATCCTGGAGCTGAAGCGCCGCAGCATGGTGGCGCGGGAGTTCGCCCCCGGCTTCCGCATCGACCTGCACCACAAGGACATGGGCATCGCGCTGGCCGCCGCCCGCGAGGCGGGCGTCGCGCTCCCGCTGACCGGCCAGGTCGCCCAGCTGGTGGCCGCCGCCCGCGCCCAGGGACACGGGGCGCTGGACCACTCCGCCCTGCTCAAGGTCATCGAGAGGCTCAACGCATGAACCGCATCCCCTGCATGGAAGCCGTCGTGAGGGTGCTGGAGTCGGAGGGGGTCGACACCGTCTTCGGCATTCCGGGGGCGGCGATCCTGCCGCTGTACGCGGCGCTCCAGCACAGCTCGATCAAGCACATCACCGTCCGCCACGAGGAGGGCGGCACGCATGCCGCCGACGGCTGGGCCAGGGCCACGGGCAACGTCGGCGTCACCATCGGCACGAGCGGACCGGCCGGCACCAACATGATCACCGGCCTGTACACCGCGATGGCCGACTCGATCCCGATGATCTGCATCACCGGCCAGGCCGCCTCCAGCAAGCTGCACCAGGAGGCCTTCCAGGCGGTCGACATCGTGGAGATCGCCAAGCCGGTCACCAAGTGGGCGGTGCAGCTCAAGGAGCCCGGCCAGGCGCCGTGGATCTTCCGCGAGGCCTTCCGCATCGCCAGGAGCGGCCGCCCCGGGCCCGTCCTCATCGACCTGCCGATCGACGTGCAGCGCGGCACCTGCCTCTACGACCCCGAGCTCGACGCCCCGCTGCCCGTCGACCGGCCCGGGCCGCTGCCCTCGGCGATCAGGCGCGCCGCCGAGATGCTGCAGCAGGCCCGCAGGCCGCTGATCCTCGCGGGCGGCGGCGTGATCATCGCCGACGCCGCGGAGGAGTTACGCGAGCTGGCCGAGGCGCTGCGGGTGCCCGTCCAGGTGACGCTCATGGGCAAGGGCGCCTTCCCCGAGGACCACGAGCTGTTCGCGGGCATGGCGGGGATCCAGACCCAGACCCGCTGGGGCAACGCCGCCTTCCTCGACAGCGACCTGGTCCTGGCCGTCGGCGCCCGCTTCGGCGACCGCCACACCGGCGACCTGGACGTCTACCGGCGCGGCAGGAAGTTCATCCACGTCGACATCGAACCCACCCAGATCGGCCGCGTCTTCGAGCCCGACCTGGGCGTCGTCGGCCACGCCCGCCCCGTCCTGGCCGAGCTGCGCAAGCACGCCGTGCCCCGCGACCGCGAGAAGTGGGTGCAGAAGATCGGCGAATACCGGCGCACGCTGCTGCGCCGCGACGACTTCGACGAGGTGCCGATCAAGCCGCCCAGGGTGTTCAGGGAGATCAACGAGTTCTTCGGCCGCGACACCACCTTCGTCACCGCCATCGGGCTCTACCAGATCTGGTCCGGCCAGTTCCAGACCACCTTCCTGCCCCGCCGCTACCTCGTCTGCGGCCAGGCCGGCCCGCTCGGCTGGGAGGTGCCGGCGGCGATGGGCGTCAAGTGCGCCCACCCCGAGCGCGAGGTGGTGGTCGTGGTCGGCGACTACTCCTTCCAGTTCCTCATGGAGGAGGTCGCGGTCGCGGCGCAGTACCGCATCCCGTTCGTCATCGTGATGATCAACAACGAGTACCTGGGCCTGATCCGCCAGGCGGAGATCCCCTACGACATGAACTACGCCGTGGACCTGCACTACGGAGAGGGCGGGATCGACCATGTCAAGGCGATGGAGGCCTTCGGCTGCCCGGCCCGCCGCGTGGACCTGCCGGGCGACATCGCAGGCGCGTTGTCGTGGGCGTCGGCCACCGCCCAGCGCGAAGGGCTGCCGGTGCTGGTGGAGGTGATGGTCGAGCGCGAGGCCAACGCGGCCATGGGCGCCTCGCTCGACGCGATCAGGGAATTCGAGCCGCTGCCGGAACTCGTCACCGTCGATTGGTCGGACTGATGATCATCAAGCCAGGGTACGGCTGGCAGGACGCCTACGAGCGCTGCCGCACGATCGCGCCGGAAGCCTTCCACGACGACCGCGTCCTCAACCACTGGGGCGGGTTCTGGCAGCGCGACGGCCGCCCCGCCCCCGCCTTCTCCCCGGTCGACGGCACCGCCATCGCCGGACCTCCCCGCCTCGACCGCTTCACCGCCGCGCGCGCCGTCGCCGCCGCGGCCGAGCAGCACGGCCAGTGGCGCCACGTGCCACTCGACGAGCGCAGGGCCAGGGTCGCCGCGGCCGTCGAGGCCATGCGCGCCCATCGCGACCTGCTCGCGCTGCTGCTCATGTGGGAGATCGGCAAACCCTGGAAGAGCGCCTGCGCCGACGTGGACCGGTGCCTCGACGGGGTGCGCTGGTACCTGGACGAGATCGACCCGATGCTCTCCGGCCGCACGCCGCTGCACGGGCCGGTGAGCAACATCGCCAGCTGGAACTATCCGATGAGCGTGCTCATGCACGCCATGCTCGTCCAGGCGCTGGCCGGCAACGCGGTCATCGCCAAGACCCCCACCGACGGCGGCCTGGCCTGCCTCACGCTGGCCACCGCGCTGGCCGTCCACGAGGGCCTGCCCTTCACGCTGGTCAGCGGGTCGGGCTCGGAGCTGTCGCCGGTGCTGGTCGCCGGGCGCGAGCTGGGCTGCGTCTCGTTCGTCGGCGGCCGTACGGCGGGCACCCAGGTGGCGGCCTCGCTGTCGGACCGCAGGCACGTGCTGGAACAGGAGGGGCTCAACTGCTGGGGCGTGTGGGAGTACGCCGACTGGGACACGCTGTCCGGGCAGATCCGGGCCTCCTTCGAGTACGGCAAGCAGCGCTGCACCGCCTATCCGCGCTTCGTCGTGCAGCGGGGGCTCTTCCACGAGTTCCTGGAGACCTACGGCACGGCGGTGCGGGGGCTGAGCTTCGGCCATCCGCTCGCCGTGCGCGAAGACGCCGACCCGCTGCCCGAGCTGACCTTCGGCCCGCTGATCAACGCCTCCAAGGCCAAGGAACTGGCCGACCAGGTCGACGCGGCGATCGCCGGGGGAGGGGTGCCGCTGTTCAAAGCGTCACTCGACGACGGCCACTTCCTCCCAGGGCAGGACATGTCGGCCTACCTCCCGCCGACCGCCCTGCTCGACCCTCCCCGCTCCTCACCCCTCTTCCACGCCGAACCCTTCGGCCCGGTCGACACGATCGTCCTGGTCGACACCGAAGCCGAGCTGCTGGCCGCGATGAACGCCAGCAACGGCGCCCTGGTCGCCACCCTCTCGTGCACCGCGGAGGCGACCTTCGAACGCCTCGCGCCCGAGGTGCGCGCCTTCAAGGTCGGCCACAACCGGCCCCGCTCCAGAGGTGACCGCGAGGAGCTGTTCGGCGGCCTCGGCGCCTCGTGGCGCGGCGCGTTCGTCGGCGGCGAACTCCTGGTCCGCTCCGTCACCGAGGGGGCGGAGGGGGAACGCCTGCCGGGCAACTTCCCCGCCTACACGCTGCTGCCCTGACTGCCCCTAGGGTGAGGCGGCATGTACCGCATCGCCGCCTTGACGCCCGAACGGATCCCCGCCTGGCACGAGGTCGTCGCCACCACAGCGGCGCACGACCTGCCCGGCGAGCCCCTGCCGACCCTGGAGCAGGTGCGCGCCCAGCTGACGACGGCCGGGCTCAACAGCCGCCGGGCGGGATGGCTGGCGCTCGCGCCCGGCGGAGACGCGGCGGGCGTGGCGGCACTGCGCCTGTTCGACGCGGAAGGGCAGTCGCACCTGTGCGAGCTCGAGGTGCACGTGCGACCGGAACGGCGGCGCGAGGGCGCGGGCTCGCTGCTGCTGGAGGCGGCCGTCTCCACCGCCGGTGACGAGGGGCGGCGCAGCATGATCGGCGTGGCCGCCGACCCCGGTCCCGGCACGGAGTTCTGCGCGGCACGCGGCTTCGACCGGGTGCTGACCTTCAGCAACCTGCTGCTCGACGTGGCCTTCGCCGACCTCGACGTGGCCACGCCCGAGGGCTACGAGGCCGTCATGTGGCAGGGCACGGTCCCCGGCGAGCTCGCCGAGGCCTTCGCGGTGGCCAAGAACGCCATGAACGACATGCCGACCGGCGAGATGGACTACGGCGTGCAGCGCTGGGACGCCGACCGCGTGCGCACGATGGCCGAGGTCCTGGCCGACCGCGGCGACACGCTGATGACCGTGGCGGCACGGCGCGGCGAGGAACTGGCCGGCTTCACCGAGATCGTCATCCGCGCGGGCGAGACCCGGCGCGCCCTGCAGTACGACACCGTGGTCGCGCCCGAGCACCGCGGCCACGGGCTCGGACTGTGGCTGAAGGCCGAGATGGTCGGATGGCTACGCGCCGAGCACCCCGGCATCGCCGAGGTCGAGACCGACAACGCCGACGACAACGCCCACATGCTCGCGGTGAACAACAAGCTCGGCTTCCGCCTGCACCGCCGCTCCAGTGAGTTCCAGCTCTCGCTCAGAAGCTGATCAGCCCGAAGCGGGTGGCGGCGACCAGCAGCAGGAAGGTGACCATCGCCACCCGCAGCAGCTTTCCGCCCGCCGTCAGCGACGGCCACGACAGGTACGCCAGCAGCCCGACGAAGGCGATCACCGGCAGCACCGCCAGACCGCCCAGCCAGCTCTGCACGGCGAAGCCGGCCAGCAGCAGCGCGACCATGACGACCGGCACGATCCACCGGGGCACCTGCGTGAACAGGTAGGCCATGGGGGTGGCGCTGCGCTGCTCGACCTTCTTGCGCAGACCGGTCGCGCCGGGGGTGAAGAACTGCTCGCCCGGAGGAAGAGTACGTTTCTGTGCGGCCACAGCCCGATGCTAGCGCCGGTCGGCGGTAGCATGGCGGTTACGGCGACACCCGCGCCGAACCGCCTCAGGCGGCCGTCCACGCCGGCCGCGGCGCCACGGCGGCAAAGGGGACCTGCGAGCCTCGGGACGAGCCTTCGATCGGCCTGACCGTTCAGGCGGACGGAGCCAGGCGGGCGTGGACCGCGGCTCCGCGACGCCGCGAAACGGATCAGGTGTGACAGACAAGAAGCAGCTCAAAGCACGCATCCGCGCCCGCATGGCCAAGACGGGCGAGAGCTACACCGCCGCCCGCCGCCACATCGTCGGCGCCGACGACGTCCCGCGCGACGGCTCCTGGGCCTTCCAGGGCGGCCGCCACCCCTACACCTCGGTCGTCGCCCGGCTCACCGGCGTCTCCGAGCCGCTCGTCTTCCTCGCCGGGGGCGGCATCGGGGCGGGCTACATCCTGTGGGAGTTCAAGCACCACGACACCGCCGTGCTCACCCTCGGCTTCCGCAACACCTGGCAGTACCACGACCGCTGGCTCGACCGCACGCTGGAGCGGCTCGACGTCTCCTACGACACCGAGCAGACGGGCGGCGCCAAGGGCGCGGCCAAGCGCCTGGCCCAGGAGCTCGACGCGGGACGGCCCTGCGTCGTCGTGCCCGACCAGCAGCGGATCGGCTACTGGCGGCTGCCGGCCTTCCTCGACGGGCACGGCGGGCACCCGGTCATCGCCTACGGCAGGGCCGGCGGCTTCATCAAGGTCGACGACCGGGGGCGGGCGCCCATCCTCGTCCCGGAGGAGCGCATGCAGGAGGCGCGCGGACGGGTCTCCTCCTACAAGAACGCCCTCTGGGTGATCGGCGAGGCCAAGCCCGACCTGGCGGCAGCCGTACGGGAAGGGTTGCGTGACTGCCACCGGCACCTGACGCAGAAGTCCGACTCCTTCTCGCTGCCCGCCTGGCGCAAGTGGGCGCGCACCATGACCGACGCCAAGCATGCCAAGGGCTGGCCGAAGGTCTTCGCCGACGGGCGCGGGCTGGCCGGGGCGCTGCTGTCGATCTGGGAGGGCGTCGAGCCGGTCGGCATCGACGGCGGCAACCTGCGCGACCTGTTCGCCGACGGGCTGTCGCAGGCCGCCGGGCTGCTGGGCGAGGAACGCCTCGCCGGGCTCGCGGCCGAGTTCACCCGGATCCACGGCATGTGGCACGAACTGGCGGAGGCGGCCGTGCCCGCCGAGGTGTACGGCAGGGCGCGCGAGCTGACGGCGGCGATCCGGCAGGCGGTGCTGGAGGAGGGCGAGGCAGGGGAGGCTGAGGCGGCCGAGTTGTGGGAGCTGCGCGCCCGCCTCGACGCCGAGCCCGCCGACGCCGACTTCGCCGACCTGGGGGCGCGCCTGCTGGCGATCCACGAGGCCGAGACGGCCGCCGTCGCCCGCCTCGGCGAGATCGTCTGAGGCACGCCTTCACGCGGTCGCGGTGCAGCGGCTGAGTGCCTCCTCCGTGGTGGCGGCGCGTCCGGCCGTCCACTGGGCGTCGTAGGCGTCACCCAGCCGCTCGCGTAGGCCCCGGACGGTGTCCTGCCACTCGAACTCGTCGTCGGCGTTGCGGCAGTCTCCCGTGGCGGTCCTGATGGCCGCGGCGTGGCCGAGCAGCCAGGCGGGCAGCTCGGCCTCGCCGAGGGCCGACAGCGCGTGGGCCAGCCCCTCCATCGAGCGGGCCAGCCCGCCCCTGTCGCCCACCGCGTGCCGTAGCGCCACCGCCCGCACGTGCAGCCCGGCCCCGCCCCGATGGTCGCCGCCGTGGTCGAGGATCCTGGCCAGGGCCTCCACCGCCCGCGCCTCGCCGCGCTCGTCGCCCAGCCCGCGGAACTCCTCGATGCTCTCGCGCGCCAGCGTCGCCGCCCTGTCCAGCGTCGAGGCGGTCTTGCGCAGCGCCAGCGCCAGGTTGACGCGCAGCAACGCCGTGTTCCACCGGTCGCCCAGCGCGATGAACCGCTCCAGGCTGCGCTCGAAGTGCTCGGCGGCGGCCTCGTGGTCTCCCTCGTCGAGCAGGATGTTGGCCAAGTTGTTGAACGAGGTCGCCACCCCCGGCGCGAAGCCGGCCGCCTCGAACATCTCCAGCGCCCTGCCGTGCGACTCCCGCGCGGAGGCCCGGTCGCCCTGGTCCCTGGCCAGGTTGCCCGCGGCCTTGAACGCCAGCCCGCGCACCACAGGCGGGCTCTCACCCGGCAGGTCCAGCGCCAGCTCCAGCCACCGGCGCCCCTCCGCGAGCCGCCCGTGCATCTCCCAGAACCGCCACAGCGCGCCGGTGATGCGCTGGGCGCGGGTCGCGTCGCCCAGCTCCAGGGCGTGCGCGATCGCCCTGCGCAGGTTGTCCTGCTCGTCGACCAGCAGGGCCAGCCAGTGCCGCTGCCCGGCCCCGATCAGCTCCCTGTCGCCCCGCTCGGCCAGATCGACGAACCAGTCGAGGTGACGCAGCCCCATCTCGGCGCTCTCGGCCGGGCCCAGGAGCTCGGCGGCGTACTCGCGCACCGTCTCCAGCAGCACGAACCGGGTGCCCGAGCGGTGGACCAGGCTGTTGTCGACCAGCGTGGCCAGGTCGTCGAGCTCGCAGCCGCAGATCTCCTCCACCGACTCCAGGGTCCAGCCGCCCGCGAACACCGACAACCTGGCGAGCAGCGCCCGCGCTCCCTCGTCGAGCAGACCGTGGCTCCAGTCGAGGGTGGCGCGCAGCCCGCCCTGGCGGTCGGAGCCGGGGCTGAGCAGCGCCAGCCTCCCGGTCAGGCGGCGCAGCAGCTCCTCGGACGTCAGCACCTTCATCCTGGCCGCCGCCAGCTCCAGCGCCAGCGGGAGCCCCTCCAGCCGGGCGCAGATCCGCGCCACGACCGCGGGGGAGGAGTCCTCCAGCCGCCAGCCGGGCCAGTGGGCGCGCACGCACTGCGAGAAGAGCGCCACGGCGGGGTTGGCGGCCAGCGCCGCCGTACTGGAGGAGGGATCGGGCGTGCGCAGCGGGCGGACCGCCACCTCGTGCCCGCCGCGCAGGCGCAGCGTGCGACGGCTGGTGACCAGGCACGTCAGCCCGGGACACTCGGCCAGCAGGCCGCCGAGGATCTCGGCCGCCCGATCGGCCAGATGCTCGAAGTTGTCGGCGACCAGCAGGCACTGCCGGCCGCGCAGGTGCTCGACCAGGCTGCGGGCCAGCGGGCCCGCGCCGTCGTCGCGCACGCCCGCCGCCTGCGCGACGGCGGCCAGCGCGAGTTCCGGGCTGCCCGCCGCCGTCAGGTCGGCGAAGAAGACGCCCTCGGGGAAGGCGGGCGACAGCCGCTGCGCGACCGCCAGGCACAGCCGGGTCTTGCCGACCCCGCCCAGGCCCGTGAGCGTCAGCAGCCGCACGTCCTGGCGCTCCAGCAGCTCGCAGATCGCGGCGATCTCGGCCTCGCGGCCGACGAGCGAGGTGAGCGGCGCGGGCAGCGACAGCACCGCCGACAGGGCCGGATCGGCGGCGCGTCCGCGCGCGGTGGCCTCGAACTGGGCGCGCACCGTGCCCGACAACTCCAGCGCGTCGGCCAGCAGCCGGGTGGTCTCCTTGCGCGCCGTGCGGTAGATGGCACGTTCCAGGTCGCTGATCGAGCGGGCGCTGACCGTGGAACGGTGGGCCAGCTCCTCCTGGGTGAGCCCGACGCTGACCCGCAACCGCCGTAACAGGTGCGCGAAGGACTCCTCGGCCATGCGCTCACGATAAGTCGCGGATGTTCCTGTGAGGGAGCTGTCAGCCGAACTTCATGGTCCACCAGGTCCGCCCTGCCTAGCGTCGAAGGCAGTCGAACACCGTCGACCAGGGAGGGAACCCATGATCCGCAAGCTCGTCCTCGCACTCGCCTCCGTCGCCCTCGTGCTGACCGCCGCCCCCGCCCACGCCTCCGCGAACACCGCGTCCACGGTTCGCCTGCGCACCCAGCAGATCGTGCGCTTCGACCAGCTCGCCGGCCAGCAGGCCTGGCGCGGCTCGGCGATGAACAGGGTCGCCGCCGCGGCCTGGTACTTCTACGACAACGGCACCTTCGCCTTCAACACCACCAACGTGCGCACCGACCTCTACCCCCTGCGCGGCAGGTACCAGGTCAGCGGCGACAAGGTCACCTTCTCCGCCAACAACTGGGTGCGCATCGGCGGCAGCAGCGCGTTCACCGAGATGATCGGCAGCATCGACTTCGGCTCCCGCCCGCCGGTGATGCGCCTCAACTGGGCCAGCGGAGCCGGCTACGGCGCCGTCGTCAACGACCGGCGCTTCGGCTCGACCGCCTCCTCCCACTATCAGGTGATCCTTACCGTGGCCCAGTTCTGAGGCCGCAGGGGAGATCGTCTGACATCCTGGAGTTGTGCTCGCCGTGATTCGCTACACCGTTCCAGAAGCGCAGTCCCAGGACTTCATGAAGCAGGGACAGCACATCATCGACACGCTCGCCGCCCAGCCGGGCTATCTCCGAGCCCGGCTGGCCCGCTCGGTCGACGAGCCGAACCTGTGGGCCCTGGTGAGTGAATGGGAGGGCGCGGGCTTCTACCGCCGCGCCCTGTCCGCCGCCCGAATGGCCATGTATCCCCTGATGATCTTGATGTTGAACGAGCCCAGCGCCTACGAGGATGTCTACGTACCCGGGCAAGACGAATAGTCGCGCGCGAGGTCGCGGGAGAGTCCCCTAAGCTTGGGTTTCATTCATCCTCCGACCTCCAGCCGGAAAGAGACTCAACCAATGGCACGCCGGACCGACGTCATGGACACCATCGTCAGCCTCGCCAAGCGCCGCGGGCTCGTTTACCCGTCGAGCGAGATCTACGGAGGCCTGCGGGCGTCGTGGGACTACGGTCCGCTCGGGGTCGAGCTCAAGAACAACGTCAAGCGCGAATGGTGGCGCTCGATGGTGCAGGGCCGCGACGACGTCGTCGGCCTCGACTCCTGCGTCATCCTGGCCCGCGAGGTCTGGCAGGCCAGCGGCCACGTCGAGACCTTCACCGACCCGCTGACCGAGTGCCAGTCCTGCCACAAGCGCTACCGCGCCGACCACCTCGTCGAGGCCTACGAGGAGAAGAACGGCAAGGCGCCCGAGAACGGCCTGGCCGACATCACCTGCCCCAACTGCGGCAACAAGGGTGCCTTCACCGAGCCCCGGCAGTTCAGCGGCCTGCTGAAGACCTACCTCGGCGCGGTCGAGGACGAGACCGGCCTGGCCTACCTGCGCCCCGAGACCGCCCAGGGCATCTTCATCAACTACCTCAACGTGCAGCAGTCGGCGCGCAAGAAGGTGCCCTTCGGCATCGGCCAGATCGGCAAGTCCTTCCGCAACGAGATCACGCCGGGCAACTTCATCTTCCGCACCCGCGAGTTCGAGCAGATGGAGATGGAGTTCTTCGTCAAGCCCGGCACCGACGAGGAATGGCACCAGTACTGGATCGACGAGCGGTTCCGCTGGTACTCCGACCTGGGCATCAACAAGGACAACCTGCGCCTGTACGAACACCCGCAGGAGAAGCTGTCCCACTACTCCAAGCGCACCGTCGACATCGAGTACCGCTTCAACTTCACCGGCTCCGAGTGGGGTGAGCTCGAAGGCATCGCCAACCGCACCGACTTCGACCTCACCGCCCACGGCAAGGCCTCCGGCGTCGACCTGTCGTTCTTCGAGCAGGAGTCGGGCGAACGCTTCGTGCCGTTCGTCATCGAGCCCGCGGCCGGCGTCGACCGCGCCACGCTGACCTTCCTGCTCGACGCCTACACCGAGGACGAGGCGCCCAACTCCAAGGGCGTCATGGAGAAGCGCACCGTGATGCGCCTCGACCACCGCCTGGCCCCGGTCAAGGTGGCGGTGCTGCCGCTCAGCCGCAACGCCGACCTGTCGCCCAAGGCCCGCGACCTGGCCGCCCAGCTGCGCAAGCGCTGGAACGTCGAGTTCGACGACGCCGGCGCCATCGGGCGTCGTTACCGCCGCCAGGACGAGATCGGCACGCCGTTCTGCATCACCGTCGACTTCGACACGCTCGAGGACCACGCGGTGACGGTGCGGGAGCGCGACTCGATGGGGCAGCAGCGCATCGCCCTCGACCAGGTCGAGCCCTACCTCCGCCAGCACCTCAACGACTGACCGCCTTCCCGCGAACGGCCCCCTTCCCGGGGGCCGTTCCCGTTTCGGGGGTACGGCGCGGCGGATGCGGCGGCGAGGCGTCCGACCCGGCCGTTCTACGCCAGGTGGGTGGCGAACCGGGCCGTTTTACGCCAGGTGGGTGGCGAACCAGGCCGTCACCTTCTCCCACGCCTCGGACGCCGCCTGCGGGTTGTAGCGCTGGCCCGTGTCGTTGAAGAACGCGTGCCCCGCCCCCGCGAACGTGGCGATCTCGTGCGTGAGCCCCGCCTTCTCCAGTGCCGCCCGTGCCGCGTCGCGGGTGGCGTTGACCCGGTCGTCCTGCTCGGCGTAGACACCCAGCACGGCCGCCCGGGTGCCGGTGAAGTCGGCGGCGTCGGGCAGCGGCCCGTAGAAGGGCGCGGCGGCGGCCAGGCGCGGTTCGTCGCTCGCCAGCAGCAACCACGTCATGCCCCCGCCGAAGCAGAAGCCGATCATCCCGAGCTTCGCCTCCTCGGCCCGGTTGGCGATCTCGCCGAGAGCGGCCTTCATGTCGGCCACGAACTGCTGCGGCTGGATCTCGCCGAGCTTGGCGGTGGCCTGGGCGGTGTCGGGGAAGGCCTCGGTGCCGCCGTCGCGGGAGAGCAGGTCGAGCGCGAGCGCCGAGTAGCCCGCCGCGGCCAGCCGTCCGGCCACCGAGCGCGTGTGGTCGTTGAGTCCGCGGTTCTCGTGGATGACGAGGACGGCCCCCTTGGGCTCGGCCGCCTCGGCCCAGGCGCCGCGCAGCGTGCTGCCTTCCGGCCCGGCGAAGGTGATCGCCTCGGTGGGCAGCGGGCTCGGCCCGGCGGGGGAGCCGGTGGGGCTCGGCGCGGCGGTGGAGGCGGTGGTCGCGGGGGTGGCCGCCGAGCCGGTCGGGGCCGCTGTGGTCGTGGCGCTCTCCTCCGGCGCGCCGCAGGCCGCCAGCAGGGCGGTGGCCGCGGGCAGGCCGAGCCCGAGCAGGGCCAGTCTCCGCAGCGCTTCGCGGCGCGGGATGAGCCCTTCGACGTGATCGAGGGCGACTTCCTCGGCGAGGTAGCGGTGGAAGGGTGACATCATGTCCGGACCCTGCGCCCGAACACCGAAAAATCGCATAAAGGACGGCGTTACGCCTGTTTTCGCGGTGACTTGATGACATGTCGTGAAACCTGAGGAAGGGATTTCATGGCACGCATCTGGAAGAGCGCCGCAGCGCTGCTCGTGTTCGCCGGGACGGCCGTCGCCGCCACCGGCAGCGCCGTGGCCGAGCCTTACGAGCCCTATGACCTGGTGATCGTCGTGGACGACTGCCCGGAGCAGCCATGACGGACGCGCAGACCCTCGAGAAGGCCCTGTTCGAAGTCAAACGAGTCATCGTCGGCCAGGACCACCTGGTGGAGCGGCTGCTCGTGGCCGTCCTCGCCCGGGGCCACTGCCTGCTCGAAGGAGTCCCCGGCATCGCCAAGACCCTCGCCGCCGAGACGGTGGCGCGGGTCATCGGCGGGACGTTCCACCGCATCCAGTTCACCCCCGACCTGGTGCCCGCCGACATCGTGGGCACCCGCATCTACCGGCCCTCGACCGAGACCTTCGACATCGAGCTCGGCCCGGTCATGGCCAACCTCGTGCTCGCCGACGAGATCAACAGGGCGCCCGCCAAGGTGCAGTCGGCGCTCCTGGAGATCATGGCCGAGCACCAGGTCAGCATCGGCGGGGTCACCCACCGCGTGCCCGACCCGTTCCTGGTGCTGGCCACGCAGAACCCGATCGAGTCCGAAGGCGTCTACCACCTGCCCGAGGCGCAGCGCGACCGCTTCCTGATGAAGGTCGAGGTGGGCTATCCCAGCGAGTCGGAGGAGCTGGCGATCGTCTACCGGATGAGCGTCGACCGGCCGGTGGCCGCACGCGTGCTCGACCCCGTCACGGTCGTCGGGCTGCAGCGGGCGGCCGACCGCGTCTTCGTGCACCACGCCATCGCGGAGTACGCCGTGCGGCTGGTGTACGCCACCCGCGAGCCGTCCAGGTACGGCGTGCAGGACCTCGACCGGTTGCTCGCCTTTGGCGCCTCGCCCAGGGCCACGCTCGGCCTGCTCGCCGCGGGCCGGGCGCTGGCGCTGCTGCGCGGGCGCGAATACGTCCTGCCCGACGACGTGCGGGACCTGGCCCACGACGTGATGGCCCACCGGCTCGTGCTCACCTTCGACGCCCTGGCCGACGCCGTCTCCCCGAGGGAGATCGTCGACCGGGTGCTCGCCGCGGTGCCGCTGCCGGTCATCGCGCCCCAGCAGGAGGCCGCATGAGGTCCTACCTGGCCGCCGAGCCCGCGCTGCGCAGGCTCGAACTGGTCGTCACCCGGCGGCTCGACGGGCTGCTGCAGGGCGAGCACCTGGGGCTGCTGCCCGGACCGGGGAGCGAGCCCGGCGAGGCTCGCGCCTACGTGGCGGGCGACGACGTGCGGCGCATGGACTGGAACGTCACCGCGCGCTCCGCCGAGCCGTACGTGCGTGACCCGATCGCCGACCGCGAGCTGGAGATCTGGGTCCTGCTCGACGCCACCGCCAGCATGGACTTCGGGACCGCCCGGATGGAGAAGCGCGACCTGGCCCTGGCGGCGGTCGCCTCCGTCGGGTTCCTGACCCAGCGGCTCGGCAACAGGATCGGTGCGCACCTGCTGCACTCCTCGCTGTCGGTCGTGCCCGCCAGGACCGGCAGGGCCCACCTGATGGCGTTGCTGCAGCGGGTCTTCTCGCTGCCCAGGCAGAGCTCGTCGGTTCCGGGCCTGGGCGCCGCCCTGGAGCGGCTGTCACGCACGCTCGTACGGCGGGGCGTCGTGGTCGTCGTCTCCGACTTCCTCGACCCGCCCGAGGGCTGGGAGCGGGCGCTGCGGCGCCTGGCCGTGCGCCACCAGGTGCTGGCCGTCGAGGTCGTCGACCCCAGGGAGCTGACGCTGCCGGACGTGGGCCTGCTGACGCTGGTCGACCCCGAGAGCGGGCGGCGCAGGGAGGTCTCCACCGCCAGCGGACGGCTGCGGCGGCGCTACGCCGAAGCCGCCGCGGAGCAGCGGGAGGGCATCGCGTCGGCGCTGCGCGGCGCCGGGGCCTCGCACCTGCGGCTGCGCACCGACCGTGACTGGGTGCGCGACCTCGTCCAGCACGTGCTGCGCCACCGCCGCCTCGCCAGGGCGGCCGCCGTACCCGCCCAGAGACCGCCGGGCGGGGGTGAGGTGGCATGACGCTGCTGTCGCCGGTCTGGCTGCTGCTGCTCGTGCCCGTGGCCCTCATCGCGGTCACCTACGTCGTCATGTCGCTGCGGCGCAGCGCCTACGCGGTGCGTTTCAGCAACCTGGACCTGCTCGACAAGGTGGCGCCCAGGCGTCCGGGCTGGCGGCGGCACCTGCCCGCCGCGGCGCTGCTGGGCATGTTCGTCGTCATGGTCGTCGGCTTCGCCCGGCCCACGGCGGAGGTCCAGGTGCCCAGGGAACGGGCGACCATCATGGTGGCGTTCGACGTGTCCGCCTCCATGGACGCGACCGACGTCGCCCCCGACCGCTTCACGGTGGCGCGGGAGGCGGCCAGGCAGTTCGTCCAGGGGCTGCCGGAACGCTTCAACCTGGGCCTGGTGTCCTTCTCGGGCCAGGCCTCCGTGGCGGTGCCGCCCACCACCGACCGCCGGCCGGTGCTCGACGCGCTGGAGCGGCTGACGACCGCGTCAGGGACGGCGATCGGCGAGGCGGTCTTCCAGTCGCTGCAGGCGATCGAGCAGGTCGACACGCAGGACGAGCCGGTTCCCGCGCACATCGTGCTGCTGTCCGACGGCGCCAACACCTCGGGCAGGACCGTGACCGACGCCGCCCAGGAGGCGGCCTCGCGCGGGGTGCCGGTGACGACGATCGCGTACGGCACGCAGGAAGGGGTGATCGAGGTCCAGGGACGGGAGATCCCGGTGCCGGTGGACGGCCCGGCGCTGCGGACGCTGGCCGAGACCGCGGGCGGCGGGTTCTACGAGGCCGCCAGCGGCGGCGAGCTGCAGGCGGTCTACGACGACATCGGCAGCTCGGTCGGGTATCGGACGGAGCGGCAGGAGATCTGGATGTGGTTCGTCGCCGCGGGCCTGGTGCTGGCGGCGCTCGCCGCGGCGGGCTCGATGCTGTGGTTCTCGAGGCTGCCATGACCGGGCCCATGACCGGGCCGACGAGCGGGCCGACGAGCGGGCCGACCGGCGGGGCGACTGGCCGGCCGATCGGTGTGTCGAGGCCGCGAGGGCTCGGGGAGCCGCGCGGGCCGGAGTTCGTCGCCGGTGAGCTCGGCCCGCCGCCCGTCCCGGTGCCCGTCGCCGGGCCGCCCGGGGCGGCGGCCGGAGCGCGCCGGGCGCCCTCGCGCCTTCTGGGCACCGTGCTCGTGGCGGCGCTGGCGGGCGGGCTCGCGGGCGCCGGGGGAGCCTACCTGGCCGCTCCACCCGCCGAAGGGACAGCCGCCCAGTCCCTGCCCAGGGCCGCGCCGCTCCCGTCGCAGAGCGCGCAAGGCCTCAGCGCCACGGCGGCGCGGGTGCTGCCCAGCGTGGTGTCGGTCACCGTCGGCCGGGGCGGCGGCTCCGGCTTCGTGATCGACGCCGCCGGGCACGTGCTGACCAACGCCCATGTGGTGAGCGGCGAGAGCCGGGTGACGGTGATCCTGGAGGACGGCAGCAGGCGCGCCGCGAACGTCCTGGGCGTCGACGAGGGCGAGGACCTGGCCGTCCTGGAGCTCGCCGACGCCGCCGGGCTCACGCCCGCCGCCCTGGGCCGCTCGTCCGACCTGCGGGTGGGGGAGCAGGTGCTGGCCATCGGCTCGCCGCTGGGCCTGTCGGGCACGGTCACCGGCGGCATCGTCAGCGCCCTCGACCGTGAGGTACGGCTCGGCGGCACCAGGAAGACGGCCGTCCAGACCGACGCCTCCATCAACCCGGGCAACTCCGGCGGCCCGCTCGTCAACGCCAGGGGTGAGGTCGTCGGCGTCAACACCGCGATCGCCTCCAGCAGGGGCGGAGGGAACATCGGGATCGGCTTCGCGATTCCCATCGACCGGGCGGCCCCCATCGCCGAGAGAATCATCAGAAACTAGGAAATATGCGCTTGCTGGTGGTGGAGGACGAGGAAGACCTCGTCGACGCGCTGCGTGTCGGCCTGGTCCGCGCCGGATACGCCGTGGACGTCGCCTTCGACGCCCCGACGGCGCACGAGAAACTCGAGGTCAACTCCTACGACCTCGTCCTGCTCGACCTCAACCTGCCGGGCGGCGACGGATTCCAGCTGTGCCGTACGGCCCGCGCGGGCGGCAGCGGCGTGCGGATCATCATGGTCACCGCCCGCGACCGCCTGGACGACCGGGTCAGGGGCCTGGACGAAGGCGCGGACGACTACCTGGTCAAGCCGTTCGCCTTCCCCGAGCTGCTGGCCCGGGTCCGGGCGCTGCTGCGCCGCGACATCGGCGGGACCTCGGTGCTGGAGGTGGGCGAGCTGCGCCTCGACACCGCGCGCATGGAGGTCTCGCTGGGCGGCCGGTCGCTGGCGCTGACGCCCAAGGAGTACGGGGTGCTGCACTACCTGATGACCCGGCCCGGCCACGTCGTCTCCTCCGAGGAGCTGCTGGAGCACGTGTGGGACGAGCACACCGACCCGTTCACCAACACCGTGCGGGTGACGGTCGGCAACCTGCGGCGCAAACTGCAGACCGAGGGGCTGATCGAGACCGTGATCAGCCGCGGCTACCGGCTGAAGGAGCCCGCATGATCCACACGGTCCGGTTCCGGCTCACGGTGCTCTACTCCACGCTCGTCTTCGGCCTGGCCGCGCTCATCCTCGGCGGCATCTACCTGGCCGTCTCCAATCTCACCGACGCCCGGCCGTACTCCGCCGAATACGCCAAGATCGTCAATCGTGCCGGCCAGGTGATCGACAAGCAGCAGGTCGTCCGGCTCACCGAGGTCGACAACGCGGTGCGCGTGAGCACGCTGTCCTCGCTGCGCGACTACAGCCTGGGCATGCTCGGCGGCCTGTTCCTGGCGAGCCTGGCGATCGGCTGGATCCTGTCGGGCCGGGTGCTCAGGCCGGTCGCGGCCATCACCCGCGCCGCCGCCGAGATCCAGGCCACCGACCTGTCGCGGCGCATCGCCCTCGACGGCCCCCGCGACGAGCTGCGCGACCTGGCCGACACCGTCGACACCATGCTCGACCGCCTCGAATCGGCCTTCACCGCGCAGCGCCAGCTCATCGACGACGCCTCCCACGAGCTGCGCAGCCCGCTGTCGATCATCCGCGCCAACGTCGACGCCGTGCTGGCCTCGCCCGAGGCGACCGAGGCGGAACGCGAGCGCGCCGTCGCCATCGTCGACCGGGCCACCACCCGCATGACCCGCCTGGTCGAGGACCTGCTGGCCACCGCGCGCCGCCAGGGCACCGCCTTCGCCGACGCCGACCTGGACCTGGCCCGCGTCGCCGACGAGGCGGCCGAGGAGTTCACCGCCGTCGCCGCCGAGCGCGCGGTCACGATCCGCCGCCTGCTCGCCTCCGACCTGGTCATGTCGGGCGACCACGACGCTTTGCGCCGCGCCGTGGCCAACCTGCTGTCCAACGCGGTACGGCTCTCGCCGGGCGGCGGGGTCGTCGAGGTCGTCGCGGGACGCAGGGAGTCGTGGCTCTGGGTCGCGGTCAGGGACGCCGGCCCCGGCATCTCCGACGCCGACCAGCCGCGCGTCTTCGACAGGTTCTGGCGCGGCGAGGCCAGCCGCCGGGACCGGCACACCGGGCTCGGCCTGGCCATCGTGCGGCAGATCGTGGAGTCGCACGGGGGACGGGTGCGGGTCTTCTCCAGGCTCGGCGCCGGGAGCACCTTCGTGTTGTGGCTCCCGGCGCGTGAGGGGGCGGCCTCGGCTCCGCCCGGGCTCAACCCCCTCTGAGCCTGGTCAGGCCGATCTGCGGCGGCAGAAGGCCAGCGTCACCGCGTAGGCGATCGGCGGCAGCACGAAGATCGCGATCCGCAGGCCGTACGTGATGATCGTCAGGGTCTCGTGGCTGACGGCGACCAGCGGCGTGTAGTGCATCATCGGCACGTTGAACCAGGTCGCGGCCCAGGCGATCGTGAAGAACGTGATCACCGCGACGCCGAGCGCGGCCCGGTGCGGCATCTCGGAGGGCCGGTCGTTGAGGTGGTGCGTGCGCCGGTCGCCGGTCAGGCGGCGCTCGATGAACGGGTAGAGGAACAACACCGTGAAGAACCCGGCCAGCACGAGCATCGGCACGAGCAACCCGATGTCGATCGGTCCCAGATGCCAGGCGGGCATCAGCCGCAGCAGGCCGTCGAGCACTCCGGAGTACCAGAACGGCTGGGCGGCGATCGGGTGCGACGACATCGTGTAGGCGCCGCTCATCCACACCGGGTTGACCGTGACGAACGTGGCCAGAGCGGTGATGACGGTGAAGGTGCCGAGCGAGGTGATGCCCTGCTTGACGGAGAAGTAGGGGAAGAACGGGCCGCCGGTGACGCGGCGCTCGTCGGAGCTCCGCGCGCGGCGCTCGGTGTGCTTCTGCCGCCACGTGAGCACCAGCGCGTGCAGCGGCACGATGGCCAGCAGGATGCCGGGCACCAGCAGCACGTGGGCGACGAACAGGCGAGGGATGACGTCGCCGGGGAAGGCGCCGCCGAACACCAGGGCCGACAGGTACGTGCCGACCAGCGGGATCGCCATCAGGAGGCTGTCGGCCTGGCGCAGTCCCGCGAAGGCGACGTTGTCGGCGGGCAGCGAGAAGCCCAGGAACGACTCGAACAGCGCCAGCGCGAACAGCAGGACGCCCAGCATCCACGTCAGCTCGCGCGGGCGGCGGAAGGCGCCGGTGAAGAAGACCCGCAGCATGTGCAGCACGATCGAAAGCACGAAGATCGTCGCCGACCAGTGGTGCATCTGGCGCATCAGCATGCCGCCGCGCACCTCGATGGTGAGTTCGGTGACGCTCGCGTAGGCGAACTCGGGGGTGGCTTGGTAGAAGAACGTCAGGAAGGTGCCGGTGAGCACCAGCATCACGAAGGAGTAGAGCGCGAACTCGCCCAGGAGGAACGACCAGTGGCTGGGGAAGAGCTTGCGCAGATTGGGCCGGAGCCAGCGGCCCAGACCGAGGCGGTCGTCGAGGTAACGTGCGCCGCCGGCGGCCGCGTGCGCTGAGCCCGCGGCTAATCGCTCGCGACGGCCTGGCTTCGTCGGCGTGGTCATGAGACCGATTGTGCGCCTCCCGCCGTAGTTGTTCAAGAATTGGTTTACACCAATTGGTCTAATCCAATTCTTGTGCATTGGATTAGACCTTATGGAGCGTGTTGACCTGCGAAAACGGGAAGTTAACGGTTGGGTGCAGTTTCTTTATCTTTTGTGTCGGTAGAGTCCGGGCAGAGTCGTGGAAATTCCCCAGAAGGAGCGCTCGTGGCCAAGTTTGTTTACGACTTCACCGAGGGCAACAAGGATCTCAAGGACCTCCTCGGAGGAAAGGGCGCCAACCTTGCCGAGATGACGAACCTGGGCCTGCCCGTGCCTCCGGGCTTCACGATCACCACGGAGGCGTGCCGCCACTACCTGGCGCACGGTGATCTTCCAGAAGGCCTGAACGACGAGATCGACGCGCACCTGGCCGCCCTGGAGGAGCGGATGGGCAGGCGGCTCGGCCAGGCCGACGACCCGCTGCTCGTCAGCGTGCGGTCGGGGGCCAAGTTCTCGATGCCCGGAATGATGGACACCGTCCTGAACATCGGGCTCAACGACGAATCGGTCCACGGCCTGGCCAAGCAGGCCGGAGGGAACGAGCGCTTCGCCTGGGACTCCTACCGGCGGCTCATCCAGATGTTCGGCAAGACCGTGCTCGGCGTCGAGGGCTTCGAGGAGGCGCTCGACGAGCTCAAGGGCTCCCGGCAGGACACCGACCTCACCGTCGACGAGCTGCGGGAACTGGTGCGGACCTACAAGCGGCTGGCCCCCGGCTTCCCCAGCGACCCGCGCGAGCAGATGCGCATGGCCATCATGGCCGTCTTCGACTCGTGGAACTCCGAGCGCGCCGTGCTCTACCGGCGCCAGGAGCGCATCCCCGCCGACCTGGGCACCGCGGTCAACATCTGCTCCATGGTCTTCGGCAACTGCGGCGACGACTCCGGCACCGGCGTCGCCTTCACCCGCGACCCCGCCTCCGGCCGCCAGGGCGTCTACGGCGACTACCTGTCCAACGCCCAGGGCGAGGACGTCGTGGCCGGCATCCGCAACACCATCTCGCTGCAGGAGCTGGAGGAGCTCGACAAGGGCGCCTACGACGAGCTCATGGCGATCATGGCCACGCTGGAGAACCACTACCGCGACCTGTGCGACATCGAGTTCACCGTCGAGCGCGGCAAGCTCTGGATGCTGCAGACCCGCGTCGGCAAGCGCACGGCCGCCGCCGCCTTCCGCATCGCCACCCAGCTCGTCGACCAGGGCCTCATCGACCTCGACGAGGCGCTGCGCCGCGTCAACGGCGACCAGCTCGCCCAGCTGATGTTCCCCCGCTTCGCCAAGGACGCCGACCGCAAGCTCGTCACCAAGGGCATGAACGCCTCGCCCGGCGCCGCCGTCGGCAAGGCCGTCTTCTCCTCCGAACGCGCCGTCGAGCTGGCCGCCAAGGGCGAGGACGTCATCCTCGTGCGCCGCGAGACCACCCCCGACGACCTGTCCGGCATGATCGCCGCCAAGGGCATCCTGACCTCGCGCGGCGGCAAGACCTCGCACGCCGCCGTCGTCGCCCGCGGCATGGGCAAGACCTGCGTCTGCGGCGCCGAGGAGCTGGAGGTCTCGATCTCGGACAAGCGGTTCACCGGCCCCGACGGGGTGGAGGTCGGCGAGGGCGACCTGATCTCCATCGACGGCAGCACCGGCGAGGTGTTCCTGGGCGAGGTGCCGGTGGTCGACTCGGCGGTGGTCGAGTACTTCGAGCGAGGCGAGCTCTCCGACGAGCTCGTGACCGCGGTCGACCGGATCATGCGCCACGCCGACTCCAAGCGCGCGCTGGGCGTGCGGGCCAACGCCGACACGCCCGAGGACGCCTCGCGCGCCAGGCGGTTCGGGGCCGAGGGCATCGGGCTGTGCCGTACGGAGCACATGTTCCTGGGGGACCGGCGGCAGCTGGTCGAGGACCTGGTGCTCGCCACGGACCGGGAGGAGCGGCAGGCGGCGCTGGACGCGCTGGAGCCGCTGCAGCAAGCCGACTTCACCGGGATTTTTCAGGCTATGGAGGGATTGCCGGTCACCATCCGGCTCATCGACCCGCCCCTGCACGAGTTCCTGCCCGACATCATCGACCTGTCGATCAAGGTCGCCGCGGGCGACGCCACCGACAAGGACCGCGAGCTGCTGGCCGCCGTCAAGAGACTGCACGAGCAGAACCCCATGCTGGGCTTGCGCGGCGTACGGCTCGGCCTGGTCATCCCCGGCCTCTTCGCCATGCAGGTGCGCGCCATCGCCGAGGCGGCCAAGCAGGTGCCAGGAGCACGCGCCGAGATCATGATCCCGCTCGTCGGCGCAGTCCAGGAGCTGGAGGCCGTCCGCGAGGAAGCCGCTAAGATCCTCTCGGACGCGGGTGTCGAAGCACTGATCGGCACCATGATCGAGGTGCCGCGCGCCGCCCTCACCGCCGGGCAGATCGCCGAGGCGGCGCAGTTCTTCTCCTTCGGCACCAACGACCTCACCCAGATGACCTGGGGCTTCTCGCGCGACGACGTCGAGGCCGCGTTCTTCTCCCGCTACCTGGAGCTCGGCATCTTCGGCGTCTCCCCGTTCGAGACCCTCGACCGTGACGGCGTCGGCCGGCTGGTGCGTATCGCCGCCGAGGAAGGCCGCAAGGCCCGGCCCGACCTCAAGCTCGGCATCTGCGGCGAGCACGGCGGCGACCCCGACTCGGTGCACTTCTGCCACGAGGTGGGGCTCGACTACGTCTCCTGCTCGCCGTTCCGCATCCCGGTCGCCCGCCTGGAAGCCGGCCGTGCGGCCCTGGAAACCGGGGGTTCAGACACGCGCTGACCTGGTGGTGTAGACAGTCCTTCATGGCATACACCGAACACGACCAGGCCAGGTGGGTTCCGGAGCCCGGCAACCCCGAGCGCGGCGTGTTCGAACGCGACCGCGCCCGGGTCCTGCACAGCGCCGCGCTGCGCCGCCTGGCCGCCAAGACGCAGGTCGTCGGCCCCGCCGAGTCCCTCGGCGCGGGCCAGCACCAGCCTCGCACCCGGCTGACCCACTCCCTGGAGTGCGCCCAGGTCGGACGCGAGATGGGCGCCAGGCTCGGCGTCGACCCCGACCTCGTCGAGACCGCATGCCTCGCCCACGACCTGGGCCACCCGCCCTTCGGCCACAACGGCGAGACCGCGCTCGACGAGCTCGCCTCCGGATGCGGCGGCTTCGAGGGCAACGCCCAGAGCCTGCGGCTGCTCACCCGCCTCGAAGCCAAGGTGCTCACCGAGGACGGGCGCAGCGCCGGGCTCAACCTGACCAGGGCGGCGCTCGACGCCTCCACCAAGTACCCGTGGCCGCGCTCGGGACCGGGCAAGTTCGGCGTCTACGACGACGACCTTCCCGTGTTCGAGTGGATGAGGGAGGGCATCGCCGGGCGCGGCGTCAGCTTCGAGGCGCAGATCATGGACTGGGCCGACGACGTCGCCTACTCCGTGCACGACCTCGAGGACGCGCTGCACGCCGGCCACGTCGACGTGCAGGCGCTGCGCTCGCCCGCCGAACGCGCCGCCGTCTGCGAGACCACCCGGGTCCACTACGCGCCCGACGCCACGCTCGCCGAGCTCGAGGAGGCCTTCACCGGGCTGGTCGCGCTGACCGCCTGGCCACGCCGCTTCGAGGCCACCCTCGCCGACCTGGCCGGGCTCAAGGCCCTCACCAGCGGCCTCATCGGCCGCTTCTGCCGGGCCGCCCAGGAGGCCACCCAGCAGTCGTACGGCAGGCGCCACCGCGCCCGGCTCGTCGTCCCCCGCGCCGCCAGGCTGGAGTGCGCCGTCCTCAAGGGCGTCACCGCCCACTACGTCATGAACCGCGACGACCACCACGCCACCCAGGCCCGCCAGCGCGAACTCATCCAGGAACTGGCCGCCGCCCTCACCCTGGGCGCGCCACACACCCTCGAACCGGCCTTCCGCCCCGCTTTCCGTCACGCCGTCGACGACGCCGCCAGAACCCGCGTCATCATCGACCAACTCGCCTCCCTGACCGACACCTCCGCGACCGCCTGGCATCGGAGAATGAGGCTATGACCACCTACGTAATCGTCGGAGGCGGGCTGGCAGGGGCCAAGGCCGCGCAGACCCTCCGCGAGGAGGGCTTCGACGGCTCGATCGTCCTCATCGGAGCCGAGCACGAGCGCCCCTACGAGAGGCCCCCGCTGTCCAAGGGATACCTCCAGGGCAAGAGCGAGCGCGAGAAGATCTTCGTCCATCCGGCGGACTGGTACTCCACCAAGGACATCGAGCTGCGGCTCGGCACCGAAGCCGTCGGCCTCGACCTCGACGCCCACACGCTGACGCTGTCGGACGGCTCGCTCCAGCCGTACGACAAACTGCTCCTGGCCACCGGCGCCACCCCGCGCAGCCTGCCGGGACCCGGGCTCGTCCTGCGCACCGTCGGCGACAGCGAGGCGCTCAAGGAGCGCTTCGCCGCCCAGGGCCGCGTCGCCGTCGTCGGCGCCGGCTGGATCGGCCTGGAGACCGCGGCCGCCGCGCGCCAGGCCGGATGCGAGGTGACCGTCATCGAGCCCGCGCCCACGCCGCTGCACGCCGTCCTCGGCGCCGAACTGGGCGAGGTCTTCGCCGGCGTGCACCGCCGCAACGGCGTCGACCTGCGCCTCGGCACCGGCGTCGCCGAGGTCGTCGAGTCCGGCGTACGGCTCGACGACGGATCCCTCGTCGAGGCCGACACCGTCGTCGTCGGGATCGGGGCGGCTCCCAACGTGTCACTCGCCCGGTCGGCCGGACTCCACGTCGAGTCGGGCATCGTGTGCGACGCCTCGCTGCGCAGCTCCCACCCGGACGTGTTCGCCGCCGGAGACGTCGCCGAGCCGTACAACCCGCTGTACGGCCGGCACCTGCGGGTCGAGCACTGGGCGAACGCGCTCAACGGCGGGCCGGCGGCGGCGCGGGCGATGCTGGGGCAGGAGGTCGTCTACGACCGGGTGCCGTACTTCTACACCGACCAGTTCGAGCTCGGGATGGAGTTCTCGGGCGACACCACCGGCTACGACGAGGTGGTTTACGACGGGGCGGTGGAGAAGCTGGAGTTCGTGTGTTACTGGAAGCGGGAGGGGCGGGTGATCGCCGGGATGAACGTCAACGTGTGGGACGTGGTCGGCGACATCCAGCAGCTCATCCGGGGGACGTCGTAGGGGACCAGTAGGCCAGGGGACCAGGGGGCCGCCCGTCAGGGCACCGCTGCCCGGTGCCCTGGTCTGGCGTGGTCTGCCCTCGTGCCGTGGTCTGCCCTCGTGCCGTGGCCTGCCCTATGCGCTGGACTGCCCCGCGCCCTGGCCTGCCCTATGGCTGGACCGCCCTGCGCCCTGGCCTGCCGCGGTGCCCTGTGCCTGGCGGTCGCCCGAGGGCACCGGCCCGCTCAGGCGGGGAAGGTCGTCGGCTGCGCGGTCGGCTCCGGCGTGGGCTGCGGCCTTGGCGGCTCCTCTTCCCGCTCGGGTTTCCTGGTCGGCTTCTTCGCCGAACACTGCACCGTGCAGCCCGGCGTCTCGCCGACCTTGCCACGCAACTCGAACGTCTCCTGCCGGGGGGAGAACGTCGCGTTCCCCTCCCGCCACGCGTCGAGGTAGTTCCACGGATTGACCATGCCCCGCCGTACCCACCAGTAGGCGGGCCCGGTCTTCCACGAGATCGCGAAGTACAGGTTGGTCGCGGTGTCGCGAGCGTTGCCGGTGTTGCCCACCGTGCCCAGCTGCTGCCCCGCCTTGACCTTCACCCCCGGCCGGATCCCCTCGTCGATGGTGTCGAGGTGCCCGCCCAGATAGCGGACGCCGTCCTCGCCGATGACCGTGACGAACCGCCCCTCCCGCGTGGCACCCGCGTCGACGCTCGGCCTCCACCGGTTCTGCAGGTTCACCTCATCGACGACCCCGTCGACGGGCGAGACGAACGCGCAGCCGCGCCCCGCCCAGATCGTCGTCTTCGGCAACACGAGCAGCCTCTTCTGGTAGCTCGTGCTGCAGCCCTTGACGGGGAAGACGTAGGAGTACTTGGAGAGCTTGGGCGGCGGCACCTTCACCGGCTCCTCGGCGGGCGGCTTGATCGCCCCCGCCTGGTGCTCGCTGGTCGGCACCGTCGTCGCCGTCGTCTCCGGGATCGTCGCCGTCACCGACGGACTCGCCACCGGCGGCGTCTCCGGGGGCTTGGTGGCCACCCCAGCCACGCCTGTGCCCTGGGCACACGCGCTGGTGAGCAGCAACACAGCCGCAAGTCCGCCTATATGCCCCGATCGCATGATCCTCACCTGTGTCACCGTATCGAACGACAACCTTTACCTTTGTAGCCGACTTGGGGATAGGTCATGACCTGTTTGACTGTTTCGCCTTCGTACTGTGCTTCTTGCCTGCCCGCCCCCTCCCTCGGCCCACCCGTGGCGCGATTCCGGGGTCACCCGCCTGACGCCCACCCGTGAGGTGCTCGCTCCGCTCGCGCGCCTTCTTCCGGCCCAGGCTGCGCCCGGGCAGCCCACGGTGGAGCGGGTTTGTGGGCGTTCGATCGTGGCCGTTGTGGTGTGGGTGAGCGGGTCAGGCGGGGTTTGCTGTCGGGCCCTGTCTTGAGGAAGACGATGACGTTGGTTGGTGGGGCGAGGGGCTGTGTTGTAGGACTGGCCCGGCGATAAACACGCAGGTCACGAAGAGTGCTGCCTGCGCACGCGGGGATGGTCCCGCGTTCGGCCCCAAGCTCCGCGACGTCGGCGTGTGCTCCCCGCGCACGCGGGTTGCCCACCCGCGATGCCTGCGAGCTGTGGGTGCAACGACGTGCTGCCACCCTTAGGGCGGCGCTACCAGCCCCACCCCTCACAACCACCCAAGCGACCCACCCCCCGCCCGCCTAGCTCCCCGCAGCCCGCTCTCTCAGCACCCGCCGCTGCTGTTCCAACGCCACCAGCTCCCCGAACAGCCGGTTGTACTCCGCCTGCTCGTCCACCGGGTTCAGCCGCTGCATCCGCGACTTGGCCTGGGCGATCGCCCGGTCGACGGCCACCGCCTCGATGGCCGCGAGCATCGCCGACCCGTACCTCTCCTCCACGTGCGACTCGGCCCGGATCGGGTCGACCGCGAACCGTGTGATCAACCCCCGCGCCGCCTCGTCGGGCGCCTCGGACAGCAGCGCGTCGACCCACTCGCGGCCGCCGTGCCCGGCGCGGTCCATCCCGCCCGCGGCGACGATGATCTTGTGTACCGCCACGTGGTCGGGCGCCGTGAACGCGTCGGGCTCCAGGGTGTCGAATCGGGGCCCGAGCAGCGCGGGCCGCTGGACGGCGAGCTTGATCAGCTCCGCCTCCACCCGCACGTGCGGGTCGACGGGCGCCTGACGCGGGGCCCGCTGGGGCCGGCCGGCCTGGGCGTTGCCGACCTCGGCGATGCGCTGCATGACGAATCGTTCGTCCATGAAGCCCAGCCACCGGTCGAGGTCGATGGCGTAGCGCTTGCGCAGCCCGACGTCCTTGATGCCCGCCACGATCGGGGCCGCGGCGTCGAGCGCCGCGATCTTGCCCTCGTTGCTGCGCAGGTCGTAGCGCCGGATCGTGCTGCGGATGGCGAACTGGAACAGCGGCTCACGCGACGCGATCAGGTCGCGCACCGCCGCATCGCCCTGCTTGACCCGCAGGTCGCAGGGGTCGAGCCCGTCGGCCTGCACGGCGACGTAGGTCTGGGTGACGAACTTCTGCTCGTCGGCGAACGCCCGCAGCGCCGCCTTCTGGCCCGCCTCGTCGCCGTCGAAGGTGAAGATCACCTCGCCGCGGAACTCGGCCTGGTCGAGCAGGAAGCGCCGCAGCACCTTGATGTGCTCTTCGCCGAAGGCCGTGCCGCACGTGGCCACCGCCGTCGGCACGCCCGACAGGTGGCAGGCCATCACGTCGGTGTAGCCCTCGACGATCACGGCCTGCAGCCGCTTGGAGATCTCCCGCTTGGCCAGGTCGATGCCGTACAGCACCTGCGACTTCTTGTAGAGCGGCGACTCCGGGGTGTTCAGGTATTTGGGGCCCTCGTCGGAGTCGAGCAGCTTGCGCGCCCCGAACCCGATCACGTCGCCGGTGGCGTCGCGAATCGGCCACATCAGCCGCCCGCGGAAGCGGTCCATCGGCCCCCGGCGGCCCTCCTTGGCCAGCCCGCCCTTGACGATCTCGTCGGCGGTGAACCCCCGCGCCAGCAGGTGCCGGGTCAGCCCTTCCCACTCGTTGGGGGAGTATCCGACCCCGAACACCTCGGCGTCGGCCCGCTCGAAGCCACGCTCGGACAGGAACTTGCGCCCGGGCGCCGCGTCGGGCGCCACGAGCCGCTCCATGTAGAACTCCGCGGCGACCTTGTGCGCTTCGACGAGCCGGGCGCGCTCGCCGTGGTCACGCTTGGGTACGTAGCCGCCCTGTTCGTACTGGAGCTGGATGCCCGCCCGCTGGGCCAGGCGCTCGACGGCCTCGGTGAAGGAGAGGTGATCGATCTCCTCCACGAACTTGATCACGTCGCCGCCCGCCTGGCAGCCGAAGCAGAAGTACATCCCGCGTTCGGGGGTGACGTTGAACGAGGGGCTCTTCTCGTCGTGGAAGGGGCACAGGCCCTTCAGGTTGCCGCCCCCGGCGTTGCGGAGCTGCACGTAGTCACCGACGACCGAGTCGATCGGGGAGCGTTCACGAACTAGTGCGATATCGACGTCACGGATCCGGCCTGCCACGCCAGCGAGTCTATTGGCCCCAGGCGACAGATTCCGACCCATCCGGTACGGCCTGGCATACACATCCTTCCGCGCCGCGGTGACACGGAACGGGACCTCAGTCGAGACAGAACTCGTTCCCTTCCACGTCCTGCATGACGATGCACGACTCGTTCACCTCGTCCGCCTCCAGCAGGCGCACCCGCACCGCCCCCAGCGCCACGAGCCGGGCGCATTCCGCCTCCAGGACGGCCAGGCGCTCCGCGCCCACGAGCCCGGTGCCGGCCCGGACGTCGAGGTGCACCCGGTTCTTGACGACCTTCCCCTCGGGCACCCGTTGGAAGAACAGGCGCGGCCCCACTCCGGTGGGGTCGCTGCACGCGAACCACGCGCCGCGCTCCTCGGGGGGCAGCGTGCGGGCGTGGTCGTCCCAGGTGGCGAATCCCTCGGGCGGGGGCGGCGGAACGTATCCGAGCACCTCGCACCAGAAGCGGGCGACCCGCTCGGGATCCGCGCAGTCGAACGTGACCTGGACCTTCTTCACAGACGGCATCGTTCCACCCTAACGGTGCTCATTCGTCCTCCAGCTGGCGCGTGGCCACGTCTCCGGCGCTCGTGGTGCGGCGCAGAAAGGTGGCGATCAGTTCGAGCTCGGACTCGGTGTAGTCCGCGCAGATCTGATCCATCTGCTGGTTCATCCCCGAGAAGAGCTGGTACAGCTCCGCGTTGCGCTCCTTGCGCGCCCGGATGGTGACGGCGCGCCTGTCGGGGTTGTCCGGGTCGCGTTCGCGGGTGATCCAGCCGCCGCGCTGCAGGCGGTCGAGCACGCCGGTCACGGTCGCCGGATGCAGCCCGGCGCGGCGGGCCAGGGCGCTGGGAGTCAGCGGGCCGTACCTGTTGAGCAGGTCGACGCAGTTCCAGTCGACGTCCTTGAGCTCGGCCCGGGCACCGAAGCGGCGGTTGAGGAGCGACAGCTGGATGTTGAGATCGCGCAGGGCCTCGCGGACGTCGGTCACGAGCCGACGGCGGTCGCTGGAGCCAGGTGTTACGTAGCTCATATTGTATGACTCTCGTATTAAGTCGTATGGTTTCCATATGATACGACACACAGAAGAACTCGTCCTGGTCACCGGAGCGACCGGGCTGGTGGGACGTCCGCTGGTGGACCTGCTCCTCGCTCAAGGGGTCCGCGTGCGGGCGGTCAGCCGTCGGCCGGAGGAGGCCGGGCAGCCGGACAAGGTGGAGGTCGTCGCGCCTGGGACCGGGATGTTCGAGGGGGTGCGCAGCGTGTTCCTCAACCCCCGGGCCGTGGGGCTGCGGGCGGCGGAGTTCCTTGAGCAAGCGCGCAGGGGCGGGGCCGTCAAGGTGGTGGCGATGTCGGCGCTCAACGTCGACCACCCGCTGGAGCACCAGCCCTCGCGGCAGCGCGGGGACTTCAACAAGGAGGCCGAGGAGGCGGCGGTCGCCTCGGGGCTGGACTGGTGCGCGCTGCGGTCCGGGTACTACGCGGTCAACACCGTCAGCCAGTGGGGAGCGCAGATCCGGGCGGGCGACGTCGTGCGCAGCCCGTTCCCGGAGGCGGCGTGGGCGCCGTTGCACGAGCGGGACCTGGCCGCGGTGGCGGCGCACGCTCTGCTCGGCGACGAGCTGCTGGGGCGGCGGCCGGTGCTGACCGGGCCACGGGCGCTGACGCAGCAGGAGATGGTCGAGGCCATCGGGGCGGCGATCGGGAGGCCGCTGCGGTATCAGGCGGTCTCCGCGCAGGCCGCCGAGCACGGGCTCGTGCGGCAGGGGTTCTCCGAGGGGGCGGCCCGGGGATTCATCGCGATGCAGGGGCTGTCATACCTCCAGCCGGGGCTGGTCTCGCCCGAGGTGGAGGAGATTCTCGGACGGCCTGCACTGGGGTTCGAACAGTGGGCCGTCGAGCACGCGGCGGACTTCGACGCCGGGTGATACTCCTCATTACGGCGCATGCCGTATGTGATCCACGCGCCCTAAAGGATGATCTTTATCGCCATTCCCGGTCGGCCGGGGGAGAATTCGGTAGAACGCACGCACCAACGTCGTCCTGGCCCCTCTGACCTCGGACGACCGCGCAATAGGCATTACTTTCCTGATCAAACTCCGGCCAAACCTTGCCCAGATATCAATTTGGTAATGATGCACGGCTTACCTTCTGTGACAAAAATAGGTCTGCCATTTTCACTTACCAATACTGCAGACTGTGTCCCGTGGGTGCATCGGTGCTGCCAAGTGGACCGCCTTCGGTAGATCAGGTGGCGGACCTCGTCGCGAAAGGAAGGGAGCGCGGAAGCGTAACCGTCGATGACGTCGCAGCCGCGCTTGACCGATCCGAGCTTCCCTCCGACGCGCTCGAACGCGTCGTGCGGATGCTCGCCGAGAACGGCGTGGAGGTGCTCGAGCCTCAGGGCGACGAGGACGTCGTCCGCGCCGATGAGGAGGACGTAGGCAAGCGGGCGCCGACCAGCGACCTGGTCCGCATCTACCTCAGGGAGATCGGCAGGGTCCCGCTGCTCACCGCCGAGGAGGAGGTGGAACTCGCCAAATCGATCGAGGCCGGACTCTTCGCCGAGGACAAGCTCGGCGGCGGTGTCTCACGGCTGGCCTTCCCGGAGTTCAGGGAACTCGTGTGGGAGGGCACCAGGGCCAAGCAGCGGCTGATCGAGGCCAACCTGCGGCTCGTGGTCTCCATCGCCAAACGTTACGTCGGGCGCGGCATGCTCTTCCTGGACCTCATCCAGGAGGGCAATCTCGGCCTGATCCGCGCGGTGGAGAAGTTCGACTACACCAAGGGCTACAAGTTCTCCACCTACGCCACGTGGTGGATCCGCCAGGCGATCACGCGAGCGATAGCGGATCAGGCGAGGACCATCCGGATCCCCGTGCACATGGTGGAGACGATCAACAAGCTGGTCCGGGTGCAGCGGCAGCTGCATCAGGACTACGGCCGCGAGCCGACGCCCGAGGAGATCGCGAAGGAGATGGACCTTCCGGTCGACCGCGTGGTGGAGATCCAGCGCATCGCGCAGGAACCGGTCTCGCTGCAGTCGCCCATCGGTGAAGAGGACTCCGACCTCGGTGACTTCATCGAGGACGCCGACGCCGTCGTGCCCATGGAGGCCGCGGCCTTCATCATGCTGCAGGATCAGCTCGACGACATCCTGGCCACGCTCTCCGACCGCGAGCAGCGCATCATCCAGTTGCGCTTCGGGCTGGCCGACGGCCATCCGCGGACGCTGGAGGAGGTCGGTCGCGAGTTCGGCGTCACGCGCGAGCGCATCAGGCAGATCGAGTCCAAGACCCTGGCCAAGCTCCGGCATCCGACCAGGGCGCAGATGCTGCGCGACTACCTCGACTGACGAGGCGCCCCGACTGAGGGGGATCCCCCGGCCACCACGGCCGGGGGATCTTTTCGTACGGCACGCGCCAAGCGCGCCGACCGGCATGAGCGCGACACGACGTCCGGCTCCCGCGCGACATGACGACCGGCTCCAGCGCGACACGACGACCGGGCTCCCGCGCGACACGACGTCCGGCATCCGCGCCCCTTCCCCCGCGTCGCCCGCCCCGCGACAATCGGCCCTATGCCGCCCCTCCCGCGCCGATGGTTACGACTCACCGCGCTAGGAGGCGCCGCCGCCTTCCTCACCCTCCCGCGCCGCTGGTTGTGGCTCGCCGCCCTGGCCGGCGCCGCCGCCTGTCTCGTCCTCCTGACCCTCGCCCACCCGGTCCCCGCCGCCGTCCTGGCGGGTGTCGTGGCGGGCGCGCTGGGCACGCTGGCCCTCGCCCGCCGTACGCTCCTGGACCGTCAGGCGGAGACCGCCCGCCTGACGGCGCAGCTCCAGAGCCGCGCCGACCAGGTCAGCGCCCTCGGGCACGAGCTGAAGACACCCCTGAGCACGATCAAGGCCGCCGCCGACATGCTCCAGGAGGGCACGCTGACCGGCAGGCAGGCCGACTTCCTGCGCATCATCGACCTGCAGTGCGCCCAGGTGATCCACCTGTGCGAGAGCCTGCTGATCCATGCCCGCCTGGAGTCGGGCCTGTTCGAGCCGTCCTTCGAGCGGGCGGACCTGAGCCGCCTGACCCGCGAGGTGGTCGCCGCGATGCGGCCGCTGTGCGCGCAGAACGACCAGCGCATCACCCTGGACACCCCGCAGGTGACGCCCGAGGTGCGGGCCGATCCGAGGCTGCTGCAGGCGGCGGTGACGAACCTGCTGGCGAACGCGAGCCGCTTCACCACGGTCGGCGGGCGCATCGCCGTACGGGTCGCGGTGATCGACACCGGCATCGCCCTCTACGTCACCGACGACGGCGCGGGCATGACCCGCGAGCAGCGCAGGGCGCTGTTCCGCCCGTTCACCACCAGCCGGCCGCTCGGGGACGGCACCGGTCTCGGCCTGGTCCTCACCAAGACGATCATCGAGCTCCACGGAGGCGCGATCATGGTCGACACGGCGGCGATGAAGGGCACGACCATCCTGGTCACGGTGCCCCGATGAGGCGCGCGGTGGTGCTCGTCGTCGACGACAACCCGCAGATGGCGATGATCGTCGCGATGGCCCTGGAGACGGCCGCCTTCGACGTGCTGGTCGCGCACGACGGCGCCACGGCGCTCAACCTGCTCAACACCACCCGCGTCGACCTGGTGGTGCTCGACATCACCATGCCCGCGATGGACGGGCTGACCGTCCTGGGGATCATCCGCACCCGGTGGGCGCACCTGCCGGTGATGTTCCTGACCGGCCGCGACAGCCCCGACGACGTGGTGGCCGGCCTGGAGCGGGGCGCCGACGACTACGTCGTGCTGCCCTTCCACCCGCGCGAGCTGACCCTGCGGGCCAAGGCCCTGGTACGGCGCAGCGGACGCGACGACCGGGTCATCCGCAACGGCAAGCTCACGATCGACCTGGCGGGCCGGGAGGCGTACCTGAACGGGCGGCGGCTGGAGCTGAGCGACCTGGACTTCGTGGTGCTGTCGATCCTGGGCCGGAATCGGGGCGCTCCCGTGAAGTGGAGCGACCTGTGGGAGCAGGCCTGGCAGACCGTCGACCTGCACGGCGCCTACGACGTGGTGAAGTCGCAGATCTACCGGCTGCGCATGAAACTGGCCGCGGTCGACCCGGGCACCGTCTACATCCGCACGATCAGGGGCGTCGGCTACCTGATGCCGGTGCTCGGGGAGGGAGGCGGCGGTGAAGGTGACGACGGCCTCACCTAACCTCACCTGGCGTTCACCGGCGGCCCGTCGCGCGAACCTACCGTGAGGCCATGAAGAAGACCTTAGCCGTCCCCATCGCCCTCACCCTGGCGAGCGCCGCCGCCTGCTACGGCGGCGGCAAGGACCGGATCACGATCGCCTGCGGCGCCCACGAGCAGTGGTGCGCCACCATGACCCGGCGCTTCGCCGAGCAGACCGGCATCGAGGCCGACTTCGTCCGCCTGTCGAGCGGCGAGGCGCTGGCCCGCATCAAGGCCGCGCGCGGCAAGCCCGAGTTCGACGCCTGGCACGGGGGCCCGGCCGACGGATACGAGGCGGCCAAGAAGGAGGGCCTGCTGGAGCCGTACCTCTCGCCGGAGGCGGCGCGGATCAAGCCCGAGTGGCGCGACCCCGGCGGCGCGTGGACCGGGGTGTACCTGGGCGTCCTGGGCTTCTGCAACAACCCGGACGTGCTCGCCGAGACCGGGCTGGGGCCGGTCACCAGCTGGCGGGCCCTGCTCGACGAGCGGCTGCGCAAGAACGTGGGCGTTGCGCATCCGGCCACCTCGGGCACGGGCTACACGGTGATGTGGACGCAGGTGGCGCTCGGCGGCGGCGACCAGGATGCGGGCCTCGACTACCTGCGGCGCCTGCACCCGAACGTGCTGCAGTTCAACAAGTCGGGCAACGCCGCCGCCCAGCAGGCGGGCAGGGGCGAGGTGGGGGTGGGGGTCGTCTTCTCCCACGACTGCGTCGCCCAGCAGCAGCAGGGTTACACCAAGCTGCGGGTGACCTTCCCCGAGGAGGGCACGGGCTACGAGATCGGCGCCGTCGCGGTGATCAAGGGGGCTCGCAACGCGCAGGGGGCACGCGCCTACGTGGACTGGGCGCTGAGCGCCGAGTCGCAGCGCCTGGGGCCCACGGTGGGCTTCTACGCGCTGCCCACCAACGCCGGGGTCACGCCCGACTCCAAGGCGGCCGACCTGTCGAAGATCACGCTGGTCGACTACGACGTGCCTGGGGCGGGACAGGCCAAGCCGGGGCTCGTCAGGCGCTTCGAGGACGAGATCATGGCGGCCTCGTGAGCCGCGAGCGCCGTGAGCGCGGCGGGCGCCTGCCGGTCAGGATCGCGATCGGGGCGGCGGCGGCCCTGGTCCTGGCCGGCACCGTCTACCCGTTGGCCAACGTCCTGGCCGAGGCCGCCACCCCGGCGGCGCTGCCGCGATACGCGCGCCTGCTGTCGGCCTCCGACCTCGGCATCCTGCGCAACACGCTGGTGCTCGGCCTCCTGGTCGCGACCGCGGGCACCGCGCTCGGCCTGCTGTTCGCGTTCGTCCAGACCCGGCTGGACGTGCCGGGCAAGCGCCTGCTGCACTGGATCGCCCTGATCCCCATGGTCAGCCCGCCGTTCGCGGTCGCCACCGCGACCGTGGTCCTGTACGGCAGGCGCGGCCTGGTCACCCACGGCCTGTTCGGACTCGACTACGACATCTACGGCCTCGACGGCCTGGTCCTGGTGTTGTCGCTGTCGTTCTTCCCCGTCGCCTACCTCGGCCTGCTCGGCATGATGCGCGCCCTGGACCCGGCGATGGAGGAGGCGGCGATGAACCTGGGCGCCTCCCGGAGGCGCGTCTTCCGCACGCTCGTCCTGCCGCTGCTGGCCCCCGGCCTGGCCGCGCCGTTCCTGCTGCTGTTCGTGGAGGCGATCGCCGACCTGGCCAACCCGCTGGTGCTGGGCGGCGACTACGTGGTGCTGGCCAGCCGCGCCTACCTGGCGGTGACGGGGGAGTACGACACGACGTCGGCGGCCGTCTACAGCCTGGTCCTGCTGGTGCCCGCGATCGGCCTGTATCTGGCGCAGCGCCACTGGGTCGGGCGCAAGGTGCGCGTCACCGTCACCGGCAAGCCCGCGGGGCGGGTGCACCTGGTGAGGGGCTGGGCGCGCTGGCCCTTCTACGGCCTGGCGGTGCTGGTCGCCCTGGTCATCGTGAGCCTGTACGGCACGGTGCTCGCGGGCTCGGTGACCGAGGTGTTCGGCGTCGACTTCACGCTCACGCTGGACCACCTGCGGGTGGCACTGGGCAGCGAGGCCATCGCCGACACCACCGTGCTGGCGGCCGTGGCCACGCCCATCGCGGGACTGGCCGGGCTGGTCATGGCGTGGCTGGCCGTACGGCATCTGCGCGCTGGGTCGGGCTGGCTGGACTTCGCCGGCACCCTCGGCATCGCCGTGCCCGGCACCGTGCTCGGCATCGGCTACGTGCTCGCCTACCGCTCCGACCTGGAGATCGGCGGCGTCACCGTGCTGCCGGGGCTGGTCGGCGGCGGCGCGGTCGCGGGCGGGTCGCTGGCGATCGTCCTGGCCTTCGTGGTCAGGAGCGTGCCCGCGGGGCTGCGCACCGCCACCGGCGCGCTGGCCCAGCTCCATCCCAGCCTGGAGGAGGCCTCCACGGGGCTGGGCGCCCGGCCGTTCCAGACCTTCCGCAGGGTCACGCTGCCGCTCATCAGGCCGGCCCTGCTGACCGGGCTCAGCTACGGCTTCGCCCGCTGCATGACCTCGATGTCGACCATCGTCTTCCTCGTCACCCCCGACACCAAGATCATCACCGCCCAGGTGCTGAGCGCCGCCGGCATGGGCTACTACGGCGTCGCCTTCGCCTACTGCACCGTGCTCACGGTGATCGTCCTGGCCAGCCTGGCCGCGATCAGAAAGGTGGTCGCATGACCGGCCTGCTCCAGCTGGAGAACCTGACCAAGAGCTTCACCTGGGACGCGCCTCCCGTCGTCGACGACGTGAGCCTGGAGGCGGCGCCCGGCGAGTTCATCACCCTGCTGGGCCCGTCGGGCTGCGGCAAGACCACGACGCTGCGGATCGTCGCCGGCTTCGAGACCGCCACCTCCGGCCGGGTGCTGCTGGACGGCAGGCCGCTCGACGACGTGCCGGCCCAGCGCCGCTCCATGGCCATGGTCTTCCAGAACTACGCCCTCTTCCCGCACCTGACCGTCTTCGACAACGTCGCGTACGGCCTGCGCCTTCGCGACCGCACCCGCGCCGAGCTCACCGAGGCCGTGCGCATCGCCCTGACCAGCATGAACCTCGTCGGCCTCGAAGGGCGTCACCCGCACGAGCTGTCGGGAGGCCAGCAGCAGCGGGTCGCCCTGGCCCGCGCGATGGTGGTGCAGCCGCACGTCCTGCTGTTCGACGAGCCGCTGAGCAACCTCGACGCCAAGCTGCGCGGCGCGATGCGCGCCGAGATCCGCCGCGTGCAGAACCTGCTCGGGATCACCTCGCTCTACGTCACCCACGACCAGGACGAGGCGATGGCGATGTCCGACCGCATCGTGGTGCTCGACCGGGGCCGCGTCGAGCAGATCGGGACTCCGGCCGAGATCTACCTGCGGCCGGCCAGCGTGTTCGTCGCCGACTTCATCGGCAGGGCCAACTTCCTGGAGGTGCCCGCCTCGATGACGGGCGGCCAGGCCGTCGTGACCGTGCTGGGCCGCCGCCAGATAGTCGCCGCCCACCCGCTGCTCACGGGCGACTCGACCGCGTTGCTGATGATCCGGCCCGAGTCGGTCAGCGTCACCCCGACGGCCGTCGAGGGCAACGGGAGCGTCCTGGGCGTCACCTTCCACGGAGCCAGCGTCGACTACCAGGTGGAGACCGCCGGCGGCACGCTGACCTGCACGGTGGCGGGACCGCACCCCGGCGAGCTGCTGGCCGAGGGGACCAACGTCACCGTGTCGTTCGCCGCCGACCGCGCCTACGCCCTGCCCCGCCGCTGAGCCGCTCCGTCGCCGGTCGTGGGAGGTCAGCGGGGGAGCGCTCCGCCGATCGAGTGCTCGTCGTCGGCGGGCTCGTAGTCGAGCCGGGCGGCCAGCGCCTCGGCCTCCCGCCGGTAGCCGGCGGACCGGCTCAGGAGCCCCGCCCGGTGGCAGGCCTGCGCCAGGTCCTCCAGGATCGGCAGGCTGAGGTCGGGGGTGTACTGGTCCCGGCTCAGCTCCAGGGCCGCCTCCCACCAGGAGACCGCCTCCTCGGGCCCGCCCGTGCGGAAGCGCACCGTGCCGATGCCCGCCAGGGCGCGGGTCTCGCTGCGCCGGTCACCCACCAGCCTGCTGGTGCGAAGCGCCTGCTCGAACCGCTCCGTGGCCTGGGCGAGGTCGCCGCCGAGCAGATGGGTGGTGGCCAGCTCGACGAGGGTGACCGACTGGCTCTGCAACGAACCGGTCTCCTCGGCCAGGGCCAGGAGCTCCAGCTGGGCCGTCAGGGCGCGGTCGAACCTGCCGGTCCTGGAGTGGGCGCGCGCCAGCCCCCAGCGGGCCAGGACCTGGGCGAAGAAGTCGTCGTGCGCGAGCGACAGCGCCAGGGCGCGCTCGCACTCGCGCTCGGTCTCGTCGAGCCTGCCCAGGTTGAAGTGGGCGTCGGCCAGGAAGACCCGCGAGACCGCCTCGGCGTGGTGCAGGCCCAGCCGGTGGTAGAGCTCCACGACGCACTCCCGCAGGCGCAGGGCCTGCCGCCTGCGGCCCTGGATGGCGTAGAAGGAGGCGAGGCCGGAGGTGGTGGCCGCCACGCCGAGGTCGTCGCCCGCGGCCTGCGCCGCCGCCACGGCGACGCCGTGCGTGTCGATCCACGCCTGGCCGTGTCCACGGATGAAGAACAGGTGCTGGAGCTCGTGGCAGATGCGCCAGGCGTGCTCGGCCAGGCCGTCGGCGGCGGCCCTGCGCACGGCGGCCACCAGGTTGGCCCGCTCGCCCTCCAGCCACGCCCACGCCCGGTCCACCTCCTCGAACGGCGGCAGCGGCGCCACCGGCACGAAGGCCGACGCGGGCAGGAACGGCGGGCGGAACCAATCGATCACGTCCATGGCGGCGTGCGCGGAACAGGCGTACCAGTCGAGTAGCCGGGTGAGCGCGGCCCGCCGGTCGGCCGGGTCGTCCTCGGCCAGCGACCGCTCGGTGGCGTAGGCGCGCAGCAGGTCGTGCAGGAGGTGGCGCCCGGCGCCGGCGTCCTCGACGAGGGAGACGCGTCGCAGGGCGTCCAGCAGGCGGCGAGCCCCGGTCTCCGACAGGCCGGCCAGGTTGGCCGCGGCGTGCACGTCGAAGTCGGGACCGGGGACGAGCGAGAGCAGGCGGAACAGCCGGGCGGCGGGCACCGGCAGCGCCCGGTAGGACCAGGAGAACACCGTACGGACGTCAGCCAGGGGGTCGCCGTGCGCCTCCAACAGGTCGAGCCGCCCGCTTTCCTCGGCGAGCGCGTCGACGAGCCCGCCGAGCGTCATGCCGGGATGGTCGAGCAGGTGCTCGGCGGCGATGCGCAACGCCAGCGGCAGCGCGGCGCAGTAGGCGATGAGGGCGCGGCGTGCCTGCGGGTCCTGGCCGGCGCGCTCCTGGCCGAGGAGCCTGTCCAGCAAATCGCCGGCCTCGTCGTGGGACAGCGGGCTCAGGCGCAGGCGGCGGGCGCCGTCGCGGGCCACCAGCCCGGGCAGGCTGTCGCGGCCCGTCACCAGGACCAGATGCCCCGCCGTACCGGGCAGCAGCGGGCGGACCTGCTCGGCGGTGCGGGCGTTGTCGAGGAGGATGAGCATGCGCTTGCCGGCCAGGACGCTGCGGTAGAGGGCGGCGCGCTCGTCAGGGGAGTGCGGCACCGTCTCGACGCCCAGGCCGCGCAGGAGCAGGTCGAGGGCGGCACCCGGCGACAGCGGGTCGAGGGGGTCGTAGCCGCGCAGGTTGAGGTGGAGCTGGCCGTCGGGGAAGCGCCCGGCCGCGCGGTGCGCCCAGTGGACGGCGAGCGCGGTCTTGCCGACGCCTGCCGTACCCGAGACCAGGCAGACGACGGGGGAGTCGCCGGGATCCGCGGCGAGCTCGTCGAGCCGGGCGACGGCCTCGCGCCGCCCCGTGAAGGCGGGCACGTCGGGCGGCAGCTGGCGCGGGACGGGAACCCGGACGGCGACGGGAGCGGGGGCGTCGCCGGCGAGGACGGCCTGGTGCACCCGCGCCAGCGCCTCGCCCGGCTCGATCCCGAGCTCGTCGAGCAGCAGCCGGCGGGCGCTCTGGTACTCGGCGAGCGACTCCGACGTACGCCCGGCGCCGTGGAGGGCTGTCATCAGCTGCCCGCGCAGGTGCTCGTTGAGCGGGTGCGCCGTCGCGAGCTGCCTGAGCTCGGCGACCAGTTCGGCGTGCAGCCCCAGCCGCAGGTCCACGTCGATGCGCCCGGTCAGGGCGGCCAGACGCTGCTCCTCCAGCGGGCCGCCCTCGCTCGCCTGGAGGTCGGGGCGCACCCCCACCAGAGCGGGGCCGCGCCACTGCGCCAGGCCGCGCCTGAAGGCGTCGGCCGCCCCGGTCAGGTCTCCCGCGGCCGCGGCGGCGCGGGCGGCGGCCGTCTCGGTGGTGAACACGTCGAGGTCGGACTCGCCCGGCCGCACCCTGAGCAGGTAGCCGGCCGGCGTCCCCACCAGGTCGGCGGGGTCGGGCAGCAACCGGCGGATCGCCCACAGATGCGTGTGCAGGCGCCGCAGCCCGGTCGGAGGGACGTCCAGGCCCCAGACCGCCTCGAGCAACCTGCCGGGCGGCACGACCGTGTTGGCGTTGAGCACCAGGACGGCCAGCAGGCTCCGGGCCTTCAGACCGGGGACGGTGAGCGGCCGCCCGTCGCTCAGGAGCTCCACGGGCCCCAGAATCCGAAATCTCACGCGCCCTCCTTCAGGGAGATCATGGGGGTCTGGAAGGGTTTGAGACAAGGGCTTGACAGGATCGAGAGCGGCTCGTGTGACCATTGTTCTCGAGGATGGAAACAGGCTCGATTGTCATGCTTTATAAGCCTGACAACGGGGCTGACTTTGCGGGGAACACGACAAGCCGGAGTGGGCGTGAGGACACCACTCCGGCTTGTCGCGCTCAAGGGATCAGGCTGACTGTCGTGTTGACATCAACCACGCTGCTCTTGTGCTGAAGGCCATTACTCTTGCTTATTGTCCCGAGTTGGACGTCGAGTCATCCGCTGGATCGGGAATGGCGCGGTATTGGGTGTTACGTGTCCCGGGACTTGGGCCGGGCGCGAAGGTGGGCCCGCTCGCCCTGCGTGCCGAACAGGCTCAGGAACTCCACCGCCTCGTCGTCGGCCGGCCCGAACCAGTGCGGCACGCGCGTGTCGAACTCGGCGGCCTCGCCCGGTTCGAGCACCAGGTCGTGCTCGCCGAGCACGATCCTCAGCCGCCCGTTGAGCACGTACAGCCACTCGTAGCCCTCATGGGTCTGCGGCTCGGGCGACCGGCGCGGGCTGTCGGGCGAGATCACCAGCTTGAACGCCTGGATGCCGCCCGCCCGGCGGGTCAGCGGCAACATCGTCATGCCGTGGCGGCTGATCGGCCGCAGGTGGATGCGCGGGTCTCCGGTCGGCGGGGCGTCGACGAGCTCGTCGAGCGTGACGCCGTACGCCCTGGCCAGCGGCAGGAGCAGCTCCAGCGTGGGGCGCCGCACCCCGGACTCCAGGCGCGACAGGGTGCTCACGGAGATGCCCGTCGTCGCGGCCAGGTCGGTCAGGGTGATGTCGCGCTGGGTGCGCAGCTCGCGCAGGCGGGCGCCGACCGCGTCGAGCGTGGTGTTCAGGTCGTCGTCCATGACGTCAGTTTGCCAGATCGGCAATGAAGTTTGCGAAACGCGTGGGTAGGTTCGCATAGTGGACGCGGAGGTGGTCGAGATGACCGATGAGCTGAACGGCAGCTATGACGTGGTGGTGGTCGGCGGGGGAGCCGCAGGGCTGAACGGGGCGCTGATGCTGGCCCGGTCGCGGCGGTCGGTGGCCGTGATCGACGCGGGGGCTCCGCGCAACGCGCCCGCCGAGGGTGTGCACGGGCTGCTCGCCAGGGAGGGCACCCCTCCCGCCGAGCTGCTGGCGCGCGGCCGTGAGGAGGTCAGGGGTTACGGCGCCCACGTGGTGACCGGCGAGGTCGTCTCGGCCGAGCGCCGCCCGCTCCACGGGCACGGGCACGGGCATGGGCACGGGCATGGGCACGGCCACGGGAGTGCGGCGGAGCACGCCGATGACGAGCACGAGTTCGTGGTCACCCTGGCCGACGGCAGGATCGTGCGGGCGCGACGGTTGCTGGTGACCACCGGGCTGGTCGACGAGCTGCCCCCGATCCCGGGCCTGCGCGAGCGCTGGGGCAAGGACGTGCTCCACTGCCCCTACTGCCACGGCTGGGAGGTGCGCGACCAGGCGATCGGCGTCCTGGCCAGCGGCCCGATGTCGATGCACCAGGCCCTGCTCTTCCGCCAGCTGAGCGACGACGTCACCTACTTCGCCCACACGCGGCCGCTCACCAAGGAGGAAGCCGAGCAGCTGGCGGCACGCGGCATCCGCGTGGTCACCGGCGAGGTGACGGCGGCCGAGTCCACCGGCGGCAGGCTCACGGGCGTACGGCTGGCCGACGGCACGCTGGTCGAGCGGGACGCCCTGGCGGTCGCCACGCGCATGACCGCCCGCGCCGGCATGCTGGAAGGACTGGGCCTGCGAGCGGTCGAGCACCCGAGCGGAGCGGGCGAGCACGTCCCCGCCGACGCCTTCGGCCGTACCGAGGTTCCCGGCCTGTGGGTCGCGGGCAACGTCACCGACCTCATGGCGCAGGTGGGCGCCTCCGCGGCGGCGGGAGCCATGGCCGGGGCGCAGATCAACGCCGACCTGGTCGCCGAGGAGACCAGGTCGGCCGTGGCCGCGGGCAAGCAGTTCTCCCGTGAGTACTGGGAGGAGCGCCACCGCTCCGGCTACCTGCCGGGGAACGTCAACGCGCACCTGGAGAAGGAGAGCGCCGACCTGACCCCTGGCCGGGCCCTGGAGGCGGGCTGCGGCGAGGGGACCGACGCGCGCTGGCTGGCAGGGCGGGGCTGGCGCGTCACCGCGGTCGACATCAGCGCCACCGCGCTCGACAACGCCAGGGCCAAGGACGCCGAGGGCCTGGTCGACTGGCAGCGGGTGGACCTCACGGAGTGGAGGCCCGCGGAGGAGGCCTACGACCTGGTCTACTCCGCGTACGTCCACCCGGCGGGACCGCGCGACGACCTGATGGACCGGCTGGCGGCGGCGGTCGCGCCGGGAGGGACCCTGCTGATCGTCGGGCACCACCCGTCCGACGAGCACAGCGCCGCCCACGCCTCGGGGCCCCAGGTGCACTTCACAGCCGAGGAGGTCGCCGCCGGGCTCGACCCGGCCCGATGGGAGGTGCTGACCGCCGAGGGCAGGACACGCTCGATGCGGGCGCCCGACGGCCGCGAGGCGACCATGCACGACACCGTGCTGCGAGCCCGCAGGCGCTGACGGACGGGTGGGGCGGGGCTAGCGGCGGCGGGCGATCACCAGGTGCTCGCCGTCCGCGTGGCCCAGCGGCTGCCGCTCCCAGCCGCCGTAGATCGCCTCCACGTCGAACCCGGCGGCCTCCAGCGACCCGCGCAGCTCCTCCTCGGTGCGGAACCGCAGGATCCCCGAGCTGGCGAGCCGCTCGCCGGGGAACAGGTAGTGGTGCGCGAAGCTGACGTCGCGCTCCACGACCGAGGTCACCTCGGTCCACCACTCGACCTCCGTCCCGCCGGGCAACCGGGTCACGGTGCGCGACTCCTCCGGGTTCCAGCGCTCCCACCGCCGGTCGCGGGGGTCGCGCGAGTCGAAGACCAGCCGCCCGCCCGGCACGAGGGCTCGCGCCAGGTCGTCGAGCGCGGCGGGCCACTCCTGGTCGAGCAGGAACTGCGCCACGTGCGCCGTCATCAGGGCCAGGTCGAAGGACTGCTCGGGGGCGGCGGACGAGATCCCCTCGATCCATGTCACCCGGTCGGCGCCCGGCTTGGCCCTGGCGGCGTCGAGGGAGGCGCGTGCCGGGTCGACGCCGGTGACCCGGTGCCCCGCCGCGGCCAGCGCGATCGTCACCCGGCCGGTGCCGCATCCCAGGTCCAGCACCCTCGCGCCGGGCGTCTCCCCAGCCACGGCGACGAAGAAGTCGTCGTCCCTGCCCCACCCGAAGGCGGCGTCGTACAGCTCGACCAGGCGCGGATCGTTGAACTCGGCGTTACGCATCAGACGATCCTAGGAGCACCCCTCGAACTGCGGCACGGCGACCGTCGTCAGGTCGATGCCGGACCTGCCGAACCACTTGTCGAGCAGCATGCGCGCGGTGCCGTCCTGGTACATCCCGGTGATCGCGCGGTTGAGGTCCTCGCAGGCCCGGACGTCGCCCTTGGGGATGCCGACGGCGGTGCGCTGCTCGTTGAAGGCGGCGCCCACGATGCGCAGATCGACGCCGGGTTTGGTGAGCAGGCCCGCGAGGATCGTGTCGTCGGTGGAGATCGCGTCGATGTCGCCCGTCTTGATCATGGACAGGCAGGCGTTGTAGTCGGGGGCGGCCACCGCGGTCGCCTTGACGTGGCGCTCGTCGATGATGCGGGTGGCGATGTTGGTGCCACGCACCCAGCAGATCCTGCGCCCCGCCAGGTCGCGCACGTCGCGCACCGCCGAGACGTCGCCAGGCCGTACGGCGATGTCCTGGTGGGCGATGTGGTACGGCCCTGCGAAGCCGATCGTCTTCTTGCGCTCCTGGGTGACCGACATGTGCGCGAACACCAGGTCGGCCCGCCCGTCGGCGAGCACCTGCAGCTGCTCGCCCGCCTTGATGGGCATCCAGCGCACCGTCTTGCCCAGGCGCCTCGTCAGGTCCTTGGCCACCGCCACGTCGTAGCCGTCGACGTCGCCGCGCGTCTCGAAGCTGATCAGCGGCATGTCGAGCCTGATCGCCACCGTCAGCTCGTCCTTGTCCATGATCGAGGCAGGCCCCGACCCCGAGCAGGACGCGGTCGCGAGCAGGCACAGCGCGACCAGCGCCCGCCTCACGAGCAGCCCTCGAACTGCGGCACCGCCACGATCGACAGGTCGATGCCGGACTTGCCGAACCACTTGTCGAGCAGCATGCGCGCGGTGCCGTCCTGGTACATGCGGGTGATCGCGCGGTTGAGCTCCTCGCAGCCCTTGACGTCGCCCTTGCGCAGCCCCACGCCGGTGCGCTGCTCGTTGAACTGGGCGTTGAGCAGCTTGAGCCCGGTGCCGTCGCGCAGCGCCAGCCCGGCCAGGATGATGTCGTTGGTGGTGATGGCGTCGATCTCGCCGCTCTTCAGCTTGGGCAGGCACGTGTCGTAGTCGGGCGCGGGCACCAGCCTCGCCTGCACGCCGCGCTCCTCCACGACCCGTTCCGCCGCGTTGGAGCCCTCGACCGCGCACATGGCGCGCCCGGCCAGCGAGCGCACGTCGGTGATGCGGCTCTCGTCGGGACGCACCAGGATGTCCTGGTAGGAGATGTGGTACGGCCCGGCGAAGCCGATCTTCGTCTTGCGCTCCTGGGTGATGGAGAAGGTCGCCACGACCAGGTCGGCCTTGTCCTCGATGATGAGCCGCTCGCGGTCGGCGGCCAGCGCCCTGACGAAGGTGATCTCCTTGCCGAGCTCCTTGCCGAGGTAGGCGGCCACGTCCACGTCGAAGCCCTGGAAGCTGCCGGGGGAGACCTCGAGCCCGATCTGCGGCAGGTCGGGCCTGACCCCGACGACCAGGGTGTCCTTGTCCATGATCGACCCGGCTTCGCCCGCCGAGCACGCGGTGACCAGGGACGCGGCGGCCAGGACGGCCAGCAGCGCCGCCGGGCCCCGCCTCACCGGTACTCCTTCAGCCGCGGCCGTACCCCGGCCAGGACGAGCGCCCCGGCCAGCACCAGCACGGCCGGCACCCACCGCCACAACGCCGCCAGCGCGTCGGCGCCGGCGTCGATGGCGCGATTGAAGTCGCCCTCGTGCCGCTTGGCCAGCGTCTCCATGGTCTGGTCGTAGGCGGCGTAGTCGGCCTTGGCCGCCTGCTGGAAGACGGCGATGCCGCCGCGCACGTCGGAGGCGCGCAGCTGCGAGTCGCTCTGCTGGAAGCGCTGGAAGGCGGTGAAGACCTGCGCGCGGTCCTGGCCGACCAGGGTGGTGCCGAGCAGGCCGACGAAGCCGTCGTTGAGCCCGGCCTGGTAGTCGCCCAGGCTCTTGGCCTCGATGTAGACCAGCGACTGGGACTTGTCGAAGAAGGTGTGGTTGTAGGTGTCGCGCCGCTCGGGGTCGATGAGCGAGCGGATCTGGTCGCCGTGGAGGCTGTTGCTGATGGCCCTGGCCCGGCTGAGCACCAGCACCTCGTCGAAGCTGTCCTGCTTGGCGTCGCGCAGCGCCGAGTCCTGGGAGTTCAGCAGCGCCGCGCCGCCGATCAGGCCGACGGCGACGAGTGCGGTGGCGCCCACCAGCATCGGGTTGAAGACGCGGCGGTATCTCCGGGTCAGGTACACCTGCAGCACGACGAGCAGGGCGAGCGTGAGCACGCCGGTGAGGGCCACGGCGCTGTTGGCGAGGGTCGCCGAGGAGCGCGCGTCCTCGTAGGCGCGGCGCACGATCGTGCCGCTCTCCAGCGTCAGGTTGTAGGCCTGCGGCAGCAGTTCCTTGTGCATGAGGTCGGTGGCGCGCTGGTAGACGGCGACCACGTCGGCGGGAGGCGGGCCGGGGGCGTGCTGCGACTGGCGGTCCAGCAGCCGCGCCTGGGAGGCGAGCCGCTCGTAGCGTCCCAGGCCCTCGATCAGCGACGTGATCGTGTTCTTCTCGGCGGTGTTGTCCAGGGCCAGTTCGTGCGCGCCCAGCAGCGCCTCGGCGATCTGCCGGCGGCGCTGGTCGTACAGCTCCAGATCGGCCTGCTCGGGACCGCGGTCGCGGCCCTGGAGCAGCGACTCGGCGACCAGGGCGTCCATCTCGGACATGTTCCGGTACATGCCGGTCGTCGCCAGCGCCTGCGGGCCGGCGTCGCGCCCGATGTCGTCGACGCCCGCCCCGGCCACCAGGGCGCCCAGGACGACGGAGCCGAGCATCAGCGCCAGCGCGCCGAGCGACAGCCCGGTCAGCAGGCGCACCCGCCCCGGCACCGACTCGGGCCGTGGCGGGGTCTTCGCCGGGGCCTTCACCGGGGCGCCGGGGGCGGGGGCCGGCGCCGGGGACTTGGCGGGAGCGTGGGTGACGGCCATCAGGCGCTCCCCCGGATGGTGATCAGGGTCCAGGCGCCCAGGTGGATGCGGTCGCCGTCGCGGACGGGCTCGGGCGTGTTCTCGTGCACCGGCCTGCCGTTGAGCTGGGTGCCGTTGGCCGAGCCCGGGTCGACCAGCACCCAGGTGCCGTCGTCCTGGCCCAGCAGCACGGCGTGCAGGTGCGAGACGCCGGGATCGGGTGGCGCCGAGCCGAGGTCGATCTCGGGGACGGTCCCGCGCGAGCGGCTGGCCCGTCCGATGCGGACCTGCTGCCCGCTCAGCGGGAAGGAACGTTCGGGGCAGTAGGGCGGGAACATCATGGCGGCGGCGTCGGGCCCGCCGTCGGCGATGACCTTCTCGAAGTAGGCGCGGTCGGCGGAGACGACCGCCTCCCACGTGACGGGCCCGGCGGCGGGGGCGGCCGGGACCACGGCGGCCAGCGAGTCGTGGCCGCACACCTCGCAGTACCGGTCGGCCAGCACCTCCTGGCAGACCGGGCACAGGGTGGGCGCCGACGACCCGGAGGGCGCGGACGAGGGAGCGGCTCCCGCGATGCGGTCACCGCAGGTGTCGCAGTACTCGTCGTCGCCGGAGGTGTGGCCCTGGGGGCAGATCGCCGTCACGGCCGCCTCACCGCCCCGCGGGCGCGCCGCCCGCGCCGTCGCCGGGCTCGCCGCGCTTCAGCCTGCTGGTGCGCACGGAGCCGGTGTCGAGCTCGATCGCGTCGGCCTTGTCGACGTTGCGCCGCAGCCGTGCCGTACCGCTCTCGTCCACCTCGACGATCTTGTTGAGCAGCCGGGCGGTGTCCTCGCGGCCCGACGTCTCCGCGAGCTTCATGGCCTTGCCCAGGCGGGCGGTGGCGGTGTCCTCGTCGCCGCCCTCGCGGGCCCGCAGGCCCTCCTGGATGAGCGTGTGCAGCTCCGCCTGGCCGGTGTAGTGGGCGACCTTGCGGTTGATCCTGGTGGACTGGGCCAGGTCGTCGGTCCAGGTGGCCAGCACGTTGCCGGCGGCGAAGACCTCCTGCGTCTCGGGCAGCATCAGCTTGACCCAGCCGGCCCGCACCTCCTGGCCGAGGTTGCGCACGGGCATCTCGATGCACAGGTGGAACTCGCGCTCCTCGGCGCCCCAGGAGCCGGTCGGGTAGTCGCCGGTCAGCTCGTTGACCTCGGCGCGCTTGCCGGTCAGGTCGAGCAGGGTGGGGGAGACCTGCTTGAGGTAGAGGATCTTGGCGTCCTTCGGCACCCAGACCCGCAGGATCAGCTCCGCCACCGTCTTGCTCATGGCGGTCCTGGTGAGGGTGCGGAAGTAGTCGGCCAGGGTGCTCTGGTCGCGCACGAACGTGTGGGTGCCGAGCAGCGCGTCGGAGATCTTGGCCAGCTCGCTGGGCACCCAGTCGGTGCCGATGCCCATGCTGTCGCAGGTGAAGCGCCCCTGGCAGGCGGTCAATGCCTTCTGGAAGACGGTCGCGGACTCGTTGTTCTGCCCGTCGGTCATGAGGATGGCGTGCCTGACGGCCTCGGGGTGGCCGTCGAGCAGGTCGCCCGCCAGCCGCAGCCACTTGCCGATCTCGGTGCCGCCGCTGGCCAGCAGGCGCCCGATCTCCTTGACCGCCTCCGAGCGGGTCGCGTGGGAGGCGAGCGCGAGCTGCTTGCCGCGCGGGTAGATCAGCCTGGCCTGGTCGTCCCCGGAGATCACCGCGAAGCGGGCGCCGTCGGGCAGGGCCTGCACGGCCGCGGCCGCCGCCGCCCGCGCGTCGCGGATCTTGCTTCCGGACATCGACCCCGAGGTGTCGACGATGATCACTTCGGCCGCCTGGGCGGGGCGGCTGGTCTCCACGGTCACCTCGGAGGTGGACTCGACCGTGAGGACGGCGTGCACCTGGGTGCCGTCGGCTGGCAGGTACTTGTTCTGGTCGACATGGAGGACGAAAGTCATGCCGGGCCTCCCGGGATGAGAACGATGGTCACGTTGTCGCGGCCGCCCGAGGCGAGCGCGTGGCGCAGCAGGTCCCTGGCGCGCTCCAGCGGCGTGCCGGACTGGGGGAAGGCCTCCCTGGTCAGGTACTCCCACAGCCCGTCCGAGCAGGCGAGCAGCAGACCGGGAGACTCGGGGGCGAAGGTGTGCACGTGCGCGTCGACCACGTCGGCGTCGGCGCCGAGCCAGCTCGTCAGGACGCCATGGGAGGCCACGTCGTCCTGGCTGAGCAGGACGGCGGGAGCCGACTCCGGCAGCCAGTAGGCGCGGCTGTCGCCGATCCAGCCGATGGTGATCGTGCCCGGCTCGACGATGGCCGAGACGTAGGTGCAGGCGGGGGCGTCGTCGGGCACGCCCATGGCGGCCACGGCCGCGGCCGAGACCCGGCAGGCGCGCACGGTGGCCTCGTGGTGGGTGGCGCCCGCCGCCAGCTCTTCGAGCAGCTTGGCCGCACCCAGTTCCGAGGCGGAGATCGCCGCCTCGTCACCACGCGGGGAGGTGGCGACGCCGTCGCAGACGACGCCGATGACGAGCTTGTCGGACGAGACCAGGGCCATCGCGTCCTCGTTGCGGCGTCGCCGCAGGCCCCGGTCGGTGATGCCGGCCGCGCCGTCGTCGAGCTCGATCTCCAGGTGGTCGCGCCCGCTCGGCATGCTTTGGCCGCACTGCGAGCAGTAGCCGGAGCCGTCGGTGTCGAATCCTCCGCAGGCCGTACAGGTGGCCGCCGCCAGCTCGTGCCCGCAGTTCTCGCAGAAGGAGTGGTCACGCTGCACGGGGGAGTCGCACACGGGGCACTTCATATCCACGTCCTGGGTCTGACGGCGTTGGCGCGGTCGACGTACTCGTGCCGCTCCTGCCGGTTGTCGGAGGCCTTGGCCAGCCGCCGGTACAGGTCCGACAGCCGGTGGCGCACGGCCGTGGCGGTGAACTCGGTGCCCGCGATCTCGAGCCCGGGCGCTCCGGGGAACCTGAGCGCGGTCTCCAGGAGGGTGGTGATCAGCAGGTCGCGGCGGCGCTGGTCCAGGTCGTGCAGCTCCTCCAGCCGGTCGGCGGCCAGGGGCAGGTCCTCGGCCCGGCGCGGGCTGCGGGCCAGGGCCTCCACGATCGTCAGCACGGCCGCGGTGTGGCGGCTGGAGCTGCGCGGCACCTGCTCCAGCACGGTGATCGCACCGTCCAGGTCGCCGGCGCGCAGGCGGTGCCTGGCGATCCCGAAGGCGGCGCTCACGTAGGTGCGGTTGGTCCGCCACACGACCTCGTACCAGCGCGCCGGGTCGTGCCCCGCGACCTCGGCGGCCAGGCCGAGCGCCAGCTTGGGCGCGAGCTCGCCGGGCAGGAACGACAGCACCTCCTCGAAGAGCGTCGTCGCCTCGTCGCCCCGTTCCTCGGCCAGTGCCAGCAGGCCCTGGCACCAGGTGACGCGCCAGTCTCCCGGCAGCGCCCTGGAGGCGGCCACGACGGCCTCGCGGGCGCCGGGCAGGGCGTTCTCGGCCAGCACCCTGGTCTTGGCGAGCACCACCTCGGGCGTCTCCTGCAGGGTGTCGAGCTGGGCGATCAGCTCGGCGGGGTTGCGGGCGATCAGGCCGGCGAGCGCGCCGGCGGCCGGGTCGTCGGGGTCCACCTGCGGCGCCGGCAGCGTGTCGGGTCCCGGCCGGTCCGTCACCCGTCCGTGGGCCAGGCGGTCGGGACCGAACAGGTTCGACGGGCTTTCGTACGGCCGGCCCTCCTCGGCCGCGCTCAGCTCACGCAGCACGCCGCGCAGCTGCTCGGCCATCTCCGCCGAGCTCTGGAAGCGCCGTTCCGGCCGCTGCGCGGTGGCGCGCATCAGCACCCGGCGGAAGGAGTCGTCGCCGCAGTCGGCGGGCAGCGGGTTGACCTTGCCCTGGGTGGTCGGCGAGAAGCCGGGCACGCACAACGCCGCGATCGTCCTGGCGACGGTGTACAGGTCGGAGGAGACCGTGGCCGGATGCTTCTCGACCTCGGGCGCGTAGTAGCCGACGGTCGCCCACGAGGTGCCCGCGGGCGAGCCGAGGCGCTGCACCGCGCCCAGGTCGATGAGCTTGAGCTGCTTGCCCACCCGGATGGCGTTGTGCGGCTTGAGGTCGCAGTAGACGAGGCCCTCGTCGTGCAGGTAGCCGAAGGCCTTGAGGATCTCCAGCCCGTAGCGGATGGCCTCGCGCATCGGGATGAGCCCCTGCTTGCGCAGCTCGGCGAGCGAGGGGCCGCCGACGTACTCCATCACGATGTAGCCGGCGCCCTGATGCTGGCAGAAGTTGTAGATCTTGACGATGTTGGGGTGGTCGACGGTGATCAGGAACCGCCGCTCGGCCTCGGCGGCGATCATGGCCTCGGTGTCGCCGGCGTTGAGCAGGCCCTTGAGCACCATCCACTTGCCGTCGAGGTTGCGGTCGGAGGCCAGGTAGATCCAGCCCAGGCCGCCGTGCGCCAGCGCGCCCTCCACCTCGTACTGCCCCGCCACCAGGTCGCCCTTGCCCAGCTTGGGCTCGAAGTCGAACGGCGTGCGGTCGCGCGGGCAGAAGCCGCGCGTGCGGCCGGGATTGCCGGCGATCGACTGGCCGACCAGTTCGTCGCACTTGACGCAGACCCGTTTGTGCTCGGGCACCATCGGGTTGGCCATGATGACGTCCTGCGGGTTGCGCACCGGCACCTGCGGCAGGTCGTCGAGGTCGTCGCGCAGCTCGCCGCGCGAGCGGCTGGCCGAGCCGGTCGAGCCGGTGGAACGGCTGACCGGGCTCGTGACCGGACTGCTCATGGGCGTGCTCATGGGGGTGCTCACGGGCGTGCTCACGGGCGTGCTCAGGGGCGTCGAGCTCACCGGGCTCGACGGCGCGGAGCTCGCCGTGATGGGGGTGGACCCGGTGGTGGTGTCCGGGTTGCCGCAGTAGTCGCAGTAGCCGTCCGCGATCTGCCCTGGACAGCCGGGCTCACGACAGGCCGTCATCGGTTGACCTCCCTGCTGTAGCTTTCGACCAGCTGTGCTGCACGGTTGAGGTCGCACGGCGCGGTCCACAGCAGCTGGCGGGCCTCGTCGTATAACCGGCTCGCTTCTGGATCTTCCGCGAGTCGCTTTCGTACGGCTTTCGCCTGACTTGCAAGGAGCCGGCCGCGCAACTCCTCGCGTCTGTCGAGCAGTCCCCTGAGGGCTCCGGCCCGGCGCAGCGCCCTGGTCTCGGCCTCGACGGCGGAGTGCTCCAGGGCGGTCAGCCGGTCGGCGCGGGCCGACCAGCCCTCGGCGGAGGCGTCGATCGACTCCAGCTCGGCGCTCAGCCGCCCGGCGCCGTCCTGGGGGCGGGCGGTGGCCGGGAGAAGGATCTTGGCCGCCACCTCGGTGTGCGCCAGCCGAGCCTGCTGCTCGGCTCCTGCCACCCGGGCGATCGCGGTCGTGAGCAGCTCCTTGCGCCTGCCGTACTCCCGCATCGTGGCGGCGGCCGCGCGCAGGGCGGCGAGCCGGGAGCGGATCGCGGCCAGCACCTGGTCCAGGCGCGCCGTGGGCAGCGTGGCGCCGAGGGGATCGAGCAGGGCCGCCTCGCGCATCGCGCGCACCTCGTCCTCCGCGCTGCCCAGGGCCGGGCTCTCGCCCAGCTCCCCGGCCAGGTCGTGGGCCTCCTTGACGGCCGCGGCGGCCTCGTCGAGGCGGGGGAAGGCGGCCGACCAGACCGCGTCGACGGCCTCGACGACCTCCATCACCTGGCGGAAGGCGACCTCCATGCGGTCGACGACCTCGTCCAGGCTGATGCGCTCGTCGGGGGCGGGCAGCAGGGTGAGCGGCTTGGATCCGGGGGAGGGGATCTCGATCGTGGGGGCGCTGAGCAGGTCGTTCAGTTCGGCCAGCTCCTGCGAGCCGACCCTGGCGCGCCTGGCGCGCACGTCCTCGGCCCGGCGCATGGTGCGGCGGTAGGCGTCGTTGAGCGCCCACATCGTGGTGGCGGCATCCTTGGCCACCGACCACCTGACGAGGGTGCCGCCGCGTAAGGCGGAACCGTCGAGCAGCTGGTAGGTGGTGTTGGACTCCAGAGTCAGCAGGCTCTCGGAAATGCGGTCCTGCTCGGCCCGGCGCGCCTTGAGCGCGTGATCGACCCCGTCCTTGCTGATGGGCGTGCTCATGAGCGCCTCCTGGAACCCCCGTGCCCCCTCGCTATGAGCTGATTTATCGGGTCAACGGTTGATCTGTCCAGGCGGTTCCCGCGATATTGGGCATGGATTCACACCAGAGGCGTGGTCAACGTCACACGGGCAGCACCGGGCCGATCTCCATGGCGTCGTCACGGGTGCGGTAGATGGGGATGTACTCCGCCAGCCCGACCAGCTCGATCAGCCGCTGTGGCGAGGGCCGCAGGCTGCACATCGCCAGGCTCCCGCCGGTCTCCCTGGCATGGTTGAAGGCGTGAAGGATCACCCTGATGCCCGCGCTGTCGAGAAAACCCATCTCGGAGAGATCGAGCAGCAGATGGGGGGAAAGCTTCACGGCCTCGTCGATGGCCGCCTGCAGGCGGCCGGTCGTGGTGGAGTCTACTTCCCCCGCCACAGCCGCCACCGCGAACGGTTCGACCAGATCGACTGATACACGCACTACGACACCTCGTCCATAATCGTTGTCCTGATGCAACCGTAGGCCTATCACGGGCCGAGTGGCTTCTCTAGTGTGGTGTCCCATGACATTTGGCAATGTGGTCGAGCGGTGCCGGCAGAACGAGTCCGAGCTGGTACAGGAGTGGCGCGACGTCGTTGCCCGCTCCCTGTCGGGCAGGCTTCCGGCGGCTCTGGTGGAGAAGGAGCTGCGCGACATCCTCGACGCGTTGCTCGGCGCCCTGGAGGCGGGCGGAGGCACCGATCCGCTGGCCGAGCCGTACGCCGAGGTGCGTGCTCTGCTGGTGGAGCTTTCGCGCGACCGGGCCCAGCAGGGTTTCAGCCCGCGCGAGACCGCCGTCAGCGTCTTCGGCCTCAAGGAGGCGGTCAGCCGGGTCCTGGGCGAGGACGACGTCGCCGGCTTCTTCCGCGTGATCGACGAGCTCGGCCTCTACACCTTCGAGACCTACACCAAGGCTCGTGAAGAGGTCATCACCAACCAGGCCGAGCAGTTGCTGGAGCTGGCCACGCCCGTGGTCAAGCTCTGGGACGGCGTCGTGGCGCTGCCGCTGGTGGGCACGCTCGACTCCGCCCGCGCCCAGGTCGTCATGGAGAAGCTCCTGCAGACGCTGGTCGACACCGGCTCCGAGCACGCCATCATCGACATCACCGGCGTGCCCGCCGTCGACACCCAGGTCGCCCAGCACCTGCTGCGCACCGTCGTGGCCGCCCGGCTCATGGGCGCCGAGTGCATCATCTCCGGCATCCGTCCGCAGATCGCCCAGACGATCGTGGCGCTGGGCATCGAGTTCGGCGACATCGCCACCAAGGCCAGCCTCGCCGACGCGCTCCTGCTCGCGCTGAGCCGCCTCGACGTGGATGTCAATGCCGAGATCGCCAAGCGGAGCCGCTAGATGGAGCGCATCCCGGTCCTCAAGATCGGCGACACCCTGCTGGTGTCGATCCAGACCGATCTGCACGACCAGATGGTCCTGGCACTGCAGGAGGACCTGGCCGACCGCATCGCCGCGACGGGCGCGCGCGGCGTGCTCATCGACATCTCCGGACTGGAGATCGTCGACTCCTTCGCCGGACGCATGCTGGCCGCCATCGCCGGCATCTCGAAGATCCTCGACGCCCAGACCGTCGTGGTCGGCATGCGGCCGGCGGTCGCGATCACCCTCGTGGAGCTGGGGCTGTCGCTGAACGGCATCAAGACGGCGCTCGACGTCGAGCGCGGTCTGCGACTGCTGTCATGACGGCACAGGAGTTGCCCATCAACGGCGACGCCGACGTGGTCCGGGTCCGCCAGGCGGTCCGCGCCCTGGCGATCGAGGCCAAGCTGTCGCTGGTCGACCAGACCAAGCTCGTCACCGCCGCCAGCGAGCTGGCGCGCAACACCCTGACCTACGGGGGAGGCGGCAGCGCCAGGATCGAGCGTGTGGAGAACGGGGCGCGCGCGGGCGTGCGCGCGCTCTTCCACGACGACGGCCCCGGCATCCCCGACCTCGCGCTGGCGCTGCGCGACGGCTACACCAGCGGCGGCGGACTGGGGCTGGGCCTGGGAGGCGCCAAGCGGCTGGTCGACGCCTTCGAGATCCAATCAGAGCCGGGCCAGGGCACGACGGTGACGGTGACGAAGTGGGCCCGATAGCCAAGCAGGTGTGGATCCACCTAGCGGGCGACGGTGAGATCGCGGCGGTGCGCCGCGCCGTCTCCGACCACGCGCGCGAGAACGACCTGTCGCAACACCGCGCGGGCGAGCTGCTCATCGCCGCGACCGAGCTGGCCACCAACGTGGTCAAGCACGCCGGCAAGGGATCCATGCTGGTGCGCCGTATCGGGGCGGGGTTGCAGCTGCTCACCCTCGACTCCGGTCCCGGCATGCCCGACCCGCTGCCGTTCGCGCGGCAGGGCGGCTCCACGGCGGGCACGCTCGGCATCGGCCTGGGCGCGATCGCCCGGCTCAGCGACTGGCACGACGCCTACTCCCTGCCCGGCCGCGGCTCGGTCTTCGCCGCGGGCTTCGCCTGCGAGCAGGAGGAGGCCGACGGGCTCATCCGGCCGCTGGCGGGGGAGTCGGCCTGCGGCGACGGTTTCGCGGTCCGGCGTGACGACGGCCTGACGCGGCTGATGATGAGCGACGGCCTCGGGCACGGGCCGCTGGCCGAGTCGGCGACCCGCAACGCGGTGCGGGCCTTCCTCGCTGTCGCCCCGCTGCCTCCCGCCGAACTCCTGCGCCACCTGCACGAGGGGCTGCGCCACACCCGGGGCGCCGCGGTCGGCGTCGCCGAGCTCGACCCCGCCCAGGGGCGGTTGCGCTTCGCCGGGCTGGGCAACATCAACGGCGTGATCGCGGGACGGGAGCAGCGCAACCTCACGTCGCTGCCCGGCATCGTCGGCCACCAGTCGCCGACCGTGCGGGCGTACGACTACGCGCTGCCTGTCGGCGCGCTCGTGATCCTGCACTCCGACGGCCTCAACCCGCGCTGGAATCTGGACTCCTACCCCGGCCTGCGCACCAGGGCGCCGCTGGTCATCGCGGCGACGCTGCTGCGCGACGCCGGGCTGCGCCGCGACGACGCCGGAGTGCTGGTGGCACGGACATGAGCGACGACTCCGACCTGCTCTTCCTTGAGCTGCGCGACGAGGCCGACGTCTTCGCCGCCCGCCAGCTCGGCCGCGCCGCCGCCGCCGCGATCGGGCTCGACTACCAGGACCAGGTCAGGGTGGCCGCGGCGCTGAGCGAGGCGGGCCGGGAATGCCTGAGCCGTGGCGCGGCCGCCACCGCCGTGGTACGCCTGAGCGACGGCCGGCTGGAGCTCGTCCTGCGGCAGCCGGGACTGACCACGCAGGCCACGGGGATCGTCGCCGCGGCCCGCCTGATGGACGGCACGGAACTCGATGAGGAGGGCATCATCCTGTTCAAGGCACTGCCGCGCCTTCCCCGCGCACGGCTGCGCGAGCTGCGCGAACACCTGACAGGCCTGGTGCGCAGCAGCCCGCTCGACGAGCTTCGGACCCAGAACCAGGAACTGCTGGCCGCGCTGGAGGAGGTTCAGCGCACCAACACCGAGCTCGAGGAGACCAACCACGGCGTCATGGCCCTCTACACCCAGCTGTCGGAGGAGCTCGAACGCACCAACCAGGGAGTGGTGGCCCTCTACGCCGAGCTGGAGGACAAGTCGGCGCAGCTGAAAGAGGCCAGTGAAGCCAAGAGCCGCTTCCTGGCCAACGTCAGCCACGAGCTGCGCGCGCCCGCCACCTCGATCCTGGGGCTGACCCGCCTCATGGGCGGCGGCCGGGAGGTGGAGCTCGTGCGTTCCTCGGCCAACGACCTGCTCGGCCTGGTCAACGAGCTGCTCGACCTGGCCAAGGCGGAGTCGGGCCGCCTGGAGCCGCACCCCGCCGACGTGGACGTGCGCCTGATGCTGGCGCGTCTTGACGGTCTGCTGCGCCCGCTGGCCCCCGAGGGCGTCGAGCTGGTCATGGAAGACCCGGAGTCGCTGGAGCTGCTCCATGCCGACCCTGAGATGATGACTCATGTGTTGCGCAACCTGCTGACCAACGGCCTGAAGTTCACCAAGTCGGGCACTGTCCGGTTGAGCGCGCGCGCCGAGGGTGACGTGGCGGTGCTGACCGTCGCCGACACCGGCGTCGGCATCCCCGACGACCAGCTGGGGCGCATCTTCGAGGAGTTCTACCAGGTCAAGGGCGACCACCAGACGGGCGTCAGGGGCACGGGGCTCGGCCTGCCGTACGCCAAGAAGCTCGTGGAGATCCTGGGCGGCACGCTCGAGGTGCGAAGCCGGCTGGGCGAGGGCACGACCTTCGAGGTACGGCTCCCGCACCCGTACACCCTGCGGCTGGACCGGGTCCTCATCGCCGACGACGATCCCGCCTACCGCAGGGTGGTGCGCTCCCTGATCGAGGGGAGCGCCGAGGTGATCCACGAGGCCGAGGACGGCCTCCAGGGACTGGAGCTGGCCCGCCGCGAGCAGTACGACGCGATCCTGCTCGACGTGTTCATGCCCGGCATGGACGGTCTCTCGGTGCTGCGCGAGCTGCGGGCCGAGGAGCGCACCCGGACCGTGCCCGTGGTGCTCATCACCTCGGCCGAGCTGACCGGGGAGCCGGAGGGGGCCAACGCCGTGCTGGCCAAGGCGACCCTCACCCGCGGGCTGCTCCTGCGGGCGCTGGCCGGAGTCGAGAATGAGTGACCTGATCCTGGTCGTCGACGATCTGGAGGCCAACCGGTACGTCGTCTCCATGTGGCTGCAGCAGGCCGGCTACGAGGTGATCGTGGCGGCCACCGGGCGGGAGGCCCTGGACCAGGTCGCGCAGGCCGGGCCCGACCTGGTGCTGCTCGACATCAGCCTGCCCGACATGAGCGGCATGTCGGTCTGCGAGCAGATCAAGGCCGACCCGGCCACCGCCGCCACCCCGGTCGTGCACCTGACCGCCACCGCCGTCCAGGTCACCGACTGGGCCGAGGGCCTGGCCCGCGGCGCCGACGGTTACCTGATCGAGCCCGTCGAGCCCGAGGTGCTGCTGGCGACCGTCAACGCGATGCTGCGCTACGCGCGCGCACGGCGGCAGGCCGAGCAACTGGCGCACATGCTGGCCGGGCTGGCCGACACCACCCTCGCCGTCAACCTGGCCGGACGGGTCGAGGACCTGCTCGCCGCCGCCGCCGAGGGCGCCGGGAGGATCTTCGGCGGCCCCGCCGCGGTGTTCGCCGGCACGAGATACGCCACCGCGGACCCCTCCGCCGGCGAGTTCGCCGGAGACGAGGTCTGGTCGGCGCCGACCGGGCTGACGATCACCGTCGAGCAGTCTGGCGCCTGGCCCATGAGCCTGGTGACCGATCAGGAGCAGTGGGTCGCCCTCTCCAGGCCCAACGCCGCCAGGCCGCCCGTCGCCGTCACGGTGCCCGTGGAGGCGGCGCCGGGCGAGGAGCACCGCCACGTCCTGGGCCAGCTCGCCCAGGCCGTCTCGCTGGCCGTGGAGGCGCTGCGCGCCCGCGACGAGGAACGACGCATCGCCCTCACCCTGCAGAGCGCGCTGCTGCCCCCCGAGCTGCCCGTCGTACCCGGACTGGAGTTGTGCGCCCGCTACGTGCCGGCCAGCCGCGAGGCCGAGGTCGGCGGCGACTTCTACGAGGTCGTGGAGCTGGAGGACGGCCTGCTGGTGGCCATCGGCGACGTGATGGGGCACTCGGTGCACGCGGCCACGGTGATGGGCGAGATCCGCCACACGCTGCGCGCCTACGCCCTCGAAGGCCACACCATGAGCGACGTGCTGCGGCACGTCAACCGGCTGCTGCTGCGCTTCCACCCCAAGGAGGTCGCCACCGTCTGCCTGCTGTCGGTCGACACCATGACGGGCGAGGTGCGCGCCGCCAACGCCGGCCACCTGCCGCCGCTGATCGTCGACGCCTCCGGCCGGGCCGAGTACCACACCCTGCCGGGCCCGCTACTCGGCGCCGACCTGCCCAGATCGGGCGACGTCCGGCTGACCATCCCGCCGGGCGGCACGCTCCTGCTGGTCACCGACGGGCTCGTCGAGCGCCGCGACATGCCCCTGATCGACGGCCTCGACCGCCTCCAGGCCCTGGCCGGACAGGTCAGCGGCACCCTCGACGAGGTCTGCGACAGCATCCTCGGCGAGCTCACCGGCGACGAGCACGAGGACGACATCGCCCTGCTGGTGCTGCGCAGGGCTTTTCCCCCGGCGTCCACGCGCGCATAGTGGGTGGATGGAGGGCCGGCCGGCTGTCGACGACGCCGCGCTCGAACGTGAGGCGCTGGCGGTGCTCGAAGCGAACTGGACGGGCGTCGCCACGGTGCCCGCGCCCGGCCTCTACCCGCACCAGTGGAGCTGGGACTCCGCGTTCGTCGCCATCGGCATGGCCAGGCACCGGCCCGCCCAGGCCGCGCAGGAGCTGCTCAGCCTGCTGGAGGGACAGTGGGCCACGGGCATGGTGCCGCATATCGTCTTCCACACGCCCGAGATGTACTTCCCAGGACCGTCCGTGTGGCGCTCGCAGGACCAGGAGTCGGCGCCGAACGCCGTCCTGACCTCCGGGCTGACCGCCCCGCCGATGCACGCCCTGGCCGTGTGGTGGTTATGGAGGCACGGCTCGGACATGGCGGGATTCGTCCGCCGGGTCTTCCCCGCCCTGTCCGCCCAGCACCGCTACCTGGCCACCTCGCGCGACCTCGGCGGCGCCGGCCTGGCCGCGATCGTGCACCCGTGGGAATCGGGCATGGACGACAGCCCCGCCTGGGACGAGCCGCTCGCCGCCCTGCCCGAGATCAGGTACGGCTACCGCAACGTCGACCTCGACGAGCGCCACCCCGACAGCGCCCACGACCGCTACGTGTGGCTGGCCCTGCGCTACCGCAACGCCGGATACCGGGCCGAATACCTGCGCGACGAGCACCCGTTCGCCATCGAGGACCCGATGTTCAACGGCATCTGGCTGGCCGCCTGCATGGCCCTGGCAGAGCTGGCGCCCGTCGCGGGCCAGGACCCGGCCCCGCACCTGGAACAGGCCGCCCGCATCCGCCAGGCGCTCCACGAACGCCTGTGGGACGGCTGCTTCCACGCCAGAGACCTGCGCGGCGACCACCTCATCCCGGTCAGCACCGTCGGCTCCTTCGGCCCGCTGCTCGACCCCGCGCTGCCCGCCGAACGGGTCGTCAGCCTCGTCGAGGTACTGGAGTCGGCGCGCTTCATGGGCGCCACCGGCTACCCGGTGCCCAGCTGCGAGATCCGCGCCGCCCAGTTCGACCGCACCCGCTACTGGCGCGGGCCCTCCTGGGTGAACACCAACTGGCTGCTGCGCCGCGCCACCGCCGTCCACGGCCTGTCGCACCTGACCCAGCTGCTCACCACCGGCACCCTGCGCCTGGTACGGCAGGCGGGCTTCCGCGAGTGCTTCGACCCCTTCGACGGCAGCGGGCGCGGCTGCCGCGACTTCTCCTGGAGTGCGGCGCTCACCCTCGATCTGCTCGCCGATACCGTGAACGGATGAGCTTTCTTCGCCGGACTCCCGCCGCGCTGCGGGAACGCCTCCTTCGCGGTGAGCGCCTGCTCGTCTCCGCGCCCTCGGGCGAGGGACATCTCGCCGCCACCGACCAGGCCCTGCTGCTGCCCGACGGCGGTCGCGTGCCGTACGAGGAGATCGAGAAAGCCTCCTGGGACCAGCGCGGGCTCACCGTGATCCGGGCCGACGGCACCACCGTGCGCGTCGCGGTCACCGAACCGGGGCGCGTCCCCGAGGCCCTGCGCGAGCGGGTCAACTCCACCATCGTGGTCAACAAGCACGTGAACCTGCCCGGCGTCGACGGCGGCGTGCGCCTGGTGGCGCGCCGCAAGCCCGGCGGCGACGTGCTCGGATGGACCTTCGTCTTCGACGAAGGCCTGGATCCGGCGGATCCAGGCCTTCGAGCTCAGGCCGAGCAGGCGTTGGAGGGTGTACGGCGCAGCATGGGCGTCTGACCGCCGCTAGTACGGCAGACCGCTCCTGTCGAGCTTCTCGTCCTCCTGTGTGCCCTCCCCGGGCCAGCCGGTTCCCGTGTCCTTGTGGTTGTTCAGGAACGGGAGCCGGTTGTGCAACGTGTCGCCGACCTTGGTCCTGGCCACGTCGGAGACCTTCGACACCTGCGCGCCGAGCAGACCGGCCGCCTCCTGCACGGTCGGGCTGTCCGCCACGCGCTGCGCCGTGCGCTTGATCTGCTCGTACCGCTCGCGACCCGCGCGGCTCCCGAGCACGTAACCGACCGCCATTCCGACGGCGAACGCCATCCGATATCGCATGTTCCACCTCCGCTTCTCCGGGCCTACCCCGACGACGATGCGACACGCACTCCAGGAGTGCGCTAATCTATTCCTGCGCCGCAAGGAAGGGCCCAAACGCCCGGCCGAGCAGCGCGAAGTCCGATCCCGTGTAGCTCAATCGGCAGAGCAGCCGGCTGTTAACCGGCAGGTTATAGGTTCGAGTCCTATCGCGGGAGCTGGCCCCCAGGGCAGAAGACGCAACACAGGCCCCCTACCCCGTTCGGGTAGGGGGCCTGCGGCGTTCGCGGTGTGTCAGGATGCTCCGCATGTCTGGTCGCGCATTGAGCTTCGGAGCGGTGGCCGAAACGTACGAACGCTTCCGCCCCGGCTACCCCGCCGCCCTCTTCGACACGGTGGTGGCGTACGCGCGGCGGCCGATCCTGACCGCCCTCGAGATCGGTGCCGGCACCGGCAAGGCGACCCGCCTGCTCGCCCGGCGCGGGGTCACGGTCACCGCGACGGAGCCCGACGCCGAGATGCTCGCCGAGCTGCGCAAGCACGTGCCCGGCACCGTCACGACCGTCCGGGCGGCGTTCGAGGACCTGCGGCCGGGCGAGACCTACGACCTGGTGTTCGCGGCGGCGGCGCTGCACTGGACGCACCCGGAGCACCGATGGTCGCGCGTGGCCGCGCTCCTGGAGCCCGGCGGCGTGTTCGCCTCGTTCGGCGGGCCCGTCCAGCTGGCCGACCCGGACGTGGCGGAGGCCGTCCGCGTGGCGCGCTCGCCGTTCCTGGCAAGCGACGAGATCCCCTCACCGGACGGGACGCCACCCGACCACGAGATGCAGTGGCCGGGCACGGAACTCCAGCGCTCCGAATGGTTCGGCGACGTACGGCAGGCGGTGATCGAGTCGCGGCTGACGATGAGCGCCCACGACTTCGTCGGCTACCTGTCGACCGTCTCGGCCTACCTCGTGCTGCCGGCCGCGGAACGCGAGCAGGTGTTCGGCCGGATCCTGCAGGTCCTGCCCGCGGCGGTGGAGATCGCCGCCGACATCACCGTCCACCTCGCGCGCCGGCGGTGACGCAGGCCACGCTCCCTTAATGCCTCACGGGCCCTGCTGGATGCGGATCAGGTTGCCCGACGGGTCGCGGAAGGCGCAGTCGCGCACGCCGAACGGCTGGTCGATCGGCTCCTGCACCACGTCGGCGCCGCTGGCCTGGACCTTCTCGAACGTCTCGTCGACGTCGTCCGTCGACAGCAGGATGCCCGCGTAGGTGCCCTTGGCCATCATCTCGATGATCATCCGTCGCTCCTCGTCCGAGACGCCGGGATCGGAGCCGGGCGGCTCCAGGACGATCGAGAGGCCGGGCTGGCCAGCAGGGCCGACGGTGAGCCACCGGATCCCGTCGTAGGACACGTCATGGCGCACCTCGAAGCCCAGGGCGTCGCGGTAGAACGCCAGCGAGGCGTCGGGGTCGTCGGAGGGCAGGAAACTCGCATGAATCGTGATGTCCATGGTCGTCACGCTAAGTCGGGCCATGGATGGACGCTTCTCGATTCCTGACCGGTCGCGGTCGCGTAGGTTGAGCGGCGTGGTGATCGCACGATTGGCCGTGGCGCCGGTGGCCGCGACGATCGCGGCCGTGGTCGCGGCGGTGGTCGCGTTCGTGGTCGCGGTGGCGTTCGCGGTCTCGGTCGCGGAGGGGCCCGCGGGTGTGGAGGCGGCGCCGTCGGGTGCCGTGGACTGCCCGACGACCTGGCCCGCCCGCTGGGCGTACGGTCCTGAGCCGGGGCCGCTCGTGCCCGCCGAGGGCGTCGTGTCGGCGACCCTGTGCGAGCTGGGGGTCACGCGCCGCGAGGGCAGGGAGCCCGACCGGCGGCGCATCATCGAAGGGGACGCGAGCCGCCTGGTGGAGGTGCTCAACGAGCTGCCGCCCGTCGACACGACGGGGGTGCGGGCCTGCTCGCAGGTCGGCTTCTCCCACGAACTGTCGATCCTGGTGCGCTACGACGACGGGACCGGCGCCCTGGTCTACCTGGACCGCAACTGCCGTACGGCCGAGCGTGACGGGCGCACCCGGCGCCTCGACGCCTCCGTGGTCGCCACCTTCCTGGGGCTGTAGCGCGCCTGGGCGGCCCCAGGCTGCCGGTGCCGGACCGGCGTGTCCTGAAACGCCGCCTGGGCGATCTGGAGGGCCTGGAGCGTCGACCGCTTTGATATCACGGTGAGTAACCATAAGATCGCAGATTTTCCCATTTACCGGGACAAGCCCAGGGTTTGCAGTGAAAGATGTGCTTGCCGTGGACAAAAGACCGGGTGGCGGGAAGGGCGCCATCGCGAGGGCGGCGCCACCGGCCCGGAACCGGAGGGGCGGCTCGAAGAGCGGAATGTGTTGGTTGCTGCGTGCGCGCTTGGATCAGGGCATTGCGTCCATCGCACGGTTTCGCCGTGCGGAACGGAAGACCGGAAGGCTCGGCCGTCCTGGACAGGACATCGGAGACCGCCCATCGGGTGGATCTCGGGGAGGCCGAGCGGTTCGTCGAGTTGTACTGCGCGGAGAACGGCGGTGACCCGCCGGCCAGGATGCGGGAGGTCGCCAGGGAGGTCGCGAGGACGGGGACGTACACCCATACCCCGCAGGAGCTGGCCTTCGGCGCCAGGGTGGCCTGGCGCAACAGCAGCAGGTGCATCGGGCGGCTGTACTGGCGCTCGCTGAAGGTGCGTGACCGGCGCAAGGTGAGCACCGCGGAGGGGGTGGCGCTGGAGTGCGTGCAGCACCTGCGTGAGGCGACGGGCGACGGCAAGCTGCGCCCGACGATCACGGTGTTCGCGCCCGACCGTCCGGGGCGCAGGGCGCCGAGGATCCTCAACGAGCAGCTCATCCGCTATGCCGGCTACCGCATGGACGACGGGACGATCGCCGGCGACCCGCGCAACGTGGAGATCACCGACCTGGCCGCGAAGCTGGGCTGGAGCGGCAGGAACGGCGCCTTCGACGTGCTGCCGATGATCATCGATCCTGGGCGGGGCAAGACGTTGTTGTGCAACCTGCCCGGCGACGCCGTCCTGGAGGTGCCGATCAGGCATCCCCACTTCGCGTGGTTCGCCGAGCTGGGCCTGCGCTGGCACGCCGTACCCGCGATCTCGAACATGTGCCTGGAGATCGGCGGGATCTGCTACCCGTGCGCGCCCTTCAACGGCTGGTACATGGGCACCGAGATCGGCGCCCGCAATCTGGCCGACGAGGACCGCTACAACCAGCTCCCCGTCATCGCCAGGCGGCTGGGCCTCGACACCTCCAGCGAGCGCACGTTGTGGCGCGACGCGGCGCTGGTCGAGCTGAACGTGGCCGTGCTGCACTCCTTCGAGGAGGACGGGGTGACCATGACCGACCACCACACCGAGGCCAGGCGGTTCATGAAACACCTGGAGAAGGAGGACAGGGCGGGCCGCGTCTGCCCGGCCGACTGGTCGTGGATCGTGCCGCCCATGTCGGGTTCGCTGACGCCGGTCTTCCACCGCTACTACGACGACAGCGCGCTGTCACCGGCCTTTGTTCATCACCCGCAATAGTGTAGAACATTGTTCTATGACCGAACTTGTGCTGTCCGACCTCGACCGGGGCGTGCTGACGCTGACGTTCAACCGCCCCGAACGGCTGAACGCCTGGACCGACGCCATGGGCAGGCGCTACTTCGACGCCCTGGCCGACGCGGAGAAGGACCCCGCGGTCAGGGCCATCGTCGTCACCGGCGCGGGCCGGGGCTTCTGCGCGGGCGCCGACTTCCAGACCCTCGGCGAGATCCAGGACGGCTCCTACGCGCAGGAGCCCGACCCCCGGCCCAACACCTTCCCGGCGACCATCGGCAAGCCGATCATCGCCGCGGTCAACGGCGCCTGCGCCGGGCTCGGGCTGGTCCACGCGCTCGTGTGCGACCTGGTCTTCACGGCCGAGGAGGCCAAGTGGACCACGGCGTTCGCGCGGCGCGGGCTGGTCGCGGAGTACGGCCTGGCCTGGGTGCTGCCCAAGCTCGTCGGCCAGCAGCGGGCGATGGACCTGCTGCTGTCGGGCCGCACCTTCACCGGCGCGGAGGCCTACGAGCTCGGGCTGGTCAACCGGGCGGTGCCGGGCGAGCAGTTGCTGGACGCGGCCAGGGCCTACGCGCTGGAGTTGTCGGTGCACAGCTCGCCGGCGTCGATGGCGGTGATCAAGCGGCAGGTGTGGGGCGACTGGGAGGCCACGCTGGAGCAGTCGGCGCACACGGCGGTCAAGGAGATGCTCGACAGCTTCAGGCGGCCCGACTTCGCCGAAGGGGTCGCGAGCTTCCTGGAGCGCCGCGACCCGGCCTTCCCACCGCTCTAACTTGTAGGAAGTCCAGCGGTCCAGGCGATCTAGGCGGTCTAGGCGGTCTTGTGGGCGCCGGCCGAGGGTACGGCGGGCATGAAGCGCGGCTCGGCCCAGCCCTTGGCCGCGAAGGCGGCGGACACCGACTCCTGAACCGAGTCCACCCGCTCCTCGGCGACCAGCGCGATGGCCGAGCCGCCGAACCCGCCGCCGGTCATGCGCGCCCCCCTGGCCCCGCCGCGCAGCGAGGCCTCCACGGCCACGTCGAGCTCGGGCGAGGAGACCTCGTACTCGTCGCGCAGCGACAGGTGTGAGGCGTTGAGCAGCGCCCCGATCTCGGTGATCGCCCCGGCGCGCAGGAGCCCGATGAGCGCCTCGACCCGGTGGTTCTCGGTCACGACGTGCTGCACCCGGTTGCGCTCGTCGCCCTGCAGCCGCGACAGCGCCCCGGCGAGGTCGGTGACGTCGCGCAGCGCCTCGACGCCGAGCTTGCGGGCGGCGGACTCGCAGTCGGCCCTGCGCTTGGCGTACTGCCCGTCGGCCAGCTCGTGGTGGACGCGGGTGTCGATGATGAGGATGCGCAGCCCGTGCGCGGCCAGGTCGAGCGGCACCTGGCGGAAGCCGAGCGAGCGGCAGTCGAGGAAGAGCGCCTTGCCCTCCTGCGAGCAGGCGGAGGCGGCCTGGTCCATGATCCCGCAGGGCATGCCGACGAAGTCGTTCTCGGCCTTCTGGCCGAGCAGGGCGATCTCCATGGGCGTCATGCCGAGCCCGTGGATCTCGTTGATCGCCGAGCCGACCGCGACCTCCAGCGCGGCGCTGGAGCTGAGCCCGGCGCCGGCGGGCACGTCGCCGTCGATGGCGATGTCGAAGCCGCCGACCCGCTCGCCGAGCATCGCGGGGACGCCGACGACGTAGCGTTGCCAGCCGGTGGCCTGCTCGCGGGTGGCCAGGGTGACGGGCTCGGCGGCGCCCTGGAGGGAGAGCAGCCGGATGGCCCCGTCGTCGCGCCGGCTGACCGCGGCGCTGACGCCCCACGGCACGGCGAAGGGCAGCACGAAGCCGTCGTTGTAGTCGGTGTGCTCGCCGATCAGGTTGACCCGGCCCGGCGCGCGCCACACGGTCTCGGGGTCGGCACCGAAAGCCGAACGGAAAGCTTCAACAACGCCCATAATCCAACATACCTCCGCCGGTACTCTAGCGGCATGGAGGTGGCCGGAGTCCAGATCTCGCTGCTGCACGACGACAACAAGCCGCGCAAGCTCAAATACAACCTCGGCCACCCTCGCGTGCTGGCCTTCGGCGGAGCATATTCGAACCTCGTCACCGCCGTGGCCAGGGCGGGGCACGAGCGGGGCTTCGAGACGATCGGGGTGATCCGCGGCGAGGAGCACCTGCCGCTCAACCCCTCGCTGGCCGGGGCCGCGGCGCACGGCATGCGCCTGACCTATCTCGACCGCGCCGCCTACCGGCTCAAGCACACGCCTGCCGTACAGGAACGCCTGAGGGAGGAGTTCGGCGAGGTCTTCATCCTGCCCGAGGGAGGCAGCAACGCGGCGGCCGTGCGGGGCTGCGCGGAGTTGCCGGGGGAGATCGAGGACGACTACGACGTCGTCTGCTGCCCGGTCGGCACCGGCGGCACGCTGGCCGGGATCGCCGCGGGCCTGCCGCCGGGCAAGCGGGCCATCGGCTTCGCCGCGCTCAAGGGCGGCGCGTTCCTCAACGCCGAGGTGGCCAGGCTCCAGCGGGAGTACGGCAGGCCGACCGGCAACTGGTCGATCGAGCTCGGCTACCACTTCGGCGGTTACGCCAAGTCCACCCCTGCCCTCGACGCCATGGGCTTCGAGCGGGTGTACGTCGCCAAGATGATCTACGGCATCCTCGATCTCGTACGGCGGGGCCGCTTCGCCAGGGGCACCCGCATCGTGGCCGTGGTGACCGGTCAGCCCGACACGCCGGTCGAGGAGTGCGGCTCGCCGACGGGCTTCGACTCGGGTGACCCCCGCTGGCGCAGGTAGATCGAGAGCACCACCATCGAGGCCACGGCCAGGAACTCCGACTGCCAGTTCTGCAGCGTGCGGCTCCAGAAGTCGGGCGAGAGCACGTACTGCCCCCACGAGATCGGGTCGCGCAGCTCCGACAGCCGCTCGCCGTTATTGGCGGCCATGCCGGCGACCGACTGCGCCAGCCACGAGGCCAGGAAGACGAAGCCCATCGTCAGGCCCAGGGAGTTGCTGAACAGCCAGTGCCTGAAGCCGGTCTCGGCGGCCCAGGAGGGGGAGTCGGCCCGCGCGTGCCTGCCGACCTTCTGCTCCTCGTCGGTGCCCGCCCCCTCCTCGCCGGGCGGTTTGGACTCGGTCGAGCCGCGCTGGATCAGCCACACCGTGACCAGGACGAACAGGAAGAACTGCAAGTATTCGGACTGCCAGTTCTCCGCCACGTCCACCGCGAACTCGGAGGTGGCGACGTACTGCACCACCGAGAGCGTCGAGCCGCCGTCGACCAGCTGCCGCTCGTTGTAGCCGGCCGTCCCGGCGATCGCCTGGCCGACCAGGGCGGCGGCGAACAGGCCGAGGAAGGCCAGCGACAGGGCGTTCTGCCTGATCTTCATCGGTGCAGCACCCCCATCGCGAAGAACCAGATCAAGCCGATCACGATGATGGCCACCGTGACCGCGAAGACCACCCGCATGGCTCAATCCTCTACTTCGCAGTCGAAGGGCAGGTCGGGCCGCGGTTCGCAGCCGGCGGCCTTGACCTTCCAGCCCTCGGCGTAACGGTGCAGGAAGAGCGTGTCCTCGCTGAGGCGTACCTGGGCCTCCTCGCCCCACGCGACCGCCTCCTGGAGCGAGCCGCCGCTCAGCCGGAGCTCGCCCAGTGCCTGACCGCAACTCTCCCCGTCGTCGGGCAGCTTGGCCGCCGTGCGGGAGGCGAGCAGCAGGCAGGCGGCATCCGGGCGGCCCTCGGACAGCGCGCGGTAGAAGTCTTCCGCGACTCTCGCCGGCGCTGATGTGTCCGTGGCGCAGCCTGCGAGGAGCAGCGCTGCGATCACTGTGAGCAACCCTTTCATGGATGGCCACTACCCAGAATCACGGCCGACATGAGTCACACGACGCTAGGGCCCCAGTTGCTCCAGGATCGGCGACAGGAGCGCGTTCAGCTCCTTGACCAGCACGATCAGCGCGCGCTGGGCACGGTCCTCGACCCCGTCGTGCGGCCCTTCGGGCGCGGGAGGCAGCTCCGAGAGAGGGATGGGCGCCTGCAGGAGCATCGAGGCGCGCAGGAACGGCGAGCGCGTCAGGTCGTGCTGGGTGGGCTCGACGTACTGGCCGAGGGTGCGCTGCCAGCCCTGCCATCCGCGGTCGCGCCACCAGGCGGCGCGCGAGCGGTCGAGGCTCTCGGGCAGCGGCGCGGCCAGGCGCACCTCGGCGGTCAGCGAGCCGTCCCACGTGTTGCGCAGGCAGTGGGCGTGGAGGATGCGGGGGTCGCGGTGCACGTGGCCGGGGGTCAGGAACGGCGGGGTGGCGATGTGCCACGCGGTGCACGCGAAGGTCACGGGGGCGATGTCACCCCAGCTGTCGGCGAATTCGTGGACATTTTTCCGGACATGGGTCGCGTATCTGCTGTCACCCCGGTCGAGCCAGAACGCCTTGGCCATGCACTCTCCCTTCGCCCACCCCACCGTACGGCTCAACCCCCGGCTGTGGGTTCCGCTCTCCGCGAAGATAAGCGTCCGCTTAGTATGTGAGGCATGGAGGATCTGTGGGACGGCGTCGAGTCCGAGGCGGCGCGCAGGCTGCTGCGGGCGGCCGTGGAGCTGCTGGCGGCCAGGGGGTACGGTGGAGCCTCCACGCGGGAGATCGCCGAGCGGGCCGGGCTCAGCCCGGCGGCCATGTACGTGCACTTCCCGACGAAGGCGGAGCTGCTCCACACGATCATCCACACGGTCCACGTCACCGCCCACGCCGCCGTCGTGGCAGGGGGAACCCCGCGCGACTCCTCGGCCACGGTGGTGCGGGGCATGGTCTACGCCCTGGCCGCCTTCCACTCCCGCCACCAGCTGGCCGCCCGCGTGACCCAGAACGAGCTCGCCGCCCTCCCGCCCGCCCAGTGGGCGACCATCCGCGGCATGCGCGACGCCACCGAAGGCCTGGTCCTCGCCGAGGTCGCCAGGGGCGCGGCGGCCGGGGAGTTCGACGTGGCCGACCTGAGCGGCACCTCCAGGGCGATCGTCTCCATGTGCGTCGACGTCGCCCGCTGGTACCACCCCGACGGCCCGCGCACCCCGGACGAGGTCGGCGCGCTCTACGCCCACCTGGCCGCCAGGATGCTGGGCGTGAAAGCATAAACTAAGCGTGCGCTTAGGAGCAGAAGGGCAGCACATGCGACGCAGCATCTACGGCGAGGACCACGAGGCGTTTCGCGAGACGGTACGCGCGTTCATCGCCCGTTCCGTGGCCCCCAGGGCCGAGGAGTTCATCGAGCGGCGCCTCATCGACCGCGACGTGTGGCGGGAGGCGGGCAAGCAAGGGCTGCTCGGCCTGGAGGTGCCCGAGGTCCACGGCGGCGGCGAGGCCGGCGACTACCGGTTCAACGCGGTCCTGGGCGAGGAGCTGTCGCACGTCAGCGCCGCGCTGGCCTCCGGATTCGCCATCCACTACGACATCGTCGCGCCGTACCTGGTGGAGCTGACCACCGAGGAGCAGAAGCGGCGCTGGCTGCCGCGCTTCGCCGCGGGCGAGCTCATCACCGCGATCGGCATGACCGAGCCGGGCGGCGGCTCCGACCTGGCCGCGCTGGCCACCACGGCGGTGCGTGACGGCGACGACTGGGTGATCAACGGCTCCAAGACCTTCATCACCAACGGCTACCAGGCCGACCTGGTCATCGTCGCGGCCCGCACCAGCCCGGAGAAGAAGGCCAAGGGCATCACCCTGTTCGCGGTCGAGGCGGGCACGACCGGCTTCGAGCGCGGACGCAAGCTCGACAAGGTGGGCCAGCCCGAGGCCGACACCGCCGAGCTGTTCTTCAAGGACGTGCGGGTGCCCGACGCCAACCGCGTCGGCGAGGTCGACCGCGGCTTCATCGCCATGATGGAGCGCCTGCCGCAAGAGCGGCTGTCGTGCGCGGTCTCCAACGTCGCCCACGCCTCCGCCGTCCTCGACGAGACGCTGGCCTACGTCAAGGAACGCAAGGCGTTCGGGCAGCCGATCGGCGGCTTCCAGTACAACAAGTTCACCCTCGCCGACCTGGTGACCCGCCTCGACGTCTCGCGCGCCTACGTCGACCAGTGCGTCGAGGCCCACGCGCGGCGGGAGCTGAGCGCGGTCGACGCGGCCAAGGCCAAGCTCTGGACCTCCGAGGTGCAGAACGAGGTCATCGACGCCTGCGTGCAACTGTTCGGCGGCTACGGGTACATGCGGGAGTACCGCGTGGCCAGGGCCTGGATGGACGCCCGCGTGACCAGGATCTGGGCGGGCAGCAACGAGATCATGCGCGAGATCATCGGACGGGATCTGGGCCTGTGAACGACTACCACTACTGGCGCTCCATCCCGAGCCGCTGGAACGACAACGACTCCTACGGCCATCTCAACAACGTCGTCCACTACGAGATGGTCGACTCGACCGTGAACACCTGGCTGGTGGAGAAGGCGAGCTTCGACCCGCGCGGCCCGCGGATCGGCATGTGCGTGGAGTCCCGCTGCGTCTACAAGGCCGAGGCGAGCTTTCCCGACGTGATCAGGGTGGGCCTGCGCATCGGCAAGCTCGGCACCTCCAGCGTGCGCTACGAGCTGGGCCTGTTCCGCGATCACGACGACGTGCTCATCGCCGAGGCGGAGTTCACGCACGTCTTCGTCGACCGCGTCACCCGCCGCCCCACCCCGATCGAGGGGCGCACCCGCGCCGCGATGGAGGCGATGCTCGCATGACGCTGACCACCAGGGCGGCGGTGCTCGTCGAGTCCGGCCGCCCGGCGCCCTACGCGCGGTCGAGGCCGCTGGAGATCCAGGAGCTGACGCTGCGGCCGCCCGGCGAGGGCGAGCTGCTGGTCAAGGTCGGCGCCGCCGGGTTGTGCCACTCCGACCTGTCGGTGGTCAACGGCTCACGTCCGCGCCCGCTGCCGATGGCCCTGGGGCACGAGGCGGCGGGGGAGATCGTCGAGACGGGTCCCGGCAGCACGATGCGGCCGGGCGACCACATCGTGCTGACCTTCGTCCCGGCCTGCGGCTCGTGCACGATGTGCGCCAAGGGCCGGCCCGCGCTGTGCGGGCCGGGAGGGGCGGCCAACCGGGCGGGCACCCTGCTGAGCGGCTCGCGCATGCTCTCCGGAGGGGTCAACCACCACCTGGGAGTCTCGGGATTCGCCGACTACGCCGTCGTCTCCGAGCAGTCGGCGGTCAAGGTCGACCCCGCTCTGCCGTACGAGATCGCGGCCCTGTTCGGCTGCGCGGTGCTGACCGGCGCGGGAGCGGTCAGGTACGGCGCGCGCGTCGTCGCCGACGACACGGTGGCGGTCTTCGGGCTCGGGGGCGTGGGACTGTCGGCGCTGCTGGCCGCCAGGGCCGCGGGCGCCGGCACGCTCGTCGCCATCGACGTCGTCGACGCCAAGCTGGAGCTCGCCCGGCAACTCGGCGCCACCCACGTGATCAAGGGCGGCCCCGACGCGGTCGAGGAGGTACGGCAGGCGACGGGCGGCGGCGCCGACAAGGTCGTCGAGACCACCGGGGTGGTGCCGGTGCTCGCCCAGGCCTACGAGGCCACCGCGCCCGGCGGCGTGACCGTCACCGTCGGACTGCCCGACCCCGGCGTGCCGCTCAGCCTGCCCGCCCTGTCGCTCGTGGCGGAGGAGCGCACGCTCAAGGGCAGCTACCTGGGCTCGTGCGTGCCGCGCCGCGACGTGCCGGCCTTCATCGACCTGTACAAGCAGGGCCTGCTCCCCGTCGACCGGCTGCTGTCGGGCCGGCTCACCCTCGACGAGGTCAACGAGGGCTTCGATCGCCTGCACACCGGCGAGGCGGTACGGCAGGTGGTCATGCTCTAGCCGGTATCTCGAATAAGAGATACCGTCGGTGGTATGGACGACGAAGACGACCTGCCCCTGCTGCCGGGCTTCCGCGAGATGGCCATGGCCCGCCGCGAGATGATCGAACGGCTGGCCGAGGAGCGCAGGTCGTCGGGTCTGTCCCAGACCGAGGTGGCCGCCAGGATGGGCACCTCGCAGTCTGCGGTCGCGCGGCTGGAGTCGGGCGAGGCCGATGTGCGCGCCTCCACGCTCGAACGGTACGCCGCCGCGATCGGCCACCGCATCAGCTGGAGGTTGAGCCTTGACGCTGTCACCGGAACGCCAACGGAGCCCGCGGAGAGCGGTCTCGTCCACGAACCCCGCCCCCTCCTCGACCCTCGCACCCCGCCGTCCACCGGAGGCGGACTCGGCTCCAGGAGACTGCGACGCCCCGGACGGTCCTGAGATCCCGCAGGATCCGGAGCTGCCCGACGTCTCCCGCGTCCGCGACGTCCCGGAGGCGCCCGAATCCATCGACGTCGCTGCGATCGCCGATGTGCCCGAAGTCCCTGAGATCCCCGAAGGTCCCGAAGCTCCCGGGCAGGCCAGGGCCGGCTTCGCCGGGGTGGGCTTCCAGGCCCGCTGGACCCCACCCGGCATGCCCCCCGAACGCCCTGGGCCCCTGCCACCGCTGCCCCGTCCCGAGCCGATGCCCCTGCGCAGCCCCTCCTACTCCGTCCACGTCACCCACGACCCGATCGCGGAGCGCCTGTTCGAGCAGCGCATCGTGCTGGCCCACGGGGAGCTGACCGAGCAGAACGTCACCCCCTGGTGCGCCGGCCTGCTCACCCTCGGCGCCATCGGCCGCCAGCCCATCAAGCTGCACCTGAGCATCCCCGACGGGGAACTGGGCGCGGTGCTGACCATGCTCGACACCCTCGACTCGCTGACCGTCGAGGTGCACGCCCAGGTCACCGGCCGGCTCGGCGGCCCGGCCACGGCGCTGCTGGCCGCCGTGACCCGCCGCCGCGGCTCGCCCAACTCCCTCTTCCGCATGGGCGAGCCCCACCTGACCGCGCACGGCACCACCGAGGAGGTGCTCGACCAGCAGGAGCAGAACCGCCGCATGCTCGACACGATCTACTGGCGGCTGTCCGACCTGACCGGTAAGGAGGTCGACGAGATCCGGCACGACTCCGTCAGGGGCCGCCATCTCAACGTGGAGGAGGCCATCGCCTACGGGCTCGTGGAGGGCATATAGTGGCCATTGAATGACCGAATGAGGAAATCGGGTCAAACAATGGGTGCTAGGAAGGCAGGACGGCCGCCCGTCGACGCGGCGCGCCAGCTGGAGCGGGCGCACCGCATCCTCGACGCGGCGGCCGGGCTCGTCGTGCGATGGGGCTACGACAAGACCACCATCGAGGACGTGGCACGGGCGGCCGAGGTCGCCAAGGGCACCATCTACCTGCACTGGCGCACGCGTGACGAGCTCTTCGTCGCCCTGCTGCGGCGCGAGCGGGTGGCCATGCTGCGTGCCGTACAGCGGGCGGACCCCAAGACGCTCGACGACCTGGTGCGCCACCTGGCGCTCGGCGTGATGCGCGACCCCCTGATCCGCGCCAGCGTCCTCAACGACTCGCAGGTGCTCGGCAAGCTGACCAGGCAGAAGAAGCCCGACACCGAGCTGGTCTCCGGATTCCTCGGCTACTTCGAGACCCTGGCCGAGCTCGGCGCCGTCCGCGACGACCTGCACCCCGGCGAGCACGCCACCGTGCTGGGCTCGGTGCTGCAGGGTTTCCTGACGGTCGCGGCCCGCATGCCCGAGGAGTTCCGCCTGCCCGACGAGCGCCTGGCCGAGCTGGTCGGCGAGAGCGTGCACCGCACCCTGGAGTCCGGGCGGCCGTTCGGTCCCGAAGCCGTCGAGGCGACCAGGAGATTCCTCGCGCTGGCCCTCGACGTGGGGGAGAGCAAGCTGAAGGAGGCACTCGGATGAGGATCATGAACCTCGACGATCCCGCGGCCGACCTGGCCACGGCCGGCGGCAAGGGCGCCTCGCTGGCCCGGCTGAGCCGCGCCGGCCTGCCGGTGCCGCCGGGCTTCGTGGTGACGACACAGGCCTACCGCGAGGACCCGCCCGAGTTGCCCGAGGAGATCCTGAAGGCCTACGACGGCCTCGGCTCCGACGTCGCCGTGGCGGTGCGCTCGTCGGCCACCGCCGAGGACCTGCCAGGCCTGTCGTTCGCCGGCCAGCAGGACACCTTCCTCAACGTGCGGCGCGACGGCCTGGTGGAGGCGGTGCGCCGCTGCTGGGCCTCGCTGCACAACGAGCGCGCGGTCGCCTACCGCCGTCAGCACGGCGTCCCCGACGACGACGTGGCCATGGCCGTGGTGGTGCAGGAGCTCGCCGACGCCGACGCTGCGGGCATCCTGTTCACCGCCGACCCGGTCTCCGGCGACCGGTCGACGACGGTGATCAGCGCCTCGTGGGGGCTGGGCGAGGCGATCGTGGGCGGCCTGGTCACCCCCGACACCTACACCGTGGGCGACACCGCCGGAGCCGAGGTCGAGGCCGAGGTCTCCGACAAGGCCGTGATGACCGTGCGCACCGCCGACGGCACCGAGGAACGTCCCGTCCCCGAGGCGCGCCGCCGCGCCCGCGTGCTCGACGACGCCCAGGTGCGCGAGCTGACCGCGCTGGGCCGCCGCATCGAGGAGCTGTACGGCACGCCGATGGACGTGGAGTGGGCGCTGCGCGACGGGGAGTTCCTCATCCTCCAGGCCCGCCCCGTCACCGGCCTGCGCGAGGAGTGGAACGACAGCAGGGGACACCTGTGGTTGTGGTCCAACGGCAACCTCGGCGAGGCCATCCCCGACGTGATGACCCCGGCCACCTGGTCGCTGGTGCAGATCTTCATCGCCAAGGCCATGTCGGCCACGGCCATGCCCGGCTTCCGCTTCGTCGGCAACATCGGCGGCCGCTTCTACATGAACCTCAGCTCCGCCCACACGATGCTCCACGCGCTCGGCATGCAGCACAGATCGGGGGTGATGGACCAGGTCATGGGCAGGCTGCCCGCCGGGGTCGACGTGCCGCTCATCCCCATCGGCCGCTGGCAGGTGATCAAGACCGTCGTGCCGGTCGCGATCCGGCTGCGCCGCCGTGTCGCCGCGAACATGCGCAAGCTGCCCGCCTACGTCGCGGGCGCCCAGCTCCGCTGGGAGGACATGCGGCGGAAGATCGCCACCACCGACGACCTGCCCGGCCTCTGGGAACGCGAGCTGGAGCCGTACTTCCTGGAGACCTGCGAGATCTTCGAGGCCTCCACCCGGCAGGGCGGCAGCACCCTGGTCTGGGTGCGCGACCGGCTGCGCGCCCTGGTCGGCGAGTCCGACGCCGAGGCCATGCTCACCGGCGCCAACCACGACGGCGGCCTGGCCAGCCTCGGCCCCGTCCTGGGCCTGCAGCGGCTGGCCAGGGGCGAGATCACCGCAGGGGAGTTCGCCGTCCGCTACGGGCACCGCGGCCCGCACGAATTCGAGATCTCCCTGCCCAGGCCCGGCGAGGACCCCGCCTGGATCGCCGGGCAGGCGGCCGCGCTCGGCTCGCTCGACCGGCTCCTGGAGAAGCAGGAGGAGGCCAGGCGGGCCGCCTGGGAGCGGTTCGCCGCCCGCCACCCGCGCAAGGTGCGCCCGATGCGGCGCAAGGTCGCGCAGTGGGCCAAGGTCGCCCGCGACCGCGAGACCATGCGCTCGGAGGTCATCAGGGTCTTCTGGTCGCTGCGCGAGTTCGTGCTGCGCGCCGGCGAGGTGACCGGTCACGGGGAGGCGCTGTTCTTCCTGTCGATCCAGGAGATCCTCCAGGTGCTGCGCGGTGAGCCGATGCCCGACGTGTCGGTCAGGAAGGCGACCTACGAGCACTACCGCTCGCTGCCGCCGTACCCCACCGTGATCGTCGGCGAGTTCGACCCCGACAGGTGGGCCGCCTCGCCCGACCGGCGCGGCGACCTCTGGGACGAGCGCGGCGTGACGGCGCCGCAGGGCGACGCCGTCACGGGCTTCCCCGGCGCGCCCGGCGTGGTCGAGGGCGTGGCGCGCGTGCTCGCCGGGCCCGACGACGGCGACCGGCTGGCGCGGGGCGAGATCCTGGTGACCGTGCTGACCAACATCGGCTGGACGCCGCTGTTCCCGCGGGCCGCCGCGGTCGTCACCGACATGGGCGCGCCGCTGTCGCACGCCTCGATCGTCGCCCGCGAGCTGGGCATCCCCGCCGTGGTCGGCACCGGCAACGCCACCGCCCGCATCCACGACGGCGACCTGATCAGGGTCGACGGGGCACAGGGGAAGGTCGAGGTAGTCCAAAAAGCCGGCGAGTGATCACGCTCTGTGGTCACCATGGCGGTCATGACCGAGGCGGAGGCGGAGCTGGAGGCGCGCTGCGCCGAATACCGGGTGGCCAAGCTGGCCCTGGACCGTGGCGTGGCCCTGGAGGCTATCCTGGGAGGGCGCAGTCAGGGCGCGACCGGTCCGCGGGCAGGGCTCAGCCCACCTGATCAGCACGTGAAGTGATCAACGGCTCCTTCCGGCCTGACCATGCGGACATCGGGCGCAACGGAACGGAGACGCGCGCATGATCCGCCTGCCCGACCATCCCAGCCTCGAGAAGCTGCGCAAACTGGCCAAACGCCTGGCCAGGCAGGTCCACGACGGCGAGCCCCGAGCGCTCGCCCTGGTGGCAGAGCTGCACCCGCGACCCCCGGCCGAGTTCAGGCTGGCCGACGCCCACCTGGTCACGGCCCGGCTGTACGGCTTCGCCAGCTGGCCCCGGCTGGTCGAGCACCTCGAGACCGTCGAACGATACTCCCGGTCACCGCACACCGTGCCCGAGGCCGCCGACCCGGCCGACGAGTTCCTGCGCCGCGCCTGCCTGACCTACGGCGCCGACGTCCCGGGGCGGCTGGAGTCGGCGCGCTCGGTCGCCTTCGAGCCCACCGTGCACACGATGGCCGCCACCGGCTCCCATGACGAGCTGCGCGAGCTGCTGGCGCACGAGCCCGGCCTGGCCGTCGCCCAGGGCGGGCCGTTCGGCTGGGAGCCGCTGCTCTACCTGTGCTACGCCCGCGTCGATGCGGGACGCCACGTCGACGCGGCCCGCCTGCTGCTGGAGCACGGCGCCGACCCCGACACCGGGTTCCTGTGGGAGGGCCTGCCGAGCCCGTTCACCGCGCTGACCGGGGCCCTCGGCGGGGGAGAGGGCGACCAGCCGCCGCACCCCGCGGCCTTCGAGCTGGCCAGGCTGCTGCTGGCGCACGGCGCCGACCCCAACGACGCCCAGACCCTCTACAACAACGGCCTGGGCGGCTCCTGGTCCGATCGCACCGACATCCTCGGCCTGCTGCTCGCGCACGGGCTGGGCCGCGGTGACGGCGGTGCGTGGAAACGGCGGCTCGGGCACGCCCTGGCCTCGCCCGAGCAGCTCATGCGCGAGGAACTGGCCACCGCGGCGCTGCGCGGCGGGCCACGCCGGACCCGGCTGCTCCTGGAGCACGGCGCGCAGCCCGACGGGATCGCCGCGCACCCGGCCTTCGAGGGGCGCACGCCGCTGGAGCTCGCCCTGCTGCACGGTCATCACGAGGTGGCCGAGATCCTGCGCGAGGCGGGCGCCCATGCTTCCCTCAGCGCGATGGAGGAGTTCGTCGCGGCCTGCATGCGCGGCGACGACCCGCACGATCCGGAGCTGACCGCCCGCGTGCGCGCCACGCACCCCGGTCTGATCAACCTGGCGGCCGGCCACCGCAAGGTCGCGGCCGTGCGCCTGCTGGTACGGCTCGGCTTCGACGTCGACCAGCTGGAGCGCGCGACCCCGCTGCACGAGGCCGCGTGGAACGACGACGTGGAGATGGCGCGCACGCTGATCGAGCTGGGCGCCGACCCGTCCATCGAGGACCGCGAGCACGGGTCGACGCCCCTGGGCTGGGCGCAGTACGGCGGCAAGAGCCGCGTGCTGGCCTACTTGGAGTCGTTGTAGAGGGTGTCGATCACGTCGGCGTACTTGCTGTGGATGACTCGCCGCTTGAGCGAGAACTTGGGCGTCAGCTCCTCGCTCTCGGTGGTCCACTCCACCTCCAGCAGCCGCCACTGCTTGACCTGCTGCACCCGGGCGAGCTTGGTGTTGGCCGCCTCGACCGCCTGGTCGATCTCGGCGATCACCTCGGGCAGCTGGGTGAACTCCGCGAGGCTGGTGTAGGTCAGGCCCTTGGCCGCCGCCCACCTCGGAGCCATCTCCGCGTCGAGCGTGATGAGGGCGACGGGGTAGGGGCGGCGGTCGCCGTAGGCCAGGGCCTGGGCGATCAGCGGGTGCTGCTTGAGGAAGTTCTCGATGAGCGAGGGCGCGATGTTCTCGCCGCCCGCCGTGATGAACAGCTCCTTCTTGCGGTCGACGATGCGGTAGAAGCCGTCGGCGTCGACCTCGCCCACGTCGCCCGTGCGCAGCCAGCCGTCGTCGTCGAACAGCTCGGTCTCGGGCAGGTTGCGGTAGCCGGCGGTCGCGATGGGGCCGCGCATGAGGATCTCGCCGTCCTCGGCGATCTTCACCTCGATGCCGGGCACGGCCGGGCCCACCGAGCCGAAGGCGTAGTTGTCGGGACCGTTGGCGGTGAAGGCGCCGGTGGTCTCCGTCATGCCGTACACCTCGAGGATGTTGATGCCGAGGCCGGCGAAGAACTGCTGCACCTCCAGCGCCAGCGGAGCCGCGCCCGAGCCGACCCAGCCCGCGCGGTCGAAGCCGATCAGCGCCCGTACGCCGGCCAGCGCCGGGGCGACCTGCTCGTAGAGCGCCTTGACCTCGTCGGACGGCGTCGCGCCCTTCTGCCCCGCCTCGTAGTAGGCCAGCGACACCGCCATCGCCTGCTTGAGCTGGGCCTGCTTGTCCTCCGGCTGCATCGACAGCGCCGCCTGGAGCCCGGCCATCAGCTTCTCCCACACGCGGGGCACGCCGAAGAAGGTGACCGGCCTGACCTTGCCGAGCGTGGCGCCCAGCTGGGTGGGGTCGGGGCAGAAGTGCACGTGCGCGGCCTTGAACAGCGGCAGGTACATGCTCAGCACCCGCTCGGCGATGTGCGCGTAGGTGAGGTAGGAGATCTGCGGGCCGAGCGGCTCCAGCTGCCCGATGCGGTCGACGACCGCCACCTCGTAGGTGACGTTGGTGTGCGTGAGCGGCACGCCCTTGGGGTTGCCCGTGGTGCCCGAGGTGTACAGCACCGTCAGCACGTCGTCGGGACCGACCGACTCGTAGCGCTCGGCCACCTGGGATTCCTGGTAGGTGCTCTGGCCGAGCTTGACGAAGGCCTCCCAGGTCAGGAAACGCTCACCTTCCGGACAGGCCTTGGAGTCGAGGACGATCACCTTGGCGATGTGGTCGAGCTCCTCCAGGGCGTGCTGCCAGCGGGCCAGCTCGGCTTCGCCGCCGACGATCGCGACCTTGGACCCGCAGTCGCGCGCGATGTAGGTGACCTGCTCGGGCGCGAGGGTGGAGTAGACCGTGATCGGCACCGCGCCGGCGTGCAGGGCGCCCAGGTCGGCCAGGCAGTGCTCGGTGCGGTTGACCATCATGAGGGTGACGCTGTCACCGGGCTCGACGCCCAGCGCGATGAAACCGGCGGCCAGTTCCAGCACACGCTGCCTGGCCTCGCCGTAGGTGATGGTCTCCCAGCCGTCGCCGGAGGGATTGGAGTACGCGGGGGCGTCGGGGTGCTCGGCGGCGATGTCTCTCAGCTGGCCACAGATGGTGTGACCGGCGATCTCGCCGAGAATGTCTGAACGATCCTGGAGAATATCGGCCATGCGCGCTCTCCGATCAGTAACCACTTATTGGCGGGTGGCTGTATCTGACCATGTGCGACAGAGGGTGACAAGAGGGTGCTCCCGTAGCGTTGACAGCACCCTTGTTATCGCTAACACTCAGGTCACCTCGTGCGGATCGGCATTGTGCGGGCCGCAGGCTGTTAGCGCGAACATCTGTAGGTGATCACGTGATGGCGATCCTTCCCGCGTTACGCGAGCAGTTCACGCGCCACCGCGAGGCAAGCGTGCTCGTCGTGGCGCTCGGGCTGGGCCTGTACTTCGTCTCGGCGACCGACGTCTTCCTCACCTCCGACAACCTCGTCAACATCACCCAGGCCACCGCGCCCGCCGCGATCGTCGCGTGCGGGATGGTGCTGCTGCTGGTGAGCGGGGAGATCGACCTGTCGGTCGGCGTCGTGGCCGCCCTGGCGCCCTTCATGATCCACTACGCGATCGACTACTGGGGCTTCCCGGCGCTGCCCGCCATCGTGCTGGCCGTCGCGACCGGCACGGTGATCGGCCTCGTCAACGGCTTCGTCACCGTCGTCCTGCGGGTGCCGTCGTTCGTCACCACGCTCGGCACCTTCTACTTCATCACCGGCGTGGTCCTCACCACCTCTCACGCCTACCCCGCGCCCATCCCCGAAGCCGTCCAGGGCACCATCGCCCAGTGGCTGGGCGTCTGGCCGTGGGCGCACCTGGCCTGGGCCGTGGCCATCGTCGGCTTCCTCCACGTCGTGCTCGTCTACACCCGCTGGGGCCTGCACACCGTCGCCGTCGGCGGCAACCTGCTGGGAGCCACCGAGGCCGGGGTGCGCGTCGCCCGCATCAAGATCGGCAACTTCATGATCGCGAGCTCGCTGGGAGCCTTCGCCGGCATCATCGAAGCCTTCCGCATCAACACCATCGACCCCAACATCGGCGGCGGCACCGGCCTGATGTTCACCGCCGTCTCCGCCGCCGTCATCGGCGGCACCGCGCTCGCGGGCGGCTCCGGCACCATCATCGGCGGCGCACTCGGAGCCCTCGTCCTGGCCGAACTGCAGAACGGCATGAACCTCATCGGCATCAGCGCCAACCCGTACTTCCTGATCCTCGGCGCGGCCATCCTGCTGTCGATGATCGCCAACGTCTACCTCAGCCGACTCCGCCGGGCGGGCCGCACATGATCCTGCAGACCGAACACCTGACCAAACGCTACGGCGCCGTCACCGCCCTCAGCGAAGTCAACCTCACCCTCCGGCAGGGCGAGGTCCTCGGGCTCATCGGCGACAACGGCGCGGGCAAGTCGACGCTCGTCAAGATCCTGTGCGGCTTCCACCAGCCCGACGGCGGACGCATCCTCGTCGACGGCGCCGAGGTGAGCTTCAAGTCCGTACGGCACGCGCGCGAACTGGGCATCGACATCGTCTACCAGGACCTGGCACTGATCAACGAGCTCAGCGTCTACCACAACATGTTCCTCGGCCGCGAGCAGATCGGGCCCCTGCGCCTGCTCGCCAACCGCCGCATGCGGCGCGTCGCCCAGGAACACCTCGACGCCATCGGCGTGCGCATCCCCTCGGTCGACGTCGAGGTCGCCAAACTCTCCGGCGGCCAGCGCCAGGCCATCGCCGTCGCCCGCTCGGTGTACTCCCGCTCCCGCATCCTGCTCCTCGACGAGCCGCTGGCCGCGATGGGCGCCAAGGAGGGCGCGCTCATCCTCGACCTCGTCGGCGACCTCAAGGCGCGCGGAGACGTCTCCATCATCATCATCGCCCACAACCACGCCCAGATCCTGGAGGTCTGCGACCGCGTCAACCTGCTGCAACATGGGACCATCACCTTCGACAGACCCACGGCCGAGACCTCCCTGCAGGAGCTCACCGACCTGGTCGTGGAGGAGTACCGCCGCACGAGGAGGAGCACGTGAACCAGGCCATCAGGGTGGGCGTGATCGGCACCGGCTTCATGGGCCGCGCCCACGCCCACGCCTGGCGCAACGTCGGGCACTTCTTCGACCTGCCCGCCCGGCCCGTGCTCTCGGTGCTGTGCGGGCGCACCCTCACCGCGCCCGCCCTCGGATTCGCCGCGCACGAGAACGACTGGCGCCGCCTCGTCGAACGCGACGACGTCGACCTGGTCGACATCTGCAGCCCCGGCGCCACCCACGCACCCATCGCCCTGGCCGCGCTCCGGGCGGGCAAGCACGTGCTGTGCGAGAAGCCGCTCGCCAACACCGTCGAGGAGGCCGAGGCGATGGCCGAGGCCGCCGCCTCCGCGCCAGGACAGGCCATGGTGGGGTTCAACTTCCGGCGCCTGCCCGCCGTCGTGGCCGCCCGCGAACTGGTCGCCGGCATGGGGCGCATCCGGCACGTGCGCGGCAGCTACCTCAACGACATGCTCGCCGACCCGGCCGCGCCCATGGCCTGGCGGCTGCGCGCCGACGAGGCCGGCAGCGGTGCCCTGGGCGACCTCGCCTCCCACGCCGTCGACCTCGCCCAGCACCTCGCGGGCGACCTCATCACGGGGGTGAGCGGGCTGACCGAGACGTTCGTCGCCGAGCGGCCCACGGGCGAGGGACGGCTGGAGAAGGTCACCGTCGACGACGCCACCGCCTTCGTCGCCCGCTTCGGCGGGGGCGCCCTCGGCGTCTTCGAGGCCAGCCGCTACGCGCCGGGGCGGGCGGAGGGGCTGCGGGTGGAGATCGACGCCGAAGGGGGGAGCGTCATCTTCGACCTCGGCTCGCCCAACGACCTGCTCGTGCTCGACGGGGAGGGGTTCAAGAAGGTGCGGGTGAGCGACCCCGCCTGGTGGTACGGGCACGCCATCGGCTACGAGCACACGTTCGTGCACCAGGCCAGGGACCTGGTGGAGGCGATCTGCGCGGGGAAGCGGCCCGAGCCGTCGTTCGCGGACGGGCTGCGGGTGCAGCGCGTGCTGGAGGCGGTCGCGAGCAGCGCGGGGCAGTGGCGCGACATCCCGCGCTAGCCGTACGGCGGAGCGGCCCGGCGCGCGAGCGCCGCAAGCCCCGCCTCACGGCACCCTGGGCGCCTCGGCGTGGGGTGCGGGGTGCGGCCACGGGGCCTCGGGCAGGGACGGCGGGTGGGGCCAGACGTCGGCCGGGTCGGAGCGGTCCGGCGCGGGGCAGGCCGGAAGGCGCACGATGAAGGCCGCGCCCACCCCCGGCCGCCCGTCGGCGACGATCGTGCCCCCGTGCCCCTCCACGACCTCCCGCACCAGCGCCAGCCCCAGCCCGAACCCGCGGTTGCCGCTGGCGTACCTGACGAACAATCGCTCGCTGTCGTGCGGGTCGAGCCCCACCCCGTCGTCCCGCACGACGAGCTCCACCAGCTTGGGCCCGCCCGACACGGTCACCCACACGTGCCCGCCCGCCCCGGTGTGCCGCAGCGCGTTGTCGATCAGCGCCGAGATCACGCGGCGCAGCGCCGAGGGCACCCCGCTGACGACCGGCGCCGCCGTACCCCGGCACCGCTGCTCGATGCGGATGCCGAGGGAGTGCGCGCGGGCCTGCTCCAGGGCGATCTGGTCGGCCGCCAGCTCGGTCAGGTCCACCGGGTGGAAGGTGCGGTCGAGCTGGGCGAAGCGTGCCGACAGCAGCAGGTCCTCGACCACCTCGCCCAGTTCCTTGCTGCTGGCGACGAGCCGGTCGACCTCGTCGGCGAGCACGGCCGGTTCCGTGCCGCGCCGCAGCCGCCGGGCCAGCAGCTGGGCCCTGGTGTGCAGTCTGGTCAGCGGGGTGCGCAGCTCGTGGCTGAGGTCGGCGGCGAACCTGCGCTGACGGGCCAGCGCCTCGCCGAGCGGGGCGATGGCCCGGCGGGCGACGATCTGGCCGATCAGCAGGGCGGCGAGCAGCCCGGCCAGTTCGGAGACGATGAGGGTGTGCAGGAGCCTGCTGCGCTCGCTCGCCTGGGCGTGCAGGTCCATCGCGGCCTGGACGGCGACGCCGTCGCGGCGCAGCGTGTGGACCAGGTAGGTGCGCCCGCCGGCCGTCATCTCGTCGACCCGCTCGCGCCCGCCGGCGGCGACCTGGTCCAGGACGGAGGCGAGGGGGAGCGCCGCCGGAGCGCCGGGCGAGCCGCGCACGGAGCCGGGGGCGTTCCAGGAGAAGAGCCACACGCACGGCGGCGGGTTCTCGAGGGTGGCGCGCTGGGCGATGGAGGCGAGCTCGCGCCGTGAGCTGAAGTGCTGGTCGTGCAGCCCGACGCAGAAGACGACCGCGCCGAAGATCGCGAGCACGGCCGAGATGGCCCCCGCGACCTGGACGGTCAGCCGCCTGCGCGCCTGCAGCAACAGACGATGGTCATGGTCCATCACAACTCACCCAGCCGGTAGCCCACCCCGCGCACCGTGCTGATCACACCGGGCCCGAGCTTGCCCCGCAGGTAGTAGACGTAGGTGTCGACGATCGAGTCCTTCTGCGCGCCGTCGAAGATGCGGTGACGAAGCGAGGCCCGCGTGTGCACCTGGCGCGGGCGGCGGGCCAGGGCCGACAGCAGCCGGCACTCCTGCCCCGACAACGTCACCTCCTCGCCGGACGGCAGGCTCACGGTGTGCGACTCGGGGTCCAGCCAGCCGGAGCCGAGCGGCAGCAGCGTGGCCCTGTCCAGGTTCCTGCGGTGCAGGGCACGGACCCGGGCCAGCAGCTCGTCGATCTCGAAGGGCTTGACCAGGTAGTCCTCGGCGCCGGCGTCGAGCCCCTCGACCCGGTCCTCCAGCGAGCCGAAGGCGGTCAGCACGAGCACGGGCACGGTGACGCCGCGCTGCCGCAGGCGGCGCAGCAGCTCGACGCCGTCCATCGTGGGCAGGCCCCGATCGATGATCATCGATTCGTAGGTGCGGCTCAGGGCCAGGTGCAGCCCGCGCTGCCCGTCTCCGGCCAGGTCGACCGCGTAGCCCTGCTCGGTGAAGAGCTCGGCCAGCATGTGCGCGAGCTCGCAGTCGTCCTCGACGAGGAGCAGTGGTGTCGGCGCCACCCTCCAACGGTTGCACCGCCACCACCGGATTTCCAGGGCCGGTCAGGCATCGGCCCGCTCCAAAACGGGGCTCTTCGGCTGCTGGGGCTCGTACCTGTCGGGCAGCGCCAGCTTGTACAGCGGCAGAGCTCCGGCGGTGGTGATCACGGCGACGAGCACGAGCATGGCGAACAGCTCGCTGGTGATCATCCCCTGGGCCAGGCCGATGTTGATGAAGATGAGGATCATCAGCCCGCGCGCGTTCATGAGTCCGCCCACGGCGTACGATTCGCGCCAGCCGAATCCCATGCCCCGCATCGCCAGCGCGCACCCGAAGTACTTGCCGACGAAGCCCGCGACGAAGATCAGGCCGAAGGCCAGCAACATCGCGCCGCCCGCGATGCCGCCGAGCTGCGTGTTGAGCCCGGAGAAGGTGAAGAAGACCGGCAGCAGCAACGTCGAGACGACCTCCAGCATGCGGCCGTGCAGAGCGTCGCGGAAGGCCGGATCGCGCGGCATGGCCAGGCCCGCGATGAAGCCGCCGAAGACCGCGTAGACGCCGATCCAGTCGGTGATCCAGCCGGCCGTGAGCGCCACCAGGATGACCACGTACACGGTCGTGGGGCTGAACCGGCCGGTCCTGGCCACCGCCGCGCCCAGCGGCCGCAGCAAGGGCCGGACCACCAGCAACATCACCGCCGCAAACACCGCCGCCAGCACGATGGTCGGCACCGCGCCCTCGAAGCCACGTCCGAGGTGCACCGCCGTCAGCACGGCGAGCAGGCACCAGGCCAGAGCGTCGTCGATGGAGGCGGCCAGCAGGCTCAGGCGGCCGAGCCGGCTGTTCTCCAGCCCGCGCTCGTACAGGATCCTGGCCAGCATCGGGAAGGCCGTCAGCGACAGCGCGCCACCGACGAACAGGGCGAACTCCCACCGGCTCACGTCGGGCACGGAGAGCATGTCGTACAGCAGCAGCCCGACGCCGCCGCCGAGAGCCAGCGCGGGAACGATGCCCGAGGCCGCCAGCACCGAGCCCTTGCGCACCTCGCCCGGGCTCTTGGCGCTGTGGTCCATCCCGGCGCCGACCAGGAACATGTAGAGGGTCAGCCCGATCGTGGACAGCACGTACAGCACCGGCCTGACATCCTGCGGGAACAGCGCCGCCTGGGCCTCGGGAAACAGCCAGCCGAACAACGTCGGGCCGAGCAGGACGCCGGCGACCATCTCGCCGAGCACACGGGGCTGCATCACCATCATGGCCAGGCGGCCGCAGACCGCCGAGGTCACCAGGATGACGACCAGCGCCGGGAAGACCTTCAGCATCAGCTCAAGGTTGGCGTCGAGCATGCGCGTTCTCCTCTCGTTCGAAGTGGCGGGCGCACAGGCGCTGCCTGCGGGCGTCCCACACCATGTAGGTGCCGAGCACGAGCTGGACGAGGCTGCGCCAGACGTCCTCCCAGCGGTCGCGCAGGCGCATGAGCGCCAGCGCGCCGAACGCGGGAGCGGCGCCGGGCGCGGTGATCAGGCAGGGGCCCCGGTTGGGCATCGACCTGGTGTGCGTGGCGGCCGAGTGCAGCGCGTGGTGGGCCAGGAGCTCCTCGGTGACCGCGCGCATGGCGATCGGCGCCAGCCGCCAGGCCGGGCACGGCCGGTTGGCGGCCACGCCGAACGGCAGGTGGTGCGGCCACCGGGGGCGATCGGGGTCGAAGCGGCCGGGCGCGGCGACCCCGGCGTGGTGGAAGGCGGGGTAGTCGAAGCACAGCACGGACCCGGCGGTGATGCGGGCGCCGCCGCCGAGCTCGATGTCGGCGACGGTGACGCGGTGGGCGATGCCGAACAGCGGGTAGAGCCGCATCGTCTCCGCCATCACCCGGTCGAGGTGGCCTGGCTCGCCGGCCCTGGCGCGACGCTGCGCCGCCGGATGCCGGGCCAGGACGAGCAGCAGGTGTGCCATGGCCTCCGACATCTGCACGACGGCGGTGACGAAGAAGGTGCCCTGCAGGTAGAGCGCGCGTTCCTGATCGGACAGGCCCTCGGGCAGCGGGAGCCGTACCCGGTGCAGGTTGGCGGACAGGTAGGCGGTCAGGCGTTCGCGGCGGTCCATGTGACGCAGGCCGCAGCACTTGAGCGCGGTGGCGACGTCGTCGGCGGCGCCCACGATGAGCTCGCGCGCCTTCGGCGGGCAGCGCTCGCCGAAGACCAGCTCGTAGGAGAACTCCGCCCACAGCGGCATCATCAAGTCGCGCAGCCGGACGTGTCCCGACGTGCCGATCACGGTCGTGGCCGCGCAGCGGCGGGCGAGCTCCTCGATCTCCGCTCGCCGTACGGACAGGAACGCCCTGGTGGTGAGCGCCACGGCGTCGTAGCGCTCACCGGCTTCGAGGTGCTCCTGGTGGATCGCGGCGCCGGGAGACAGCCAGTACCAGAACAGGTCCGACAAGGCCGCGCCCTTGCTGCGGCCGATCGCGGCCGGGTGACCGTACACCTCCTCGAAGCGGTCGGGCGCGACCAGCTCGCCGGGGACGGTGATGCCGTCGTCGCCGTTGATCCGCGCGAACAGCCGCGTGCGCAGGGCCACGATCCGGCCCGGCAGCCACCACGGCACGCCGGCCACGACGACGACGGCGGCGGCCGCCAGGAGGATCAGCATGGCCGTCTCACCAGGTCGGGGCCGACGTCGCCGAGGCCCGCGCAGCCGCACATCGTCAGCGCGTACTCCAGTTCGCCGCGCAGGGTGGTCAGCACGCGGGTCACGCCGGGCTCGCCGCCGGCCGCCAGCCCCCACAACACCGGGCGGCCGACGGCGACCGCGTCGGCGCCCAGCGCCAGCGCCTTGACGACGTCGGTGCCGCGCCGCACGCCGCCGTCGAGGAGCACGGGTACGGCGCCGCCGACGGCCTGGGCGATCCCCGGCAGCACCTCGATGGTGGCGGGGACGGTGTCGAGCTGGCGCCCGCCGTGGTTGGAGACCACGATGCCGTCGGCGCCGTGGTCGACGGCGAGGCGGGCGTCGTCGGGACGCAGGACACCCTTGACGACGATCGGCATCGTGGTCATCTCCCGCAGCCGGGCGAGGTGCTCCCAGCCGAACTCGGGCGACATGACGATCGGCCGCACCCCCGCGCCGTCGCGCAGGTTCTCGCAGTGCAGGCCGTCGGGCAGGTCGGTGAAGCCGTGGTCGTCGTCGCGGTGTCCCCTGACGGGCGCGTCGACGGTGACGACCAGCGCCCTGCATCCCGCCGCCTCGGCGCGGCCGACGATGGAGCACGTGAAGTCGAGGTCCGGCTGGATGTAGAGCTGGAACCACAACGTCGCCTCCGGCGCCGCCGCCGCGACGTCCTCGATCCCCACCGTGGCCGCCATGCTCACGATCATGATCGTGCCGGTGGTGGCGGCGGCCCGCGCGGTGGCCCGCTCGCCCTCGGGATCGGCGAGCCGGTGGAAGGCGGTCGGCGCCACGAGGACGGGCGCCGCCGTACGGCAGCCGAGCAGGGTCAGGCCGGTGTCGAGCTTGCCGGCGCCGCGCAGGACACGGGGGAGCAGCTGCAGCCGGCGGAAGGCCTCCTCGTTGGCGCGCAGGGTGATCCCGTCGCCCGCCCAGCCGGCGTAGTAGGCGAAGTGCGCGGGATCCATCCGGGCCTCGGCCTCGGCCCGGTCCTCGGACCGGGACATCAGCCCATCGCCTCCGCCAGGAAGGCCCGCAGCGGCTCGACGTGCACCTCGGGCGAGGTCCACTCGTTCTCGAGGTTCTCGGTGATGTGGTGGACGGCGGGCGGCAGTCCCGGCCGGTGGTGGCGCACCACCGGGTGCAGGTAGTGGCCCTCGGCGGCGCGGGCGGCGTCGTTCTGCCTGATGCGGCCGACGTTGATGTCGAACGGGTCGACCTGGTCGTGGTGCGGGCCGTACTCCAGGGTGACCGCGAGGTGCTCGCCCTCCTCCAGCCCGACGGGCAGCTCCTCGCGGTAACGCGCACGGCCGCCTTCGAGGGTGACGACGTCGCTCATCAGCCCGAACTGCTGCCACAGCGCCGAGCTGTGGTTGACCCGCGCGATGATCGCGTCGGCGACGGCCTGGGGGTTGGCGGGCAGCTCGCGGCAGGGCCACGGCACCCCGTGGTGCCTGGACTCCAGGATCCGGTGCAGCGCGCGCACGCCGTACCTGAACCCGTGGATGAAGCCGCTCGTGCCGCGCTTGAAGTCGCGCGACTGGGTGATGGTGCCCGCGAAGTAGAGCCCCGGCACGTTGACCGACTCGTAGGCGGGGGTGAGCTCGGGGAAGCGGCCGTCGATGACCAGCGCGGGCGCCACCTCCCCGGCGAAGATCGAGGAGTCGAACCGGAAGCCGGTGCAGACGATCACCCGGTGGTAGGGGATGTCCTTGGTGATCTCGTTGGCCCTGGCGAAGGCGACCGTCACCAGGTAGGTGCCGTCGGCCTGGCGGGTGATCTGCCTGACATCGCCGTCGAGCACGGCGTTCTGCGATTTGAGCTGATAGGTGTCGAGGAAGTTGTTGTTGACCGCGCGCACGTGGCCGACGTAGTGGGTGCGCCAGGCCATGCGGATCGAGTGCGGTCCCGCCACGTGCACCACGGCGGCCGTCTCGACGAGGTTGTCGGCGGTCTCGAACGCGGAGTTGCCCTTGCCGATGATCAGGACCCGCTGGTTCAGGTAGCTCTCGGGGGCGGTGTCGGCGCTGCCGTACAGCTCGGCCTCCTCGATACCCGGGATGGCCGGGATGTTGGGCCTGCTGACGCCGGTGGCGACGACCAGGCGCCTGGCGCGGTGGCGGCCGTCGACGACGAACTCCTCGCCGCTGCGGGTGATGTGCCTCGCCGGGGTGTCGTAGGCGATGGGCAGGTCGCAGGCCTCGGCGTAGTCGGCCAGGTAGCGGACCATGTCGTCGGCGTCGGGGAAGTAGCGGTCGCTGTAACCGGTGAACAGCAGTCCGGGATCGTCCGACAACAGCGAGTTCCAGTCCATGCGGAGCCTGAGCTCGGGGTCCTCCCAGCCGGTGTGCTTCTTGTTGATCGAGATGAGCGTGCGGTGGCGGGGGAAGGTGCGGAAGAACGTGCCGGGGGAGGGTCCCGCCTCCAGGATGAGGTGGCTACGACCGGCCCTGTGCAGGTGGTGGCCGAGCTGGAGCCCGGCGGGACCGGCGCCGATGACGAGATAGTCGTAGGTGGTTGAAATCACAACTCATTGTTGGCGGGGGTTTCTCAGAGATTGCTCAGAGCCCAGCAGCGCCCGCTTGTCGGGCTTCCCGCTGGGCGCGACCGGCACCCCAGGCACGACGGTGACGGTCTTCGGGACGCTGTCGGCGCCCAGCTCCCGGCGCACGAGCGCGGCCAGCTCCTCCTGGTCGGGAGCACGATCGGCGGCGGGCACCACGAACGCGTGAACCGCCTCGCCGGTGTCGTCGTCCGGCGCCCCCGCCACGTAGGCCTCCACGACGCCGGGGTGGGCGGCCAGCACCCGCTCGATCGGGCCCGCGTACACCACCATCGCGTTCACCATGATCACGTCGCGGGTGCGGCCGTCGAGCCGGAGGAAACCGCCGTCCATGCGCCCCAGGTCGCGGGTGTTGATCCAGCCGTCGTGGGGCGCGGCGCCCCAGTAGCCGGTCATCATGTACGGGCTGCGGACGTGGACCTCGCCGTCCCTGATGCCGACCTCGACGCCCGGATGCGGCCTGCCGACCGTGTCCGCCGCCCCTGGCAGGTCCTCCGGGGTGAGCATGGAGATCGAACCCGCCTCCGTCTGGCCGTACCCCTGGAAGACCACGGGCCCGAGCCGCTCGGCGGCCTGCCTCAGCCGGGCCGCGCTGATCGGCGAGCCGGAGACCATCAGCGCCCTGAGGCTGCTGACGTCGGCCCCCGGCACCCGGAGCATCCCGTGCAGCCGCGGGACGGTGATGATCGCGCCGGTGATGCGAAGGCGCTCGATCGCGTGCGGGAACAGCGGGCGGCCGTCGTCCTCCGGGATCACCGCCACACCACCGCCCAGCAGGCAGGGCGCGACGAACTCCAGCACGACCATGCTGGCCAGGGTGCCGAAGAGCAGGTACCGCTCGAACGCCTCGGCGAAGCGGGCGGCGACCGGCGACCAGACACGCGGCTGCCAGGCCCAGTGCTCGCCCAGCGCCCGGTAGGTGAACGCGCAGCCCTTGGGGCGGCCGGTGCTGCCGCTGGTGAAGGCGAGCAGCGCGACGTCGTCGGGCCGCGCGGTCGACACCAGCGGGCCGCCGTCGTCGGGCAGCGCCAGGAGATCCTCCAGCACGAGCGCGCGAGAGGGCACCGCGCCCGCGTTGACCCGGTCCACCAGCACCGCCTCGACCCCCATCGACAACACGTGGGCGAGCTGCGCCGCCGGATAGCCGGGCCGTACGCCGACCACCCGGCAGCCGATCGTGTGCAGCGCCAGGTGCGCGGCCAGCGCCTCCGGCGTCACCTCCGTGCGTACGGCCACGCCCGTGCCGGGACCGAGCCCCGCCGCCCGCATCGCCGCCGCCAGCCGCCTGATCAGCCCGAGCAGCTCGCCCCGGCTGACGACCCTGGACCCGTGCTCGACGACCGGCCGGTCTGAGGCTTCGCCGAGAGTTTCGAGCAGGGGGTGTGGAAACAGATCCGCCATGGTCCCATTGGTAGACGGCGCAGATCAGAGTTCGATCGGAAGGGCATCCGGGATGAAGGTGATCGGCGCGGGGTTCGGGCGCACCGGGACCAGGTCGTTACAGGCCGCGCTCGACCTGCTCGGGTACGGCCCGTGCTACCACATGGCCACCGTCATCGACCAGCCGCGCAGGGTGCGTCAATGGCTGGAGATCGGCGAGGGTCGCCCGGCCGACTGGGACGAGGTGTTCGCCGGCTTCCACTCGGCCGTCGACTGGCCCGCCGCCTCCTACTGGCGGGAGCTCGCCGGCCACTACCCCGACGCCAAGATCGTCCTCACCGTGCGCGACCCCGCCGCCTGGTACGACAGCGTCAGCGCCACCATCTTCCGCAGCGCCCTCGCCGAGGGCCGCCCGGCGCCGCTGCGGCGGCGGATCATGCGCCGCCTGGTGGCCCGCCGCGCGCCCGACTTCGCCCTGTACCCGCGCATGGCCAGGGCGACCATCATGGACCGCGTCTTCGACGGCCGCGTCGGTGACCGGGCGCACGTCCTGGAGGTCTTCGACCGGCACGTGGAGCAGGTGCGCGAGGCCCTTCCCGCGGAGCGGCTGCTGGTCTTCGACGTGCGCGAGGGGTGGGCGCCGCTGTGCGCCTTCCTCGGCGTGCCGGTCCCGGCGGCGCCGTTCCCCCAGGCCAACGAGCGGTCGGCGTGGTGGGCGAAACGGGCACGCAGGCGGTTGCGACTGATCGTGCTGGGGCGGTGAACGATCATTTCCGCGGGGTGTGTCAGCTTGCGGCGATCACGGGTCCCGCGGGCCGCGAAGTTGTGGGAGACTGCACACTTACGGGGCGGTAGCTCAGCTGGTCAGAGCAGTGGACTCATAATCCCGTTGATGTCGGGCGCAGATCGCCGATCAAGGTGTCTACCTGCGGATACTCGCTGCCATATGACTGGCAATCCCAGCTCGGGGCTCCCCGGTGCATCGTCACGCCGAGATCGCCGCGCTCTAAGCTTTAGGTTAACCCTTGATCTGGACGCGGGCAGCATCCGAGGCAGATTCGGGGAGAATTGCCACATTTCCGGATGTAGCGGAAATGTGGCCTAACGTGTACGGCGTGGCGTGAGGCGGCCACCGCCTTATTCGACTCCAGCACTCCGCCATCCAGTCGGAAAACCCGGATGAAACCCCGACACGCGTTAGAGATCACAACCGCTCGGTCGGGTTAAACCTGAAGCTTAGGGGTTGGCCGCCAAGTTGTTCCCGTTGGGCACCAGGTGAGTAGCCCGGAAGACGTGATCACAGCCAGCCGCGTCTTCTGGCGAGGCGGATCGCCTTGTCGCAGGTGTCGACGTTCAACCGCCGGCAGACTTGGCGAAGGCGGTGGGACATCTTCGGCTTTGTCCATCTTGCCCGGGCGGCCAGCTGGGCCACAGTGCTCCCGGCGCTCAGTCGCCGCAACCACTCCAACTCCGTGGGGGACGGCTTCAAGACACGGGGGGCCGGGCGGCTCCCGCCGGACACGAGCCTCGCCAGCCAGCTCGGATCCGCGTCGCCCTTGGGTTGCTTGAGGCGCGGCGCGTTGCCAGACCTCGTCCCCCAGCGAGTCATCATGGGTCTCGCCTCCCCGTGCTCACGGTTCTCGCACCCATGACGTTAAGAAACCGGTCGGTAGCGGGTCCATGACGCAGTCCAGGCGTCGGCAGGCTGCCATGTCAGCCTCGTTCAGAGCCAGCCGCGTTCTCTGGCCAGCATGAGCGCCTGGGTGCGGTTGCCCGCCTTGATGCGCTTGTACAGGTCACGGAGCAGGCGGAACATCATGCGTTCCGAATACCCCGCACCGTCGGCCAGGTCGGCGACGGTGCTGCCGGCCGCCAGCCGCCGTAACCACTCCCGCTCCTGCGGCGACGGCACCTCCTCGTTCGATACGGCCGCGGGCCCTGCGACCGTCAGCGCGCGCAGCACATCGACGGGCACGACGGACCGGCCGTCGATGACGGCCTCCACGGCCGCTCGAACCGCCGACGGCTGCGCATCGCGAGGCAGCGTGGCGACCGCTCCGCCGGTCAGCGCACGAACATGCGTGGTGACCGCGTCGTCGGGCAGCAGTGCCACGACGAGGGCGTCGCGGTGGGTGCGGCACAGCTGCACCAGGCACTCCCAGTCCTCGCTCGTCTGCACGGACAGCACCACGAGACGGAGGTGATCGTCGTCCATCCAAGCGAAGACGTCATCCGGCGACTCGCTGCCCAGCCCGGCTTCGCGCAGGGTGGCCATGACGCCGTGCCGGTAGACCGGCAGAGGATCGAAGACGGCTATCCGAACGAACATCGCGGTAAGTCTGGCAGTCATGCGCCGCGTCGGCAGCGGCACACGCCCGGAGATCGCCGGGCATGGCGGCATACCGACATCGATGGATGTCATGGACGTTCGCTTCAGGTGTTCCTAGCGTGGACGCCATCGAGCGTGCCAGTGGCGAGAGGACGAGATCAATGATGATCCGCTGGGGCCGCCGGTTGGGGACACCCCCGCCCTTCGTCCAGCGTGACGACGACGTGGACCACGCGTGGCGGTTGCGATACGCGCTGAGCTCCGTGATCACGGATAGCTGTCGGGCACCCCGCTCACCGCGTCCACGACCGGCCGGGTCCGGTCGGTCGGCTCCGGGATCAGACGGCCGAGAAGACGCATGGTCCGCAGAAGAATGACTCTCTCCCCGGTGATGTGCCGGGCAGCCGTGAACGCTTCCTCGGCCTCCCGGAACCGCTGAGCATCCCCGCATACTCCCAGCCCGCAGCTGGCCAAACCCAGCAGCTGCCTCGACTCGAAGTTGGCGGGATCGAGATCGCAGAGCTCCTTCGCACGCGTGAACGCGTCATGGAAGGCGATTCTGGCATCGGCGATCCTGTCAAGGAGCAGCAGTGTAATGCCGTACACCGCGAAAGCGGTGCCGGCCTTGTTCGACTTGCTGTAATAAACGGCGTGCTCGGCGGCTTTCTGGGCTGCTCGGAGGAAGTCCTGATCCACCCCCCTGGCTAGGTGGGCCTGAGCCAGCCACGTAGCGGCTTCCCGGATGAGCGGGATATTGTTCGTCTGCGCGCCGAATTCCTGGGCCCGGGACGCGAGCTCGACCGCCTTGTCGGGCTCGCCGCTGTCCAGGCAGACCATCGCTCGCTGGCCGATGAAGGAACCTTCCAGGTGGGGCTGGCTAAGCCGGCGGGCCTCTTGCTCGCCTCTGCGCAGAACCTGCCTGGCTTGCGCCCAGTCGCCGCATGCCGCGTGGAGCATCCCGAGGTCCAGCTGCAAGCTCACGACGAAATACGGCTTGTCGGGGTCGTCACTTCGGTCGTAGGCTTGCTGCGCCAGCCCGTACTCTCGCATGGCGTCGGCGAACTTTCCCCACTCGTAGAGGCAGCGCATCCGCCCGGCATGTGCCTGCCCACGCAGCAGATGCCAGTCGGCCTCCCTGTTCTCAAGGACGAATTCGTAGCGTTCCGATGCCTTTGCGGTGTTCCCATCGTGGAATTGTGCTCCGCCGAGTTGGATGGCCACTCTACAGGCCGTGTCGCGGAAGGCGTTCTTCGGAAGCAGGCAGATCTCCAACGCCTGTTCGAGATCGGTGATCGCGGTGCTTGCGTCATCCTCATGCAGCCGGGACTCCGCTCGTGACGCCAGGTTGTGGGCGCCTAGATAGGTGTCCCGCGGCGGGATACGATCGCGCAGATGAGCAGGGCATGGACTCGGTGTCCGCCCTTCTCGGTGGCTTTCGTCCAGCAGATACATGGCTTCGAGTGCCTGATCCCATTCGCCGCCGGCCAGCCGCATCTCCACTTCCGTCAGGCGCAGGCGCATGTCCTGTTCGTCGTGAACGACCGGCGCGCACGCCGCGAAGTGATCGGCGGCGAGGCTGCTGAGCGCATGCCGCGTCAAGGGAACCGAATCGGTTCCGGCGCCGGGAAGATCGCAGTCAACCCGGCCCAGCTCACAGCCTCCGTCAGGATCGCGAGGGAGTGTGTAATGGCGGCCGTCCCGGCGGATGAGCCGTCGGCGCGCGAGCTCGTCCAGGACGGGACCGTTGATCTGTCCCGGCAGAAACGGAGCCAGGACCGCGTCGACCGTCTTCGCCTCGACGGGCATCCCGAGCGTGGCCAGGGCCTGCAGCACCCGCTGTTCGGTTCGGTCGAGTCCGACCAGCACCCGGTTGGCCCATGACCACGTGGACCGCTCCCGTTTGAGCTGCTCGACCAGATCAGGAAGTGTGAGCCTGACATCGCCGTGCAGCAGCGCGGCCACGAGCTCCAGCACGCGCGGATTTCCTTTGGTAAGCCTGGTGAGGTCGCTCTTGAGCTCCTCGTGGGCGGCGAGGTTGAGCACATGATCGGGGTCCATGCCGCAGAGCAGCTGCCATGCGGCGTCCTGGTCGAGCCCCAGATCGAGGCGGAGCGAAACCGGCGCGGGGAGCGGCTCCACGACCTCGCGGGTGCTCACCATCAGCAGGCGCAAGCGGCCATCCGACTGCTGCAAGGCCATGGTCAGCGCGCTGAGCAGCTGGCGGTCGTCGAGCTCCCCAGCAGAGTTGACCAGGTCCTGAACGTCGTCCAGGACGAGCAGTACCCGGGTGCCCGCCAGAGCCTCGAGGACCCGGTCCACCTTCCGGGTCCACAGCACTGCGGAGTTCATGACCTCGGCGCGGACCCGTTCCGCCTGGCCGCGATCAGGGCTGACCTCGGTGATCGCACCGAGGACGGTCGCCGCGTCGATCAGATGAGGCCCACGTGCGGGGAGGTAGACGAAGCCGTCGATGGGCAGGATGCTCCGGTCCTTCCGGATGCGATGCAGCAGCCGGGAAACCATCGCGGTCTTACCGAACCCCTCGGGGCCGGTCAATGCCACCGGAGTGTTCCCCCGCTCCAGCAGGGTGACCAGCTGGTCGGTCTCGTTGAGCCGATCCAGCGGATTGTCCTGCGGTGCCGGTCGACCGTAGCACCGCAACCCGCCGTCAGCTGATTCGCGGGTTCCTGCTGTTCCGGAGGCCACCGCAGTGGCGGACAGGGCGCTCTGGCGAGCCCGGCGTGTCTGTTGGGCTGCGCGGCGCTCCTCGAGCAGCATGCACGCCTGTTCGTTGCGCGCTAGAGCCCAGTCTGCCAGTGTGCTGTGTCGCTCATCGAGCGCGCTCAGGCGCTTGCCGTACAGATCGATAAGGTAAGAAGGCGAGCCGATCCACCGCAGGTGGCCGAGCATCTCCTCCCACTGTGAGTCTCCGCCGATGACGAAATCGAAGTGCGCATCGGCCAGCGGCGGCTTCGGTGGGTTCGCCGTTCGGTGGACCCGCAGCCACAGGATCGGGCGCGCGGCCTCCTCCAGCGCCCGGAGGAGGGACTGGCTGAGGGTGAATCCAGCGGTGAGGACGACGGCTACGGCATCGGCTCGTGCGAGCTCACCGGCGTCGTCCGGGCCGGAGGGGAGGCCGCAGACGCCCACCGGCAGGGAGCGTAGCCGGTCGGTCATCGTTGCCAGGAACGCCTGTCCGTCCGGTGCGTGCAGCACGACCAGTCGCAGCGTGTCCATCGGCTCGTCGGGATCGGGCGGAGGACTCAGCGGGGCCGGAGCAGCCTGTCGCCGGGGCGCGAAGGTGTCGTCTCGGCTGGTCAGGTCCTGGTAGTGCTCGGTCGCCACCGCGGCCAGGTCGAAGCACCACGCCCTGTCCTGCTCGCTGAAGAAGCTGCGGCCGACATGCATCAGCGCCGCCGCTACCAGCGCGAGGGTGCTCTGTGTCCGCCACTCCTGTCCGTGGCCGGACCTCTGTGCCCACGGCACGGGCGCCTCGTGTACGGCTGCGCTGATCCGGCCGAAGCGCTCGACGATGTCGTTGGCGGATGAGGCCTGCGGGTCCACGATCACGTTGACGAGGTCACGTCGAGCGGTGGCGTCGAGGTCCTTGTCGGCCAGAAGGTCCATGGCCAGGGCTACCAGCAGATGCATGGGGTCGCGGGCCAGGGGCGCCGCGGTGTCGAAGCGGTCGAGGTCGATGAGGACGTACTCCTCTGGCCTGGGTCGGGGACTCATCGGTAGCAGGATGTTGCGCCCGCTCAGATCGCCGTGCGCGCGACCGGTCACCACTGAGTCCGCCGACAGCCGACGGTGGGCGCGGTTGTTCAGCAAGCTGAAGGGATTGGGCAGGCTCCAGCTCCAGCCGGGCAGCGCCAGGCTGTCCGGTCGGCCGCTGACGGGAACGTCTGCCCGGGCCGCCCACTCCTGGATGGGGCCTCCGGGACCTATGCGGTCACCGAGGATCGTCCGCATGAAATGCGCGACGGTCATCGAGCTCCACTGTGGCGCGTCCGTTCCGCTGCCGCAGTTCCAGTCCCGCACGATCGAACCGACGATGTCCGAACAGTAGCCCCCCGCCTTCGGGTCGCCGCGCACCACGGGTTCCTGCAACGGGCGCACCGTGCCGAGATCGCCGCGCGCGACATCATGCAACACCAGCGTCCACTCACCGAGCGAGACGGGGTCGCCCTGCGGCAGCGCGAGGTGAGGAAACATCGGCGAGGATGCCCGGGCGCCGGTGACCTTGGCGACCTTGAGCTGGACCGGCGGCCGGTAGAACTTCGCGACCAGATTGCATTGTTCCCCATTTCTGGAGCGCTCCACTAGGCCGACCGGGTCACGCCCGCGACCGGCCGGGAACCAGCCTTTGAGGATGAGGTCGCTCCCGTCCCGATCCAGCCACGAGTCCAGAAGAATCAGGACCTGATGCGGCAACACTCGCCACTCGGAAACGTCGTTACGCCGTGGCATCCGTCATCCCATCGTCCGCACGAGGGCATCTGCTTTACAGAGTCCGTCGTCCAGGCATCAATGTGAAGTAGCCCGGCAATCATGGACGCATGGGAGATCACGTGACCGACGATTCCAGCAGGCCACAGGCCCAGAAGGACCTGCTCTGGGGTATGTACACCGATATGCGCGCACATGCGCGGCACGCGGAGACGCTGCGAGCCAACGCCATCAACATCGTCCTGGTCGTGGCGTCGGCGCTGGTCGCCATCATCGCGTCCGACGGGAACCTCAAGCGCGATGAGGTGCCCGCCAGCATGCTCGTGGTCTTCATCGGGGTCATCGGACTGGCGTTCGCCGCCGCCTACACAGAGCTCTACCAGCGCAACCGACGCCGGGCCGAAGCTTTCCGGACGCTGCTCGACGAGCGGTACTTCGCGACCGGTGATCCGGCTCTCGCCGAGGTGCTCAAGTCTTCCGACCAGCGACATCAGGCGACGTCCTTCTACCGGCTGACCCGGCGGGCGACCGGGAGCACCCAGCGTTTCTGGATGGTCGTGCCCGCGCTGGTCATTGTCACGGGGGCCGTGATCGCGATCGTGGCGGCGTGAGCAGGTGGGTTTTGCGGCGCCTGCGGGTGCCTCAGCCGCAGTCACCGTGTTCACCGACGTAGCTGTTCTTACAGGTGGCCTCCGGGCAGGCGAAGGACCACGACAGGCTCCTTTTCGGTGTTGCTTAGGTTGCACGGTCCTTCTGGGCCTTAGCTTGAGGTTTAACCCTTGATCTGGACGCGGGCAGCATCCGAGGCGAATTCGGGGAGAATTGCCGCATATCCGGATGTAGTGGAATGTGGCCTAACGCGTACGGCGTGGCGTGAGGCGGCCACCGCCTCATCTTCGAAGTTGCGAAACAAGCGACGACGAAGGCGGTGGCCGTGTCTGCCAGCTTCCTGCACCCAGCCAGCCCGATCCAGGCATTGAGCGAAATTTCCGATTTCCGTAGCGCCTTCTGTCACTGCCTCGATGCCCGCGCCGACGCCCTCTGTGTCAAGCTCAAGTGAGACGAATAGGGACTAAGTTCCTTAGCTGGCATGAGCAGGGCGAGAACGGGTACGACGCGCGGTGACCATGGCTAGCCACGACCTTCAATCCGGTGACGGCCCCCGAGGTGACCGGCCCAAGCGACGGCACTTCTCTACCGAGTACACGCTAAGGATCATCACGGAGTACGAGGTCCCCCGAGGGTGAGAAGGGCCGGGTGCTGCGCCGGGAAGGCCTCTACAGCACCAGCATCGATCTGTGGCGGCGGCAGCGAGACAATGGCGAGCGGGCTTCTCCAACCCGGCCACCCCCTCGCGCGCTCACAAGACACCCGAGCAGGCACAGATAGAGCGGCTGCGCAAGGAGAACGCCGCGCTGGTCCGGGGCAAGGCCAAAGCGGAGAAGAAGATCGCCCAGACCGAGGCGGCGCTGGACATCCTGAGAAGTTGAAGACCGTGGTGGCGACGTGCTCCTCCTCGGCAGGGGTTAGCGGAGTGCGGCCGAGGCGGAGGGCGTCCTCGGCGTGACGGTCCAGAGCGGCGAGGATCAGGTCCTTCCCGAGGTGCTGCCGATCGGCCTCGCTGCGGGCTTCGTCCTTGGCGTGTTCCGCGAGCTGGTCATGGACGGTCTGGCGGACGCTATCGATGGTCTGATCGATCATGCCGCCGCCCGGTGAGCCTGTTGGTGGTTTCGAAGGCCGACCGGAGCAATGGTCGGCGGTGGAGTCGTCGTCTTCCAGCTTCGTCGCGCAGAGTGATGGCGGCCTTGTCGTCACGAGGGATGGTGCCGAGAACCGGGAGGCCCAGCCCCTCTTCGACCTGGGAGGCGGGGAAACTGTGCCCGGCAAGAAGCAGGTCGACTCCGCGGCAATCCTTCTTGAGCCCGTCGATCTGTGTCTCAAGGCAGGCGAGCCCTGCGAGATCCGGCTCCATGATGACGAGGAGGCGGGCGCTGGCCAGTAGCGGGAGCGCGGGCGAATCCGCCGTCAGCCTTCCGCAGTCAGCAAGGACCACTTGGTCGGACTCCTCAGCCAGCCAGGTGATCGTCTCGCCGTACGAGATAGCGAGGGTCGCGAGGCTTGCGGCCACCTGCTCCGCGCCAGCCGGGGCTGGTACAACGGGCAAGGCGCCGCCGAGGTTCTGCGAGTGCTCCCAGATCAGGTCCGGCGAGGCGCTCCGGCGGGTCGAACCCGCGAGGGTCACCAGATTCGGCTGGGCGGCGAGACCGAACCGGGCCGCGAGTGTGCCGCCGCTGGGATCCCACTCCATGAGCAGCACCCGGGTGTCGCCGGGCCAAGTCATCGCGAGGGCCGTGGCGGTGAGCGTGCATCCGGCGGGTGGGCGTTTGAGGTAGCCGATTCCGAACAAGGGCATCAGTTTCCCCCGCCCTTAGGCAGTACGGCGAGACTCACTTCGCCGGTCATCGCCGCGGCGGCCACGGCGGTCGCGTCATGCTCGGGGAGCTGGAGCTGGACTGTGATCTCTTGCGCCGACTCCGTTCCTGGGACGACGGCCGTGACGAGGGCTTGGGCGACGTCCTCCTTCCCTTCGCCGTTGACGAGGACGACGGAGACGCGAGAGCCGGAGGTGACAGCGGGCGGGAAGAGGGTGCGCTTGACGCCGACCGCGATCACGGCCTCGCCTGCCGGTGGGTAGGTGCCGGTGCCGAGTGCCTCCGAGGTGAGGAGCGCCCCGGCTGCCAGTGGCAGAGCGAGTGGCTGGTTGATGACCTTCCGTGCTTGCCGCACCGGAATCGTATGAAGCTCCGGGCCGCTCGCGATCTCTATGCTGCGCAGATCGGCGAGCTGCACAAGGTGGCCGGCGGGAAGTGCTTGGGTTACGGCAAGGACGCTGGTCCGCTCGCCTGCCTCGAACACCGTGACGGCCGCCGCGATGCCGCCACCCACGGCGAGGAGCAGGCCGATCAGTGCCCAGCCGATGCTTCGCTTGTGCCTGCGAGGTGCCTGAAGTCGCACTTCGGGGGGTTTCGTTGCGGTCTTCACGCGCCTCCTTATGCGGTGACCAGGGACTGCGCCTCGGCTACCCGGAACGCCGTGGTGGCGGTGGTGACCAAGGGCGGGAGCGTGCCGCTCGTCGTACCGGAGGACCAGGTGATCGTCCAGACAATCGTGGCGACGACTGGGTAGGCGTCGTTCTTCTGGTGAGCGGAGCTGACGAGGTAGGTGTGCGAGCAATCCGGGGAGGCCCGCGCGGGTCCTTCGTCCCGTCGTAGGGCGTGCCTGGCCCCTTGCACAGCTGGCGGCGACTGTCGCCCATCTCCCAGCGGACCTCGGCCGGGGTCGTGGTCGCGGTGACCGTGATCCCCGGTGCGGAGGCGCTGGCGCTCTGCGCTGTCCACGGCGAGGTGGTCCAGAGCCAGGTGGGCAGGCGGGTGAGCTGCAAGTCCGTGGTCTTGGGCGAGGAGGCGATGACCGGCTTGGGGAGGACCAGGTTGTCGCGGGCGATGTACGCGACGGTGAGCGGGTCGATCGGCGCGCCGCCACTGCCGTCGCCAACGGGGACTGTGTCGAAGATGATGTTGCCGTTGGCGTCCCGGCAGGTCCTGGTCGCCGTGCCTGGAGCGGATCCGCCGCTGTAGTAGCAGCCGTCGGTCCCCATCACACCGTAAGCGGGGTCGCTGCAGGCGGCGCTCCGGCCCAGGGAGTCACGGCAGCCCGACGCACTGCTCGGTGTCTGGCGACCGACCGGCGTACCGTCGCGGCTGATCCGATTGCCTGCGACGACGTTGCAACCTGCGCCCTGGCGGCCTTCGCCGCATTCGGCATTGCCGAAGATGTCGTCGGCCGCGGCTGTGCTCACGGCGAAGGCGGATGCCGCCAACGTCACCATGAGCACGACCGCGAGCCGTTTCAGCATGACCCGACCTGCCAGATCCGGATCTTGGTCGCCTTCCAGCCGATCTCTTTCCGGCTGATCGTGGCATCGATCCTGCGCAGCCCGCCGGGCTCGTCGTTGATTGGCTTGCCGGTCTTCCGGTTGTAGAGCAGGACGCTGCTGGTGTCGGTGCAGTCCTCGATGACGACCTTCTCCGGGGTTGCGGAGACGATCGTCGGGTTGAGTTTCGGCTCTCCTTGGGCGATGGCGTTCTGCTCGTCGTTGAGGCGCAGTGCGTTGATGAGGACCGCGAGCGCCTGGTCGTCGGCGTAGCGGCGGAGCGTACTCGGGCCGTGGTCTGCGGTTTCAGCGGCCTTCGCGAAGTCCCGCATGAGCCCTCGGTAGGCGTTGAGGGCCTGGTCGCGCACACTCGCGAGCGGGTCGGCGGAGGTCGCTGGTGGCGGAGTCTCCACAGCGAGTGGTTCGTTGTCGCCCGAGGCGCTCTCGCAGGCTGCCACTATGAGCACGGCCAGGAGAGCGGTGCTTCCTCGGCGAAGGTTGCCCATGACTACTCCCATTGCGCTGACTCCTTCCGGTTGTAACACCGGACCTAATAGTCCACGTAACGCTTCCAAGTAGTCACGGACGGTGCAACTCCAGTCGGGTGGTCTATAGAGAACCCCAAGTCGCGGCCCTGATTTTCGCGCGTGCGCCCGGCGCGTTCTCGGTGGGCGATGGGTTAGGGACGCCCATGCTCGTACGGCACGCGGCCCTATAGGGCGTCGAGCTCGGCCCACACGACGTGACCGGTCTCCGGGTTGCCGGACAACCCGCAGCGTGCCGAGAGCTGGGCGACTGCCTGGAGACCGTAGCCGTGCTGGCCGAGCGCGATGGCGGCCGTCGGGATGAAGCTGGGCGAGCCGTCGCCACCCTGATCGTAGATGGCGAGCCGGATTCCTCGGGGAAGTGTGGCGATCTCGAGCAGGAAGTGCGTCCCTCTGGCGTGGAGGACCGCGTTGGTCGCGAGCTCGGAGACGATGTACTCGGCCGTCTCTGCCTGTGTGTTCAGTAGAGTCCGAACGAGGTGACGCACCCTGGGGATCTGCTCGGGGTCGGTCGCGAAGACCTTCCGCCATATCTGGCCGCCCTGGTAGATCCCGTCCCGTACCGACGTCCAGACCAGCTCAGGCCTCGGCTCGTCGAACATCCATTCCCGCATGTCAACCGCCCTTCCACACGCGCACGATTGATCGACTGTGGGGCGGGTGACAAGTTCGCGCTACCGGGGGGCCGGGGCGGCGGCAGTAGCCTTCAGTCAACTCCGTGATGCTGAAGGGGCACGACGTGGCGATTCCCGACTTCGAGACGGTGATGCGTCCCGTGCTGGAGCTCCTCCAGGAGGGCGGCGAGCACCGCCGGCGAGACATAGGGGACGCCATCGCGAAGTCCTTCAACCTCACGCCGGTGGAGCAGGCCCAACGGACCCGAGGTGGCGGGCACAACCTGCTTCGCAGCAAGATCGACTGGGCTATCAGGGACCTGGTCAAGGCAGGACTCCTCGTCCGTACGCGCCGCGGCTTCACCCAGGTCACCGACAGGGGCCGGACCTTCCTCGCAGAGCACTCCGGGGCGATCAACCGCGAAGCGCTATCCTCCGTCTCTCCCGAGCACGCCGCGTGGGTAAAGCCGACCAAGACCAAGAAAGCCGCCGTCCCGACTGATTCCTCCGATGCTGAGGAGATTCCCAGGGAAGCCATCCCGCGGCTGGTCGCGCGCTGGCACGAGGCCATTGCCGACGAGCTACTTCAAAGGCTCCGGGCCGCGCCACCGGAGTTCCTGGAGCACACCGTACTCGCGCTGCTGGTCGCGATGGGGTACGGCGGCGCGGTCAGCGACGCCGTCCACCTCGGTGGCCCCGGCGATGGCGGAGTCGACGGCATGGTCCGCAAGGATCCGCTCGGCCTCGAGCAGGTCTATGTCCAGGCCAAGCGCTACGCTGCCGACCATCCGGTAGGCCCTGCCGAGGTCCAAGCATTCGTCGGTGCGCTGCACGGCCATCAAACCGACCGCGGGGTGTTCGTCACGACGAGCCACTTCACCAAGTCCGCCGCAGACTACGTCGCCAAGGTCTCATCACGGATCATATTGATCGACGGGCTGAAACTCGCTCGGCTGATGGTCGAGCACGGCTGTGGCGTCCACACCGGAGAAACGATCACTCTCAAGGAGGTCGACGAGGACTTCTTCGACGCATAACCGCAGGTAGGTGGTAGGGCGGGCGGGACTTGAACCCGCGACCTATGGATTATGAGTCCACTGCTCTGACCAGCTGAGCTACCGCCCCGCAAGTGTGCAGTCTTCCATAACTTCGGGATTTGCGGGACAGGCGGATCACCATTTTGCGACAGCCTGCCAGCCCGTCCCACAGTCATGGCGCTCCCGCCACTTGAGGGCAAGGGAGGCTTGCCCTCAAGTGGCGGTGAGGCTATCTGGGTAAACCCAGTCGAGGAGTGACCAGCCGACTTGAACTTCTTTGTCAGACTGGGCCGGGCGCTTGGGGCCAGCAGGTCCTTCGCCGAGGTGCCGTACACCGTGACGATCGACCAGTGCGAGCTTTCGGGGCCGCAGGACGGGTCGGCGACAGTCAGGACGGATCTGCATCTCCCCGCGACGTGACCGTCCCGGTGGTCGAGGTCCGGGAGATGGAGACGATCTCCACGCGCACGCCCATCCCCTCCAGAGCGGTCACCGCGTGCAGCAGCGAGACCTTCGCGAAGGCGAACAGGGAGTTCGGGGTCAGCGGCACTCCGTCCTTGAGGAGGATGCCGTAGACGAGGGTCAGCGACCTGAACGTCCTGTCCATGGGGTGGCCTGGTGCGAGCTCGTCGATCTTGGCGAGGAACTTCTGCTGGACCTCGGTGTCAAAACGCAGGGTCTCCATGGCAACCCTGCCCTGTGCGAAGAGGTGGTTAAGCTCGGCGGTTGCTTCGGCCTTCTTCACGCAGAGGAACTGTCCGATCGGCCCGAGCCCGTCGCAGATCTCGAGGCCGCCGCCGCGCAGGCGTGCGGTATGTACGGTGTTCTTGTCGAGCAGTACGTATCCCTCCTGGGCGGCGACCTGCCGGTTGTACCAGTCCTCGTCATGTGGCTTGGCCTTTGTGCCCTTAGTCCAGGGAGGCATGGTGACCTTGGTCGGACGGGAGAGGAGTTCGGCGATCCGCTGCTCGATGACGGTGAGGTACTCCGCGCCGATCTCGTACCACCGACGCTGCCAGTAGAAGTAGTGGAAGCTGTCCTCGGACACCTCGGCCGTGAGCCAGTGGTCGGCGGGGACCTTGGTGCTGATCGGCTCGTTCCCTTCGGTATCGGCGAACATCTGAATACGCCCGTCGCGCAGGGTCCGCAGGCGGCTCCCCGGCTGCCGATTCCGGACGGCTTCGACGAACTGGACGATCTCAAGCTCGGCGCAGTACTGGGAGCGACCGCCGAGCGTCACCTTGAAGGACTCCGCGGAGTCGTACCGGTCCCGGCAGACGCTGGGCACAGCAAGGGCGACGAGGGACTGCTCATCCTCGCCGAGCATGGCGTCGAGGCGCTCATCAAGGAGCTGCGCCTGCTCGGACTTCGGGGGGAGCGGCCGGACTTGGGCGATGAACTCGAACTCCGGCAGCGGGCTGGGCTGAGCGCACACCTCTTCGATCCGCTGGAGATCGTGGAGCAGGGAGGCGGGCGTGCTGCCGAGGTGCAGCTTGACTGAACGGTCGTTTCCGGTGATGTGCGCGGGCCGGGTGCGGTCCTTGGTGAAGGTCAGCGGGACGTTGGCGATCTGGCCAGAGATCTGGCTGACGATCTCCCCGAACTGCTCGATACCGAAGCCCCGGATGTTCTCCCCGCCGGTGGCGGAGTTCTCGTCAGTCCGCCCCCGCGCGTCCATGACCTGGCGGCGGACCTTGGTGATGTGGTCGGCGTCCAGGCAGCGGATGGCAAGCTCGATGCCGAATCCGGGGTCGATCCGGGCTGGGTCGATCATCAGGTGACCCATACCGTAGGCGAGGCCGTAGACCGCCTGCTCGGTACGGACCAGGAGGAGGCCGAGAGTCGTCCGGTTCTCCTCCGCGACGGGATGTCCACTCAGGGCGCTGAGTGGGGTGCACCAGTCGGCGGGACCGGGGGCGATCGTGCCGGTGATGAGGAGGCCGGAGATACCCTCGTGGTCGACCTCAGTGCTCTTGAACCCTTCCCGGTCCAGGTAGCGGGAGAGGACTAACGAGCGGAGGCTCGAGTTCTGGCTCGCGGCGCGCAGGCGGTAGAGGGAAGTCTTGCGGGTGGTCGGCGGGGTCGTGGCCTTCTCGGCGGCGGCCGGGACGTCGTGGTTCTCGGTGCTCATGTCGGTCCTCATCTGAGGTACAGGGGCTGGACAGCCCGAACATTTGGGGAAGTGCGGTGCGACGTGCGCACAGGTTCTGGGTGCGCTGTCGGCGTGGCAAAAGCCCCCGTACCGACGAGCTGGGCCCAGGTGAGCTGTCTCTCTGGGCGCGACTCGGCGCATCTTGTGCGTGGGGCGGGCCTGCGCTCCCCGGAAGGCGCTGGGAGCGGATGTGCCCAGCCACGGGTCGGCTGACTGAGGACACCGATGATGCCCGACGGAGCGGGCATCATCGTGCTCATCACCCGTGACTTACGGCGCTTGAGATAGCGACCATCACTCTTTCAGGGGTCAACTTACCACATCTTGTTTACATTCATATCAATGCTCACGAACGCTAACAAAGGCTTGGTTTAGTCGATACCACCAGGTATGGTTTCCCCATGAGTCTTGGCGAGCGCGACGAGGTGACGGCGGCTGCGATCGCGCGGCTGGCCGGCGTCAGCCGTGCCGCCGTGGCGAATTGGCGCAGGCGCTACCCGGGGTTCCCCAAACCGGTCGGCGGCAGCGAGCACAGCCCGACTTTCTCCCTGGAGGAGGTCGAGGCGTGGCTGAAGGCGACAGGGAAGGGTGATCAGCTGTCGACGGCCGGGCGGACCGAGACGGGGACGCAGCGCGTCGACGACCCTGTTCCGTTCCCGGGCGGCTCCTCCCACGCATGGGAGCGAAGCGATCTCGGTCGACTGTCGGAACAGGGGCGAGAGCGCGGCGTCGCTGACCTTACCTCGGGAGAGCTGCTTGCCAGGGTGATGGCGTCGCTGCTGCCGCGTTCGACAACTTCGGTAGGGTCGTCCGGCGATTGGGACGCGGACGTGCCCGTCGTGCTGGACCCCGCTTGCGCGGAGGCGACGCTGCTCTTGGCCGTTGCCGACCGCTTCGGCACCGAGGTCCGGCTGGCCGGGCAGGAGATTCGACTGTCTGCGACCGAGGCGGCTGTGCGGAGGCTGAGCCACAATCCCCTCGATACGTTGTATGAGATCCATACCGGTGACTCCCTGCTGGAAAACCGACTCGGCCAATATCTAGGCGCGGCGGCGGCCGTCGTCTGCGAACCGCCGTTCGACCTAACGCAGTGGCCCACGGCCGAACTCGCGACCGATCCCCGTTGGGAGTTCGGCACCCCGGCCCCCCGCGACGGGGAACTGGCCTGGGTACAGCACTGCTATGCACACCTGAGACCGCGCGGTGTAGCCGTCGTCGCTGTGACACCCCGCACCTGCATACAGCCGTCGGGGCAGCAGATCCGCGCGGCGCTGGTGCGGTCCGGCGCCCTCCGCGACGTGATCGCGTTGCCGAAGGGAATGGGCTCCGCCCCCGACACCGACGTCTATCTCTGGGTCCTACAGCGGCCCTACGGGACTCCCGACTACCGGGATGTCCGGATGATCGACCTGTCGGTTCTGGGTGACGCCGCCGACGTCCCGAACGAGTTCGCCGCTTGGCAGCGGCTGTTCGGTGACGCAGACCCGACGGTGTCCCGTGCGGTCCCACGCCTGGAGCTCCTGGACGGTGACGCGAACCTGCTGCCGTCCCGCTACGTCACCCCTCGGGTCGAGGCGAACGCCGATGACTTCACCCGCGTCACCGACCGGCTACAGGCCCTCTACTCGCATGCTGCGCGGGGACTGCCGCGCTTCTCCGCGCCCCCCACGCCGACCCGCCACTCGCTCGTCACCCTCGGCGAGTTGGAACGAGCAGGGGTGCTGACCATCAGGGCTCGTGACGATACCCCCCGCGCGGGAGACGTGCTGCTGCGGACTCTCGGCCGCCCGCCGGTCGTCGCGACCGGTACGGCTGGAGACGACATCGGGGTAGCGCAGGTCGTTGAGATCGACCCCGCTCGGCTGGACGCGCACTTCCTGGCGACCTTCCTGCGGGCCGACGCCGGGGCGCTCCCTGCGGCCAACACCCTTGGCGCGCTCAACCGCGAGGACCTGCGTCGCTGCCGCGTTCCCCGGCTGTCCCTGGTCGAGCAGCGCCGCTACGGCGACGCGTTCCGCCACCTGCGGGAGGTGGAGGACGTGCTCGCAGCGCTGGAGAGAGCGAGCGCGCATCTCATCGAACAGACCGTGCACGGCCTGACTGCCGGGGTTCTGGCTCCGGAGTTCACACTGATGAAGAACACTGATGACACGAGTGCGGTTGATGAGGAGATAGGAGAGCTGTGACCTCGGGACCCAGCCACACCAAGATGGCGGCCGACATCTGGTCGGTCGCGGACTTGCTGCGCGGTGACTACAAACGCCACGAGTACGGCGGGGTAATCCTGCCGTTCACGCTGCTGCGCCGCCTCGACGCGGTGATGGCCCCGACCCGGCAGGCCGTACGCGACCGCGACTCCTCGCTCACCATCGAGAACAAGCAGAAGATGTTGGAGGTCGTGGCGAAACTGCCGTTCTACAACACCTCCAAGCAGGACTTCGCCACGATCGCCAGCGATTCGACTAGCGTCGCCAAGAACCTGCGCGACTACATCAACGGGTTCTCCCCGAATGTGCGGACGATCCTGAGCCGGTTCGACCTGGATAACGAGATCACCCGACTGGCGGGCGCGAAGATTCTCTACGGGGTAGTCGGAAAGTTCGCCGAGATGCGGGACCTCGACCGGCTCAGTAACCACGACATGGGTTACGTCTTCGAGCACCTGATCCGGAAGTTCGCGGAAGACTCCAACGAGACCGCCGGTGAGCACTTCACTCCGCGTGAGGTCATCAAGCTGATGGTCAACCTACTGGTCGCCCCGGACGCGGAAACTATCGCCGGCGATGGCCAGGTCATCAACATCCTCGACCCGGCCTGCGGCACTGGCGGGATGTTGACCGCCGCCGAGGATTACATCAAGTTGCTTAATCCGAACGCCACGGTCTACCTCTTCGGCCAGGAGCTCAACGCGGAGTCCTGGGCGATCTGCCAGGCGGACATGCTCATGCGCGAGCAGCGCGGCACTATCCACTTCGGCAACTCCTTCAGCGAGGACGGCCACCGTGGCCGGAAATTCGACTACATGCTGGCCAACCCTCCCTTCGGAGTGGAGTGGAAGAAAGTTAAGATCGACGTCGAGAACGAGGCCGAACTCGGCCACGCGGGCCGTTTCGGGGCCGGGTTGCCGCGCATCAACGACGGCTCATTCCTCTTCCTGCAGCACATGCTCGACAAGATGGACCCGGTGGAAGGCAAGGGTTCACGACTGGCGATCGTCTTCAACGGCTCACCGCTCTTCACCGGCGCGGCCGAGTCCGGCGAGTCGCGGATCCGTCAGTGGATCCTGGAGAACGACTGGCTGGAAGGCATCGTTGCCCTGCCGGACCAGCTCTTCTACAACACCGGCATCTCCACCTACTTCTGGATCCTGTCCAACCGGAAGGACGAGAAGCTGCGCCGTAAGGTGATCTTGCTTGACGCCCGCGATCAGTGGGAGAAGATGCGTAAGTCCTTCGGGGACAAGCGTAAGCAGATAAGCGACGACCAGATCAAGCACATCACCGAGCTGTACGTCGATGCGGTGAAGATCGCGGCGGACACCGGGTATCCGGACCACACCAAAGTGAAGATCTTCGGTACCCGTGACTTCGGCTACCACCGCATCACCGTGGAGCGCCCGCTCAAGCTCCGCTTCGAGATCACCGAGGACACCCTGGCCGCAATGGGCAGTGCGAAGGCCCTGGCCAAGTGGGGCGGACGCGAGGCGCTGGTAACGGCCTTGCGCGGTGTAATCGGGACAGTCTGGTGGACGAAGAAGGAGGCGACGAACGCCCTCCACGCGGCGACTGCGGCGGGCGGAGCCCAATGGCCTTCCACCGCCGCGCTACTGAAAGCAGTCTGGGGCGCGGTCTCCGTCTCCGATCCCGAGGGCGAGGTCCAGAAGAACCGGGACGGCTCGATCATCCCCGACCCGGACCTACGCGACTACGAGAACATCCCGCTTGACGAGGACATCGAGAAGTACTTCGCCAGAGAGGTCACCCCTCACGTCCCCGATGCCTGGATCGATCACGACAAAACTAAGGTCGGCTACGAGATCCCCTTCACCCGCCATTTCTACGTTTACACTCCGCCCCGCCCACTGGCCGAGATCGACGCCGAGTTGCGCGAACTGGAGACGCAGATCCAGAAGCTCTTGGGGGAGGTAACAGGATGAGTTGGACGGCGACGCGACTGAAACATCTCTGTGTTGACGCAGGCCAATATGGCCTCAATGTCGCTGCACAGGACTACACGTCCAGCGGTCATCGTCTCATCCGTACGTCGGACATCGATGAGAACGGAGGTCTTCGCTCGCGCGAAAATGCTGTTTTTATTGATACATCGCTGGACAGTCGTCATGAGCTGAAGGATGGCGACCTTCTGTTGTCACGTAGCGGTACGCTCGGGCGCGCGATGCTCTTGAGGGATCTTGAAGAGCCGAGTACCTACGCGGGATACCTTGTGCGTTTCCGGCCTCGCCCGAGTGTAGAACCGCGGTTTATGGCTTATCTGGCGGCATCACGCCTCTTTCAAGCTGCCATTGAGGCAGATGCGGTTACGTCAACGATTCAGAACTTCAACGCCGAACGTTATGCGAACATTGCGGTTTCGCTCCCAACTATCGATGAACAGCGACGTATCGCCGACTTCCTCGACGCCGAGACAGCCCGGATCGATCAGTTGGTTAGTTCGATGTCTGGGAGTTTGAATCTTCTTCAGGCCAAGCGCCGTGCGCTGCTCATGTCAATCTTTCCGGATTCTGAGTGCGGTAGCGCCCGACTCGGCTACTACCTTGATCTGGTTACCAGTGGTCCGCGCGGTTGGGGCGAATACGTCGGATCCAAAGGTACGCCGTTCTTCCGAAGTGCGAATCTACGACGAGATAGCATCGATCCAAATCTCGAGTCTCTAGCATTGGTGGATGTGCCCCCTTCGGCGTCCGCTGAAGCTCAGCGTTCCATGGTACGTGTCGGCGATGTATTGATCGGCATTACAGGTGCGAACACGGGCTGGGTATCGTTGGTTGACCGGCGAATCGCGCAGGCAAATGTGAGTCAGCATGTTTGTCTGGCCAGGCCCAGCAAAGCGGTTGAAGGACGTTGGCTCGCGTATGCGTTGTCTGCGCCGCAGGTTCAAGAACTCCTGCTGGGGAGTCAGTATGGTGGAACCAAGACCCAACTCTCGCTGGGGGACATTCGAGACCTTGTTGTCACCCTCCCCTCAGTTGATGAGCAGCGAAGGCTTGTCGCGGATATCGATAAAGGACTTGCGGTGATCACAGCCGAGAGCGCCTTGCGTAACGACCAGCTCGCCCTGCTTGCCGAGCGTCGCCAGGCGCTTATCACTGCCGCTGTTACCGGGCAGATTGATGTCACGACCGCGCGTGGGGTCGATACGTCCGGTCTCTCCCTGGCTGGAGGTGGGTCGGCATGACGCCTGGAGCGTTTGGCGAGCGGAGGTTCGAGGATCGGGTCGAGGCGGAGCTGCTCGATCGTGGTTGGGTGCAGGCGCAGGGGACATTCAACGTCGACCTGGGGCTCGACACCGGGGAGATGTTCCGGTTCATCGGTGCGACGCAGGGGAAGAAGTGGGAGCGACTCGTCGGTTTCTATGGGGGTGACCCGACAACGGCGCAGCGCCAGTTCGCGCAACGGGTAGCCGCCGAGGTCGATGCGCGTGGGGTGCTGGATGTGCTGCGGCAGGGGGTGCGGGACCGGGGGGTGCAGATCGACTTGGCGTACTTCCGGCCCGGCCACACCCTGGCCGCCGACGCCCTCGCGGAGTATGACGCGAACGTGCTGACGGTCGCCCGGCAGCTGCACTACAGTACCCGGCACCCGAAGCGTTCGCTCGACATGGCGCTCTTCGTCAACGGGCTGCCGACCGCCACGGTCGAGCTGAAGAACCCGAACACCGGGCAGAACGCCGACCACGCCATCGGGCAGTATCGGCGTGACCGGGATCAGAACGACGTGTTCCTTGCCAAGCGGGCGCTGGTCCATTTCGCGGTGGACCCCGATCGGGCCTTCATCACCACGCGGCTACGCGGCGCCGACACGCAGTTCCTGCCGTTCAACCTCGGTTCCAACGGGCCTGGCAAGTCCGGTGAGGCGGGGAACCCGTCGGCCGAGCCCGGGTCGTACAGCGTGGACTACCTGTGGAAGGAGATCTGGCAGCGCGACAACTGGCTGGAGATCCTGCACCGGTTCGTGCACATTCAGGTGTCGGACCGGAAGGGCGTGAAGGAGAACCCGCACACCTCGCCGAAGGTCTTTCCTCGTTACCACCAGTGGCATGCCGTACAGAAGATGGTGGATCATGCGCGGGCGCACGGGGCCGGGCGGCACTACCTAATCCAGCACTCGGCGGGCTCGGGAAAGTCAAACACGATCGCGTGGCTGGCACACCGGCTCTCGAACCTCTTCGACGAGGGCAACCGGGCGGTGTTCGACAAGATCATTGTGATTACTGACCGGGTCGTGCTCGACCGCCAGCTGCAGAAGACCATCTTCCAGTTCGACCACACGCCCGGCGTCGTCAAGAAAATCGACGTGGACTCGACGCAGCTCGCGGGGGCGCTCGGTGATGCCACCTCGAAGATCGTCATCAGCACCCTGCAGATGTATCCGTTCCTGCTGAAGAAGATCGTCGACGTGGGGCTGGCGGGCAAGCGGTACGCCGTCGTCATCGATGAGGCGCACTCCTCGCAGGGCGGGGAGTCCGCGATCCAGCTCAAGCAGGCGCTCGGGGCGAACGCGACGCCGCGGGAGGAGGATGAGGACGACGCGACGTACATGACGCGGGTGCGCGGCAAGCAGCCGAATCTGTCGTACTTCGCGTTCACGGCCACCCCGAAGTCGCCGACGCTGAAGCTGTTCGGGACCCTCGACCCGGAGAGGGTGAACCCCCGTACTGGTGAGGTCGGGATGTACGTCCCCTTCCACATCTACTCAATGCGGCAGGCAATTGACGAGGGCTACATCCTCGATGTGCTGGCCAACTACATCACCTACGACACGAAATGGCGGCTGCGGAACGCGGCCGTCGAACAGAACGAGTCGCAGATCGCCAACCCTGAGGTCGACGCGGGCAAGGCGAAAGCGACGCTGGTCCGGCTCGCGGAGCTGCACCCCAAGTCGCTGGAGCAGAAGGCCCGACTCATCGTCGACGACTTCCGGGAAAACATCGTCGGGCGGCTCGGCGGACGGGCGCGGGTCATGGTGGTCACCAGCGGGCGGCAGCACGCGCTCGATTTGTACCAGGCGATCCGCAACTACGTCTCCTTGCGTGGATACACCGACTGCGGCACGCTCGTCGCATTCTCCGGACAGCTGAAGAACGATGCCGGTCTGGAGTTCACCGAGTCACAGCTCAACGGTTTTCCTGAGTCTCAGCTGCCGGACCGGTTCGCGTACACCAAGGCCGACGACCCGCAGGCGGTCGCGCGGAACCAGGACGAGTATCGCCTGCTGGTCGTCGCGGACAAGTACCAGACTGGTTTCGACCAGCCGCTGCTGTGCGGGATGTACGTCGACAAGCCCCTGACCGGCGTCACAGCCGTACAGACGCTTTCACGGCTGAACCGAATCCACCCACTGAAGTCGCAGGACGACGTGCACATCCTGGACTTCGTCAACCAAGCCGCCGACATCCAGGCCGCATTCGAGGACTGGTTCGAGACGACGATCACCGAGCCTAGCGACCCCAACCTGCTCTACACCAAGCAGCGCGAGGTAATGGAGTACGAACTGTTGGTCGCCTCGGAGATGGAGGCGTTCATCCGGGTCCTGGCAGCGGCAGGGCCGGGCAGACTGCCCGAAGCGGCGGAGCGGAAGCTCCACGCGGAGCTGCACGAATACCTCAAGCCCGCGTTGGACCGCTTCGACGCTCTGGAGACCGACGACGAGCGGGAGGGTTTCCGGAAGGCACTCCAAGACTATGTGCGGGCCTACAGTCTCATCGCGCAGATTGTCGCCTGGGGTGATCGGGACCTCGAACGCCTCTACCAGTACGGCCGGATTCTGCTGCTCCGGCTACCCGGACGGCCCTCAACCTCCATCGACATCGGCGACGCGGACCTGAGTCACTTTCGGCTGGAGCACACCGGGCGGCACAACGTCTCGCTCTCGGCGGTCGGCGACCGGGCCGTGCGGGGCCATGCCGCCGACGGCGGAGGCTACCGGGAGCCGGAGGTGAAGCCACTCTCGGAGGTGATCGAGGAGCTGAACGACCGGTTCGGCCTCGGCCTGGGCACCGCCGACCAGATCCTGATCTACCAGCAGGTCGTCGGCCTGGTCGAAGACGTCGGGATGCAGCAGATCGCGCTGATGAACGACGAGGCCCGGTTCGGCCAGGTCGCCGACGACCGGCTAGACGACATCGTCGCGGAGAACGCCGAGCGTAACACCGCCTTCATGAAGCTGTATTTCGACAACAACGAGTTCCAGAAGGCCATCAAGGAAGCCGCCCGCAAGCGCGCGTACCGGATCATCACCGAACCGGCACGCGACGAGGCGCTGGCACGACTGCGGGCCGAAATGCTGCGCGAGACCGGTGAGCATTCCGCACAGTAAGTCCCGCCCGCCCCTTGCTCTCGTTGAGGAGTTGGCAAAGAATTTGATCTCTTAGCTGGGGGTGGAGTGTCGGACACAGCAGGGCAACCGGACGAGAAGCAGCGGCTCGCGAAGCGCTATCGCATTGACGGGTCAATCGGTCGCGGCGGCATGAGCGAGGTTTTCCATGGCTACGACGAGCGCCTCGACCGCCGCGTCGCGATCAAGCTGCTCCGCTCTCCGGCGTCGGTGGTGATCCCGGCGACGCCGGACAGTCCCGAGGCAGCCGAAATCCTCGATTCCCTAGAGCGTGACCGCTTGCGGTTCCTCCGCGAGATCCGCATCACCGGACAGCTGGAACACCCCGGCATCCCCGCCGTCTACGACACCGGCGACGAGGGACCAGACGGAGGTAAGCAGCTATGGCTCGTCATGCAACTGTTGCGCGGTTCGACGCTGGAGTCGCTCCTCAACCACGCGAACTATGACACGACCCCGCCGACCATTGCGTGGGCCGCCTCCATCGCCGGGCAGATCGCAGCAGTCCTGACCGACGTCCATCGGGTTGATATCGTCCACCGCGACCTCAAACCGGCCAACGTGATGCTCGTCGACGGCGGCCTCGTGAAGGTTCTCGACTTCGGCATCGCCATTCTGCGCGGCGCGGGCGCGCTCCCCCGACTTACGCAGATCGACCGAACTGTCGGCACTCCGCCATATATGTCCCCAGAACAATGCCTCGGTCAGGCGGTTACCACCGCCTCGGACATCTACTCTCTTGGCTGTCTCCTGTTTGAACTCCTGACCGGAGATGTGCCCTATCACGGCACGACCGCTATGCCACTATGTGCGCATCACCTTCAATCACCCGTGCCGTCAGTCCGAGCACGCCGCCCCGAGATCTCGCCCGAGCTCGATGACCTCGTGTCCTCCATGCTGGACAAACAGGCGGTTGCCCGGCCGTCCGCCGAGGCCGTCTACGAGGCGCTGCTGCCACTCGCGACAGGCTCGGAGCAACCCACGGGCGGCGATGAGAACCGCGACCCGACCCGTCCCTTCCGGCGACCTCTGCTCGCGCCCGCCAAACGACGGGAGCCGACCACGAGCAGAGGCAGAATCACCGAGCAGCAGGCGGAAGAGCTGAAGGCCAACGTCAAAGCGCTCTTGGACAATGACCGGCCGTCCGAGGCGATCAGCCTGCTCGAAGACGGTGTAGCCCGTGCTGCTCACGACTCCTTCATTGAGCTGCAACTGCGCCACTCGCTGGCCGCTGCACTCTTCTACGCCGGCGAATACACCCGCTCCGGATCGTTGTTCGAGGTCGTCGGCCGCGACTATGCCAAACACCTACCCCCGACAAACTCGTATGTCCTCCACTGTGCCTACCACGCGGGCCACGCCTACGCAGAGATCGGCAATTCCGAGAAGGCACTGCCTCAACTACGGTTCTTCGTGCAGAACGCGACCGGGACGAGCGACGAGGCACCGGAGCAGATTCGCGAGTCACGCTTCGTGATCGCACAGATGCTTGCGAGCGCTGGCCGTTCCGACGAGTCGTTGGCCGAACTCGAAGCGGTCCGCGTACTCCTCGTCGAGGAACTCGGGGTGGGCTCCACGCAGGTGAAGAATCTCGACAAGCAAATCGCCCGGATGCGGGCTCTCCTCGATCGAGGCTAACGGACGTCGGCGTATGTCGCGGGGGGCTGCGGCTCACGAGCGTCGAGCCAGGGAGGAGCAAAAGATGCCCGCACACCGCGAGGTCGGATTCGTCTACGTCCTCACCAACGAGTTCATGCCGGATTTAGTAAAGATCGGCATGACGAGCCGTCTCTCGGAGGATCGGGCCAGTGAACTATACCAAGGCAAGTCGGGAGTTCCCGGTCGGTTTGAGGTTGTCTTTCGCTTGATGACGTCACATCCACTCGCCGTAGAGAAGCAGGTCCACAAGCTTCTGAAGGACGTCCGACCGAACCCGGGCCGGGAGTACTTCCGGGCGTCTGTCGATCATGCGATTGAAACCTTGCGGGCTGCTGCGCTCGCAGTTGCGAGCATCGAGAGCTGGGACGACGCTGTTCAGCATGTCCGCCACGGAGACCGTCTTGCTTTGACACTGGCAGAAGGTGACCTGCTTTTCGTCATCGCGTATCCAGGCCTCATGGCGCCGCAGGCGGAGATTATCGACGTCTGGCAGGCGCACAGCGACGGCGATCTCCTCGAACTCATGGGCGACAACAACCCCGGGCATGTGGCCGGCGTCAGCGACTACGACAAACATGGAGAAGCGGACCCCGTGCCGTACGTCGATCGTGATCGGCGTGTGCGGAACATGCCGATCATCGGCCGAGAGCGGCTGGTGCCCGGAGACCGGCTGCTCTGGCTCCGTTCACACGAACAGGGTCAGACCTGCATGGTCGCCTGTTTCGAGATGGACCACCACTGCCAGGTAACCAGCAGGGCGTGGGATCTGAAGTTTGATGAATCCAGCGGTCACCCCCTTCTGCTCGAAATCCTGACCTACGATCAGCCCCCGCCTGCCGTCACTCGCGTGGTTCAGGCTGCTCTGAAGATGCCTCGTCCGCGTTCATGGGCACCACGGCAGCCAGATCCCTCGGAGGGCTGGGCAGCCATCGGGGACAGTCCTCAGAAAGCCGAGCACTGGCTCCGACAGCTTAAGAAGACTTAGGTGATCACGTTTGGTGCTCGGCCGGGGATCGGCAACCCCGGCACGGGGCGTCACCACCCGGGACGGCCCGGCCCGGGAATCGGCGGAGTCGTGGACAAACCAGCACACCCAATCCCATCCAGTCACACCGCGGCACCGAACCAGGGAACTCATAATCCATGGGTCGCGGGTTCAAGTCCCGCCCGCCCTACTCGCAATACCCGCCTCAACGGGACAGAGAACTCTTTCGCTGTCACATGCGTCTAACCGGGCATGCGGAAGATCGTGCTCGTCGGGCTAGCGGCGGTGCTGATCGGCGCCGCCGGCGGCAGCGGGCCACCGTCGGCCTCGCGGCTGCCGCCCGCCGAACCCGCGGGCACCGTCGAGGAGCTCGCCCGCATGCTGCGCCCGCACGAGGCCCCCGACGAGGAGCCGCACTTCTGGGCCTACGACGTCTTCTCGCTGTGCACGGGTGCGCGGCGCGAAGTGGACGAACCGCGCGGCGTCGCCGTCTACGCCGCCCGGCTCCGCACCGATCCGCCGATCCAAGTCCGCTTCATGAGGCTGGCCGACGCGACCGCCGCGCGGGAGCTCGCTCACGCGGCGGGCAGGGAGGCGAAGGCCTGTGAGGGACCGGCCGTCGAGGAGTACGGGGCGATGATGGAGGGCGACGTCGGCGTGGAGCCGTACACGCGCGGCGGCTGGGAGGGGGTCCAGGTCGTCGCCGAGACGCTCGCCAAACGTCCCGCGGCGTGGATCTACAAGCCCAGGACCGAGGGGCACGTCGTGGCGTCCAAGGGCCCGTGGGTGGCGCACGCCTGGTGGAAGGTGCGCGGCGCCGTGGGATGGCCTATGCCGCACTGGACGACCGGCGGGCTGCAGCAGGTCGAGTGGGCCCTCACCCACGCGGGCGCGGACGAGGCGCCGACGTGGCTGAGCCGGGTCCTGCCCGATCCCGTGTCGTACGGCACGCGCATGCGGGTCCGGCCGAGGGGCGACGAGGACACCGACCTGGCTTGCGCACACCTGTACTCCAGGACGTCCGTCGTCAGTTCCATGCAGTCGGTCGACCGCTCGATGCTGGGGGAGGCGGCCGTCCAGGAAAGTGTCCACGTCGCCTCCGACGAGGCCCAGGCCGAGCGGATCCGGCGCGGCAAGATGCACAGCGAGTCCGACAGGGTCCTTGATGGGCGGTTGCGCGAACCGTGCCGTCACTGGGACGACCAGAGCCTCGAGGGGGCGGTCGGGGTACCCGTGACCCTGGAGGCGTTCGGGCACGGCCGGTGGACGGGGGAGATCGAACGTTTCGCCGCGCGCGTGCGCCGCATGCCGGACGAGCCGACCTCCCGCGACTCCTACGCCCACGTCGCCGTCTCGGTGCGCAGCGGGACGACCGTGGTCTACCTGCAATGGCAGGTGGCGGCGGGCAACGATCTCGAAGGGGCGCTGCGCAGGGGTGAACGGGTGCTCAGGAGGGCGCTGGATCACATGAGCACGGTCGTGCCGAAATGAGGGATCGCGCCGCGCTCCTCATGCGCGCGGCCGGGCCGTACGCGCTGGTGGTGCTGGGGCTCGACGTGGCCGCCGTCCTGCAGGCGCGCGGGAACCTCGCCGGGGTCCAGGTCGGCCATCCGGCCGGGCCCGTGGCGGCGATGGAGGAGTTCGGCGTCCAGCGCTCCCTGGTGATCGCCGCCGTCCAGGCGGGCTTCGCGATCTTCTTCCTGTGGGCCGCCCGCAGGCGCTCCCCGGCAGCCCTGGCGGCGACCGGGGTGGTGACGGGGCTCTACTGGGCCGGGTTGCTGCTGGTGCGCTGGTTCAACCCGATCAGCGACTTCCCGATGGGGGGCTTCAGCAGCCCGCCGTTCGAGCGGCTGGAGCCCGGCTGGTACCTGCCGTCGCTGACCTTCGTGCTCTGGGCGGCCGCGGTCACGCAGCTGGCCGCCGTGGCCCTGGCGATGCGCGAGGGTTCGTGGCAGGAGGGAGGGCGGGGTTCGCGGCTGCTGGTGGCCGGGCCGATCCTGGCGGTCGCCGCCTACGCGGTGGTCAACCTGGTGGCGATCCGCCTGGCGACGGAACCGCGCACGCCGACCGACGTGTTCGGCGCGCCGTGGAACGACAGCTCACGCTCCTGGCTGGTACGGCGGGCCTGGGAGTCGGCGGGTCTGCTGGGGCGGTGGCTCCTGCTGATCGGTGCCACGGCGCTGCCCGTGGTGGCGCTGGGATGGCGCATGAGGCGGCGCGGGGTCACGCCGGGCAGGCTGGTCCCCGCCTGGCTGTTCAGCGCGCCGTACCTGCTCGTGCTGGCCCTGTTCACCTGGCTGCACCCGATGTCGGGCGAGATGAACTACGACGACCAGGCGGGATACATCTATCAGAACCCGCCGTGGCATCCGGTCGCCCTCGTCGTCGTGTGCGTCGCGGCGGTGGCCGTCCAGGTGGTGGCGCTGGTGAGGGCGACGCCGAGGGCCGGGGGCGGTTAGCGGCGGCTGCGCTCCAGCACCTCCTCCACCGACAGCGGGGCGCGCGGATGGTGGCTCAGGCACAGCGGCGCCTGGATCTTCACGAACGGTTCGCCGTCCAGCGCGGCGTAGAACTGCCCGGTGCGCAGCCGGGCGATGTCGTCGACGGAGCTGCCCTTGGCCGAGGCCAGCTCGCGGGCCGCCGCGATCTGGGCGGGGGCGTTGAGCAGGCCGAAGAACTGGGTGGCGGCGTTGCCGGGTATGCGGTTGTGCAGGCCGCGCGGCGCCTGGGTGGCGAAGACCAGGCCGAGGCCGTACTTGCGCGCCTGGGCGGCCAGGGCGAGCGTGCTCTGCGTGCACGCGGTCATGGTGCCGGAGGGGGCGAAGGTCTGGGCCTCGTCCATGACGAACAGGCCGCCGAGCGGCTGGTCGCCCGCCGGGTTCCTCCTGATCCAGGCGAACAGCGCCATCTGGAGCTGGTTGACGAAGCTCTGGCGCTGGTCGTCGGACTGCAGCCCGACGAAGCTGATCACCGAGATCCTGGCGCGGCGGCCGGGGGAGGGGGTGAGCAGCACGCCGGGGTCGGCGGGGGCGCCCGAGCCGCCGAACAGCGGATCGATGATCATGGCGGCTTTGAGGCTCTCGCCGATCTCACCGGCGATCTTGCAGGCGCCGTCGAGGGTGCTGAGCCCGTCGGGCAGGTCGCAGAGCAGGTCGACCAGGCCCGCGAGCCCGGTGCGCCCGCGCCTGCCGTAGAAGTCGATCGCCTCCCGCAGCAGCGCCTGGCCGCGGTGGGCCTTGGCGGTGCGGCCCTCCAGCTTGGCGCGCGGGATCAGGGAGGCGACGGCCGACTCGACGGCCTCGTTGAACTCGTCCGGGTCGTCGATCACCGCGGTGAAGTCGGGCAGCGGCTGGAAGACGAGGGGCCGGCCGCCGTCGCGGCGCGGGGTCCAGACGACGACCTCGGCGCCGTTCAGGTACTCCTCGGCGCGGGCGCTCTCCGGGTGCGGCTGCGGCCACGGGTCGCCGAGGCGGGCCAGGTCGTTGTTGGGGTCGAGGACGATGGCCGAGACGCCGAGGAGCGCGCACTCCTCGATCAGCCGCCTGATCAGCACCGTCTTGCCCGAGCCCGATCCGGCGAAGATGACGGCGTGCTTGCGGAGGGCCTCCAGGTCGAGGCGGGTGGGGGTGCCGGTGAGCAGGTCGCGGCCGACGGGGATGACCGGCACCGCGGAGGAGACCGGCACCGCGGAGGAGACCGGCGCAGAGGAGACCGGCACTGCGGCGGACGGTGCCGGGGACGGTGCGGTGGGTGAGGCGTCGAGTGGTGGGGCGTCGGGTGAGCGGACGGCCTCGGCCGGTGCGGGCTCGCCGAGGGCGTCCTGGAAGACCGCCAGCTCCCGGGTGGGCCGACGCTCCGCCAGCCAGCCCGCCAGCCCCGGCGGGTTGACCGCCAGCAGATCGCGCAACGCCCCCAGCAGCGCCAGATCCTCCGCCCCGAGCGGCAGCACCCGCCCGCCCCGCTTCTCGAACTCCTCCACGGTCGTCCGCGTCACGGGACCGCCGGGCCAGGCGCCGTTGCGCAGCACGAACAGCCGCCGCTTGGGCACCGCCTCGTCCAGCCCGGCGGCCACGGAGGCGACCCGCAGCCGGGAGAGCACCGCGTTGTGATGCTTGGCGCTGATCGCGCGGAACGCCCAGTGGATCTCGTCCTCCGTCCGCTCGTCCAGCGCCCGGCGCAGCCGCGCGTGGAGGGCGGGCTTGGCGCTCGGCGGGGCGTCCTGCCGGTAGGCGCCGGACTCGGCCCCCTGCTCCATGATCCACGCGGCCAGTCCCGCCGCCAGCAGCGGCGGCATCACCTGGTCCTCCGAGTCGGGCTCCAGCCGCGGGTTCTGGTCCGTACGGCCCCGCAGCCCGGCCCAGAGCGCGTCCAGTGCCGCATGGTCGTGCCCGGCGGGCTCCACGGGCCCGGCGGGCACGCCGGCCCCGGCGCCGAGCTCCCTGACGACCCCGTCCTTGAGGCAGTCCTGCACGTGCCGGTCGATGTCCTGCAGCAACTGCCGCGGCGTGAACTCGGTGGCCTCGCGCAGGAACTCCGGCCGCACCGGCCAGGTGGGGTAGGCGGGTTCGAAGCCCACCTCGGAGAACCGTACGGCGAAGCGCCGCGCGACCAGTGCGAGCGCCCGGTCCTCCGTGCCGAGGTGCTGCAGGAACGGCACCTCGCGGAAACGGTCCTGGACGGAGTCCGTGGCGTGTTTCCGGATCAGAGCCCAGGTGGCGGGCAGGCAGCTCAGCACGGTCAGCGTGCGGGAGGTGACCTCCCGCAGGGACATCAGCCCGCCGCCGACGCGTTCCACGACGAGCCGGTCGTTCCAGGAGAAGCCCTCCTCCGCCGAGGTGGTCATGCCCGCCTGGGCCAGCAGCGTGTCGATCTGGTCGACGGCGATGACGCAGTGGCCGGTCAGCGCCAGCAGCCGGGAGACGCCGCGGACGATCTCCTGCGGCGTGGGCCGCGCGCCGCTGATGCCCCAGCGGCCGCGCTCGCCAGGCTCGCCCTCGGCCACGCAGGTCAGGAAGGACTCGCCGATGTCCTGCAGGCCCAGGTCGCCGGCGCCGAGCAGGACCAGGGCGCGGGCGACGTCGCGCTGCTCGCGGCCGGTGCGCGGGTGCAGCAGACGCAGCTTGTCCACGAGCTCGTCGAGCGTGGCGCGGGTCAGCGGGGAGCGGCCGTCGGCCTCGCGCCGTTTCATCCTGGGTAGGTTCGTCTCGGCCGCGAGCTTCGCCAGGAACACCGAGAGCTGGGTGCGGCCGTCGGCCGACGGCCTGGCCAGGCCTTCCAGCAGGGAGATCACGACGCTCTCCCAGAAGCCCTTGGCGTCGAGCAGGCCGACCAGGAAGAAGTAGCCGCCCTCCGCCTGGGTGCGCTCGCGCAGCCAGCCGAGCAGGTGGGTCTTGCCCGTGCCTCTGATGCCGCGCACGGCCAGGCCCACGGGGCTGGCGCCCTGGCTCTGGCGTGCTTCGTCCAGGGCCGTGCCGATCACGTGCTCGGCGGCCGGGTACAGCGCCTCGACGTGGAAGGGCGACGGGCGCCAGACGTCGTCGGCGTGCTCGACCGGGTGCAGCCTGAGCGCGGCCAGAGCCTGAAGCTCGCTCATCAGGCGCCGATCGCCAGCAGGTGCTTGTCCTGGTTGCCGATCACGATGGCGGCCGCCCTGTCGTCCGGGGTGAGGGTCTTCTGGTTGCCCTCGGGGATCAGGATGCCGTCCGCCTTGTTGAGCTGGACCAGGGCGGCGTCGACCGCGTCACGGGGCAGGTCGGCCAGGTGCTCGCGCAGGACGGCGAGGCGGACCCACTCGCCGGGGCGCGCGGCGAGCGCGGCGTAGGCGGCGCGGACCCGCCCCTCCGCGTCGTCCCGGTGTCCGAGCACCTCGTCGGGGGCGAAAAGCTCGGCCAGGCTGCGCTCGCCGCGCCGTACGGTGGCGCCGAGCCAGGCCAGCAGCACGCGGGCCGCGACGGTGCCCGCCCGCGACGGCACGGGCACGCCCTCGCGCAGCGCCTCCGCGGCCCTGGCCCAGCCGGAGTCGGTCAGGACGTGCTCGAACCCGCGTCCGTGCTTGTGGCTCTCGACCAGCTTCGCCTCGTTCAGCGTGCGCCGGAGTTGCCCGTCGATGGCGCTGCCGTACCGCTCCTTGAGCGCCGTGTTGGTGGCCTGACCTGTCTCGGCCATGAGCATGAGCAGCGCGCTGAGCTGGGAGAGGGGGAGGGTCATGGGTCAGCCTTCTCTGCGGGTGCGGAGGAAACGTTCGATCCGTGCCACAACGGACGCCACATCGGTGAGGACGTCCTGGTTGGTGAAGCGGAGGACGGCGAAGCCGTCGAGCTGGAGGTCGACGTCGCGGCGGCGGTCGCGGGCGAACTTGGCCGGCCCGCGGTGGTCGGGACCGTCCACCTCCACGACGCACCTGTCGGCCCGCCACATCAGGTCGGGATGGATGGGCGGGTGCAGCGGCGTGTGCTGGTAGGGCCGGTTCCACTCGCGGCCCGCGGCCCAGGGATGGCGGGCCAGGGCCTGCTCCAGCCGCAGCTCGGCGGGGCTGCCGGGGTGGGGGCGCCCGGCCACGGGCGGGTAGCACGACGCGGGGAGATCCGGGTGCCAGCCGGAGGGCGGGGCGACGGGCACCTCGGCGCCCTCGATCGGCTCGCGCAGCTCGGCGCCGGTAAGCCAGACGCCGAAGCGGCCGGACCTGGCCAGCCAGTGCGCCCCCGACACGAACGCGTGCTCGTCGCCGGGACCGAGCCCCTCGGGGACGCGCACCAGGAGGGCCGCCGACGCTCTGCCGTACGAGGCGGCCAGGACCCTGGACAGGCCCACGGCCCTGGTCTCGGCGGGGAAGCGGCGCCCGCGCGAGCCGGTGACCGCGCGCTCGGCCAGGTCGCTCAGCCAGGGGCCGAAGTGGGAGGTACGGCGGGCGAGGTCGTGGGCCAGGCTCCGGGCGGCGGCCGGCGCGGCGCCGCCGGAACCCGCCAGCCCCTCGGCGCCCGGTAACCAGGCGGGGAACAGCCGCAGGCAGGCGGACTCGACCTCGTCGAGCGCCTGCGACGGCAGGTCGCGCCCGCGCGGGCAGAGCACGGCGACGGCGGGCGTCAGCGGGTCGGACGCCGGCGTGTCCGCGCGCGTCCCGATCACCCGTACGGCCCGGCCCACCGGCAGATCGTTCCACCCCGACCCGATATTCAGCATCAGGCGTGGTTATACACCAACGATCAGCGCATCTGCTGGTTCATGCGGTATCCGGACGGTGCCGCCCTCGGGAGGCACCGTCCGGAAGGCGGATTACGGACGGTTCAGGCCGATCGTGTAGGAGCCCGAGCCGCTGTAGGCGTGCACCCGGTAGCGGTAGTAGCCGGAGGTGCCGTTGTAGCTGGTGCTCTCATCGGGCCCCGAGCCGTTGCTGGTGGCGACGGTCGCCCAGGAGGAGCCGTTCCACTTCTGGAGGTAGAGGTCGAAGTCGGTGCCGTCGGGACCGTCGAGGCAGCCCGCGTGGGTGCCGGAGGCCGAGGAGTAGTAGTAGGAGTTGTTCGGGTGGTACTGGTTCTGGCCGGAGGAGATCGACGCGGTGAACTTCTCGTTGTAGGCCGCGCATCCGGTCGGCGGGTTCGGGCCGCCGCCCGCGAGCACCAGGGTGTAGCCGCGGTTGAGGATCTCGGCGAGCGGCTGGAAGTAGGTGGTGCCGCCTGAGGTGCAGTTGCCGCTGCCGCCCGAGGTCATGCCCTGGGCCTGGTCGTTGGTGATGAACGCGCCGCCCGAGTCGCCGCCCTCGGCGCAGACGGTCGTGCGGGTCAGCCCGGAGACGGTGCCCTCGGGGTAGTTCACCGTCTGGCCGAGCGAGGTGACCGTGCCGCAGTGCCACTGGGTGGTGGAGCCGGAACGGCAGATCGAGCCCTGCGGCTGGGTGACGGTCTGGCCGCGCACCGGCAGGATGCCCGCGCTGTAGCCGTTCACCACGCCGGGCGCGGTCCAGCTGGAGTTCGTCTCGACCCAGGCGTAGTCGTCGCCGGGGAACGACGAGACGCGGAAGGTGCCCTGGGCCTGCTGGTTGGCGCCGTTGGTCGCCTGGCCGACGTCGCCGCAGTGGCCGGCGGTGGTGAAGCCGAGCGCGTTGTCGCTGGTGCGGCGGGCGGCGAAGCCCACCGAGCAGCGGTAGCCGGCGGCCGGGATGTAGTAGGCGTCGCCGCCGCGGATGTCGGCCAGCGGCTTGGGCTGCTCGGCCGACTCGACGATCTTCACGCCGGCGGCGTCCACGCCCGCGGAGGCGATCCACGCCTGCGCGGCGGCGGCGTCCGAGGCGGCCACGACGATCGCGTTGTCCTGCGGGGAGACGCCCCACGAGTGCACGGAGGACGACGGGCGCGCGGCCTTGTCGAGGCCTTCCTTGACGCCGTTGAGCTGGGCCAGGGAACGGGCGACCACCCTGGCCTGGGCGCCCGCGCGGCGGATCGCGCGCGAGTCGGAGCTCTTGACGGTGCCGACCACGAACGTGCCCTCGGCACCTTCGTACCAGGCGCCCGCGTAGGAGTCGCCGAGCTGCTTGGCCAGGTCAGGGGCGGTGGCGTTGCCGTGGGCCTCGTTGGCCAGGCGCTTGATCGCCTGGTCCTGGGTGATGCCCAGGTCGCGCTCCATGGCGTCGACCATGCCCTGCGGGGGCTCGGCGGTGGGTGCGGCCGAGGCAGGGACGGGGGTCAGGACCAATGCGCCGATCGCGATGGCGACCAGCGCGGGGGTGCGTAGCATGGTTTCTCCTTGCTCGCTGGGGGTGCCGTCACCGTAACGGCGCTCCCGGCGACCGAGGACTACCACTTCGCCCCTATCACGGGGTTATGGACCAGCCACGCGTCGTAGACCGGGCTCTGCCGTACCGCCTCCTGGTGGGCGAGCCTGGCCTGGGCCAGCACCCATGAGGCGCCCGGCGTCGAAGGATGCCAGCCCAGCAGGTGGCGCCAGCGCAGCGGGGCTCCGCGCAGGGGCAGCATCACCAGGCCGGGCACAGGCCGGTGGGTGGCCTGGCAGAGCACCACCGCCCGTCCCACCTTGGCCAGGTGGTAGCAGGTCGCCACGTCGGTCTCGTACATGGTGCCCGGCGTGAATCCCGCCCGCGCGCAGGCCGCGGCGAAGCAGTCGCCGAAGCAGCCGTCGCCCGGATTGACCGCCCAGTACTCCCCGGCCAGCTCCGACAGTTCCACGTCGTGATGACCCGCCAGCCGGTGCCCCTCGCCGACCATGACGAACACCGGGTCGGTGCCGATCGTGCCCCAGCTGATCGACTCGCCCGGCGGCCCCGCGTCGCCGCAGACGCCGACCAGCACGAAGTCGAGCCGCCCGAGCTCCGCCATGGTCGCCAGCTCGTTGGCCGACCAGGAGGTGGAGGTGCGCACGGGACCGTGACCGGCCAGGCGGTCGACCAGGCCGCCCAGCACGTTGCCCGCCGTGGCCCCGATCCGGTAGCCGGTCGTCGGCCCGTTGGCGAAGCGCACCGCCTCGTCCTGCAGCTCCTTGGCCGCGGGGAGCAGCACCTTGGCCCGGTCGAGCACCAGCTCGCCGAGCGGCGTCGGCCGCGCTCCCGTCCTGTCGCGCTCGAACAACGCCCCGCCGAGCAGCCGTTCGATGCGCTTGAGCTGGGCGGTCAGCGCCGGCTGCGCCAGCCCTAATCGAGTCGCCGCCTTGCTGACACTTCCGGCGTCCGCGACGGCGCGGACGATCCTGAGGTGCCTGAGCTCGAGGTCCATATGCGGAGTGTGACACATATGTCAGGAAATATGACTAGCAACTGTCGGGCATTCCTGGGTAGAGGCTGCCTCATGACAGCCATGGGAATCGACCCGCGCGGCCTGACCGAGGACGACCTGCTCCGAGAGTTGCGCCATCTGCACCAGACCAGGACCGACACGTTCCTGCACGGCTCCGACGACGCCCTGGCCCGGCACACCTCGCGCACCAACGAACTGGAGAGCGAGTACCTGCGGCGCCACCCGGAGCGTCACGTGGATCCGGGCAGGCTCAGGGAGGGGGCACGAGAGCGATGAGCGATCACGACGTTCAGGGACTGTCCGACGCCGATCTGCACGTCTACGAGGCGGTGGCCGCGGAGGCGGTGGAGGGCAAGGGGGCGTTGTTCGACGACCTGTGCCGGTTGACGGGACTGCCGGAGGACGCCGTCCGGCAGAGCCTGACCAGCCTCGTCGCCCAGGGGCACGTCGTTCCCCGGGGAGAGGGCTACGGGCTGGGGGAGCACACGTTCGGGGTGGACCTCTAGGCCGGGCCCTCCTCCCGGTCCAGCACCTCGACCAGGCGGGCCGCGTACGCGCGCGGATGGGTGACGCCGCCGTCGTGGCCGCCGGGGAACACGACCGGCTCGATGCCGAGCAGCCCCGCCAGTTCGACCGCGCACCGGTGGGCGAAGCTCGCCGGCGGCGTCGCCCCGCCGTACGCCGGCACGATGCGGACCGTGCTCTCCTGCAGCGCCGCGTAGTCGGCGTCGTCCTGGGCGAGCGCGGTGCAGTCGTGCTCGACGAGGAAGCCGAAGTTGACGACCCGCCGCGGGGTGAGCGGGTGCGGGGTCAGGCCGGGTTCGACGGGGGCGGCCGACAGGCCGAACGACCGGGCGACGGCCCGGAAGGCGGCGGCCACGCCGTCGCGCCGGTGGATCTCCTGGATCCCGGCCAGCTGGCGCTCGTAGTGCCCGCGGGCGTCGGCGGGCAGCAGCGGCGGCGCGACGGGCTCGTGCGCCACGAGCGCGCCGACCTGGGCGGGGTGGCCCATCGCCAGGTGCAGCCCGATGACCGCGCCGATGCCGCAGCCGAGCATGCGGACGGGCTCGTCGGTGAGCCCGGCCACCAGGTGGTGCAGATCGTCCGCGTGTTCGGCCATCGTGACCCCGGCTCCCCGCCGGTCCGTGGCGCTGCGCGACAGTCCGCGCCGGTCGTAGGTCACCACGGTGTAGTGATCGACCAGCCGGTCGATCAGGTCGACCGTGTATCCGGCGTCGCCTTCGAGCGTCGGAGAGACCACCAGAATCGGCCCATTGCCGCGTTTCTCGTAATAAAGGGTCATGTCGCACGCAACGCTAAGCTTTGTGTCCGCTGATCCGAATCAGTAACACGACTGGTGGGAGGATTTACGTGCTCCACGGGCGCGAGGCCGAACGGGCGGTCATCGACCGGTTGTTGACCGGCGCCCGCGCCGGGCGCAGTGGAGCGGTCGTGGTGCGCGGTGAGGCGGGGATCGGCAAGAGCGCGTTGCTGCGATACGCGGAGAACGCCGCCGACGAGATGCGGATCCTGCGCGGCGTGGGCGTGGAGACCGAGGTGGGGCTGGCCTTCGCCGGACTGCACCTGCTGCTCGGCTCCTTCGCCGACCGGATCTCCGCCCTGCCGCCCCTGCAGGCCGAGGCGCTGCGCGGGGTCTTCGGGCTGACCGAGGCCCGGCCCGCGGAACGGTTCATGGTCGGCCTGGCCACCCTGTCGCTGCTCAGCGAGCTGGCCGAGGACCGGCCGCTGCTGTGCGTGATCGACGACGCCCACTGGCTCGACCAGGCCTCCGCCGACGCGCTGCTGTTCGCCAGCCGGCGCCTCGACGCGGAGGGCATCGTGATGATCCTCGGGGCCCGCGACGGTGTCCCGTTCGCCGCCCCCGGCCTGCCCGACCTGCGCCTGGGCGGGCTATCCCGTACGGCGGGCGCCGCGCTGCTGGCCGAACACCCGACAGGCCTGGCGCCCCACGTGCGCGACCAGATCCTCGACGAGGCCCAGGGCAACCCGCTGGCCCTGCTGGAGTTGCCCGGCGCGCTCACCGCGGCGCAGCGGGCGGGCGAACTGCCCGTCGAGGCCTTCCGGCTGGGCGCCCAGCAGCTGTCGGGCCGGCTGGAGGAGCAGTTCGCCCAGCGGCTGCGCGCCCTGCCGGAAAGGTCGCGGCTGCTGGTGCTGATCGCCGCCGCGGAGGAGAGCGGCGCCCTGGACGTCGTCCTGGACGCGGGAAAGCTCCTCGGGGTCAGCCTCGACGACCTGGAGCCGGTCGAGATCGACGGCCTGATCGGCTTCGTGGACGGCCGCCTCACCTTCCGCCACCCCCTGGTGCGCTCAGCCGCCTACCGGGAGGCGACCGTCACCAGACGGCTCGCCGTCCATCGAGCGCTCGCCGAGGTGTCCGGCGCGCGCGGCGACCAGGACCGCCGCACCTGGCATCTGAGCGCCGCGGCCATCGGCCCCGACGAGGGGCTCGCGGCCGACCTGGAACGCATCGCCGAGCAGGCCTCCGCGCGCGGCGGCCATGCGGCGGTCGCCGCCGCCTACCAGCGGGCCGCGCAGCTCACGCCCGACACCGAACGGCGGGCGGAGCGGCTGGCCCGCGCCGCCGAGGCCGCCGCCGACGCCGGTCAGACCCAGGTGGCCGCCGCCCTCGACGAGCAGATCGTCGCCTCCACCGGCCGGCCGGACGTCCTGGCGCGCCTGGCCAAGATGCGGATCACCCTGGCCCAGGAGCAAGAGCACGGCGCGCAGGCGGTCGAGCTGGCCGAGGTGGCCGCGCGGATCGCCGGGCAGGCGCCGGGCGAGGCCGCCTTCCTCTTCCTCAACGCCATCGTCTCCGCCTGGTCGCCGGGCGACGTGCCCGCCATCACCGGCCTCGCGGCCCGCACCGCGGCCGGATCCCGCGACCCCTTACTGGCCAGCGCCACCGGCGCGATCGCGCAGCTGGCCGACGGCGTGACGGCCCCCCTGCTCGACCTCATGAACTCCATCGGGGACGACCCGGACCGCGGTCCGCGTGAACGGCTGATCCTGCACTCGTGGTTGTCGTGGATGGCCGACGCCGAGGCCGCCCACGACGAGGCCCTGGCCATCGTGCGGGAGTGCCGCGCGGTCGGCGCCATCGGCGCGCTCCCGAAGGCGTTGTTGTACGTGGGCCGCGCCCAGTGGCTCCTCGGGCGTTTCCGCGACGTGGAGGTCACCGCCTCCGAGGGGCTGCGCATCGCCCAGGACACCGAGCGGACCCATTACGGCAGGCACCTGGCCGGGCTGCTGGCCTGCGTGGCGGCGATCCAGGGCGACGAGGCGCGGTGCAAGGAGCTGACCGGCGACATCCTGCGCCACGGCATCACCGAGAGCGGGACCGAGGCGCTGGACGCCCGCGATCTCCTCGACCTCAGCCTGGGCCGCCACGAGGAGGTCCTGAGGTGGAGTGTCCGTGACGTCTCCAGCGGGCTGTTCGCCATGAACAGGACCTATTCCCACCTGGCCGCCCACGTCGAGGCGGCGGTCCGCGCCGGACGGCCCGAGCTGGCGGCCGAGCCGTCGGCGAGCCTGACCGCCTGGGCACGGGCGACGGGACAGCCGTGGGTGAGCGCCGTCGCGCTGCGCTGCCAGGCGCTCCTGGCGGAGGGCGAGGCGGCCGAGCGGCTGTTCGCGCGGGCCGTGCAGCTGAGCGGATCGAGCACGGTCCCCTTCGAGCAGGCCAGGACCGAGCTGCTCTACGGCGAGTGGCTGCGGCGCGGCCGCCGACGGGCCGAGGCCCGCCCCCACCTGCGCATCGCGCTGGAGACCTTCCTGCGGCTGGGAGCCACCCCCTGGGCCGAGCGCGCCTCCACCGAGCTGCGGGCCACCGGCGAGACGCCCCAGGCCCGCGAGCAGGCCCCCGACCTGCTGGCCCAGCTCACCGCGCAAGAGCTCCAGGTCGTACGGCTGGCTGCGGCGGGCATGAGCAACCGCGACATCGCCGGGCAGATGTTCCTCAGCCCGCGAACGGTCAGCCATCACCTGTACAAGGCCTATCCCAAGCTCGGCGTCGCCTCCCGTCACGAACTCGCCCGCATGGACCTTCGGTAACGCGACAGATTCGGCGCCCCCGGGCCGCTGCCTAGCGTTCTCAGCATGGCGAACCACGAATCAACCGGCTTTTCCTCCTCCGGACTGCGCAGGCTGCGCGAGACGCTGGCGCGGCACGTCGACTCGGGGAAGGTCCCCGGAGTCGTCGCCCTGGTCAGCCGGGGCGGGCACACCCACGTCGAGGCGCTCGGCACGATGGCGGCCGGGGGCGGCGCTCCCATGGCGCGGGACACCATCTTCCGGATGGCCTCCACCTCCAAGCCGGTCACGGTCGCGGCGACGATGGTTCTGGTGGACGAGTGCCGGGTGCGGCTCGACGACCCGGTCCAGCAGTGGCTGCCCGAGCTGGCCGACCGGCAGGTGCTCAAGCGGATCGACGGCCCCGTGGACGAGACCGTCCCCGCCCGGCGGCCGATCACCGTGCGCGACGTGCTGACCTCGACCTTCGGGCTCGGCCTGGACTTCACGGCGGTGGGCACGCCCATCTTCAACGCGATCTTCGAGCAGGGGCTGACGCCCAACCTGCCGGTGCCGATGCCCGAGCCGGACGAGTGGCTGCGCCGCCTGGGCACGCTGCCGCTGATGAGCCAGCCCGGCGAACGCTGGCAGTACCACATCGGCAACGACCTGCTCGGCGTGCTGGTGGCCAGGGTGACCGGCCAGCCGTTCGAGTCGTTCCTGCGCGAGCGCGTCTTCGACCCGCTCGGCATGAAGGACACCGGCTTCCACGTCCCGGCCGACCAGCTGTACCGGCTGCCCGACCTGTACGCGCCCGACCCGGAGACCGGCGAGTTCCACGTGTGGGACCCGGCGGACGGGGGACGCCACAGTCGGCCGCCCGCGTTCCCGTCGGGCGGCGGGGGCCTCAACTCCACCGTCGACGACTACGACGCCTACTTCCGCATGCTGCTCAACGGCGGCGTCCACAACGGCCAGCGCATCCTGTCCCGCGCCGCGGTCCAGCTGATGACCACCAACCGGCTCACCGCCGAGCAGAACGCCGCCCGCAACGCGCTGGCCCGCGACAACGTGCACATCTCCTTCGGCCAGGGCCAGCACGGCGGCTGGGGCCTGGGCATGGCGGTGCGCACCTACCAGAGCGACTACGCCCCGATCGGCCAGTTCGGCTGGGACGGCGGCAGCGGCGCCTCCGCCTACGCCGACCCGGTCAACCAGCTCACCGGCATCCTCGTCACCCAGGTCGGCCTGTCCGTCCCCAACTCGGCCCACGTCTTCCACGACTTCTGGACCACCGTCTACCAGGCACTCGACAACTAAGGAGCACTTGCCATGACCGTAACCCTCACCGACCAGGACAAGCTCACCCTGCGCACCGCCGCCTACGGCGCCGTCACGCTGATGTCGGCCGCCGACGCCGCCGGCAAGCCCCACCGGGCCGCCACCCAGGGCTCCCTCGCCCTGGCCTCGGCCACTGGGCTGGTCGGGCACGTGCTGGCCGACTACCCCAAGGACATGAAGCTGGACAGCACGTCCGTGGCGGCGATCGCCGACCAGGTGCTGCCGGCCCTGACCGCGGCCATGAGCCTGCTCAAGCAGCAGGTCCCGGACGAGGCGGACAACTTCCGTCGCACCGTCATCGTCGCCGTCGAGGCGGCCGCCCGCACCCACGAGGGCACCCCCGGCCCTGCCCTGGCCGACATGTCGCGCAAGATCACCGGAGCTCTCGACGCCGCCTGAGGGTGTGGTGGCCAGAGATTAGGACCACAGCTCGAACGGCTGGTCGATCTGCTCGCCCGCGAGAAACGCCTTCAGCAGCCGGGGCAGCTCCCGCGGGTAGAACAGCTCCGTGCTGCCCACCACCTCGTCCACCGGCCACCACCGGAACCCGAAGTAGTCCTCGTCCTCGAACTCCACCCGCCCGCCGCCGTCGACCGGCGGACCGGGCACTCCCAGCCGCACCGCGACCACGACCTCGTGCTGCAGCCGCCGGGTGCCCCGGTACCGGAAGGAGGCGTCCCGTCTCCACGAGGGCGCCGACACCTGCTCAGGGGAGACGGCGATGCCCGTCTCCTCCCGCAGTTCCCTCACCGCGGTCTCGGCCGGGCTCTCGCCCGGGTCGATCCCGCCTCCGGGCAGTTCCCACCACTGCCCCTTCTCGGGCATCGTCGGGTCACGGGTGTGGAAGAGCAGGATGCGGTCCGCGGAGTCGATGACGACCACGCGGACCGCGTCGCGTTCGATGACGGGCAGGTTCTCCGGCGGCACACCGGCCACTCTAGATCCGCTTCAGGCGCGCCCACGCGAGGAAGGCGCCGCCGAAGACGGCCATGGCGACGCCCGTCCACAGGTTGGGCGCCTCGCCGCCGATCAGGCCGACCGCGATCAGGATGACGCCGTAGAGCAGGAAGAGCCCGCCGATGACCTGCCTGATGTCGAGCTTCACAGGATCACTCCGTACATGGCGAGGGACAGGACGAGGGCGCCGATGCCGAGGACGAGCGGGTTGCGGTACCAGCGTTCGTCGCCCTTGAGCGCGTCGTCCTCGACGTCGACGGTGAGCCCGTACACCAGGCCGCGCAGTTCGTCGACGGGCTTGGGCGCGGTGAAGAACGTGACGATGACGGAGATGAGGATGTCGGAGGCGAACGCCAGGCCCGCGCCCCAGAAGCTGGCGTTGAGCTCGGTGCCGAAGTCGATCGTGCCGCTCTTGTACAGCACGTACGAGGCGATGGCCACGAGCGTTCCGCCGAGCAGGCCCCAGAATCCCGCCCAGGCGGTCATACGCTTCCAGAACAGCGCGAGCAGGAAGGTCGCGAACAGCGGGGCGTTGAAGATGGAGAACAGCGCCTGCAGGTACTCCATGATGTTGGAGTAGCCCGCGGCGATGAACGCGGTGCCCACGCCGAGGGCGACGCCGACGACGGTGGCGATGCGGCCGACGCGCACGTAGTAGGCGTCGTCGCGGTCCTTGACGACGTGGGCGGCCCACAGGTCGTTGGTGAAGACGGTGTTGAAGCCGCTGATGTTGGCCGCCATGCCCGCCATGAACGACGCCAGCAGGCCGGTGACGGCGATGCCGAGCAGGCCGTTGGGCAGCAGGTCGCGCATCAGCATCGGGATGGCGTCGTTGTATTCGGAGTCGCCCTGTCCCAGGCCGTCGAACATGACGAGCGCCACGAGGCCGGGGATGACGGTGACGAGCGGGATGAAGATCTTGGGGTAGGCGGCGACGATCGGGGTGAGCCTGGCGGCGTTGGTGTTGCGGGCCGAGAGGGCACGCTGGACCTCGGCGAAGTTGGTGGTCCAGTACCCGAAGGAGAGCACGAAGCCCAGGCCGAAGACGATGCCGATCCAGTGCGCCTGCATGGGGTTGTCGCCGGCGGTGTCGGCCCAGGTGTGCAGCCCGGCCTCTCCCAGGGTGCTCTGCCGTACCCGGTCGGCCAGGCCGTCGATGCCGCCCACCCGCATCAGGCCCAGGACGGTCAGGGGGATCAGGCCGGCGAGGATGACGAAGAACTGCAGCACCTCGTTGTAGATCGCCGACGACAGCCCGCCGAGGGTGATGTACGACAGCACGATCAGCGCCGAGACCAGCACGGAGGCGGGCAGCGGCCAGCCGAGGAGCGCCTCCATCACCAGGGCGAGGGCGTACAGGTTGACCCCGGCGATGAGGATCTGCGCGACGGCGAACATGATCGCGTTGAGCAGCTGCGTGGACGGGTTGAACCTCCTGCGCAGGAACTCGGGCACGCTGCGCACGCGTGAGCGGTAGTAGAAGGGCATCATCACGATGCCGAGGAAGACCATGGCGGGAACCGCGCCCACCCAGTAGTAGTGCACGGTCATCGCGCCGTACTGCGCGCCGTTGGCGGCCATGCCCAGGATCTCGATGGCTCCCAGGTTGGCCGAGACGAAGGCCAGGCCCGTGACCCAGGCGGGCAGGCCGCGGCCGGCCAGGAAGAAGTCGTCCTGGGTGGTGATCGCCCGGCGGGCGGCGAAGCCGATGCCGAGGACGACGACGAAGTAGATGGCGATGAGCGCGTAGTCGAGGAGGTTGACGTCCAGGCGCATGGCAGCGCCGCTACCCGTAAATGTCACGACATCACGGTCTGGACGCGGCGGGACTCGGGGGGATAAGACCAACTATGGAGGTTGCCAGACTCACGCCCGCCCAGGCACGCGCCAGGTTCCGCCACGGCGAGAAGGTTCCCACGGCGGGCTGGTGCGCGGGCTGGACCCAGGCGAACCTGATCGCGGTCCCCGAGGAGTACGCCGGTGACCTGGAACGTTTCGCCCGGCTCAACCCCGCGGCCTGCCCGCTGGTCGACGTCGGCGAGCCCGGGGCGCACAGCACGCGCTGGTTCCCCGGCGACCTGCGGACCGACCTGCCCGGCTACCGGGTCTACCGCGAGGGGGTCGCGCAGGAACACGCCGAGGTGACCGGGCAGTGGCGCGAGGACCTCGTCCCGTTCCTGATCGGCTGCACCTTCACCTTCGAGGAGGCGCTGCTGGCGGCCGGGGTGCCGGTGCGCCACCTGGAGCTGGGACGCAACGTGACGATGTTCGTCACCAGCATCGTGTGCGAACCCGCGGGGCGGATCTCGGGCCCGATGGTGGTGTCGATGCGGCCGATCCCCGACCACCTCGTGCCGGCGGCGATCGAGGTGAGCCGGAGGTTCCCGCACGCGCACGGCGAACCCGTCCACGTCGGCAGCCCCGAAGAGATCGCGATCAATCTTGACAAGCCGGATTTCGGAGACTTCGTGGAGGTGCGCCCGGGCGAGACGCCGGTCTTCTGGGCCTGCGGCGTGACGCCCCAGGTCGCGATCATGGTCAGCGGGGTGCCCTACGCCATCGCGCACCTGCCCGGCCACATGGCGATCACCGACCTGTCCGCCGATCGACCTCCAGGTGAGGCACGGCGGGCGGCTCGTCCACTCTGATCGCCTTCAGCCAGTTGTCGAAGTCGGCCAGCTTCGCCGCGTCCTGAGGGCGCCCCCGCGCCTCCAGCCGGGCCCGCAGCGTGGGCCCGTCGGAGCGCACCCAGACCAGGTGCACGGCGGGCCCGCCGAGCTCCTCCACCCATGCCTCCCACAACGGCGCGGAGTGGATCTGGGAGGTGAAGGGCGCGTCGAGCATCACCGGGCAGCCGTGGGAGCGGATCTGCCTGGCCAGGCGGGTGAGCCCGGCGTATTCGTGGCGCTTGACGTGCTGGTCGTACCAGGGGCCCTCGCGCTCGCCGAACGGCCTGCCATGCGCCTCCAGGACCGCGCCGGCGAAGTCGCCGTAGACGGTGTCCTTGTCGAGCAGGGCCGGGGTGGGGGAGAGGGTCGCCAGCAGCTCGGCGGCGACGGTCGACTTGCCCGCTCCCGGCGGTCCACTGATCACCCAGACGTCCACGGACGCCACGGTATCCGGTGGCGGATGTCCACCTTTCCACCAGGTCGGAGAGGCAGAAAAGTGGCGCAATCCCGTCGTTATTCCCATATTCCTACCACCTAAGTAGGGTTAGTCGGGAAGGGGGGTTCGTGATGCGGACACGGGCGGATCGTGCCAGGCAGGTGGCCGACCTGCTGCGCCGGCAGGTGCTGCACGGCCAGTTCGGCGACCGGCCGCTGCCGCTGGAGGCGGTGCTCGCGCGAGAGTACGGCACGACGCGCAACACCATGCGCGAGGCCCTCGACCTGCTGCGGCGGGAAGGGCTCATCGACCGCTGCCCCGGCGTGGGCACCACGGTCGCGGGCGAGAAGTATCCCCACGGCCTGCACCGGCTGCTCGGCCTGGCCGAGACGCTCCACGAGCACGGCCAGGTGGTCAACGAGGTCAGATCGATGACGATCATCGAGGCGCCCGCCGCCGTCGCCGGCCGCCTGCGGATCGCCGAGGGGGAGCCGGTCGTCTACATCGAGCGGCTGCGCAGGCTCAACGGGGTGCCGCTCTCGCTGGACCTGACCTACATCGTCACCGACGTCGGCGAGCCCCTGTTCGACGCCGACCTGGCCCACAACGACATCTTCGTGCTGCTGGAGCGGATCGCCGGCCAGCCCCTGGGCAGCGCCGAGCTGACCGTCGAGGCGATCAACGCCGACCCCCACACCGCCGCCGTCCTCGGCGCGCCCCGCGGCGCCGCCCTGCTGATGGTGGAGCGCCTGGCCCACCTGGCCGACGGCCGCCCCATCGACCTGGAGTTCATCCGCTTCCGTGGCGACCGCCTCACCATGCGCGGCCACCTCAGCAGACAGGAGCACCCGTGAGTCTCGTCAACCAGCGCGTCGAGGTCCCGGTGACCATCGACCAGGCGCTGTGCATCAGCGGCTGCACGCTCTGCGTGGACGTCTGCCCGCTCGACTCCCTGGCCATCAGCGACGAGACCGGCAAGGCCTACATGCACGTCGACGAGTGCTGGTATTGCGGCCCGTGCGCCGCCCGCTGCCCGGCCGACGCCGTCACCGTGAACATCCCCTACCTGCTGCGCTGAAGGACCCCCGCCATGAAGCTCCGGACCACGCTCGCCCTCCTCCTGCTGGCGACCGGCTGCTCGGTCTCCCAGGCCGCGCAGCCCGACAAGCCCACCCTGGTCGTCGGCTACCAGTCCAAGACCATCAACACCGTCACCGCGGGGACGCTGCTGCGCTCGCTCGGCTACCTGGAAAGGCGCCTGCCCGGCTACCGGATCACGTGGCAGGACTACGACACCGGCGCTCCCATCACCGCCCAGATGATCGCCGGGAAGATCGACATCGGCTCGATGGGCGACTACCCGCTGCTGATCAACGCCTCCCGCTCCGGCGGCAGCACCCAGGTGGTCGCGATCACCGGCTACAACCTGCGCGGCGGGCTCAACATGGTCGTCGTCCCGCCGGACTCGGCGGTCAGGACCCTCGCCGACCTCAAGGGAGCCAAGGTCTCGGCCAGCGTCGGCTCCGCCGGCCACGGCACCCTGGTCCAGGCGCTGGAGAAGGCGGGCGTCACCGGCGTCGAGGTCGTCAACCACCAGCCGCCCGTCGGCGCCTCCGCGCTGCAGTCGGGCGCCGTCCAGGCCTACGCGCAGTTCGTCGCCTGGCCGGGGCTGCTGGCCTTCCAGGGGCAGGGGCGGCTGATCTACGACGGCTCCGCGCTGGACGTGCCGACCTTCCACGGCACCGTCGTGCGCAAGGCCTACGCCAAGGAGCGGCCCGACGTCGTCGACGCCTTCCTCAAGGCGCAGATCGAGGCCACGCGTTACCTGCACGAGAATCCCCTCAAGTCCGCCGAGCTGGTCGCCAAGGAGACCGGGCTGCCCGCCGAGGTCGTCTACCTCTACAACGGGCGCAACGGCATCGCCACCTTCGACACCACGCTCAAGCCGCAACTGCGCGCCGCCCACGAGCACGACGTGCCGTACCTGAAGCAGATCAGCGCCGACTTCGGCTCCGTCGACCTGGCCGCCTTCTACGACGACAGCTACCTGCGCAAGGCCTACGGCCAGGCCTACGACGCCGACACCGCCTCCACGAAGAACCCGGCCGCGATCACCGGCACCGACCCCGTCTGCGGCACCGCCGTCTCCGACCCGGCCCTGGCCTCGGAGCTGTGGATCGAGGGCGCCGCCGACACCCAGCCCGCCGCCGGCCCCACCTGCCTGCTCCGCCAGATCGCCGCGGCCACCGGCAAGGTGCGCGCCGCCTACGTGCCCGACGCCGCCACCGGCACCCGATGGTTCGCCGACAAGGCGGTCTGGGTGCGCGACGGCGCCGACTTCCTGCCGTTCACCACCCAGGACGGCGCCGCCGCCCACCTCAAGGCGCACCCCGAGGCCACCGAGATCACCTACGCCGACGCGCTCAAGGCGAGCGGGGACGGCCGATGAGCGCCTGGGCGCGCCGCATCCTCGCGCTGCTCGCCGCCGCCGGGACATGGCAGCTGCTGACCGTCACCGACGCCGTGCTCTGGCTGCGCTTCGACCGCCTGCCCACGCTCGGCGAGATCGCCGCCGAACTGCTCCAGCAGGTGACCACCCCGATCTACTACCTCGACCTCCTGCAGAGCGTCATCCGCATCCTGACCGGCTTCGCGCTGGCCTCCGCGGCCGGCATCACCGTCGGCATCCTGATCGCCCGCTCGCCCAAGGCCTCCGACGTGCTCACACCCGTGCTGGAGGCGGTCCGCCCGATCCCCGCCATCGCCCTGGTGCCGATCGCGATCCTGCTCTTCCCGCAGGACGAGCAGGGCATCGTCTTCATCACCTGCGCCGCCGCGTTCTTCCCCATCATGGTCAGCACCCGCCATGCCGTACGCGCCCTGCCGACCCTGTGGGAGGACGCCGTCAGGACCATGGGCGGCGGGCGGCTGCACGTGCTGCGCAACGTCATCCTGCCCGGCGCGCTGCCGGGCGTCTTCGGCGGCCTGTCGGTCGGCATGGGCGTGGCGTGGATCTGCGTCATCTCCGCCGAGATGATCTCCGGCGACTTCGGCGTCGGCTACCGCACCTGGCACGCCTACACGATCGTCGACTACCCGGCGGTCATCGTCGGCATGATCACCATCGGCGCGCTGGGGTGGCTCGCCTCGGCCGCCATCGAGCTGACCGGCCGCCGCGCCACCCGCTGGCTGCCGCGAGCGGAGGGGGCCCGATGAGCCTGTCGTTCAGACTTGACGGGGTACGGCTCGGCTACGGCCACGGCGCGGTGCTCGACGGCATCGACCTCGACGTCGCCCCGGGCGAGCTGCTGGCCGTCGTCGGCTCCTCGGGCTCGGGCAAGTCCACCCTGCTGCGCGCCCTGGCCGGGCTGCTGCAGCCGTACCAGGGCAAGATCCTCGCCGACGGCGAGGAGATCCGCGGCACCTCGCCCGACCGGGCGATGATCTTCCAGGAGGACGGGCTGCTGCCCTGGCGCACCGTGCGCCGCAACGTCGAGCTGCCGCTGCGCATCCGCCGCAAGCCCCTCGACGTGAGCGCCTGGATCGAGCGCGTGGGCCTGGCCGGGCGCGAGGACCGGCTGCCGCGCGAGCTGTCCGGCGGCCAGCGCCAGCGCGTCCAGCTGGCCCGCGCGCTGGTCGGCGGGCCGCGCGCGGTGCTCATGGACGAGCCGTTCGGCGCCCTGGACGCCCAGACCCGCGCCGACATGCAGCGCCTGCTCCTCGACGTGCTGCGCGACACCGCCGCCACCGTCGTCTTCGTCACCCACGACGTGGACGAGGCGCTCCTGCTCGGCGACCGCGTCGCGGTCCTCGGGCGCGGCGGCATCAAGACCGTGCTCACCTCGGCCACCCGCGAACGCATCCTGGAGGAGTTGTAGATGGACGACCGGCTCGAGCTGGAGTGCGAGGTGCTGGTGGTCGGCGGCGGCACGGCCGGCACCATGGCCGCCATCACCGCCGCCGAGCGCGGCGCGCGGGTCCTGCTCCTGGAGAAGGCCCACGTACGGCACAGCGGCGCGCTGGCGATGGGCATGGACGGGGTGAACAACGCGGTCATCCCCGGCAAGGCCACCCCCGAGGACTACATCGCCGAGATCACCCGCGCCAACGACGGCATCGTCAACCAGAAGACCGTCCGCCAGACCGCCGAGCGCGGCCACGCCATGGTGCAGCGCCTGGAGAGCTACGGCGTCAAGTTCGAGAAGGACGAGTACGGCGAGTACGCCGTGCGCCGGGTGCACCGCTCGGGCAGCTACGTGCTGCCGATGCCCGAGGGCCGCGACATCAAGAAGGTGCTCTACCGGGTGCTGCGGCGGCGCGACATCCGGTCGAAGGTGACGATCGAGAACCGCGTCATGCCGGTCAGGGTCCTCGTCTCCGGCGGCCGGGCGGTGGGCGTGGCCGGGTTCGACACCCGCTCCGGCCGCTTCGTCGTGGTCAGGGCCGGGGCCGTCATCCTGGCCACCGGCGCGGCCGGACGGCTGGGCCTGCCCGCCAGCGGCTACCTCTACGGCACCTACGAGAACCCCACCAACGCCGGCGACGGCCACTCGATGGCCTACCACGCCGGGGCCGAGCTCAGCGGCATCGAGTGCTTCCAGATCAACCCGCTGATCAAGGACTACAACGGCCCCGCCTGCGCCTACGTCGCCAACCCGTTCGGCGGCTACCAGGTCAACAACCGGGGCGAGCGGTTCGTCGACTCCGACTACTGGTCGGGGCAGATGATGGCCGAGGTCGCCGAGGAGATCGCCTCCGCGCGCGGGCCCATCTACCTCAAACTGTCGCACCTGCCCGAGGAGACCGTCAGCGCGGTCGAGACCATCCTGCACTCCACCGAGCGGCCCACCCGCGGCACCTTCCACGCCGGACGCGGACACGACTACCGCACCCACGACGTGGAGATGCACATCTCCGAGATCGGGTTGTGCGGCGGCCACTCCGCCTCGGGCGTGTGGGTCGACGAGCACGGCCAGACCACCGTGCCCGGCCTCTACGCCGCGGGCGACCTGGCCTGCGTCCCGCACAACTACATGATCGGCGCGTTCGTCTACGGCGACCTCGCCGGCGAGCACGCCGCCGCCCACTTCCAGGCCTGCGGCGATCTGCCGGAGGACCAGATCGACGAGGCGCACGAGCTGATCTACCGGCCGCTGCGCAACCCCGGCGGGCCGCCGCAGCAGCAGGTGGAGTACAAGCTGCGCCGGTTCGTCAACGACTACGTCGCCCCACCCAAGAGCTCGGCCAAGCTGGAGATCGCGCTGGAGTCCTTCGAGCGCATGAAGGACGAGATCGCCGCGATGGGCGCCACGACCCCGCACGAGCTCATGCGCTGCGCCGAGGTCAGCTTCATCCGCGACTGCGCCGAGATGGCCGCGCGCTCCTCCCTGGTGCGCACCGAGAGCCGGTGGGGGCTCTACCACGCCAGGGCCGACCTGCCCGAGCGCGACGACTCCGGCTGGATGTTCCACCTCAACCTGCGCAAGAGCGACACCGGCATGGAGTTCATCAAGCGGCCCGTCGAGCCGTACCTCGTGCCCGTGCCCGAGTTCACGCCCGTGGCCGCCGAGCCCGAGGTCATCGGCAGCTTCAGCGCCGTCGCCGTCCGTCAGGCCACCGCGCGCGGCTCCTCGACCGGGCCGGTCGCGCGCTCGCCGCGCATCCTGGAGCTGCTCCGCCTCGCCGAAGCACAGCCCTCCCTGGAGCAGATCCGCCCCTTCCTGACCGACGCCGACCCGAACGTGCGCCGCGCCGCCATCGCCACCCTCACCGAGACCACCCCGGCCGGGGTCGGCCCCGCCCTGGTGCGAGCCCTGTCCGACACCCACGGCACGGTACGGCGGGCGGCGGCCTCGGGGCTGCGGGAGCTCGTCGAGGTGCTCACCCCCGACGTCGCCGACGGGCTGCGGGAGCTCGCCGGCACCGGCGGCGCCGATCCCGTGGTGCGCGCCACCGCCCTCGACGTGCTGCGCGCCCTGCGGCTCGGCCTCCCCTCCCTGTTCGCCGCCGCCCTGGGCGACGGCGACCACCGGGTGCGCATCGAGGCGGTGCGCGGCCTGGTCTCCCACGACGCCTGGGACGCCGTCGCCACCGCCTCCGCCGACGCCTCCCGCGAGGTCCGCGTCTGGGCGGCCAAAGGGCTGGGCACCATCGGCAAGCCCGAATCGGCCGGGGTGCTCACCACGCTCACCGCCGACGCCGACCCGCTGGTGCGCGCCGCCGCCTTCGAGGCGCTCGGCGCGGTGTCCAGGCCCGACGCGGACGCCGCCGTCGCCGCCCTGGCCGACGGCAGCTGGCAGGTACGGGTCGGCGCCGCACGATGCCTGGCCGCCGCCGACCCGGCACTGGCCGCCGGAGCGCTGACGGCCGTGCTCGCCGACGCCAACCTCGACGTGCGCAAGGCCGCCGTCCAGGCGCTCGCGGGCTGGGCCGACCGCGCCGAGGTGGCCGACGCCCTGCGCGGCGTGCTCGCCGACCCCGACGCCGACGTGCGCGCCTACGCCCGCCGCGCCCTCGCCGCCTGACGTCCCTTCGCTGGTCGCGGCCCGCCGTACGCTGATCTGCGTACGGCGAAGCCGCGGCTCGGCGGACGCCCGCGACCGGGCGGGAAGCCAGGCTGTCCGGCATGCTGATGCGTGCCCTGCGCCTGCCCGACCTGCGCAAGAAGATCCTCTTCACCGCGGGGATCATCGTGCTGTTCCGCCTCGGCCAGGTGCTCCCCGCTCCGGGCGTCGACGTGGTGGTCGTACGGCAGTGCCTGGCCGGGGCGTCGGGCGGCTTCTACGACATCGTCCAGCTCTTCAGCGGCGGCGCGATGCTCAAACTGTCGGTGTTCGCCCTCGGGGTGATGCCCTACATCACCGCGAGCATCGTCATGCAGCTCCTGTCGACCGTCGTCCCCAGGCTCGACCAGCTCCGCAAGGCGGGCGAACAGCGCAAGATCACGCAGTACACCCGCTACCTGACCGTCGCCCTGGCCGTCCTGAACGCCACCACGATCGTCACCATGGCCCAGAGCGGGCAACTGCTGTCGAACTGCCCCCAGCCGCTCCTGCACGACACCGGCCTGCTGGCGATCGCCGTCATCATCGTCACCATGGTCGCCGGAGCCTGCGCGGTGATGTGGCTCGGCGAGCTGATCACCGAGCGCGGCGTCGGCAACGGCATGTCGCTGCTCATCTTCACCCAGGTGGTGGCCGTCTTCCCGTCCTACCTCGCCAGCATCTACGTCGCCAGCCCGTTCGCCCTGGTGGTGCTGCTGGGCACCGGCGTCTTCCTCGTCGCAGCCGTCGTCTACGTCGAGCAGGCGCAGCGGCGCATCCCCGTGCAATACGCCAAGCGCATGGTCGGCCGGCGCATGTACGGCGGGAGCAGCACCTACATCCCGCTCAAGGTCAACCAGGCCGGGATCGTGCCCGTCATCTTCGCCTCGTCGCTGCTCTACCTGCCGGTGCTGCTGCAGCCGGTGCTCGGCGACTGGGTCGCGTTGTACCTGACACGCGGCGACCACCCCGTCTACATGGCCGTCTACGTCACCCTCATCGTCGGATTCACCTACTTCTACGTCTCCATCACCTTCAACCCGGTCGAGGTGTCCGACAACATCCGCAAGTTCGGCGGCTTCGTCCCCGGCATCAGGCCCGGCCGCCCCACCGCGCTCTACCTGTCGCACGTCCTGTCACGGCTCACCGCACCCGGCGCGCTCTACCTGGGAATCCTGTCGCTGCTGCCGCTCGTCGCGATGGCGATCCTGCGCGACCCCTCGACCCAGCAGAACTTCCCCTTCGGCGGGGCCACGGTGCTGATCATGGTCAGCGTCGGACTCGACACCGTCAAGCAGGTCGAAGCGCAGCTGCAGCAGCGCAACTACGAGGGCTTCCTGCGCTGAGTCACGGCAGCACCAGGCCCGACCTGATCGCGAACACCACCAGCTGCGCCCGATCACGGGCATGAAGCTTCAGCATCGCCCGGCTCACGTGGGTGCGCACCGTGTCAGGGCTGATCACCAGCTCCCTGGCGATCTCCTCGTTCGACCGGCCCGTGGCCACCCAGGCGACCATCTCCCGCTCGCGCGGCGTCAACGTGCCGACCCCGTCCACGGGGGCCGCGCCGTGCCCCCCGAACCTGTCGATCACCCGCCGGGTGATCGACGGCGACAACAGCGCCTCACCCGCCGCCACCACCCGCACCGCGTTCACCAGCTCGTCGGGCGGGCTGTCCTTCAGCACGAAACCGCTCGCACCCGCCTGCAGCGCGGCGAAGACGTACTCGTCGAGGGCGAACGTCGTGAGCATGACCACCCGCGTCGACACACCCGCCTCGGCGGCGATGTCGCGCAGCGTCTGGATGCCGTCCTTGCCGGGCATCTGGATGTCGAGCAGAAGCACGTCCGGCGACAGCCGCCTCACCAGGTCGAGCGCCGCCCCACCGTCGGCCGCCTCACCGACGACCCGCAGGCCGGGCTCGCTGTCGATCAGTGCTCGCAGCCCCATCCGCACGACGGCCTGATCGTCGGCGATGGCGATCGTGATCTCGCCGGGGGCACTGCTCACGTGGAGATCGTGGGGGAGGCGATGGGTGCGGGCTTCCCGGTGTTCGTCTCGGCGGTCGCGGGCGTCGGGGTGGGTGCGGGCTTCGCCGGGAAGCGGGCGATCACCTGGAAGCCGCCGCCCTGGCGCGGGCCCGCCGTGAAGACCCCGCCCGCCGCGGCGACCTGAGCACGCATGCCCGCCAAGCCCCGGCCCTCGGGAGCGGGCACGAGCGCCCAGCCCTGGTCGGCCACCTCGACGACGAACTCGCCCAGGGTGGCAGCCAGCTTGACGGAGACGCCTGCCGTACCGGCGTGACGCAGGACATTGGTGAGCGACTCGCGGACGACGCCGTAGACGGGGGTGGCGAGGTGGGCGGGCACGGGGTCGTCGGGCGCGACGGCCACCACCAGCCCGGCCGCGCGCACCCCGGCGATCAGCCGAGCGAGGTCGGTGCCGGGCACGGGGCCGCCGGGGATGGCGTCGCCGGGAGCGGCATGGGCACCGAGCACGGCTTGGGCGGCGGGCACGGCGTGAACGCCTGGCACGGCATGGGCGGCGGGCACCGCGCGAGCGCCCGGCTCGGCGTGGGCGGCGAGGGCGTCCGGGACGCGGGAGCCGGGCGCCGGGTCCATGGCGTCGAGGGCGCCCCGGAGTCTCGTCAGGGCGTCGGTGCTGGTGTCGCGGATCGCTTCCAGGGAGGCGCGGGCCTGGTCGGGGTTCTGCTCCAGGAGGCGCAGGGCGATGTTGGCCTGCATGGCGATCGCGGCGAACCCGTGACCGGCCGCGTCGTGCACCTCGGCGGCCAGCTTGGCCCGCTCCGCGCTGAGCACCGCCGCCGTCCCGCCGGGCTCCGCCGTACCACCGCCCACCGACCCGACGGAGGGGTGCTGGGCGACAGGGAACGCCCCCACGGGGAGGGCGACGGCACGGCCGATCTCGTGCGTCACGGGGAGGGCGGCGGCACGGCCGATCTCGTGCGTCGCGGGGAGGCTGGCGGCACGGCCGATCTCGTGCGTCGCGGGGAGGTTGGCGGCACGGCCGATCTCGTGCGTCGCGGGGAGGTTGGCGGCACGGCCGATCTCGTGCGTCGCGGGGACGGCGTGGACTCGGGCGATCTCGTGCGTCGAGGGCAGGGAGGTGACGCGTGCCGTCGCAGACGTCGATGGCCGGGCGGCGACGAGGGCCGTCTCGTGTGGCGAAGGCGAGGCGGTGACGCGGGCCGTCTCGTGTGTCGAGGGCGGGGCGGCGACGCGGGGCGCCTCTGTGGCCCCCGTTCCGCCCGCTGTGGCCGATGTCTCGTGGGCTCCCTGGCCGCCGGTCGTCTCGGTGGCGGTGTGGGCCTGGGCGAGGGCGCTGAACGACCACGGCATGGCCAGCCAGCCCGCCCAGGCGAGCAGGGCGACGGCGGGAAGGTCGCCCAGGCGCGAGAGGGCCGCCAGCGACGTGCGCAGGCGGCCGTCCGGCTTGGTGCGCGCGGCCCTCATGATGCCTTGAGTTTAGTCACTCCCGACCGCCCCCGCGGCGCGCCGTCAGGCCCCGGCCAGCCACCGCAGCGGGTTGTCGTGCACGAGGGTGCGGATGAGCTCCTCGTCCACCCCGGCCTCGCGCAGGCGCGGCAGCAGGATGTGGAAGATGTGGGCGTATCCGCCGCCGGAGTAGCGCTGGATGTGCGCCATCCGGTTCACGCCGCTGCTGAGCAGCAGGCGTTCGGCGTGGCCGTCGGCGATGAGGTCGAGCGCGAGCCGTACGGCCTGGTCGGAGCCGAGGGCGAGGCTGGCGAGCGAGACGTAGGCGCCCGCTTCGGCGATCTTGCGCAGGACGGCGGGGTCGTTGCCCGCGTACGAGACGCTGACGCGCGAGCCGGGCAGGCCTTCGCCGAGGAGGATCTCGAGGATGCCGAGGCCGTCGCGGCCGTAGGTGGCGACGGGCAGCTGGGAGGAGCGGGAGGCGCGGGCGGCGGCGACGAGGCAGCGTTCCTCGGTGCCGGTCAGCTCGGGGCCCCAGCAGCCGACCTCGCCGATGACGCCTGGGAAGACGCCGGTGCCGTCGAGGCCGGAGGTGATCTCGTGCATGAGGCGGGCGGTGAGCTCGTCGACGTCGGTGGCGCCGACCCGGGTGAAGGGCTCGGTGAACAGGCCGGTGGCGGCGACGACGGGGACGCGGCTGCCGGTGGAGATGCGGGTGAGGGCGGCGGCGTCGCGGCCCATGCCGATGCAGCTGAGTTCGACGACGAGGCCGAGCTGGTCGGAGTGGCGAAGGTCGCGCAGCTCGCCGGTGACGGCCTGCTCTTCGTCGAGCCAGCGGTGCGGGTCGGAGTCGACGCCCACGCCCCAGCGCAGGTCGGTGCGCAGGTGCTCGTGGGGGAGTACGGCGCCGGTGATGGCGGCGACGCGAATCGGGCCGGTGACGGCGCGGAGCATGGGCTCCATCCTGACCTGGGGCATGCCAGACATTAACCGATATTTGGGCGAAAACCATGGTTAGGGCGGAAAGCTTTACCCGGCCAAGCCGTCCTCAACCCATCCGCAAGCCTCGCCCGTATCCTGGGGGCGTGGACGTGAAGAACTCGGAGACAGGCAACGCGGACGAGCTGAAGGAAGAAGCCGCGCGGCGCTCGCCCCTGCAGTCGTGGCTCGACGGCGTGCGCTCCACCCGCACCGGCGCGCTGACACTCAAGATCGTGATCGGGACGATCGGCGCGATCATGGTGGTGGGCGGGCTCATCATGGTGCCCTTCCCCGGCCCCGGCTGGCTGGTGGTCTTCGCCGGGCTGGCCGTGCTGGCCACGGAGTTCGACTGGGCGCACAAGGTGCTGGCGTTCGGCAGGCGCGTGCTGCACGCCTGGACCGAGTGGTACAAGCGGCAGGGCTGGACCGTGCGCATCCTCGTGCTCATCGTCACCCTCGCGGCCATGGCCGGGATCATCTACCTGGGCATGAAGAGCATCGGCATCGACCTGATCGAGGTGGGCCGCACGTTCCTGGAGCGCTAGAGGTACAGGCCCGTGCCGTGGTCGGTCTCCTGGGTGGCCACGGCGTGCAGGTCGCGCTCGCGCATCACCAGATAGCTCTTGCCGTGCACGTCGACCTCGAGCTGGTCCTCCGCGTTGAGCAGCACCTTGTCGCCCACCTTGACCAGGCGCACGTTGTTGCCGGTGCCGCACACCTCACCCCAGACCAGGCGGTTGGGCGTCTTGACGGTCGCCGGGATCACGATGCCGGCGCCGCTCCTGCGCTCTTCGGCCTCCTGCTCCAACCGGATCATGACCCGGTCGTGCAACATCTGGATCTCGAACTTCGGATCTGGCACACGCGCAGTCTAGCGCCGATGATCCCTTGGACATTTCCCCAGGTAACCGTCTTCGCCGGTGGTCGATCAGGCGGGCGCGCTATAACCGTTCGATGATTGTGCTGCTGGGCGCCCCGGGATCCGTCGCCGATGACTGAGCTCGCCGACGGGAACGACGTGACAGGCACGCCGGCCGTACGGCTCGGCACCGCGCCGGGCAGCCGCCCGTCCGGGCAGCGGGGCGGCGCCCGGCAGGCGCCGGCGACCCCCGTGCCCGCTCTCGTGCCGGCCTACTTCCATCCCGCGACCGCCTCGGACTCCTGGCGCCGGCTGCTGGCCAACCCGCCCAGGATGGTGGTCGTCAACCTCGACGGCGGCCCGGGGCGCGCCAAGGATCCGGAGCTGGCCCCGCTGATCGGCCGCCTGATGGCCGCGGGCACCGAGGTGCTCGGCTACGTCGACACCGACTTCGGCGTGCGCTCGCCGTCCGACGTGCGCGCCGATCTGCGCAGCTACCGCGCCTGGTACGGCCTGCGCGGCGTCTTCCTCGACCAGGCGGCGGCCGACGAGGACAGCCTCGACCACTACCGCGACCTGGTCGAGGGGGTGCGGGGCACGATCGTCCTGAATCCGGGCGTCTACCCCGATCCCGGCTACGCCGACCTCGCCGACGTGCTGGTCACCTTCGAGGGGCCGCTGGCGGCCTACCAGGCGATGAGCGAGCCCGCCTGGGCGAGCGAGCTGGCGCGTGGCCGGTTCTGCCATCTCGTTCACGACGTGCCCTCGCGGGCGCTGGAGCGCACCCTGCGCCGCGCCCTCGGCCACGCCGCCACCGTCTACGTCACCGACCGCACCGGATCCCGGCCCTGGGGCGAACTTCCGGCTTACCACGGCAGGCCGATCGTGGCAGGATGATCCGCATGATCACGGCGTTCGGCGCATCCGGGTGGCAATGGGTCAATCCGCCGCGAGAGTGGGCCGCCGACGACGGCCTGCGCCTGTTCTGCGATCCCGCCACCGACATGTGGCGCGTCACCCACTACGGCTACACCTACGACTCGGCCCACCTGTTCGGCCGGGTCTGCGCGGGCGACCTGCGCCTGAGCACCACCTTCTCCGGCGAGTTCGCCGAGCAGTACGACCAGGCGGGCGTGGTTCTGCGCATCGACGAGCGCTCGTGGATCAAGGCGGGGGTGGAGTACGTCGACGGCGGCCTGCACCTGAGCACCGTCGTCACCCGCGACTTCTCCGACTGGTCGGTGCTGCCGCTGGGGCGGATGGCCGAGCGCGTGACCTTCGACGTCGAGCGCACCGGCGACGCCGTGACGGTGCGTTACGGGCTCGACGACGAGCCCGCCGAGACGATGCTGCGCCTGGCCTACTTCCCGCCCGGCGAGCCCGCGCTGGCGGGCGTCATGGCGGCGGCGCCGGTCGGCAAGGGGTTCTCCGTACGGTTTCGCGAGTTGTCCATTTCTGGGTGATATGGACCACTCTGGGTCAAAGGTAAGCCTTGCCTACGTTAGGCTTCCCTAAGTTCGGCTGACCCACTGCAAGGATCTTCATGTCGCCCAGGTTCCACCGCTACGTGGCCGCTGCCGCCGTCGCGGCCCTCTCCCTGACCGCCTGCTCGTCGACTCCCGAGGCCACCACCTCGGCCGCGCCGACGCCCGCGCAGTCCAGCGCGGCAGCGGCCGCCTTCCCCGTCACGATCAAGCACGCCCTGGGCGAAGCGGTGATCAACGAGGAGCCCAAGCGGGTCGTCACGCTCGGACAGGGCTCCGCGGAGACCTCGATCGCGCTGGGCGTCGTCCCCGTCGGCATCGAGGAGTACACCTGGGGCGCCGACCCCAAGACCGGCTACCTGCCGTGGATCCACGAGGCGGTCACCAAGGCCGGTGGCACGCTGCCCAAGCAGTTCGCCGGAATGGAGAACCTCGACGTCGAGTCCATCGTCGAGCTCGACCCCGACGTGATCCTCGCCCCGTGGTCGGGCATCACCAAGGAGCAGTACGACGTCCTGAAGGACATCGCGCCCACGGTCGCCTATCCCGACCTGCCCTGGTCCACCAACTGGGACCAGCAGATCGAGACCGTCGCCACCGCGCTGGGCAAGCCCGCCGAGGGTCCCGAGCTCATCGAGCAGGTCAAGAAGCAGCTGGCCGACGCCGGCGCGACCCGCCCGCAGTACAAGGACGTCTCCTTCTCCTACATCTACAACACCGGCCCCGGCACGCTCGGCATCTTCAAGCCCGACGAGCAGCGTGTGGCCTTCCTGTCGATGCTCGGCCTGAAGGTCGACCCGGTCGTCGACGAGTTCAAGGAGACCGAGGGCACGGACTCGGCGCTGATCGGCCTGGAGAACGCCCAGAAGCTCGCGGGCAGCGACGTCCTGTTCACCTTCTACATGGACGAGAAGGCCCGCAAGACGGTCGAGGCGCAGAAGCTCTACGCCGAGATCCCCGCGGTCAAGCGAGGCGGCATCGTCTACAGCCACGACACCGCCTTCGTCACCGCCTCCTCGATCATCAACCCGCTGACCGTCCCGTGGGTGGTGGACAAGTACCTGCCGCTGATCGACAAGGCCGTCGCCACCGTCAAGAAGTGATCAAGCGCCTCATCGTGGCCCTCGCCGTCCTGGCGGGGGCCATGCTGGCGAGCATCGCCTTCGGCAGCCACCCCACCTCCTTCGGCGACGTCCTGGACGTGCTCTCCGGCACGGCCGACCCGAACATCGCCACCGTCATCGAGAGCCGCTACCCGCGCACCGCGCTCGGCGTGCTCGCCGGGATCTGCCTGGCCGTGGCCGGCACCCTGATGCAGGGCGTGACGCGCAACCCGCTGGCCGACCCCGGCCTCCTGGGCGTCACCGCGGGCGCCTCGGCCGCGATCGTCACCTCGATCGCCTTCCTCGGCATGTCGGGCAACGCCGTCTGGTGGGCGCTGCCCGGCGGCCTGCTGGCCGGACTCCTGGTCCACGTGATCGGCTCGTCCGGCGGCGGTTCAGGGGTGGCCAGGCTGGTGCTTGCGGGCGCCGTCGTCAGCGCCGTGCTCACCGCCTACGTGCAGGCGGTCACGCTCAGCCTGCCCAAGGTCTTCGACAGCTACCGCTACTGGGTGGTGGGCGCGCTCGGCGGGCGCGGCTTCGACGTGCTCACCTCCGTGCTGCCCGTGGCCGTCGCCGGGCTGCTGCTGGCCGCCGTGCTCGGCTCCGGCCTGAACACCCTCGCGCTGGGCGAGGAGTCGGCGGCGGCGCTGGGCGCCAACCCCGGGCTGACCCGCGCGCTCGGCATGCTGGCCGCGGTGCTCCTCAGCACCGCCGCCACCGCCGCGGTGGGCCCCATCGCCTTCGTGGGACTCGCCGTGCCTCACATCTCGCGCTGGCTGGCCGGCACCGACAGCCGCGCCCAGCTCCTCTTCTCGGCCCTCGTCGGGCCCGCCCTGCTGCTGCTCGCCGACGTCGTGGGCCGGCTGGTGCTGGCGCCGACGGAGCTGATGGTCGGCGTGGTGACCGCCTTCGTGGGCGCGCCCGCGCTGCTGCTGGCCGTACGGAGAATGAAGGCGGCCGCATGATCCGCATCCCCATCGCGCGCAGGGCCGTGGCCGTCGCGGCAGGACTGGTCGTGCTGCTGCTGGCCGCAGGAGTCGCCACGCTCACCCTCGGCCGGCTGGGCGTCTCGCCGGCCGACCTGACGAGCTGGCCGCCCACGGGCAAGTCGAAGTTCGTGCTCGAACGGCTGCGCGGCCCCCGCCTGGTCGTGGCGGCCGGCGTCGGCGCCGCCCTGGGCCTGTCGGGCGCGCTCTTCCAGAACGTCACCCGCAACCCGCTCGGCAGCCCCGACGTCATCGGGCTCAGCACCGGGGCGGGAGCCGGCGCCGCCATCGCCGCGCTGCTGTTCCCCGGCGTGCTCCCGACGCCGGTCGGCGCGCTGGCCGGCGCGGTCGCCGCCATGGCCCTGGTCTACTTTTCCACCGGCACGGGCTTCCGCCACCCCGGACGGCTCATCGTCGCGGGCATCGGCGTCTTCGCGATCGGCACCGCGATCATCCAGTACGTCGTCTACGCCGTCGAACGCGACAAGGCCAGCGTGCTGACCGCCTACGTCAACGGCAGCCTCAACACCCGCTCCTGGGAGCAGGCGGCGACGATCTGGCTGGTCCTGCTGGTCGTCGTCCCCTTCGTGATGCTGCTGTCGCGCCGCCTGACGATGTCGGAGCTCGGCGACGAACTCGCCGCCGGGCTCGGCGCGGAGCCGCAGCAGGCGCGCGTGGCCGCCGTGGCCCTGTCGATCGTGCTGAGCGCCGGCGCGGTCGCCGTCGCCGGGCCGATCTCCTTCATCGCGCTGACCGCGCCCCAGATCGCGCGCAGGCTGACCCGGCTGCCGGGACCGCACCTGACGCTGTCGGCGCTGACCGGCGCGGTCCTGCTGGTGCTCGCCGACCTGGCCGCCCAGCAGGCGCCGATCCCGGTCAGCCTGCCCGTCGGCATCTACACCCTGGCCCTCGGCGGCCTCTACCTCGGCTACCTGCTGATCCGCGAGTGGAAGAAGGGCACCCTGTGAAGCTGGCCACCCGGAACCTGACGATCTCGTACGGCGCGGCCCCGGTCGTGGGCGACCTCACCCTCGACATCCCCGAGGGCGAGTTCACGATGATCATCGGACCGAACGGTTGCGGCAAGTCGACCCTGGTCAAGGCGCTCGGCCGGGTGCTCAAGCCCGACTCCGGCACGGTGGAGCTCGACGGCAGGGACCTGTGGTCCTACCGCGGCAGGGAGGCGGCGCGCAAGGTCGCGCTGCTGCCGCAGAACCCGGTCGCCCCCGAGGGCATCACCGTCTCCGGCCTGGTGAGGCGCGGCAGGTACCCCCACCACACGCTGCTGCGTCAGTGGTCGCGCGACGACGAGGGCGCCATCGCCGCCGCGCTGGAGCGCACCGGCCTCACCGAGCTGGCCGACGCCCAGGCCGGGCAGCTGTCCGGCGGGCAGCGCCAGCGCGCCTGGATCGCCATGGTGCTGGCCCAGCAGACCGGCCTGCTGCTGCTCGACGAGCCGACGACCTTCCTCGACATCTCCCACCAGTACGAGCTGCTCGAGCTCTGTCGCGACCTGCACGACGAGGGCAAGACCATCGTGGCCGTGCTGCACGACCTCAACCAGGCCGCCCGCTTCGCCACGCACCTGATCGTCATGGACGGCGGCAAGGTCGTGGCGCAGGGCCCGCCGTCGCGGATCGTCACCTCGGAGCTGGTGCGCGAGGTCTTCCGCCTGGAGTGCGACGTGCTGCCCGACCCGCGCACCGCGACGCCGATGGTGGTGCCCCACGCCGGGCGGGTGATCACGGCACCGTGAGGTCGGCCATGACCGGCCGGTGGTCGGTGCCCGCCAGCGGGAGCACCTCGAAGCCGCGCACGCCCAGGCGGCGGTCGGCCAGCACGTGGTCGATCGTCACGCCGGGCACCGCCCCGTAGCCCATCATCGGCCACGTCGCCGTCAGCCCCCGGCCGGTGACGTCACCCGCGTCCCGGTATCCGCCGTCGAGCAGGTCGCGCATCAGCGGATGGTCCAGCGTCGCGTTGAAGTCGCCCGCGAGCACCACCGGTCTCTCGCCGCCCGCCCGCGGCAGCGCCTCCAGTCCCGTGCGCCAGCAGGGCAGCCGGTCACCCCGGTGCGGCGCGCACGGATGCACCGAGACGACCTCCACCTGGCGGCCCGCCGGCAGCGTGAGCACCGCCCTGACCTGGCGGAAGTGCCCGTACTCGATCAGCGGCAGCTCCGTCAGCGGATGGCGCGCGTAGATCGCCGAGCCGACCGCCCCGCCGGTCTCCCGCTCGATCGCGTACGGCAGCAGCCTGCCCAGCCGCCGCTTGGACGCCGGGGTCAGCTCCTGCACCGTCACCACGTCGGGCCGCACCCGCTCGACCAGTTCCAGCACCGCCGCGGCGTCGGCGCCTCCCAGCCGCAGGTTCATCGCCAGCACCCGCAACGGCTGCCCTCCTGGCTCGGCGCCCGCGTCGGAGAAGTGGCGCGGCAGCACCGCCGCGGCCAGCGCGAGCGAGGCCACCAGCATCGCCCCGATCGCCACCCGCCGCCGCGCCAGCACCGCCACGAACAGCCCCAGCGCCGACGCCAGGGCGACGTACGGGGTGTAGGCCACCAGCGCCACCCACAACCACACGTGGTCGAGCGGGGAGTGGCGGAGAACCGCCCAGGTCACGAAGATGCCGGTGACGGCATGGAGGATCCACTTCACACCTGGTATCTCCACTCGCGCGATCAGGAGTTCGCCTGCGAAGGTAAGCCTCATGCATGATGTGGAAGCGCGGGTGCTGAACGCGATCGATGACGCCGGGACGGTCGAGCTGCTGGCCGAGGCGGTGAGGGTGCCCAGCGTGACCGGCACCGATGCCGAGTCCGACCTGCAGCACCGCTTCGCCCGGCTGCTGACCGAGGCGGATCTCGACGTCGACGTCTGGAAGCTCGACCTCGGCGCGTTGCGCGCCGCCGAGGGTTTTCCCGGCACCGAGGCCGAGCGGGTCGAGGGCTACGGCGTGGTCGGGGTGACGCCGGGCGAGGGTGAGCCGGCGCTGGTGTTGCAGGGGCACGTCGACGTGGTGCCGACCGGCGACTTGGCCAAGTGGCAGGGCAGCGACCCGTTCGCGGCGCGGATCACCGGTGACACCCTGCACGGGCGCGGCGCCTGCGACATGAAGGCGGGCCTGGTGGCGAACGTGGCGGTGGTGCGCGCGCTGCGCCGGGCCGGGGTGCGGCTGGTGCGGCCCCTGGCGGTGCACTGCGTGGTCAGCGAGGAGGACGGCGGCCTGGGGGCCTTCGCGACCCTGGCGCGCGGGCACTCGGGCGAGGCGGCGGTGATCACGGAGCCGACCAGCGGCACCGTGATCACCGCGAACGCCGGGGCGCTGACCTTCCGGCTGGAGGTGGCCGGGATGGCGGCCCACGGCGCCACCCGCGCGGAGGGTGTCAGCGCGATCGAGATGTTCTGGCCGGTGTTCGAGACCCTCAGGCGCCTGGAGGCCTCGCGCAACCGTGATCTGCCCGCGCTGTTCGACGGCAACGTCCTGCCGTACCCGATCGAGATCGGCACCGTCAGGTCGGGCGACTGGGCCAGCACCGTGCCCGACCTGCTGGTGGCGGAGGGCCGCCTGGGGGTGCGTCTCGACGAGGATCCGGCCGAGGCGCGTGCCGCCTTCGAGGAGGCCGTGGACGACGTCGCGCATCCGTGGCTGCGGGCACACCCGGTGACGGTGACCTGGCCGGGCGGGCAGTTCGCCAGCGGACGGCTGCCGGCGGCGCATCCGCTGCTGGGGGAGGTGAACGCCGCCGTGGCCGCCGTGCGGGGCGGCGTCCCCGCGGAGACGGCCGCGCCGTACGGCAGCGATCTGCGGTTGTACAACGGCGGCGGGATCCCGGCGCTGCACTACGGGCCGGGCGACGTGCGTTTCGCGCACGCGCCGCGCGAGCAGGTGGCGCTGGGCGAGCTGCGCGAGGTCACGCGGGCGCTGGCCCTGCTGGCCGTACGGCGGTGCGGGGTGCGCTAGCCGCCCGCGGGTTACACGCTGACGCCGGTCTCGACGGGCAGCCCGGCCTCCACCCAGTCCTGGATGCCCTCGCGGTACTTGCGCACGTTGGTGTATCCCAGCCCGGCCAGCCTGACCGCGACGGCCTCGCTGTTGGCGCACGCCGGGTTGGAGCAGTAGGTGACGATGGCGGCGTGCCGGTCGGGCAGCAGCTCGGCGGCGCGCGCGGCCACCTCGCTCTCCACGAGTGCGATCGCGCCCGGCAGGTGCTGCTGGGCGTAGTAGTCGCCGCCGAGGGCGTCGACGACGGTCACGGTGCCCGCGGCGATGGCGGCCTCGAGGTCGGCGCGCGAGATGAGCTCGGTCATTTGCAGCCTCCAGATCAAGTGGACTACAGTCCGTTTTGTGGATGGCTTGGAAATTACCGGACCGCAGTCCGGTTCGTCAAGGCGGGTCCGTGCGGACGCCGCGCGCAATCGCGAGAAGGTGCTGGCGGCCGCGGCCCGGCTGTTCCGCGAGAAGGGCGTCGCGGCCGTCTCGATGGACGCCGTCGCCGCCGAGGCGGGAGTCGGGAAGGGCACGATCTTCCGCGCCTTCGGCGACAAGTCGGGACTGGCCGTGGCCCTGCTCGACACGCAGGAGACGCTTCTGCAGGAGGGGGTCCTGTCGGGGCCGCCGCCGCTCGGTCCCGGCGCGCCCGCGCGCGAGCGCCTGGGCGCCTTCTTCGACGCCTACCTCGACTACCTCTTCGACCACCTGGACCTGGTCCGGATGTCGGAGACCGCCAGCCCGGGCGCCCGCTACCGCATCGGCGCCTACCGGTTCTGGCACCGGCACGTGACGGTGCTGCTGGAGGAGGGCAGGCCGCAGGGCGACGCGGCGGTGCTCGCGCACCTGCTGCTGGCAGGCGTGTCGGGCGAGCTCGCCGGGGTGCTGGGGGAGGAGTACGGCAGGGAGCGGACGCGGGCCGGGATCACCGCCCTGGTCGAGGCTCTCGTCTGACCCGGGCGCTAGGCGGCGGCGTCCAGGACCCGCTCGAAGGCCTCCACATCCGGCAGGTGCGCCAGCACGTCCGTGACGGCCTCGACGGCGAAGCGCCGGTGCTCGGGGTCGGCGCCCTCGTCGGCGGCGAGCCTCGCCTGGGCGTCGAGGTAGTTGAGCAGGACGGCCGCCTCCATGGAGAACGCCCCCAGCCCGCTGGGCGGCTCCAGGCCGCAGGCGCGCCGGTAGGCGGCCACGGTCGCCTTCACGCCCTCGCCGTCCACCACCCCGTCGTGGTGGTGCCAGCGCAGCAGCGTGCCCGCCAGCTCCCGTTCGGGCACGCCGGGGCCGGTGTTGTCCCAGTCGAGCACCACCAGGCCGCCGTCGGGGGCGCGCATCAGGTTCGACTGCTTCATGTCCAGGTGGCACAGCCGGGCGCTGCCCGAGTCGGCGGGCCGGACCAGGGCGGCCAGCTCGGCGAGCCGCTCTTCGTACGGCGCGGCCTCGGGGATCTCGCTCCACCGCCCCGGCGCCGCCACCCGGTCGTACCAGGGATCGACGGGCCGCCCGGTGACCATCGCGGTCGCGTGCAGGGTGCCGAGGATCGTGCCGGCCTCCTCGGCGTCGGCCGGGCTTCCGGGGACGCCGTCGGCCCAGGAGTAGAGCCGCACCTGCGTGCCGTCGCGCTCGGCCAGGTAGGCGCCGCTCGTCGTGGGCAGGTTCAGCGGGGCGCGCAGGCCCAGCTCCACGGCGCGATCGCGCAGGGCGGCCTCCTCGCGGACGACTGCCTCGTCGAGGCCCGCCCAGAAGAACTCCTTCATCGCGTAGCTCCTGCCGCCGCTGCCGAGACGCCAGATCCTGCCCATCGCGCCGCGGCCGGCCACGCTCATGGTGCCCTCCGCCAGGCCGTACTCCGCGAACACCCACGCCATCGACATGGCACGCAGCCTGCCCGCCCGCCCCGCCGGCGGTCCACCGGATTTCAGAGGCAGCGCGCGCCCGGCAGGGCCTCGGCGCGCATGTTGCAGGTCATCATCCGCATCGCCGCCTCGGCCAGGTCGGCGTGGATGTGGGCGACGCAGTCGGCGGCCACCCGGACGTCGAACTCCCGCACGTAGGCGTCAAGGGCGCTGTAGAGCACGCACTGCTCGGTCACCTGTCCGGCCAGCACCACCGTGTCCACCCGCTTCCTGTGCAGGAGGTACTCCAGAGAGGTGCCGAAGAAGGCGCTGTGGCGCACCTTGGGCAGGAACGGGCAGCCCTCGGGCGGCACGATCGGCTCCACGAGGTCGGGCCGCCGCCCCTCCAGGGCGCGCCGCGTGAGCTCCGCCGGTCCGGCGGTGAAGTCGCCGTGGTTGTCATTGACGTAGACGAGCTCGACGTCGTCGCGTTCCTCTGCCTGCCGGATCAGGGCCGCCATCGGGCCGACGACCTCCTCGACGCTCTTGGCCAGCAGGTCGGCGTCGTCGTGGTCGTAGCTGTTGAGCATGTCCATGACGACCAGCGCGGTGACGTTCATCCTGGTCCCCTACCCAGGCCCGCGTGTCCGTATGTGACAGATAACTGTCGTTGCGGTCATTCGGTGCGTTCGGTGACAATCAAGACATGTCCACCGCACATCGCGTCGTGATCGCGCTCTTCCCGGACGTCGACCTGCTCGACGTCACCGGCCCGGCCGAGGTGTTCGCCCTGGCCAACCGGATCGCCGGGCGAGCGCTGTACGACGTGCGGCTGGCCGGGCCCGAGGGCGGCCACGTCACCACCTCGGCAGGGGTACGGCTGGTCGCCGACCTCAGCTTCGACGAGGTCGGCGACCAGGTCGACACCCTGCTGGTGCCCGGCGCGGTGGAGGTCACGCCCGACGGGCCGCGCGCCCTGACGGATCCCGGCGTGGTGGCCTGGGTACGGCACGCGGCACCCGCCGCGCGCCGGGTGGCGTCGGTGTGCGTCGGCGCCCACATCCTGGCCGAGGCCGGGCTCCTCGCGGGCCTGACCGCCACCACCCACTGGTCGACCGCCGCCCAGCTGGCGGCCGACCATCCCGAGGTCACGGTCGATCCCGACCCCATCTTCGTGCGCTCCAGCGCCCGGGTGTGGACGGGGGCGGGCATCAGCGCCTGCCTCGACCTGACGCTCGCCCTGGTCGCCGAGGACCACGGCGAGGAGACGGCCCTGGCCGTCGCCCGCGAGCTGGTCATGTACCTCAAACGCCAGGGAGGCCAGAGCCAGTTCAGCGTGCCGCTCGCGCATGCCGCCACCGGGCGCCGCGACATCGACGAGCTGCGCCTGTGGATCGCCGAGCACCTCGGTGAGGAGCTCACCCTCGTCGAGCTGGCCGCCAGGATGGGGCTCAGCCAGCGCCAGTTCGCCCGGGTCTTCCGCCAGCAGACCGGCACCACCCCGGCGGCCTACATCGAGTCCGCGCGGGTGGAGGTGGCCAGACGCCTGCTGGAGACCACCGACCTGCCCCTGGCCCGGGTGGCGGCCGACAGCGGGCTCGGGTCGGTGGAGACCCTGCACCGCGCCTTCCGCCGCCGCCTGGGCGCCGGGCCAGGCACCTACCGCCGCCGTTTCCACACGGTGGCCTGATCTCACCTCGCTCGTCCCAGCCGCCGTCCCGCGGCGGCGCGAGCATGCAGAAAACCGAAAGGAACCCGACATGAGCACCACGCTCTCCCGGACGCTGCGCGAAGTCGTCGGCCTGCCCGCGGACCTGCCGCGCCTGGCCGACACCACCCTCGTCATGATCGACTACCAGAACACCTACCGCACCGGCGTCATGGCGCTGCCCGGCGCCGAGGCCGCGCTCCAGGCGGGGGCCCGGCTGCTGGAGCGTGCACGTGCAGCCGGCGCGCGCGTCGTCCACATCGTCAACGACGGCGGGCCGGGCTCGCCGTACGACATCCGCGAGGAGATCGGCTCCATCAGCCCGCAGGTCGCGCCGCGCGACGGCGAGCCCGTGGTCGTCAAGACGGCGCCCAACGCCTTCCACGAGACCGAGCTCGACCGGGTGCTCAAGGACCTGGGAGCCGGGACGGACCTGGTTCTGGCGGGGTTCATGACCCACATGTGCGTCACGTTCACGGCGGAGGGCGCGTTCCTGCGGGGCTACCGGCCGGTGGTCGTCGCCGACGCCTGCGCCTCGCGCTCGCTGGCCGGCCCTGACGGCGCGCCGCTGGACCACGACGCGCTGCACCGGGCCGCGCTGACGACCATCGGCGACCTGTTCGGCCTCGTGGTGCCGACCGCCGCCGCCCTGGAGGCCTGACCGGCCCTCCGGCCGACACCGCTCTGGAGGCCTGACCGGCCCTCCGGCCGACACCGCCCTGGAGGCCTGACCGGTCCTCCGGGCGTGCTCGTCAGAAGGTCGCGCGGACCTCGACGATCTCGGCGAGCGGGAACTCCAGGTAGTCGCCCGCCTCCTCGCACCAGGCGTCGAGCACGCCGCCCCGGAGCTCGCCGTGACTGATGGTCGCGGTGAGCCCGTCGGTGAGGCGGATGCCCGCCCGCACCCCCCGGTCGACCACGAACCCCAGCAGCGACTGCTGGGCCGTGGGCAGCCGGGTGGCCGTGCGCCCGATGACCGCCCACGTGCGGGCGCCCACCTCGACGTTCTCGTGGGCGGTGACCAGGCGCTTGGCGTGTTCGTGCGGATCGGGGGTGGGCTCGGTGAGCACGTAGGGTGGCGGCAGCTCGGCGACCTGGCCGCCGGGCAGCAGGATGAGCTTGCCGTTCTGCGGCTCCTCGACCCTGGTGCGCCGCCGGATCTCGACCTCGCCGGTGTCGGCGACGGTGACGGGCGCGTAGCCGTTCTCGCGCAGCAGGGCGAGCGTGCGCTCGGCCGGGGCGGAGCTGACCAGCACCGTGGGGGCCAGCAGCCGCAGGCCCAGGCGCGACAGGCGGCGGTGGCCGGCGATCTCGGCCAGCAGCCCGGGATCGGAGGCCTGCACGATGCAGCCGACGGTGGTCACGGTGACCTCGCCGTGGCGGCGGGCCACGTCGCGCACCAGGTACTCCAGGGGCTGCGGGATCGCGCCCACGGAGGCCAGCTCCTCCAGCAACTCGTCGCAGTCGTAGCCGTCGTCGAGCGCGCGGCGCACGCTCTCGGCCGAGAAACGCCAGACCGAGGCGGCGCCGCGCGACTCGCGGTCGGCCGAGCGGTCGAGCAGGGCGGCCAGTTCGGCGGAGGGCGGCCCGGTCACCACGGCGGTCAGGTCGGGGCCGAACAGGGCGCTGCGCCGCACGCTGGCCAGGGCGCGGGTGGAGACCTCGACCAGGTGGGGGTCGTGTTCGACGACCGGCACGCAGTCGTCGTTCTCGTCGCCCGCCTTGGCGGCCAGGCCCGCCAGCGCCCGGCCCAGGTCGGTCAGGGCGTTGTTGGCCAGGACGCCGAGCAGCCTGGCCTCGTCGAGCACCGCGGGGGCGCACTCGGCGAGCAGGGCCTGGTCGAGCAGCGGGGCGTGCCAGTGGACCGCGCGGACCAGCGCGCCGCGTTCGGCGAAGGCGATGCCCGAGGGCAGCGAGCACAGCACCTGCACGACGGCGCGGCGTACGCGGGCGATGGCGGCGCCCGACTGCTCGTCGCCGAGCGCGGTGGGGTACTTGCCGTCGATCTTGCGCAGGGACGAGCGTTCCATGCGCCACCACGCCGACAGCAGCACGCGCAGCCGGACCGAGCCCTCGTCGAGCCGCCAGCGGTCGAACCGGTCGGTGGGCACCATGCCGCCCGACTTGTCGTCGAGGGCCAGCAGGCGCGCGACGGCGCAGATCTCCAGGAGCAGCCGGGCCTCGTCCTCGTCGCAGCCGGTCTCCTTGGCGAGCCTGCGCACCTCGCGCACGCCCACGCCGCCGGTCTTCAGCAGGGGCAGCGGCGTCTTGGCGGTGTTGTCGAGCAGGGCGGCGCAGCGTTCGACGAGGTGCGGCGCGGCCAACGTCATCAGGTGGTCGACCTCTTCCGGATCGACCGGGATGCCCGGGATCTCGGGGGCGACGGGGGTGAAGGGCGGGTGGTAGTCGGGGCCGCGCAGGCTCAGCGCCACCTCGCGCGGCATCTCGGCGACGTGCCAGTTGGGGCGGTAGAGCAGGCCGTGGTCGGCGGCCCAGCGCTCGGGGGTGCCGGGCAGGACGAAGCGGTTGCCGTCGACGTCGCGCAGCGGGCCGTCCCAGGCGAACTCCTCCAGGAACTGGCGGGTGCCCTCCGGGGCGTTGGACAGCAGGCCGGTCAGGCGGGTGGCGTCGCCGAGCACCTCGGCGACGCGGGCGATCGTGCGCCGCCGGTTGCCGTGCGGCGGGAGTCCGAGGTTGCGCGAGAGCAGGCGCAGCGTGTCGTTGCTGATCGTCCAGGAGTTCAGGTAGTGGTCGAGCGGCTCGCCCAGTCCGAGCGGAGCGGTCCACCAGCGCGAGACCGCCTCGGCGAGGTGGATGTGGCCGTCGCGGTCGGGCCAGGCCAGGGCGTGGTCGTAGAGGCCGTCGAGCCAGTGGCGCACGTCGTCGGCGGTGGCGTCGAGGAACTCCGCGAGGGCGGGGACGGTGGGGGAGTCGAGCACGAGGCAGGTCTGCGCGAGCTCCAGGCACGGCTGGGGCAGGCTGCGCATCGCCTCCATCACGGCGAAGCCGTTGGTCAGCCGCTGCGCGAGCGACTCCAGCCGCCGGGGCCAGGGTGCCGCGATCGCGTCCTGCCGGTTGGTGAGGACGCGGGCAAGTCGGTCTTCGTCGAGTGTTCGCAGCCAGCCGAGCAGGTGATCATCCATCGGTCAGCACTCTCAGGGGTCGCGCGCGGGACTCGCCGTGAGCCATGACCATCCACGGTAGTGCAGATCACCGTTGTCAGGAGAGGACTGCCCAGACGATCTTCCCTTTTGGTGAGAGTGCCGACCACCCCCAGCGGAGGCTGAGTGTGTCGACGATGTGCAGCCCGAGCCCGCCGACGTCGAGCGGTCCTGCGTAGCGCAGCACCGGGACCGATGGGCCGGGGTCGGTGAAGGCGCAGGTCACGAGCCTGCCCCGCCGTACGAGGGACATCTGTACGGCAGGCGGCACCCCGCCCAGCGCCAGCCCGTGCCGTAACGCGTTGGTCGCCAGCTCGGAGACGACCAGCTCCATGTTGTCCACGAGCTCGGTCAGTCCCCATGCGGCGAGCGCGCCGGAGGTGAAGCTCCGCGCCGAGTGCACGGACGACGCCGCGGGGGGAAGGGCGAACGTGGCGCTGGAGGTGGGGCCGCCTTCGAGGAGGTCACGGGCCGCGTCGGGCCACCAGCCGACCGGGGGCCACCAGTCGAAGGTGGTCCAAGTCTTTGTGGACTGCACATGATCATTCTGAGGCAGAATGTCGTGCATGTGCAAGAGCGAATGCACGTGCAGAGAAGGCGTGCATTCGCTACGGTTACGGATGAAAAAAGGTACTCCGGGGGAAAGGAACCTTCCTGTCAGACTATGAGTTAGGAACCGACTAAGGAGCAGCACGTGTCCATGGATCCACCTGGATCGGGGTCGACCGTCCGGCGCATCATGCTCGGAGCGAGCCTGCGCCGGCTGCGCGAGAACGTGGGGCTGGAGCGCGATGCGGCCGGGTTCCATATCCGCGCGTCCGCGTCCAAGATCAGCCGCATGGAGCTCGGCCGCGTCGGCTTCAAGACACGTGACGTGGAGGATCTGCTCACGCTCTACGGCGTCAGCGACAACGCCGAGCGCCGTGCCCTGCTGGAGATGGTGCGAGAGGCCAACACCCCCGGGTGGTGGCACAAGTACTCAGACGTCCTGCCCGGCTGGTTCACGACCTACGTGGGCCTGGAAGAGGCGGCGACCCTCATCCGCACCTACGAGGTCCAGTTCGTGCCCGGACTGCTCCAGACGGCCAACTACGCGCGGGCCGTCTACCGCCTGGGCAACCCCGATGCAACTCCCGAGGACGTAGAACGGCGCGTGCGCTCACGTCTGCAGCGCCAGCAACGTTTCACCCAGAAAGACGGCCCCCGCCTCTGGGCGGTCATCGACGAGGCCGCGCTCAGGAGGATCATCGGCGGTACGGAGATCATGGCCGAGCAGCTTCAGCATCTGCTGCACGTCGCGACCCTTCCGCACATCACCATCCAGGTGATGCCGTTCAAGTACGGCTCGCACGCCGCGGAGGGTGGCGCGTTCAGCATTCTGCGGTTTCCCGAGTCCGACCTGTCGGACGTCGTCTATGTCGAACAGCTCTGGGGTGCTCTCTACCTGGACAAGCGTGAGGACATCGACCCGTACCTCACCGCCATGGACCAGCTGTGCGTGGAGAGCACCACGCCCGGCGGCACCGTCGAGCTCATCGACGCTCATCTCAGAAAGATGTAGATGGACCACACCTACAACGGCATGCCCGCCCGCGACCTCACGGAGCTCACCGGGGCCGCGTGGCGCAAGAGCCGCTACAGCAACTCCCAGGGCAACTGCGTGGAGCTCGCCGAGCTCCCCGACGGGGCGATCGCGGTCCGCAACTCGCGCTTCCCCGACGGTCCCGCGCTGATCTACACCCGAGCAGAGATGCGGGCCCTGGTGCTCGGGGTCAAGGACGGGGAGTTCGACACCCTCCTGGTGTAACTGCGTGTTAACAGCCCGGCGCATCCGCTTAACGCGGGTGCGCCGGTCGCGTAACAGGTCAGCGGCACAATCGAGTCCATGCTCGACCAGATGACGCTCTATCCCATAGCCGACGACGTCCTGATCGCCCCCGGCGGCAAGGTCGTGGTCCGCACCTACGGCATCGCCTCAGACTCCGAGCGGGTCTCCTATCGCACCTGGGTCACCGGCCTGCGCGACCAGCCGCGCTACTGGCACTGGGGACAGTACGAGGAGGCCGCCAGCGGCCACCGCAAGGTGCTCGAGTGGCTGACCGGACGGGGGCCGCAGCCGATGGTAGCCTAGCAATCGCTTGGTCAAATCCAGCGAGGAGGGCCGCCGATGCGCCGCGGGATCTACCTGATCGAAGAAGTCGACTTCCGGCCCATGAACTCCCGCAGGCCCCTCGAATACCTGACCTGGCTCACCCGCTACAAACGCGAGGACGAGAACCTCCAGCGCCACACGCTCACCGAGGGCATGTCCATCAGATCCCGCGAGATCGACCTGGTGGGAGCCTTCTACGCCGTCGGCATCACCGGGCACCAGCAGTTCAAGGCCGTCACGCTCTGGCACTGCCACGGGGGCTGGGACGGAGGCTGGCGCCAGATGCTGGAGATCTACGACGGCGTCGACGACAAGCTGTTCCTGTCCGACATCGACGACCTGCGCTTCTCCGCCTTCTCCCGGCCGCTCGGCGCCGTGCACGGCACCCCGGGGCTGGGCGACACCGTCAGGCCCCTCTACCTCTACGAGAGCGCCACCGTCCGGCCGGGCGCCGCGCTCGACTACCTGGCCGCCGTGCGCGAGGAACGGCTGCCGGTGCTGCGCGAGCACGGCCACGACCTGGTGGGCCTGTACGAGGTGCTGATGTGCGACAACGAGGTCGTCACGCTGTGGGGCACCACCATCGACGCCCACCTGGCCGTGCAGCGCGCCCGCGACGCCGCGCTCGGGCTCGACGACGAGGTGGCGGCCGACCCCCGCCTGCTCGACTGGTCCAAGCGTGCCCGCGACTACCTGGAGGGCCCGTGGCGCGAGACCCTGCTCGCGCCCTTCCCCGGCTCTCGCCTTGCGCCCGGCTAGCGGGTAGCGTCGGCAGGCGGAGGCACACATGGCCGACGAATACTGGCGGAACGGGCAGCCGCAGCCGCCGCGGCACGGCCCCGACTGCCCGGAGTGCGCTCTCGCGCTGGCGTCGATAGGGGTCCTGGAGCAGGAGGCAGCCCCGCCGCCGCGCCTGCGCGAGGCGGTGCTGTCCAAGGCCAGGCGCGTCAGGCCGCCGGCCAGGCCCGAGGTCGTCGAGGCCGCGGTGCCGTACGCCGCCCAGCTCGCCCTCATGGACGAACTGCTCACGGAGCTGAGCGACGACGAGTGGAGCGCGCCGGTCGTCAAGCACGGCACGGTGCGCGGCATGGTCGAGCACCTGGCCGCCAACGACCGCCCGGTGGCCGCGCTCATGGGCGTGCCCGACGGCCCGTGGCCCCGGTTGTGGCGCGGCCAGGCCACCACGCTGCTCGAACGTTTCTCCCGCAACGCCGGGCCGCTCCTGGAGGTCGAGGTGGATCTGGCGGGCCGCTCGCCCGCCCGCGGCTCCCTGCGCGCGGCGATGGTGCAGCGGGCCTTCGAGACGTGGACCCACGCCGACGACATCCGCACCGCGCTCGCCCGGCCGCTGACGGCGCCCGATCCCGATCACGTGCGCCGCATCGCCGGCTTCGCGATCCCGAAGCTGCCCAGGGCCCGCCAGGGTCCGCCGCGCGACGTCGCGGTGATGATCTCGCTGCTCGGTCCCGGCGGCGGCACCTGGACGGTCTCGCTGTCGGAGGTGCCCGGCCGGAGGGTGCCGCTGGCACTCACGCTCAGGGCCGACGCCGTCGGATTCTGCCGCCTGATGGCCGGCCGCGTGCCGCCCGACGACTTCCCCTACGAGGCGGAGGGCCGCGCCGCGCTCGCCCACGAGGTGGTCTGGGCCGCCTCCAGGCTGGGATGTGACTGATGGACGACCACGCGCTGCACATCCGCCTGGTGGCGGGCGACCTCGACGCCCTGGCCGAGCTGTACGACCTGCACAGCCCCTTCGTGTACGGCGTGGCCCTGCGGGTCACCGGCAGCGAGGGACTGGCCGAGACGATCACCCAGGAGCTGTTCGCGCACCTGTGGGAGCGGCCCGGTCAGTTCGACCCCGCGCTCGGCTCGCTGCGCGGCTGGCTGGTCTCGCGCAGCCTGCACGACGCGGCCACCCGCATCGAGGTCAGCTGATCAGCTCGTCACGGGGGCGTTCCAGGTCAGCACGACCTCCCTGGCGTGCTCGTGGCCCAGCCGGGAGTAGGTGCCGGTGTCGAGGCGGAAGAACCGGCCGTCGGCAGCGGGCAGCCCCAGCCAGCGCGCGGTGAAGACCCGCAGGAAATGACCGTGCGCCACGACGGCGACGTCACCCTCCACGTCCTTCACGCGGGCGATCACCCGATCTGCACGTGCACCGACGTCGTCGGCACTCTCACCGCCCGGCACGCCGTCGTCCCACAGGTACCACCCGGGCCTGGACTCCCTGATCACCGGGGTGGTGATGCCCTCGTAGTCGCCGTAGTCCCACTCCCACAGGTCGGGCTCGATCTCGTAATCGGTCAGCCCGGCCAGGTCCGCCGTGCGGCGTGCACGTGCAGCGGGACTCACCAGCACCAGGGCGAAATCGTGCGCCCGCGCCACCGGCCTCAGCAGCTTGGCCTGCGACTCGCCGTTGGCGGTCAGGGGCAGGTCGGTGCGGCCGGTGTGGCGCCCGTTCTTGCTCCACTCGGTCTCACCATGCCTGAGCAGCAACATCTCGTTCATGGCTCCATCATCTACGTGCCGCTCAGCTCTTCCACGACGGGGGTGAACCTGTCCAGGTCGTCGTCGTAGTGCAGCACGTAGGTGGAGATGTCGTGCTCCGAGCGCCAGTGACGGAGCTTGTCGGCGACGTCCCGCGTGGTGCCGGGCAGGACCTGCGGCGAGCCGGCCGACCCCTGGGCGAAGCTCCACGACCGTCCTGGCCGGGCGTCGCCGACCTGGAGCACGCTGGTGCCGAGCTCCAGCTCGTCGTAGCGCTCCGCCGTACGCAGCAGGTCGACCTTGGCCGCGAAGCCGGTGTCGGCCGGGTCGGGCCCGCTGCCGTCGGGCAGCACCCGCGAGGCGAGGTTGATCACGTCGGCCTCGCGGGCGGCGAGCTCCAGCAGGCGGCGGCCGCCCCCGCCGAGCAGCAGCCTGGGCCGCCCCGACGGCTGCTGGCGCAGCGCCTCGATTCGGTAGTGCTCGCCGTGGAAGGTGAGCGGCTCGCCCGACCACAGTCCCTTGAGCACGGTGATCGCCTCGGCCAGGCGCGAGATCCGCACGCCGGGAGGGTCGAAGGCCAGCCCGGAGCCCGCGTAGTCCTGCGCGAGCCAGCCGGTGCCCAGCCCCAGGTCCAGGCGGCCCTCCGAGAGCAGGTGCAGGGTGGCGGCCTCCTTGGCCAGCACGGCGGGATGGTGGAAGTCGTTGGCCAGCACCAGCGTGCCGACGCGCAGCGTGGTCGTGGCGCAGGCGGCCGCGGTGAGGGCGACCATCGGCGCCAGCCGGTCGCCGACGAGGTGGTCGGGCACGTAGAGGGCGTCGAAGCCGGTCGACTCCAGCCGCCTCGCCTGCTCGGACCACTGCTTGGCGGAGGCCGCTGAACGCAGGACCGCCGCGAATCGGAAGCGCCGCATGCCCGGACTTTACCAAGCGCTTGCTACGCGCAACACTGGACGCCATGCGCGATGTCACCGACCACGAGGTCGCCGCCTTCAGGCGCGACGGCTGGGTGCACCTGCCCGGACTGGTCGAGGAGGTGGGCGAGCTGCGCGAACGCGCGATCGAACGGCTCCGTGCCCGCTCCACGGCCCACGTCACGCTGGTGGACGAGGCCTTCGGCCAGAGCCGCGACGTGGCGCTGGAGGAGCAGCGCTTCGCCGGGCTGATGACCTCCTTCGGCCCCAACGCCGTCCGGCTGCTGCGCGGCGTGGAGGCGGTGCGGGTCCAGGTCACCAACCTGCTCGTCAAGGAGCCGGGCGAACACGGCGCCACCGAGTTCCACCAGGACTTCCCGTGGATGCCGATGGACCGCTCGGCCATGCTCACCCTCTGGGTGGCGCTCGTGGACGTGCCGGCCGCGATGGGGTCGCTGCGCTTCTACACCGGCTCGCACGCCCACGGCCTGCTCGGGCGCAGCTTCGTGCGCGAAGGCGACGACCAGCTCACCGCCCACCCGTGGCTGCGGGACCTCGCCCTCTCGTCGCCGCTCGACCTGGCCGCGGGCGACGCCACCGTGCACCACAGCCTCACCGTGCACGGCGCCCCCGCCAACCGGGGCAGCGGGACCCGCCTGTCGTTCACCGCGACCTACTTCGACGCCGAGACCCTCTACACCGGCGCGCCGTACAAGCAGACCGACGAGCTGGAGCTCAAGGTCAACCAGCCCTTCGACCACCCGAGGTTCCCGTGCCTGAGACCGTGAGGGGCCCCGTCGCCGACCTCGGCGCCACGCTCATGCACGAGCACGTCTTCGGCCTCAGCCCCGAGATCCTGTGGAACTGGCCCGACATCCCCGAGCGGCGCGACGTACGGCAGGCCGCCGCCAAGCTCGACGCCCTCAAGGCGGAGGGCATCGACACCATCGTCGACCTGACCGTGGTCGGGCTGGGGCGCTACGTCCCCGCCGTGCAGGAGGTCGCCGCGCTCACCGAGGTCAACATCGTGGCCGCGACCGGCCTGTACACCTACGACGCGCTGCCCCCCTACTTCGGCAACCGCGGTCCAGGCTCGCTGTTCGGCGGCCCCGACCGGCTGGCGGAGTTCTTCGTGCGCGACATCGCCGAGGGCATCGGCCGCACCGGGGTCAAGGCGGCCATCCTCAAGTGCGCCACCGACAAGCCCGGCATGACGCGCGGCTGCGAGCGGGTCTTCCGCGCGGTGGCCGAGGCGCACCTGGAGACCGGGGCGCCGATCACCACCCACAGCAGCGAGCCGGGCGGCCTGGAGCAGCAGCGGCTGCTGGCCGAGTGCGGCGTCGACCTGGCGAACGTGGTGATCGGCCACGCGGGCGACTCCACGAACCTGGCCTACCTGGAGGAGCTGCTCGCGGCCGGCTCCTCGCTCGGCATGGACCGCTTCGGCATCGACACCTTCTGCTCCTTCGAGGACCGCGTGTCGACGCTGGTGACCCTGTGCGAGCGCGGCCACGCGGGACGCCTGGTGCTGGGCCACGACTCCTACTGCTTCAACGACCGCTTCGACGCCGACGTCGTGCGGCGGCGCCATCCGGACTACCACCTGCTGCACATCTCCCGCGACGTGCTCCCGGAGCTGCGCAAGCGCGGCGTCACGGAGGAGCAGATCACCCAGATGCTCGTCGACAACCCCCGGAGGATCCTCGGTGGACTTTGACGTCTCCTCGGACTGGCACGTCGCCGCGCCGTACGACTTCCTGCGCACGCTGCGCCACGAGCACCCGGTCTTCCGCAGCGAGCACCTGGGCGCCTACGTGCTGAGCCGCTACAGCGACGTGCGCGGCGCCTACGCCGATCCGCGCCGCTTCTCCTCCAAGGGCTCGCTGACGATCTCGCGCAGCCTCACCGAGGAGACCAAGGCCAGGCTGGGCGAGCACGGCTCGTTCCTGTCGAGCTTCGTCGCCAACGTCGACCCGCCCGACCACACCCGGCTGCGCCGTTCGGTCTCGCGCGCCTTCACCCCGCGCGCGGTCGCCAACCTGGAACGGCGGTTCCGCGAGCTCAACGAGCGGCTGCTCGACCGCGTCGCACCGCAGGGCAAGGCCGACTTCGTGACCGAGCTCGGACACGAGCCCTCGGTCAAGCTCACCGCCCGCTTCATCGGCGTGCCGGAGGAGGACGAGGCCTTCGTCCAGGCCAGGGTGAAGGACTGGTTCCAGCTGTTCCTGTCGCCGCAGCCGCCCGAGCGCCAGCTCGAACTCGCCGACGGCTTCCTGACCTACCTCGCCTACGTCGACCGCCTGGTCGCCGCCCGCCGCGACGACCCGCGCGACGACTTCGTCACCCTGATGACCGGCAGCGAGCTGTCGCACCGCGAGGTGGTGGAGCTGATCTCCACGATCCTGCTGGGCGGCAACGACACCGTCCCCAACCAGCTCGGCAACAGCGTGCTGCGGCTGCTGCGCGAGGGCGTCTGGCCGGTGCCGGGCGAGCGGCTGGCGGGAGCGGTCGAGGAGTGCATGCGCATCGACGGCGCCTCGCTCGGCTCCTTCCGCTACGCGACGGAGGACATCGAGCTGCACGGCGTCACGATCCCGCGTGGCTCGCTGGTGCTGCTGTCGACCGACTCGGCCGCCCACGACGAGACCGTCTTCCCCGAGCCGGGACGGTTCGTGATCGACCGGCCCAACGCCGACGCCCACCTGGTCTTCGGCTACGGCATCCACTTCTGCGTGGGCGCCGCGCTCGGCCGCCTGCAACTGCGCACCGCCCTGGAGGTGCTCGGCGACCGGCTGCCCGGTCTGAGACTGGTCGAGCAGCCGGTCGTCTACCGCACCTCCCTCGTCGGGCGGGCGCTCGCCGCCCTGCCGGTGGAGTGGGCCTAACGCTTGAGCAGTCCCAGGGAGACGCCGCCCATGCCGGCCGCCAGCGCGGCCCAGGCGATCGCGGCGAACACGTTGCCGAGCCCGGCGAACCAGGCGACGGGGACCAGGAAGGGCGCCACGATCAGCGTGATCGCCGCCCAGGCGGGACCCGTCCTGCCGAGCAGTACGGCCACACCGAGGATCACCAGGCCGAGCAGCCCGGCGAACCACACCAGGCCCAGGGGCGAGGTGGGCAGGTCGTTCATCTCGGCGTTGTAGAGCCGGGTCGCGGTCGTCACGTCCAGCCCCGCCTTGCTGGCCGCGTAGAGGGTGTCGTCGGTGTTGCCCGACAGCGGGAGCGCCAGGGAGAAGGCCATGATCATGCCGACCAGCCCGAGCGCCGGCCTGCCCGCGCGCGCCACGCGGGCGACCCCGAAGAGCGCGGGAACGGTCAGGACCATCGCCAGGGCGCTGATCCACGACTGCATGGGGTAGGAGCCGAGGTTGTCGTAGAAGTTCTGGACGTACGGCTGCCCCTCCTCGGTCACCCCGGGCGGGGCGGTGACCAGGAGCAGCACGAACAGCAGCGGCATCAGGAACGCCGAGGCGACCATGGCGTAGCGGGCGAAGGTGTCGGCGCCCGACCTGGACGTGGTGTCGAGACTCGTCATGGCATCAAGGTCACTCGGTCGGGGGCCGCGGACATGAGTACGCCATACTCAAAACTCGTGGAGCCAGTATCTGTGGGTTTGGTGGGGGCGGGTCCGTGGGCTGAGCTCGCGCACGCGCCGATGTTGAAGGCCGGTCCGCACACCCGCCTGGCGGGCGTGTGGGCGCGCAGGCCCGAGGTGGCCGCGCGGCTGGGCGTGCCGGTCTACGAGCGGATCGAGGAGCTGTTCGAGGTCTGCGAGGCGGTCGCGTTCTGCGTGCCGCCCGGCGTGCAGGCGGAGCTGGCGGAGCGGGCGGCCAGGGCGGGCAAGGCCCTGCTGCTGGAGAAGCCGCTGGCCGACTCGCTGGAGAACGCCGAGCGGCTGGCCGGGGTGATCGCCGAGACGGGCGTCGCCTCGCAGATGATCCTCACCATGCGCTACGCGCGGGCGACCAGGGAGTTCCTGGCCGCCTGCCGGTCCATCGAGCCGCTCGGCGGCCAGGCGATCAGCGTCTCCGGCGCCCTGCTCGGCGGCGACTTCGCCACCCCGTGGCGGCTGGAGCGCGGCGCGATCCTCGACGTGGCGCCGCACGTGGTCGACCTCATGGACGCCGCGCTCGGCACGATCACCTCGGTGCGCGCTCACGGCGACCCGCTGCGCTGGGTGGGCCTGCTGCTGGAGCACGAGTCCGGCGCGGTCTCCGAGGTGTCGTTGTGCCAGGCGTCCAAGGCGGAGACGCAACGATTCGTCATCGTCGGCCGCGAAGGACTGGTCACCCTCGGGCACTCCGACGACGACCCGCTCGACGTCGTCGCCGAGGAGTTCGCCCAGACCGTGCGGCAGGGCGGCGGCCACGAGCTCGACGCCCGGCGCGGTCTGCACCTGCAGCGCATCCTCGCCGACGCCGAGAGGCAGCTCTTGACGTAAGACCACTTCGGAGAATTGATAGCGTTTGTCTGACGCGCAGAGCTGCAGCGAAGTCCGGTGCGAATCCGGCGCTGTCCCGCAACTGTCATAGCCAGGTCGCCTGCCTCCGCGCTGACGTCATCAACCCTCGTGGAAAAGGGTGATCCGTCGCTTCAACGCGGGTCTCTCGGTTCCAGCAGTGAAAGGACTACTCGTGAGACCCGTAGGAAAGGTCTTCGCGGGCCTGATGCTGGGTGCCCTCGCTCTGGCCGGTTGCGGCCAGAACAGCGCGAGCGCGCCCAGCCCGTCGGCCTCCGCCGCCACTTCCGCCCCGGCCCCCGCCCCCTCCAGCGAGGCCCCGGCCGCCGCCTTCCCCGTGACGGTCGAGGCGGGCAACGGCTCGGTCTCCATCGCCAAGAAGCCCGAGCGGATCGTCTCGCTGTCGCCCACCGCGACCGAGACCCTCTTCGCCATCGGCGCGGGCGCCCAGGTCGTCGCCGCCGACGACCAGTCGAACTTCCCCGCCGAGGCACCCAAGACCGCGCTGTCGGGCTACAAGCCGAACGTCGAGGCGATCGTCGCGCACAAGCCCGACCTCGTCGTCGTCGCCAACGACACCGACAAGATCGTCGCCGAGCTGGGCAAGCTCAACGTGCCCGTGCTGCTGGAGCCGGCCGCCATGAAACTGGAGGAGGCCTACGACGAGATCCTCGACCTCGGCGCCGCCACCGGCAACGGCGACCAGGCGGAGGAGCTCGTCAACACCATGAAGAGCCAGCTCACCGAGCTCGCCCAGGCCGCGCAGAAGGACAAGAAGCTCACCTACTACCACGAGCTCGACCAGACCCCCTACGCCGCGACGTCGACCACCTTCATCGGCCAGATCTACTCCCTGTTCGGCCTGGAGAACATCGCCGACAAGGCGCCCGACGCCGCGGGCGGCTACCCCAAGCTGTCGGCCGAGTTCGTCGCCCAGGCCGACCCGCAGCTGATCTTCCTGGCCGACGTCAAGTGCTGCCAGCAGAGCAAGGAGACCCTGGCCAAGCGGCCCGGCTGGTCGAAGCTGTCGGCGATCAAGAACGACCAGGTGATCCAGCTCGACGACGACATCGCCTCCCGCTGGGGCCCGCGCATCGTCGACCTGGCCAAGAACATCGCCGACGCGGTGGGGAAGGCCGCCTGATGCTCGCGGCCGACCGGCCCCGCCAGCGGGAGCCGCGGTGAGCCGGGTCCGGCCGCTGATGGCGGCCGGGGCCGTCGTGGTCCTGGCCGCCTCGATGATCGCCGGGCTGCTCGGAGGCGCGGCGGACATCTCCCCCTGGCAGGTGGTCCTGCAATGCCTGGACTGGCTGCCCTTCGTCGACGTCGACTCCGGCCTGGCCCCGGTCGAGCAGGGCCTGCTGTGGGAGCTGCGGCTGCCCAGGGTGCTCATCGCCGCCGCCGTCGGCGGCCTGCTGGCGATCGCGGGAGCCGGCTACCAGGGCGTCTTCCGCAACCCGCTCGCCGACCCCTACCTGCTGGGCGCGGCGGCCGGGGCCGGGCTGACCGTCACCCTCGTCATCGTCGCCTTCCCCGGCGCGCCCCTGTCGATCCCGGTGGCGGCCTTCGCCGGCGCCATCGGCGGCGTCATGCTCGCCTACGCGCTCGGCAACACCGCCGGGCGGTCCGGCGGCACCGCCACCCTGGTGCTGGCCGGAGTCGCGGTCACCTCGTTCCTGACCGCCATCCAGACCTTCGTCCAGCAGCTGAAGGTCGAGGAGCTGCAGCGCATCTACGCGTGGATCATGGGCGATCTCGGCGGCGGCTGGGACCAGCTGGCCCTCGTCCTGCCGTACGCCCTGGTCTCGGCGGTCGTGATGCTGCTGCACGGCCGCATGCTCGACGTGCTGTCGGTGGGCGAGGAGGAGGCCGTCAGCCTCGGCGTGCGCGCCTCGCGGGTGCGGCTGGTGGTGCTGCTGGCCGCCTCGCTGGCCACCGCCGCCGCGGTCGCGGTGAGCGGGCTGATCGGCTTCGTCGGCATCGTCATCCCGCACGCGGTGCGCCGCGTGTTCGGGGGCAGCTACCGCGTCGTGCTCCCGATGTCGCTCATCGTCGGCGCCGCCTTCCTGGTGGTCGCCGACCTGTTCGCGCGGACCGTCATGGCGCCCGCCGAGCTGCCCATCGGCGTCGTCACCATGTTCGTGGGAGCGCCCTTCTTCGTCGCCGTGCTCCGTACGACCAGGAAGGTGTCGGTGTGATCTCCGTCCAGGGGCTGTCGGTGACGCTCGGGTCCCGCGAGGTCCTGCACGACGTGCGGGCCGACGTGGCGCGCGGGGAGTGGCTGGCGGTCATCGGGCCCAACGGCGCGGGCAAGTCCACGCTGCTGCGGGCGATCATGGGCCTGGTACGGCACGGCGGCACCGTCACGCTCGACGGCCTGGAGACTGAGACGATCAAGCCGCGCCGCCGGGCCAGGCTCATCGCCTACGCGCCCCAGTCGCCGCTGCTGCCGCCCGACATGACCGTCTTCGACTACGCCCTGCTGGGCCGCACGCCGTACATCCCCTATCTCGGGCGGGAGAGCCGCCACGACCGCGAGGTCACCGGCTCGGTGCTGGAGCGCCTGGACCTGACCGAGCTGGCCGCCCGGCCGCTGGCGCACCTGTCGGGCGGCGAGCGCCAGCGGGTGGTGCTGGCCAGGGCGCTGGCCCAGCAGGCGCCGATCCTGCTGCTCGACGAGCCGACCACCGCTCTCGACCTGGGACACCAGCAGCAGGTGCTGGAGCTGGTCGACCGGCTGCGGCTGGCCGACGGGCTGACCGTGCTCACCACGCTGCACGACCTCAGCGTGGCCGCGCAGTACGCCGACTCGCTGCTGCTGGTCGCCTCCGGGCGCGCGGCCGCCTCTGGACGGCCCGCCCAGGTGCTCACCGAGGCGCTGGTCTCGCGGCACTTCGGCGCCCATGTGAAGATCGAGCCGGGCCCCGACGGGCGGCCCGTCGTCCACCTGGTCAGGGGAGGACCGTGAACCTGTCGTACCGCGACGAGGACGGCGCCGAGCTCGGCGCGCTGCTGTGGGAGCTGGAGCCGGGCTGGCGGGCGATCTCGTCGGCCATGGTCGGCGGCGGCATCGGGCCGGTGTCGTGGGTGCTGAACGCCCAGGTCGTCGCCGGTTACTCGCGCATGGACCCGGTCGACCACCTGCTGTCGCTCGCGCCCGGCGGGCCGGGCGTCGGCATGATGACCGCCGCGTACGTCTCGCGCTACGTGGCGGTCGACGACGAGGACGTCTCCGTCGTGGCCACGGTCGGGCTGCGGGTGCCCACCTGGGCGGCCGCGCCCGCCGGGACGGCCGACCCCGAGCTGCGCCCGACACGGGTGGGGACGATCAACATCGTGGCCTTCCTGCCCGTCGCGATGTCGGACGCCGCGCTGGTCAACACCGTGATGACGGTGACGGAGGCCAAGTGCCAGGCGCTGGCCGAGGTCGGCTATCCGGGCACCGGCACCGCCTCCGACGCGGTGTGCGTCGCGGTGCGGGCCGAGGGGGAGCAGGAGCTGTTCGGCGGCCCGCGCTCGGTGTGGGGCGCGCGCCTGGCCCGCGCGGTCCACCGGGCGGTGCGCCAGGGCGCCGACGACTGGCGCAGGGTGGCCCAGCGCATCGACTACGAGCCGCTCGCCCGCCCGATCGAGCCCGCCCCCTAGCGGGGAGTGCCGAGCCCGCCTCCGCCCGTCGTCTCCACCACGAAGGCCTCGCCGGCCGCGAAGCGCACGTTGTTGGCCTTCGACGGCAGCCGCTCCAGCGTGCCGTCGAGATGCCGCTTGAAGAAGCCGCCGAGGCGACCAGGGGAGCCGCCGTCACGTCCCGGCGGCGCGTGCCTGAGCCGGTCGCCCCGGGTGGTCACGTGCGCGTCGGCCAGGAAGCGGTAGACCGTGCGCGACCCGCGCCCGCCCCGGTGGAGTCCCTCGCCGCCGGAGCCCTCGATGATCTCGATCGACTCCACGATCAGCGGGCAGCGGCTCTCGACCGGCTCCACCTGCGGCACCGAGTTGCGCCCGATCCCGAAGTGCACGCCCGTCGCGTCGGGCCCGTCGAGTCCAGGCCTGGCGCCGACTCCGCCGAAGTCGTAGGCGAGGTGGATCCAGTACGGCGCGCCCACCGCCGCGATCGAGAACGGCTGCAGGATGCCGCTGGGCGCGATGGCCCGCTCGGGCACCGCCTGCGACAGGGCCTGGAAGATGGCCTCCATGGCCGCGTAGATGGGGACGAACCGCCCGCCGCACGGGTGCGGGGGAGTGGCGTTCAGCAGCGAGCCGCGCGGCAGGTGGATGTCGATCGCGCGCAGGCACCCGTCGTTCATCGGGATCGTGGGGTCGAGGAAGCAGCGCACCCCGAACACGGCGGCGGCCAGCGACTGCGAGGCCGAGGCGTTGATCGCCGCCGGGACCTGGGGATCGGTGCCCGTGAAGTCGGCCAGGACACGCCCGCCCCCGATCTCCAGCGCGAGCCGTACGGCATGCGGCCTGTCGTGGTCGATGCCGTCGTCGTCGATGAGGTAGCTCGACTCGAACCGCCCCTCGGGCAGCAGCGCGATCGCCTCCCGCGTGCGCTCCTCGGTGTGGCGCAGGTAGTCGTCGACGCCCTCCTCCAGGCCCGCCTCGCCGTACTCGTCGATGAGCCGCTCCAGCCGCCTGGCCGCGACGGCCGTGCCCGCGATCAGCGCCCGCACGTCGCCCATCACCTTGTCGGGCGTGCGGCTGTTGGCGCGCAGGATCGCCTCGATCTCGCGCTCCACCCCGCGCGAGGTGGCCAGCCTGACCGGCGGGAGCTGCAGCCCCTCCAGGAAGATGTCGGTGGCCAGCGGCGCCATGCCGCCCGCCGACAGCCCGCCCAGGTCGGAGACGTGGATCATCGTGGCGGTGAAGTAGCGCGGGCTGCCGCCGACGAAGACGGGGCGGTAGACGAGCAGGTCGTTGGTGTGCACGCCGCCCCGGTAGGCGTCGTTGAGCGCGTAGACCTCGCCCTCGGCCATCGTGTGCGCGGGGATGTCCTTGAGCACCTCGGGCAGCGCGGTGGCCAGGGCCATGCTGTTCATCAGCGTGGTGGCCATCGACTGGGCGATCAGGCGCCCGCCTGCGTCGAGGACGGCGGCCGAGGCGTCGGAGCCCTCGACGATGAAGGTCGAGTAGGCCGAGCGCACGACCACGATGCTCGCCTCCTCGGCGGCGACCACCAGGGCGTTGCGCAGGACCTGCGCGGTCAGGGCGTCAGGCATCGCCGCCTCTTCTCAGGTGGACGGCACGCGTCCGGTCGGTGGCCGCCGTCCAGCCGGGCGGGACGACGATGGTGGACTCGGGGTCCTCGACGACGGCCGGGCCCGTGATGACGGTCAGGTGCTCCCTGGCCAGCACCGGGACGTCGACGGTGCCGCCGAGCTCGGGGAAGAAGGCGGGCCTGGTCGCGGGGACGGGCGGGGCGGCGTCGGGCGGCTGTGCCGGTGGCTCGGCTGGCGGCTCGGCGGGCGGCTCGTCGAAGTGGCGCGTCAGCCGCACCCGGTACGACACGACCTCCACGGCGCCCTCCTGCGCGATGCCGTACACCTCCTCGTAGCGGGCGAAGAACCTGCGCGCCAGCTCCTCCGGCGCCTGCGACCAGTCGACGGTCAGGTCGTGCGACTGCCCGGCGAAGCGCACGTCGGCGGAGCGGCCCACGGAGACGGACGGGTCGCCGAGCGAGACGCCGAGGTCGTCGGCGGCCGAGGCGGCGAGCGAGGCGAAGATCGCGGACGGGTCCTCGACCCCGAGCTGCGTGCGCACCCGCGAGGTCGACAACGACCCCGCCAGCAGGCCGGCCGCCGAGGCGACGCCGCAGTGCGCGGGCACGATGACGTGCGAGATCCCGAAGCGCTCCGCGACCCGGCACGCGTGCATGGGCCCGGCGCCGCCGGTGGCGACCAGGGACAGGCCGCGCGGGTCGACGCCCCGCTGCACGGTGACGACCTCGACCGCCGAGGCCATGGAGGCGCAGACGATGTCGTAGACGGCCAGCGCCGCCTCCTCGCGCGAGACCCCGAGCGGCCCGGCGATGCGGTCCACGGCCTTGTGCGCCTGGGCGGGGTCCAGGGGCAGGCAGGCCGTGCCGAGGTAGCCGAGCACCAGGTTGGCGTCGGTGACCGTGGGCTCGGCGCCGCCCAGGCCGTAGCAGGCGGGCCCGGGGGACGAACCGGCCGAGAGCGGCCCGACCCGCAGCGTGCCCGACGACAACCAGGCGATGCTGCCGCCTCCCGCGCCGACCTCGGCCAGGTCGACCGCGGGCGTCTTGATGGGCAGGCCGGTGCCCGCCCGGCGCCCGCCGAAGCTGCCCTTGCCGCCGACGTGGAACTCGTGGGTGATCGCGGGCCGCCCGTCGCGCACCACGCAGGCCTTGGCGGTGGTGCCGCCCATGTCGAAGGCGATGGCCGGCCCGTACGGCACAGCAGCCAGCGCCCCGGCGGCCGGGCCAGACTCGACGGTGGAGACGGCGCGCCGCGCGGCCAGGTCGGCCGAGACGACGCCGCCCGCCGAGTCCATCACGTAGACCGGGGCGGTGATCCCGAGCCCGGCCAGCGCCGAGCGCAGCCGCGACAGGTACGCGGTCATGAGCGGGCCGATCTGCGCGGAGACGATCGTGGTCGTGGCGCGCTCGTACTCTCGGATCTCCGGCCAGATCTCGCACGAGGCGACGACGGAGGGCAGATGCTCGCGCAGCACCCGCGCGACCCGCTGCTCGTGGGCGGGATTGGCGTAGGAGTGCAGCAGGCAGACCGCGGCCGAGGTCAGGCCGCGCTCCACGATGGCGCGGGCCGCCTGCCGCACCGAGTCGTGGTCGAGCTCCGTGAGCACCTCGCCGCGCGGCCCGACGCGCTCGGTCACCTCGAAGCACTCCACGTCGAGCCGCGGGGGAGTGAAGCGCAGGTCGTAGCGGTCCTCCTCGACGCGGGCGTAGCGTCCCAGGGGGATCAGGGAACGGAAGCCCCGGGTGGTGACGAAGGCGACGCGTGCCCCCTTGCCCTCCAGGATGGCGTTGGTCGCCAGCGTGGTCGCGTGGACCACCCGGGAGACGTCGATCGGGCCCAGTTGGGTAACACCGTGAACTATTCCGGCGATGGGGTCGTCGTGAGTGGTAAGCACTTTCGCGACTCGGACGGCGCCGGCGCTGTACACAACGTCGGTGAAGGTGCCGCCCACGTCGATGGCCAGGGAACCCATCGCAGTAAGGTAAAACACGTACCAAGCGCTTGTCTCCCTTGACTTACGCTTGGCGCTTGGGACCCTGGTCCTAGGCTCTGCAGGGGAGACAGAGATGGTCCGAGTCACCGCGTCAGCCACCGCATTGGCGGTCGTGCTCCTTGCCACGGGAGCGCTTCCCGCGACGGCTCACGAGCATCCCAGCGGGATCACCGACCTGGTGACCCCGTCGGTGGTGCGCGTCGAGGCCAGCCAACGCGTCGACATCACCCTCCTCGACCACGTGAGCGAAGTGGTCAAGGTCAAACGCAGCTACGACGTGCCCGTGGGTTCCGGCACCGGCCTCATCGTCAACCCCGAGGGCGCCGTCGTCACGCTGACGAGGATCGTCCAGAGCGAGCAGAACGCCGCGATCTACGCGGCCAACCGGATCTTCGCCGACCACCACAAGGTGAAGGTGCCGGCCGACTTCGCCAAGCACACGGTGAAGAACGACATACTCAACCACCACCTGCAGTCGTGCTACACGCCGGAGAAGGACACCTCGGCGTGCATCGTCGAGGTCACCCCGACCATCACGATCTTCCCCAACATCAACCCGCCCGACCCCAAGGGCTACGGCGCCGTGCTCACGCTGGCCGGCGACAAGCCCGACGCCCCCGCCGTGCTGACCCCGGTCGGCCGCGCCGACGGAGGCGTGGGCCTGCCCACCGCGCCGCTGGCCGACAAGGTGCCCGACCAGGAGGGCGCCCCCACCTCGATCGCCGGCTTCCTCGGCAAGCCCGCCGCCGATGTGAAGATCACCACCGAGATCGCCCACCTGGGCAAGGGCGGCGCCGCCGGCGAGGGCGGACGGCCCTTCTCCGACCCGCAGAAGAAGGTCGACGAGCCGGTCAAACTGGGCGCGCTCGCCGACAAGGGCCTGCTCGGCGCGCCGGTGATCGGCGACAAGGACGGCCACGTGGTCGGCATGCTGATCGGCGGCGGCAAGGACGCCCGCATGATCGGCGTGCGCGAGATCTCCGCGACCCTCACCAAGGCCAACGTCCCGCCCAGGCGCGGCGTGGTCGACGCGGCCTTCGAGCACGCCCTGGCCCGCTTCCACACCAAGTACTACGCCGAGGCCACCCCCGGCTTCCAGCACGTGCTCGAGCTCTACCCCGGCCACACGGTGGCCGCCGAGCACCTGAAGACCTCGCTGGCCAAGCGCGGCACCGCCGAGGACGCCGGCACCAAGCGGGTCGCCGCCCAGCCGGTCAAGGCCGCGACGCCGCTGTGGCCCTACATCGCCGCGGCCGCCGCCGTCCTGCTGCTGGCCGCCCTGGCCGGGGCCTTCCTGCTGTGGCGCAGGCGGCGCACCCCCGATCAGCCCGTGCCGCCCTCCGCGGTCACCACGCCTCCACCACCCCTGGCGCACACGCCGGTGCCCTACGATGAGGGTGCGCACGAGACGGTCGTGGTTCGCCGTTCGCAGCTGCAGGAGGCTCTGCAGCAGCAGCCACAGCCCGTCCTCACCGCGCAAGAGGCCATCTTCTGTACGGCCTGCGGGGCGAAGCTGGGCCGGGGACACCGGTTCTGCGGGTTCTGCGGTCACCCCAGCGAGACGTGATGCATGTGAACGAGCGCTCCCTCATCGGCCAGGAGGTGGCTGGCTACTACATCGAGGACGTCATCGGCAAGGGCGGCATGGCCGTCGTCTACCTGGCCCTCGATCCCCGGCTCAGCCGCCGGGTCGCGTTGAAGATCCTCAACCCGATCCTCAGCGTCGACGACCGCTTCCGCCAGCGCTTCATCCTGGAGTCGCGCACGGTCGCCAGCATCGAACACCCCAACATCATCCCGATCTACGAGGCCAACGCCGACGCCGGCGGCGTGCTGTACATCGCGATGCGCTACGTGGAGGGCCTCGACCTGAGGCGCTTCATCCACGAGCGCGGCCCGCTGCCGGTGGGCCACGCGCTGCCGCTGTTCGCCCAGATGGCGGCGGCGCTCGACGTCGCCCACCGCCACGACCTGATCCACCGCGACGTCAAGCCCGCCAACATCCTCGTCGCGGGCGACCACGTCTACCTCACCGACTTCGGCATCACCAAGCACCGCACCTCGATCTCCGGGCTGACCCAGACCGACCAGTTCATCGGGACCCCCCGATACATGGCGCCCGAGCAGATCAACAAGGAGGTCATCGACGGCCGCTGCGACCAGTACGCCCTGGCCTGCGTGGTCTACGAGTGCCTCACCGGCCGCTTACCGTTCGAGCGCGACAACGACATCGCCCTGCTCTGGGCGCACCTGGCCGAGTCGCCCGCGCCGCTGTCGCAGCTGCGGCCCGAGCTGCCCCCGGCCGTCGACGCGGTGATGATGAGGGCCCTGGCCAAGGCCCCCGAGCAGCGCTACTCCAGCTGCAGCGCGTTCGTCACGGCGCTGCGCGACGCCATCAGCGGCATCGCCCCCGCCACCGCCCCCACCCTCGGGACGGTGCCCGCGGTGCGCAAGCCGCCGGGCAGGCTACCGATCATCCTGGTCTCCGTCGTGGGCGCGCTGGCGGCGGTGGCGCTCATCCTGCTGCTGGCCCTGGGCGGGCTCGGCGGCGGCTCAGAACCCGAGTGGACCGCCTACGCCGGCAATCCGGGCGCGCCGGTGGCCTACGAGCATCCGGCCGACTGGACCGTCCGCACCCACGAGGACCTGTTCTCGGTGGCCTCGCCGAAGGCGCAGGAGTTCGAGACGCTCTTCTTCGCCGGTGTGGGCGCCGACTGGACCCCCGTCTCCGCGCTGATGAAGTCGGAGCCGGAGTCGGTCACCGGGCTCTACGTGCAGCTGGCCGACGGCATCGACTACAACGCCGACGCGGCCCAGCTGAAGGGGGCGCTCGACGCGATCCTGCCGGGCGAGGTGGAGATCGGCGTCAAGCCGGTCACCGACAGCCTCGGCACCACGACCGCGGCCCGCCGCTTCGAGGGCACGATGGTCGACCGCAAGAGCCGCACCTCCTCGCTGTCGTTCACCGGCTACGTCGTCGACCGGCCGGGCAAGCGGCTGCTCATGCTGTACTTCTGCGCGGGGACGGCCTGCAGCGACACCACCCAGGAGCGGATCAGGAGCAGCTCCCGGTTGATCTGACTTGCGGTTGACTTGTGGCGGGCTTGGCGGCGCCTCGTCGGCCCTGTCGCCGCGCCTCGCGCCCGAATACCCTCCCTACGTGGGTATTCGCGTCGTCATCGCAGACGATCAGGCCATGGTCCGGGTGGGCCTGCGCATGGTCGTGGACAACGAGCCGGACATGACCGTGGTCGGTGAGGCCTCCGACGGCCTGGAGGCCGTCTCCCTCGTGCGCCGCACCCGGCCCGACATCGTGCTCATGGACATCACGATGCCGCGCCTGGACGGCATCTCCGCGGCCGCGCAGATCCTCGACGAGCCGGGCGCGCCCCGCGTCATCATCCTGACCACGTTCGACACCGACGAGAACCTCTACGCCGCGCTGCGCGCCGGCATCAGCGGGTTCCTGCTGAAGGTCTCGCCGCCGGAGCAGCTCATCGAGTCGATCAGGGTCGTGCACACCGGCGAGGCGCTGCTGGACCCGGCGGTGACGGGCCGCGTCATCGCCTCCTTCGCCGGACGGGCGGAGGTCGCCCCGCCGCCCGAGCTCGACGACCTCACGCCGCGCGAGCTGGAGGTGCTGACGCTGCTGGCGCGCGGGCTGACCAATGCCGAGATCGCCCAGGAGCTGTTCGTCGGCGACGCCACGGTCAAGACCCATGTGGCACGGGTGCTGATGAAGCTGCACCTGCGCGACCGGGCTCAGGCGGTGGTCTTCGCGTACGAGGCCGGCGTGGTGCGGCCGGGCGCGTAGAGGGCGGCCCAGGCCTCGTCGCCCATGCGCAGGATCCGCACGCCGATCCAGCCCATGGCCACGACGGGAGCCCACCACAGGGGCACCGTCGCGGGGCCGTACGACACCGCGAAGCTGCCCAGGTAGCCCACGGCGGCCAGCAGCGGCACCCACCAGCCGACGAAGCCGGTCCGCCAGACGACCACCAGCAGCAGGGGTAGGCCGATCATGCCCAGGAAGATCCACGGCAGCTGGAAGCCGTAGGTCGGACCGGGCAGGGCCATCATCTCCTCGAAGATCCGCGCCGCCTCCTCGGGCGAGTGGTGCTGCCCGAGCCACCATTCGACCGGGTCGACGGTCAGCAGGCCGGACAGGCTCAGGTAGCCGATCACGGTGATCGAGCCGAGGATGTGGCCGCTCCTGGTGTGGGTGCGCCGGGTGAGGTGGACCAGCCCGATGACGGCGATGCCCATGAGCAGCCAGCTCCAGTGGTAGAGCACCGACTGCAGCTGGGCCAGGGCGGGGTTGTCGCCGAAGCTGACGGCCTCGCGGTCGTCGCCCCACGTTCCGGGGTCGACGGTGACGGCCACCGCCTGCAGGAGCGGGGAGACGATCAGCAGGGTGCCGGAGGCGATCCGGCGGAAGGTGATGTGGTCGGAAAACATAGAGCGCGACCGTAGCCGCGCCGGCGCCGCGCCGTCGTCCCCCGTCCGGCCTATTCGGCATCGTCCACCAGGTGGACACCTGGCGGACCACCCCCTCTTTGTGTGTATATTTTCCGTCATTGGACGTATTTGGCAGGAGGATTTATGTTTCCGCGCGTGTTGTTCGACGAGACACACGGTCAGGCCTGGACCATCAGGCGCGAGCTGGCCGAGCAGCTGAACCCCGGCCACCCGGACGACAGCAGCTACGCGCGCGCGGCGGGACACCTGCGCCGCCTGGGCCACCGCGTCACCGCCGGCGGCCTCGACCTGGACGGCCAGGACGTCCTGGTCATCACCCACCCCTCCGGCCCCCGCTTCGAGAAGGTGCTGCCGGGCAGCCCCGTCTACACGGCCGCCGAGCTCGACTCCATCGAGGAGTTCGTCAGGCTCGGCGGCGGACTGGTCGTGCTGGCCGAGGAGGAGCAGGACAAGTACGGCAACAACCTGCGCGAGCTGCTGGAGCGGTTCGGGGTGGGCGTCGAGCACACCACCGTGCGCGACGTCGCCCGCTCCCACCGTGAGGTGGCCACCTGGGTGCTCGGCACGCCCGGCTCCGGCGGCCTGCTCGCCGGGGCGTCGCGGGCCTGCTTCTACCGCGCCGGCACACTCGTCGCGCCGCCGTCGGCCCAGGTCCTGTTCGCCTCCTCACCGACGGCCTCGCCCGCGGGCGCGCCCCTGGCCGTCGCCCTGCCGTACGGCCAGGGCCGGGTCGTGGTGTTCGCCGACTCCGACCTGTTCGGCGACGACTCGATCGACGACTACGACCACCTCGCCCTCTGGGGCAACGTCGTGACCTGGGCGGCGCGCACGCCCGGCGGCACCTCGGGCCGCTCGCAGGACGCGGCCAAGGCGGCGCTGTTCGGCGAGCTGAAGGCCGCGATCGAGGAACTGCGCCCGCTGCAGGCCAAGGACGGCTCCGTCGAGCCCGCCCTCCATGGCCAGGCGCGCGAGCTCGTCGGACGCATCTCCGCCACGGTCGAGAAGCTGGCCCCCCACTTCCCGCACGACGCGGCCTACCTGGCGCAGGTGCGCGCCGACCTGGCCGACTGGGACCTGGGCGTGCCCGACTTCCTGCGCTCGCTCGACCTGTTCCACCCCGACACCCAGCGCGTCGACGGGCTGGAGCACCTCGTGCTCTTCCCGATGTACACCCAGAACGGCAACCCCGACCGCAACTTCGAGGCCGTCTGGCTGCGCACCATCTGGCCGGACTGGATCGCCGAGCTGGAGTCGTCCGGCTACGACAACCCGATGTTCGTCCCGATCGCCTTCGAGGACTTCACCGCCGGGTACGACACCCACTCCGCGGTGCTGTTCCCCGAGACCGTCTCGGTGGCGGCCAAGCCCGAGAAGTTCTCGTGGGGCGGCATCTTCGCCGACCGCGAGGCCGCCCGCTTCCGCGTCGTGTCCGAGGCCGCCGCGAAGACCCTCAAGCTCGACCTGCCGCCCGACGCCGAGCGCCTGCTGGCCTCCCAGCAGCTCGCCCAGGACGTCTTCGTGATGTGGGACCTCATCCACGACCGCACCCACAGCCACGGCGACCTGCCCTTCGACCCCTTCATGATCAAGCAGCGCCAGCCGTACTGGATGTACGCCCTGGAGGAGCTGCGCTGTGACCTGACCGCGTACGGCGAGGCGGTCAAGCTGGAGGCCGAGGGCGTGGCGCACGCCCGCTTCGTGCAGCTGGCGATCCTGTTCGACCGGCTCTTCCGCTTCCCGATCACCGGCGAGCGGGTGCGCAACTACGACGGGCTCGGCGGGCAGCTGCTCTTCGCCTACCTGCACCGCAACGACATCGTGCGCTGGACCGACAACAGCCTGACCATCGACTGGGCGCGCGTGGCCGACGGCGTCGCCGACCTGCGCGGCGAGGTCGAGAAGCTGTACCGCGACGGCATCGACCGGGCCAAGGTCGCTCACTGGCTGGCCGCCTACGAGCTGGTCGCCGAATACGTCGAGCCGCACCCGATGTCGGCATGGAAGCGGCGCGAACTGCCCGCGGAGAACAAGGCCATGGTCGACGCCGTATTGTCCGACGAGTTCCCCCTGAGCATGTTCTACGACGCGCTGCGTCGTAAGCTCGCCGCAGTGGTGGAGTCGACGCGAGGGATCCGGGCATGATCATTCTCATCACGGGTGGGGCGGGCCCCACCGGGCAGGCCGTGGCGGCGCGTTTCTCCAAGGACGGGCACACGGTCATCTCGGTCGACAAGGATGACGTCGACCTGCTGGACCGCTCCGCCGTACAGGAGCTGGCCTCGCGCATCGAAGCCGAGCACGGCCGCGTCGACGGCGTGGTGCACCTGGTCGGCGGCTGGCGCGGTGGCAAGACCTTCGCCGAGACCGACCTGGACGACTGGACCGCCCTGCACGACCTGCTGGTGCGCACCCTGCAGCACGTGTCGCTGGCCTTCGAGCCGCTGCTGCGCAAGTCCGAGAAGGGCCGCTTCGTCATCGTCTCCGCCAAGGCCGCCGAGCGGCCCACCGCGGGCGGCGCCTGCTACGCCGCGGCCAAGGCCGCCTCGGAGGCCTGGGTCATGTCGCTGGCCGACGGGCTGCGCGACTCCCCGGCCGCCGCGACGATCCTCGTCGTCAAGGCGCTCCTGAACGACGCGATGATCGCCGCCAAGCCGGGGGCGGCGTTCGCCGGCTTCACGCACGTGAATACGCTGGCCGATGCGGTGGCCGGACTGTACGACCGGCCCGGCACGCAGATCAACGGCACGCGATTGGACCTCACGCAGTGATTCCCCGGCACGACCCCGACCTGAAGGCCTTCGCCAGCGACAACTACGCCGGCGTGCACCCGGAGATCCTCCAGGCGATCGTCACCGCCAACGGCGGCCACCAGGTCTCCTACGGCGACGACGTCTACACCGAGGCGCTCCAGGACGTCTTCAAGCGGCACTTCGGCCCCGCGGCGGTGGCCTACCCGGTCTTCAACGGTACCGCCGCCAACGTGGTGTCGCTGCGCTCGATGACCTCCCACTGGGAGGCGGTCATCTGCGCCGAGACCGCCCACATCAACTGCGACGAAGGCGGCGCGCCCGAGGTCGTCGGCGGCATCAAGCTGCACACCGTCGCCACGCCCGACGGCAAGCTCACGCCCGGGCTGATCGACCGGCAGGCGTGGGGCTTCGGCGACGTGCACCGCGCCCAGCCGGGCGTGGTGTCGATCTCCAACAGCACCGAGCTCGGCACCGTCTACACCCCCGACGAGATCCGCGCCCTGTGCGACCACGCCCACTCCCTCGGGCTCACCGTGCACCTCGACGGCTCCCGCCTCACCAACGCGGCGGCCGCCCTCGACGTGCCGATGGCTGCGCTGACCACCGACGCGGGCGTCGACGTGGTCTCCTTCGGCGGCACCAAGATCGGCCTGCTGTACGGCGAGGCGGTCGTGGTGCTCAACCCGTCGGCGGCCAAGGGCGTCGACTACATCCGCAAGTCGTTCATGCAGCTGTCGTCGAAGATGCGCTTCGTCTCGGCGCAGTTCGAGGCGCTGCTCGGTGGCGACCTGTGGCAGCGCAACGCCAGGCACGCCAACGCCATGGCCCGGCGGCTCCACGAGGCCGTGCGCGACCTGCCGGGGCTGGCCGTGGTCCGCCCGGTGCAGGCCAACGCCGTCTTCGCGGTCCTGCCCGCCGAGGTGACCGAGCGGCTGCAGAAGCGCTTCCGCTTCTACACCTGGAATCCGGCGACGGGCGAGGTGCGGTGGATGTGCTCGTTCGACACCACCCCCGACGACATCGACGCCTTCGCGGCGGCGGTGGCCGAGGAGCTTCAGTGAGCTCGTTCGCGCGCGCCTAGCCGCAGGTCCACCAGCGCGACCACCAGGGCGCCCAGCACGAAGACGAGCACGACGAGCAGGCTGAACCTGAAGGCGGCGGCGAAGTCGCCGTGGTCGCGGGCCACCGCCGCGAAGAAGGCGGAACCGACCGCGGCGATGCCCACCGCGTTGCCCATGCGCTGGCCCGTCTGCAGCACCCCGCCCGCCGTGCCTCCCTGCTGGAAGGGCACCTGGGCCAGCGCGAGGGTCTGGTTCGGCGCGATCACCAGGCCGCTGCCCAGCCCCGCGACCAGCAGGGGCAGGGCGGTGGCGTAGGCCGCCGAGTGGCCCGGCACCAGCTCGACGGCCAGCCAGGAGGCCAGCAGGCCGGCGCAGACGACGACGAGTCCGAAGACGATCAGCGCCCGGCCGTACCTGGCCACCAGGCGGCCGCCCACGAACGCGGCGATCGCCGAGCCGAGCGCGAACGGCGTCACGGCGACGCCCGCCTGCAGCGCGGTGTAGGACAGGCCGCTCTGCAGGTAGACGGTGAAGATGAAGAAGATCGCGGTGAAGCCCGCGAAGTACACCAGGCCCAGCAGCGAGCCCAGCGCGTAGGACCGCAGCCTGAACAGGGTGAGGTCGACCAGCGGCGACTCCACACGGCGCTCCCACGCCACGAACACCCACAACACGGCGGCCCCGAGCGGCAGCAGCAGCCACTTGTACGGACCCTCCCACGCCTGCTCCTGCAGGAACGGCAGCATCAGGCAGACGACGCCGACGCCCAGCAGCGTGACGCCGACCGGGTCGAGGCCCTTCTGCTCGCCGTAGATCGGCTCGGGCAGCAGCCGCCTGGCCAGCGGCAGGGCGATGAGGCCGACCGGCACGTTGACGTAGAAGATCCAGCGCCAGTCTGCCACCTCGATGAGCAGGCCGCCGAGCAGCGGGCCGACGGCGGTCGCGACGCCCACGACCGAGCCGAGCACGCCGAAGGCCCTGCCGCGCTCGGCTCCCTGGAACTGCTGCTGGATCAGGCCGGAGACCTGCGGGGTGAGGATGCCGCCCGCGGCGCCCTGCACCAGCCGCGCGACGATGAGCAGCTCGATCGTGGGCGCGATGCCGCACAGGGCGCTGGCAACCGTGAAGGCCGCCAGGCCGAACATGAACACGGCCCGGCGGCTGCGGGCGTCGCCGACCCGGCCCGCGGGCACCAGCATCAGGCCGAAGGTCAGCGCGTAACCCGACAGGATCCACTGCACGCCGGCGTCGCTGGCGTGCAGCGCGTCCTGGATCGAGGGCAGGGCGACGTTGACGATGCTGACGTCGATCAAGGTCATGAAGGTCGCGACCAGCGCCACCGCCAGCGCGCGCCACCGTCTCCTGTCGTCCACATGTGCGCAGCTCCCCGCCATTCCGGCAAGGAAAACCCCGTAAAGTCCCTAGGCCTGGCCGCGCGACCGCGCCGACGGCTGATCACCCTGGGTGATCAGCCGCGCCGCCTGCCACCCGCCCATGCCGTGCACGCTCCCACCGGGCGGGGTCGAGGCCGAGCAGAGGTAGACGCCGGGCAGCGGGGTGCGCCACGGCGTGGCGGACCACACCGGGCGCTTGACGAACTGCCCCAGCGTGGCCAGGCCGCCGCCGATGTCGCCGCCGACGTAGTTGGCGTTGTGCGCCGCCAGGTCGGCGGTGTTCATGGCGTGCCGCGCCAGGATCCGGTCGCGGAAACCCGGCGCGAACCGCTCGATCTGCGCCTCGATCTCCGCCGTCATGTCGCGCGTGGAGCCGTTGGGGACGTGGCAGTAGGCGTACAGCGGATGGCCGCCGCGCGTGGGGTCGGCGGCGTACGGCTGCACGAGCAGGACGAACGGCCTGGGGGAGTGGCGTCCGCGGAACGTCTCCGCCTCACTCGTGACGATCTCCTCCAGGCTGCCGCCCAGGTGCACGGTGCCCGCCCTCGCCACCTCCGGATCGCGCCACGGCACCGGGCCGTCGAGCGCCCAGTCGAGCTTGAACACCCCGGGGCCGTGCCTGAAGTCACGCAGCCGCCTGCCGTACGGCTCGGGGAAGTCGGCGGCGAACTGCACCGGCTCGGCGTCGAGCACCACCGTGAGCGACTCGACCTCACGCAGCGAGCGCACCCGGTGGCCGGTCACGGTCTCGCCGCCCAGCTCGCGGAAGGCGGCGACCAGCGCGCCGGCCAGGCGGGCGCTGCCGCCCCGCACCACCGGCCAGCCGACCAGGTGGACCAGGGAGGCGAGCACCAGGCCGTAGCCCGCGGTGATGGGCAGGCGCAGGTCGATCATGGAGTGGGCGGCCATGCCCGCGAAGGCGGCGCGGGCGCGGCCTGTGGGGAACAGGCGGGCGAGCGTGGTCGCGGGCGGCGCGCCGTACAGGCCGAACCTGGCGGCCCGCAGCGGGGCACGCGGGAGGCCGAGCGGCGACAGGAGCGTGTCGATCAGGTCCTGATGGGCGCTCGTGCCCACGGTCGCCCGCCACGCCCGGCCGTCGGGGCCGAGCTCGGCGACCGTGCGCTCCAGATCGCGGTGCAGGAGGACGGCGGGGCCGTCGTCGAGGGGATGCGCGGCGGCGACGGGAGGGTGGACGAACTCCACGCCGGGACGCAGCGCGCGCATCGCGGGCGAGGCCAGCGCCATCGGCACGACGGTGGCGCAGACGTCGTGCACGACGCCGGGGAGGGTCAGCTCGTCGCTGCGCAGCCCGCCGCCGAGAGCGTCGGCCGCCTCGACGAGCAGCACGCTGCGGCCGGAACGGGCCAGCAGGATCGCCGCCACCAGCCCGTTGGGGCCGGAGCCGACCACCGTCACGTCGTGGGCCATCCGATCAGCCTAGACGGCTAGGTGAGAGGGGCCGCTCCGCGGTGTCGCAGCAGGTCGGTCATGAGCTTGATCTCGCCGCTCTGCCCGCCGACGATCTTCTGCGCCATGCGCACCACCTCGTCGCGGTCGGACAGCGCGAGCAGGCCCTTGGCCATGTCGACGCCGCCCTGGTGGTGACGGATCATGAGCTGCAGGAAGAGGACCTCCGCCTCCTGCCCCTTGAGGCCCTTCAGCCTGGCCAGCTCCTCCTTGGTGGCCATGCCGGGCATCGCGGCGGGGGCGTCGACGGTGCCGCCGTGCCCGTGTCCCACCATCCACGCCATGGGCCAGCGCCCGCCGTTCTCGGACAGGCCCCACTGCTCCAGCCATCCGGAGAACCGGCCGCGCTGGCTGGACTGGGTGTTGATGATGTCGAAGGCGAGGTTGCGCACGTCCGGCGCGGTCGCCCGGTCGTAGACGAGCCACGACATCTCGACGGCCTGGCCGTGGTGCACGCCCATGTCGCGGGCGAACCCCGCCTCAGGCGAGGTGTCGGACGGCGGCCGCAGGGAGCTGAACAGCACGAACGCGCCCGCGGCGAGCAGCAGGGCGACGGCGGCGGCGATGAGGGTTCTGGACTTTTGCATGACACGTCCAGCGTACCGACCCACGTATAAGGCGCACTTATTCTCCATATACGCCCCAAGGGCATAGGGTGACCCCTGTTTGGTACGCCGATGGAGGAACGATGACGAAGGAGAAGGCGCAGCAGCGGCGCGATCAGCTCGCCAAGATGCGCGCCCAGCAGAGGGCCAAGGATCGCCGTGGCGCGATGCTCATGTGGGGAGCAGGCGGCCTCGTCATCGTGCTTCTCGTTGGATTGGTCGGTTTCTACCTGGTGAGGCAGTCGCAGCTCACGAACCTCGACGCCGCCGTCTCCAAGAAGTACGAAGGCAGCCAGCACGTCTGGGAAGCCGTCAAGTACGAGGAGAACCCGCCGATCGGCGGCCCGCACAACAACTACTGGCAGCAGTGCGACGTCTACGACAAGCCCATCCACAACGAGCACGGCGTGCACTCCCTGGAGCACGGCGCGGTCTGGATCACCTACCGCTCCGACCTGCCCAAGGCCCAGGTGGACAAGATCAAGGAGATCGCCTCCACCACCGGCCAGCAGGACTTCATGCTCGTCAGCCCGGTCCAGGACCTGCCCTCGCCCATCGTGGCCAGCTCGTGGGGTCACCAGCTGAAGTTCGAGTCGCTGGAGGAGGAGCGCCTGGCGGCGTTCATCAAGAAGTTCCAGAACGGCCCCGACACGCCTGAGCCCGGCGCCACCTGTGGCGGCCAGTACGCGGTGACCACGACCGCCGACCAGGCGCCGCTGCCGCCGCAGCCGCAGCCGGAGGCGACCACGTCGCCGAGCGCCCAGCCGTCGGCCCAGCCGTCCGCCGAGGCCTCCGCCTCGCCGTCGCCGTCCGAGTCGAGGTAGCTAGAGCTCTTCGAAGGGCACCCACCCGAGTCCGTGCGCCTGCGCGACCGGCTCGCTGGTGAGGTGCCCTTCGTGCGTGCTCAGCCCCCTGGCCAGCGCCTGGTCCTCGCCCAGCGCCTGGCGCCAGCCCAGGTCCGCGATGGCCAGCGCGTACGGCAGCGTCACGTTGGTGAGCGCGTACGTCGAGGTGTGCGGCACCGCTCCCGGCATGTTGGCCACGCAGTAGAACAGCGACTCGTGCACCCGGTAGGTGGGCTCGGCGTGCGTGGTGGGACGCGAGTCCTCGAAGCAGCCGCCCTGGTCGATGGAGATGTCGACCAGCACCGAGCCGGGCTTCATGTGCGACACGAGCTCGTTGCTCACCAGCGTCGGCGCCTTGGCGCCCGGCACCAGCACCGCGCCGATGACCAGATCGGCCTCCATGACCGCCTTCTGGATCTCCAGCGCGTTGGAGGCGACCGTCTGGCAGTGGCCCTGGTAGATGGCGTCGGCGTGGCGGAGCTTGTCGATGTCGCGGTCGATGAGCAGGACCTCGGCCTGCATGCCGAGCGCGATGGCGGCGGCGTTCATGCCCGAGACGCCCGCGCCGATGACCACGACGTGCGCGGCCCGCACGCCCGACACGCCGCCCATCAGGACGCCGCGCCCGCCCTCGGGACGCATCAGGTGGTAGGCGCCGACCTGCGGCGCGAGCCGCCCGGCGACCTCCGACATGGGCGCCAGCAGCGGCAGCCGCCCGTCGCCGGTCTGGACGGTCTCGTAGGCGACGGCGGTGACGCCCGAGTCGAGCAGCGCCCTGGTGCACGCCTCGGAGGCGGCCAGGTGCAGGTAGGTGAAGAGCACCTGGTCCTTGCGCAGGCGGTGGTACTCCTCGGCGATGGGCTCCTTGACCTTCAGGATCAGGTCGCCCTCGGACCACACCTCGTCGGGGCCGGGCAGGATGACGGCGCCCGCCTGCTCGAAGTAGGTGTCGGGGATGGCCGAGCCGGCTCCGGCGTCGTGTTCGACGAACACCTGGTGGCCGTGGCGGACCAATTCGTGGGCGCCGGCGGGGGTGAGGGCGACCCGATACTCGTGGTTTTTGACCTCGCGTGGGACTCCGACCTTCATAAAACCTCCCCTACCCGCGATTACCCGGCATTCGCCTCTCCTCGATAGGCTCGGGCGCGTGTCGACGATGGAGAACCCCCCGCCCGTCCAGGTCGATGAGGCCGAAGACGCGAACCAGGCGAGCAAGTTCACCACCATCGTGCTGCTTTCCGCGCTCGTCCTCGTGATCGTCACCGCGGGCGTCCTCGGCACCGTGGCCGTCCTGATGACCCGCAACCCCGACAGCCCTCTGCTGGGCGGCAAGAAGCCCGTCCAGCTCGCGCAGGGCATCCACTTCGCCCCGGTCACCGAGACCAAGCCCACGTGCCCCGGCGAGCAGGCGGCGACGGACGCCAAGAGCGTGTGCTACTTCCTGGCCGAGGGCGTCACCGTCACCGCCGTGCAGAAGATCGAGACGGTCTCGCTCGCCGGGGGCACCTACGGCGTGCGCATCGCCTTCGCCCCCGCCTTCCTCGAGCGCATGACCAACCTGACCGAGGAACTGGCTCGCGCGCAGCAGCAGCTGGCGGTCGTGCTGGTCGACAACCCGCAGAGCGTGCTGGCCGCGCCCCTGGTCACCCAGGCGCTCAAGGGCGACAGCCTCATGATCACCGGCTTCACCAAGGCCGAGGCCGACGTGCTGCGCGACTCCCTCCTCGGCTCCGCTGCCGCCACGTCCCCGCCCCTACCCACGCCCCTGCCCACGCCCACGTTCATGCCGTCGCCGTCCCCGGCGGCGCCGTCCGTCCAGGTCACCGTCCCCGCCGGGGGCCTCGACCGCAGGTTCGCCAGCTGCCAGGAGGCCATCGACAACGGGTACGGCGGGCCGTACACCAAGGGCGTGCACCCGGAGTACACCTGGTACCAGGACAAGGACAACAACGGCGTGGCCTGCAACCCGGGCGACTTCTAGCCGAACTGTCCCACCAGGAAGTACACGACGAAGACCAGCGACGTCACCCACAGCAGCACCGGGATCTCGCGCACCTTGCCGGACGCGACCTTGATGACCGTGTAGGAGATCACGCCCGCCGCCACGCCGTTGGTGATGCTGTAGGTGAACGGCATCAGGGCGATCGTCAGGAACGCCGGCACGGCCATCTCCAGGTCGGTCCAGGGGATCGCTCGGCTCTGCGTCATCATCAGCGCGCCCACGAGCACCAGGGCGGGCGCCGCGGCGGCGGCGGGCACGACCGTGGCCAGCGGCGTGAACAGCAGCGTGAGACAGAACATGCCACCGGTGACCACGCTGGCCAGACCCGTGCGCGCGCCCTCGCCGACGCCCGCCGCCGACTCCACGAAGACGGTGTTGGACGAGGCGCTCGCCATGCCGCCCACCATGCCCGCGACACCGTCCACGGTCAGGATCCTGCCCAGGCGCGGCACCCGGCCCCGCTCGTCGATCAGGCCCGCCTCGTCGCTGACGCCGATGATGGTGCCCATCGCGTCGAAGAAGCCCGACAGCACCAGGGTGAACAGCACGACGGTGGCGGTGATCGCGCCGGCCCTGGCGAAGCCGCCGAACAGGTCGAACTGCCCGACCAGCCCGAAGTCCGGCCAGGCGATGAGCGCGTCGGGCACCCGCGGCACCACCAGGCCCCACGTGGCCGGATCGATCGTGGCGACGGAGTTGACGACGATCGCGACCACGGCGGTCACGACGATGCTGATGAGGATCGCGCCCGGGATCCTGCGCACGTAGAGAATGATCATGAGGAGCAGGCCGAAGCAGAAGATCGCCACCGGCCAGCCCGTCAGGTGCCCGGTCGCGCCCAGTTGCAGGGGGGTGCCCGTGCCCTTGCCCACGAAGCCCGAGTCGACCAGGCCGATCAGCGCGATGAACAGGCCGATGCCGACCCCGATCGCGTGCTTGAGCGCGAGCGGGATGGCGTTCATGATCAGCTGGCGCAGTCCCGAGACCGCCAGCACGATGATGACGAGACCCTCCAGGACCACCAGGCCCATCGCCTGGGCCCACGTCATGGTCGGCGCGGCCTGGTAGGCCACGACGGCGTTCAGCCCCAGCCCGGCGGCCACCCCGAAGGGCGCGTTGCCGATCAGGGCCATCAGCAGCGTGCACAGCGCCGCCGCCAGGGCGGTGGAGGTGGTGAGCTGGGCCAGGTCCAGCTTGGCGCCGGTGACGTCGGTCGCCCCGCCCAGGATGATCGGGTTGAGCAGGATGATGTAGGCCATCGCCATGAACGTGGTCAGGCCGCCGCGCACCTCGCGCGCGACGGTCGTGCCCCGTGCTGACAGCTCGAAGAACCTGTCCATCGATCATCCCCCTCCAGCGTGCGAGGGGGATGATCGTCGTCCTACCCGTTACGGCGAGCGCCTACGCGCGCTCGTGCTTGCCGCCACCGATCAGGGCGACGAACTCGTCGAGGCCGATGAGGCCGTCGCCGTCGCTGTCGGCGGCGCCGATGGCGCCCTCGATCTCGGCGTCGGACAGCCCGTCGGTGCCCAGCGCCTCGTTCACCTTGCGGATCTCCTCGGCGGAGATCCGGCCGTCGCCGTCGCTGTCGAACCGCTCGAACTCCGCCTTGGCCGCGGCCTGCACATCAGACATCGCACAATCCTCCCGTTAGTAATGCGGGGGTCAATCTACCGAAGTGCGATGTCCTGCGGGCGCAGGGGGACGCGGTGCAGGTCCAGTCCGGTGGCGTCGCGCACGGCCGCCATCACCGCCGGGGTCGAGGACAGGGTGGGCGGCTCGCCCGCTCCGCGCAGGCCGTACGGGGCGTTCGGATCAGGGAATTCCATGACCTCGACCTGCATGGGAGGCATGTCGAGAACGGTCGGTATGAGGTAGTCCGTGAACGAGGGATTGAGCACCTTGCCGTCGCGCACCTGGATCTCCTCCATCAGCGCCAGCCCCAGCCCCTGGGCCGAGCCGCCGTGGATCTGGCCCTCCAGCGCGATCGGGTTGAGCGCCCTGCCCACATCCTGCACCGCGTCGAGCGCGACGACCTTGACCAGGCCCAGCTCGGTGTCCACGTCGACCACCGCGCGGTGCACGCACAACGCCAGCTGCGTGTGCGAGTCGCCCTGCCCGGTCACCGGGTCCAGCGGCACGGTCGGACGGTGACGGTACTCCCGCGTCTCCTCGATCGGGCCGAACCTCTCCACGGCCTGCGCCGGAGCCAGGCCCTTGCACCGCTCCCGCACGGCCTGGCAGGCCGCACGCACCGCCCCGCCCGTCACGTACGACTGCCGCGAGGCGCTGGAGGAACCCGCCGAGCCCACCGAGGTGTCCGCGGTGGCCACCGTCACCCGCTCGACGCCCAGCTCGGTGCGGGCGATCTGCGCCTGGACGGTCACCAGGCCCTGACCCACCTCGGCGGCGGCGGTGTGCACGGTCACGTGGGGCTCGCCGTTGAGCAGCTCCAGGCGCACGCGGGCCGTCGAGAAGTCGTCGAAGCCCTCGGAGAAGCAGATGTTCTTGATGCCCACGCCGTAGCCGACGCCCCGCCGTACGGACTCGCCGTGGGTCGTCTGCGAGACGCCGCCCGGCATCGAGCGCAGGTCGTCGTCGGCAGGGCCGGGCAGCGGCAGCGCCTCCAGCCGCTCCAGGAGCTCGGCCAGCGGCGCGGGGGAGTCGAGCAGCTGGCCCGTGGCCAGGCGCGAGCCCTGCCTGACGGCGTTCCTGCGGCGGATCTCCAGCGGCGACAGGCCGCACGCCGCGGCCAGCTTGTCCATCTGCGACTCGTAGGCGAAGCACGCCTGCACCGCGCCGAACCCGCGCATCGCGCCGCACGGCGGGTTGTTGGTGTACACCCCGACCGCGGTGACGTCGACGTTGTCGCATTCGTACGGCCCGACGCCCAGCGAGGCCGCGTTGCCCACCACGGCGGGGGAGGAGGAGCAGTAGGCGCCGCCGTCGAGCAGGATCTCCGCCCTGACGTAGACGAGCCTGCCCTCGCGCGTCGCCCCGTGCTCGTAGCGCATGCGCGCGGGATGGCGGTGCACGTGGCCGAAGAACGACTCCTCGCGGCTGTAGGAGATCTTGACAGGCCGGTTCAGCCTGAGCGCCAGCATGCAGGCGTGCACCTGCATCGACAGGTCCTCGCGTGCCCCGAACGCGCCGCCCACCCCCGCCAGCGTCAGCCGTACCTTCTCCGGCGCCAGCCCCAGGCACGGCGCCAGCTGGTCGCGGTCGACGTGCAGCCACTGGGTGGCGATGTAGAGGTCGACGCCGCCGTCCTCGGCGGGCACCGCCAGGCCAGACTCCGGGCCGAGCGGCGCCTGGTCCTGCATGCCGACCTCGTACTCGCCCGTGACGACCACGTCGGCGCTGAAGATCTCGCCCTTGGCGACCGGCTGCCTGCGCAGGATCCGGGTGGCCTCGGCGGGATCGGTGACCGCCTGCCGCACCTCGTAGTCGACGACGATCGCCGCCGCCGCGCGCCTGGCCGTCTCCGGATGCTCCGCCGCGACCAGCGCCACCGGCTCGCCCTGGAAGTTGACCTCGTCGATGGCCAGGACCGGCTGGTCCTTGTGCTCCAGGCCGTAGAACTTCTCGCCCGGCACGTCCTCGTGCGTCAGGACGGCCAGCACGCCGGGGATCTTCAGGGCGGGGCCGACGTCGATCGACCTGATCCTGGCCGACGGGTGCGGGCTGCGCAGCGTGACGCCCCAGACCATGCCGTCGAGCCACAGGTCGGAGGCGTAGGCGAACTCCCCGGTGACCTTCATGGCGGCGTCCGGCCTGGTCGTGCTGGCGCCGACGCCCTGCGAAACGGCGGTGTGCGTCATCTACCGAGTACAGCACTACGCGATGGTCACTCCTATGTCACTACCGTTAAATAACGACATATCTCGGCAACATGCTGCTTGTATATTCCTCCAAGTGCGGCTCAGCGACCTGTCCCCGCTGCGCGTCAAGCTCCTGGCCGGAGACGCGGAGCGGGAGTTCACCTCCGTCTACGTCACCGACCTGCCCGACCCGGGGCGCTACCTGTCGGGCGGCGAACTGGTGCTCACCGGGCTCATGTGGTGGCACGCGCCCGGCGACTCGGAGGTCTTCGTACGGCGGCTGCTCGCGGCGGGCGTCGCCGCCCTGGGGGCGGGGCAAGGGTGGCTCGGGCACGTGCCCGACGACCTGGTGACCGCGTGCGCTGCGGCGGGGCTGCCGCTGATCGAGATCCCGGCTGACGTGTCGTTCAGGGCGGTGCTCGACCTCACGGCGCGGCGGCTGGCGGGCGACGTCAGGGAAGCCCTCGGCCGCCACCGGCGCCTCGTCGCCGCCGTCGCGGAGGGCGCGGACCTGCCGGAGCTGTTCGCGGCGATGGGGGTCACGGGGGCGGTCATCTCGGCCACGGGCACCGTCATCAGCGCCACGGATTCTGCGGCAGAGATCAGCGACCCCGCCTCTGGCCCCGCCTCTGGCCCCGCCCCCGCCTCTCCCGCCGCCCCCGCTTCCGGGACCACCATCGCCCCCGTCTCGCCGGGCGCCGCCCTCGCCGACCCCGTCCGTCTGGCCCAGGCATACCTCACCGCTCCTCGCCTGCCGTACCTCGTCTCCGGCCGCACCCTCTTCGCCGTGGGCCGCATGCCGCGCGCCGCCGGCTGGGTGCTGGTCGTCGACGGTGACTTCACCGACCGGGCCGACATCGGCTACGAGCTCGCCTCCTGCGTCGCCCTCGTACGCCGCCGCCTCGACGAGGGCCGCCTGGTCGAGCGCCGCCTGCTGGCCGAGCTCCTCGACGCCCCCTCCGACGCCCGCCTGGAGACCTGCGGGCTGCCTCGTGACGGCGGCTACTGCGTCGTCTCGGCGAACTGCTCACCCGAGGTCCTCGAAGAACTCCTCGACCGCCGCGTGGTCGCCATCGCCCCAGCCACGCCCCCCGCACCCTCCGTCGCCGTCGTCTCCACCCCCGACCGGGTCGCCTGGGACGCCGTGGCCGCCCGCCTCCGCTCCGCCGTCGCCGTCCTGTCCGACCCGCCCCTGTCCGTCGGACTCAGCGGCCGCCTCACCGGCGCCCCCGCCCTCCGCGGAGGCCTGGAGGAGGCAGGCCATGCCCGAGGCCTGGCCGAGTCACGCTCAGGTGGCGTGGTCACCAGCGACGAGATCTACACCCACGCCCTCCTCCTGGCCACCCTGCCGGGCGACGTGCGGCGCTCGTTCACCGGCCACCTGCTGGGCCCCCTGATCGCCTACGACGCGGCCCACCAGTCGGAGCTCGTGCGCACCCTGGAGGTCTTCCTCGACAGCGCCGGCTCCTGGCAGGTGTGCGGGGAGCGCATGCACGTGCACGTGAACACGGTCAGGTACCGGATCCGGCGGGTGGAGGAGCTGACGGGCAGGGACCTGTCGTCGATGGCGGACCGGGTCGACCTCTACCTGGCACTACGCGCTAGATGATCTTCGCCAGCCGCGGCCCGTCGTCCGGTCCCTCGGCGAGTTCTTCGGCCTGGGCCAGGAGGGTCTCCTCCTCGTGGAACTCCTTCTCCCAGATGCCGCTCACCGACCTGCGGCCCAGGATCGCGGCGGCCTCGTTCAGGTGGTGGCGGGCCGCCGGCAGGTCGCCGACGAGCCGGTGGGCCGCGGCCAGGCCGAGGGCGCACTCGAAAGCAGTGATCTTCGACTGGATGGCCTGCGCCAGGTCCTGGCCCTCCTTCAGCAGGCGCAGCGCCACGTCGTAGTCGCCGAGGCTGAGGTGGATGCGCCCGAGCTTGGTCGTCATGATGCTCACGTGCCAGCGGTCTCCGGCCTGGTGCGCCGCCTCCAGGGCTTGCTCCATGGAAGCCCTGGCCTGCTCCGGGCGGCCGAGACCCAGGTGTCCCAGCCCGATGCTCAGAAGCGCGTAGCGCCTGCCGACCTCCGACCCGATCTCGGTGGCGATGCGCAGTTGCTCGGTCGAGTGTTCCAGCACCTCGTCGTAACGCTGCGCGGTCTCCAGGGCCGCGGCCATGTTCGCGTGCGCTCGCTGCTCGCAGAAACGATCACCCAGCAGTCGGGCGAGCTCCAGCTGGTGCCGGTGGTGGACGACCGACTCTTCGGCGCGGTCCAGCGCGTTCAGCGCCGTCGCGACGTGGTTGTGCGCCTCCAGCGCCATCCGGACGTCGTCCAGTCGCCGGCCGAACTCCAGGACCCGCTCGTTCAGCCGCAGCATGTCCCAGGCGCGGCTGCTGATGTGCAGGTGCCACTGCAGGCCGAACACCACGGCCACGCCGAGCCGCGCGACCTCGTCGTCGGGCTCCACCAGCGCCTGGGAGGCCGCCGCCACCAGGTTGGTGTCCTCGCGCGCGAGCCATTCGAGGGCCGCCGCGGCGTCGGCCAAGGGGAGCGGTGCGCTGCGGACCTCGGGAGCCACGGCCTGCACCCGGTGCGGGTCGGACAACACGGCGGCGGAGCGGGCGGTGGCGGCGTAGTGTCCCAGCGCCCGGAGCAGGACGGACCGGCGTTTGGCGGGGGACAGCTCGGCCGCGAACAGCCTGATCAGATCGTGCATATGAAAGCGGCCGCTCGTGCCCCGCTCCAGCAGGTGCGCCGAGGCCAGCCGATCGAGCGCCAGGTCGGCATCCGCCCACGTGCCGCCCAGCACGGCGGCTGCCGCGTCCGTGGTCACGTCGGGCACGTGGAGCTGGCCGAGCAGGGACAGGGCCCGCGCCGCGCTCCGATCGAGTGCGTTGTCGCTGGAAGCGAGCGCCGACCAGCTTGTCGCGAAGCTCGTGCGCACGGCTAAGTCTCCGGCCTGCAGCTCCTGCAGCCGCCGGCGCTCGTCGGTCAGCCGGTCCGCCAGCACGGACATGTCCCATCCGGGCTGATCGGCGAGCCTGGCGCCCGCGATGCGCAGGGCGAGGGGCAGGCCGTCGCACAGCCGTACGATGCGTCCGGCCTGCTCGGGACTGGCCGCGCACCGCGCGGCTCCCACCAGCTTGGCCAGCATGGTGAAGGCCTCCGTCTCCGGCATGCGCCCGAGCCGGATCTGGACGCAGTCGTCGACGTGCGACAGGGACTCGCGGCTGGTGACGAGGACGCTGCATCCGGCCGGCAACGGCAACAGCGGGCGGATCTGCGCCGCCCCCGCCGCCCCGTCGAGGACCACCAGGATGCGCTGCCGGGCCATGACCTCGTGCAGGCGCTGGGCGGCCTCGTCGGTCTCCCGCGCGATCTCCTCCCGCTCCGCGCCGAGAGCCCTCAGAAGCCGGTTGATCACGTCCAGGGGGCGCAGCGGTTCGACTCCGGGAGTCGCTCCCTGGAGGTTCACGAACAGCCGCCCGCCGGCGAACCCGTCGCCTGCCAGATGCGCGGCGTGAACGGCCAGGGCTGACTTCCCGGCGCCGGGAGGCCCGGAGATCGCCACGACGGCGGGCGGAGGGGAGCCGTCCCATGGAGCCAGGAAGGACCGCAGCCGGATCGTCTCGGCGTGCCGGCCCACGAAGCTCTGCAGATCGCGGGGGAGCTGGTTCGGCGGCACCCGATCCTCGCGCAGGACGGCCGGGGGCGCCGCCCGGCGGATGAGGTCGTAGCAGCGCACCAGGCGCTCGCCCGGCACCACCCCCAGCTCGTCGGCCAGGATCCGGCGGCCCTCCTCGTAGACGCCGAGGGCGTCGGCGGTCCTGCCCGCCCGGTGCAACGCCACCATGAGCAGCTCTCGCAGCCGCTCGCGCAGGGGGTGCAGGCGGATGCGCCCGCTGAGATCGTCGATGGCGTCGTCGGGACGCTGCAGATCCAGCAGGAGTTGTCCCCGTGTCTCGGCCATGCGCAGGTGGAGTTCCTCGAGACGCGTGCGCTCGGCCTCGGCGAAGGGGCCGGGTAAGCCGCAGAGGGGGGTGCCGCGCCACAGGTGTCTGGCGCGTTCCACCAGGGCGAGGGCGGCTTCGGCCGGGAGCTGCCTGGCCTGGTGGAAGTAGGTGTCGTACAGGAGCGAGTCGACGCCGTGCGGGTCGAGGTCGAGCCGGTATCCCTGCGGGACCGCGATGAGCAACGAGGCGGGCGCCCGCGGCCCGCGGTCGGGCTCCAGCGCGCGCCTCAGGCCGGCCACGTAGGTGTGGAGGTTCTGGACGGCGCTTCTGGGCGCACGCTCGCCCCAGAGGTCATCGATCAGGCGATCGTTGGGGACGACCTGGCCCGCGTTCGTCGCCAGGATCGCCAAGACCGCGCGCTGGCGGGGAGAGCCCAGTTCGACGTCGGCCGACTTCCTGAGTGCGGTGACCTGACCCAGGAGTCGTACGAAGACGGTGCCGGTCAACGAGGTGCTCCGCGAGGCTGGGGGAGATCGGAACCGCAGCCTAACGGCATTACAGACCACAGTTAAGTGCCTGCGGTCATGTAGTCGAAATGTAGAGCGCCCGCCTACCCTGGCCGGTCTCGGCTTGGTCAGAGCCGGGACCGCCAGGTTCGCTTGGCGCACCTTCACGGGGTGCGCCAAGCGGTGGTCAGCAGCAGGGCGAGTCCGCGAATGCACTGAGGGGGGACACGGTGGCGTGTGCGGTCGTACTATTGCCACCAAGTGTTACCAGGGCCGCAATGGCGGCAATGAGCGCGGACAGGGCAATGCGCTTGCGCATGGGGGGTTCTCCCTCGCCAGGTGAGTTGCTGGGACTATCTTCTCAGGGAGTGGAAGCGGTGGCCACATCTGACTTGGTCGGACTGCGAATTAAGACGGTTCGGCGCCAGCGCGGTCTGTCTCAGGCGCAACTCGCTCATCCCGAACTGTCCGACAGCTATATCTCTTTGATCGAAAGCGGTAAGCGCACTCCGACTCCCTCCGTCCTCGAACTGCTGGCCCAGAAGCTCGATTGCTCGTTGTCGTACCTGCTCAACGGCGTGACCGCCGAGCAGATGCGCGACCTCGAACTGGCACTGGGCTATGCCGATCTCGCCCTGGAGAATGGCGAAGCCTTCGAAGCTCGTGTCCGATTCGTGGAGCTTTTGGCGGACAGTAATCTGACAGGTCTGACTGCCCTGCGTCAATCCGCGGAATTCGGGCTCGCCCGTGCACACGAGGCATGTGGAGAGCAGGAAGAGGCCATCGTCATCTTCCGCAGGCTTCAGGGCGAGCAGCTTTCCGACGAGCAGCAGATCGAACTCGCCAAGTCGCTGTGCCGCCTTTACAGGGTCAGCGGACGTCTGACTGAGTCGGTCGAGGTGGCCGAGTCCACCCTGGCGTCCCGCTCGGCGTGGTCCGACGCGTACGTCGAGCTCGGCGCCACCCTGCTGGCGGCCTACTGGGAGCGGGGCGACCTGCTGCGCGCCAGGCAGTTCGTCGCCGAACTGCTCGACGCCGCCGAGGCGCTGGGCTCACCGCGCGCGCTGGTCGCGGCGAATTGGAACGCCGCCTACACCGCCCGGCGCACCGGGCACGGCGGCGAGGCGCTGAACTTCGCCGAGAAGGCGCTGGCCGTGCAGGTGGAGAACGGGCCCTCCCGCTTCTCCGGCGCCATGCACGTGACCGTCGCCAACCTCTACCTCCGGTTGCGGCCGGAGCAGACGGCTCGCGCGGTCGAGTTCCTCGAGCGGGCCATGCAGATCTTCTCCGAGTCGCCGGCCACCGCCTTCGAGCAGGCCAACGCCCGGCTGGAGCGGTCGCGCGCCGAGATCATGTCCGGCCGCCTCGACACGGCGATCAGCTTCGCCGAGGAAGGCCTGACCCTGCTGCCCGACTCGGCACAGATCCTGGCGACCGAGGCGCATCTGCTGAAGAGCCGCGCCTACGGCCTGCAGAACCACGCGGAGGAGGCGGCCCGCGAGCTCGACCTGGCCCGCGACGTCCTGGTCACGATGGAGAAGGCCGACATCGCCGTCGAATACTGGTACGGCGCCGCCGAGACCTGCGAACTGCTCGGCGACACCGACGGTGCCGTCGACGCCTACCAGAAGGCGCTGGCCGCCGCAGGCCTGTAGCGGCGTCCAGACCGGGTGGTGCCGTGGGTAGCCTTGGGGGTGCCATGAAGAGATCCCCGCTCGCGGCACTCACCGCGCTTCTCGCTGCCCTGCTGGCCCTCGGCGTCGCCACCCCCGCGCTGGCGCACGACACGCTCAAGGGCAGCGACCCCAAGAAGGACTCCACCGTCGAGAAGGTGGAGCAGGTCAAGCTCGAGTTCAACGCCCGGGTCCGCATGCCGTACGTGATCGTGCGCGACGCGGGCGGCAAGGCGTTCCAGGACGGCAAGCCGGAGCTCGACGGCCGGTGGGTCACGCAGGCGCTGACGGAGACGCTGCCCGACGGCGCGTACACCATCGCCTACCGCGTCGTCTCCTCCGACGGTCACCCGATCGAGGGTGAGGTGCCGTTCACGGTGAAGGGCGCGCCCAAGGCGGAGACGAGCGAGAGCGCCACTCCGGAGTCGAGCGCGGCGGCGACGCCGGTCGGCACGCCGACGCAGGCGCAGGTGGCGGCGACCGAGCAGGCGGATGCCGAGCAGGGGCAGGAGGGCGGCGGGTTCCCGGTGTGGCTGATCGTCGTGGTCGGCGGGCTCGTGGGGATCGGCATCGGCTTCCTGATCAGCGCGCGGAAAGCCAAGCCATGAGCCGGGCGGCGCGGCTGGGACTGGTCGCGGCGGCGGCCGCGCTGGCCGGTCTGGCGCTGGCGATGGTCCTGGGCGGCGCGGCTTTCCCGAGGATCATCCCCGGACTGCCGACGGCCGACGCCTTCGTGCGGTGGGCTCTGCCGGTCTCGAAGCTGGTCATGGATGTGGCCGGCGCGCTCACGGTGGGCCTGCTGATGGCGGCGGCCGCGTTCTTCACCAGCGACAAGGGCATGCTCGGCGCCACGGCGCAGGGATATGTGAAGGCGGCCTCGTGGTCGGCCGTCGTGTGGGCGGCGGGCGCGGCGGCGACGTTGTTGTTCGGGGCGGCCGACACCTTCCCCGACCCGCTGCCGGTCGTGGTGCAGGACTATCTGACCAGCTACGCCAGTCAGACGCCGCAGGGCATCGGGCTGACGCTCGTGGTGCTGTTCGCGCTGGCCATCGCCTTGTTCTCGCGCGGCGCGATCACCGTGGGCGCGGCGGGCGGGCTGCTGGTGCTGGCGATCGCGACGATGTTGCCGCCGTCGCTGACGGGCCACGCGGCCAGTTCGCCCAACCACGACATGGCCATCTCCGGCCTGGCCGCGCACGTCGTGGGCATCGCGTTGTGGGTGGGCGGCCTGGCGGTGTTGTCGTTCCATGCGCTGCGCAAGGGGCCGCAGCTGGAGATCGCGGCCGACCGTTTCTCCCGCATGGCGTTGTGGGCCTACATCCTCGTCGGGCTGTCGGGACTGTTCAGCGTGCTGGCCAGGCTCGCGGCGATCGACGACCTCTGGACTTCCTCGTACGGCATGCTGATCGTCGCCAAGATCGCCGCTTTCGTCCTGCTGGGTTATGCCGGGTGGTGGCATCGTCGTTCGACGCTCGTCCAGCTCGGCAAGGGCTCGCAGCAGGCGTTCGTCAGGCTGGCGGTCGGCGAGGTCGTGCTGATGGCGGCGACGATGGGCCTGGCGGTGGTGTTGTCGCGCACCCCTCCGCCGGTGGTCGACCTGCCCGCCGACCGCGCGTTCGAGCTGCTGGGCTTCCTGATGCCGCCGGAGATCTCGGTGGCCAACCTGGCGAGCCTGTGGCGCTTCGACCTGTTCACGGCCTCGATCGCGGTGCTGCTCGGCGGCCTGTACGCAGCGGGCGTCGCCAGGCTGATCAGGCGGGGCGACAAGTGGCCGTGGGGCCGCACGATCTCGTGGTTCGTCGGCGTGGCCATCCTGATCGTCGCCACGCAGAGCGGCCTGGCCCGCTACGCGATGGTGATGTTCAGCGCCCACATGGTCGAGCACATGACGCTGACCATGGTGGTGCCGATCTTCCTGGTGCTGGGCGCCCCGGTGACGCTGGCGCTGCGGGCGCTGAAGCCCGCCGCCAAGCGGGGCGACCGGGGGCCGCGCGAATGGCTGACGGTGATCCTCAACAGCGGCTTCGTCAAGGTGATCTCGCACCCGGCGATCGCGACGGCGATCTTCATCGCCTCGACCTACGCGCTGTACTTCACGCCGCTGTTCCAGTCGGCCATGGAGGAGCACCTGGGTCACATCGTGATGACCGTGCACTTCCTGGCCAGCGGGTGCCTGTTCTTCTGGGTGATCATCGGCGTCGACCCGGCTCCGCACCGCCTGCCGTACGTGGGGCGGCTCCTGACGCTCTTCGTCACCATGCCCTTCCACGCGTTCTTCGGCATCGCGCTGATGATGTTCGGCACGGTGATCGCGCAGGACTGGTACGAACAGCTGGGCCGTACCTGGGGCGGCACGCTGCTGGAGGACCAGAACAACGGCGGGGCGATCGCCTGGGGCTTCGGCGAGATCCCGACGCTGATCGTGCTGATCGCCCTGGCCTACCAGTGGTACCACGACGAGGAGCGCAAGGCGCGGCGCTCCGACCGCCGCGCTGAGAAGGGCGACGTCGAACTCGACGCCTATAACGCCTACCTCGCCAGGCTCAACAAGGCCGACAAGGGAGAGTAGCCACGAAGACCTCCCCTTTTTCCGGTGCGCGGGTAGCCTGGAAAGTGGGGGAGGGGCATCGCCACCTACGGAAGGCGAGCGATTGGTGGATGAGACGCGCATGCGCGGGGGGCGGAGCCTGGCCGAAACCTTGGGGGATGATCTCGACGAGTGGTCCGCGCGCACGGGCATCTCGGTCGAGACGTGGGCTCTGCCCGACCATGACGTCCCTCCGAGGCTGGCCGACGGGATCAGGCGGGCGTTGCGCGAGGCGCTGGCCAATGTGGAACGTTTCAGCCGCGCCCGCGTCGTCTCGGTCGCGATCACGGTGTCGCCCAGCGGCCTGCGCATGACCGTGGCCGACGACGGCGAGGGCACCGGTTGGGAGCTCGCCGGACTGCGCGCCGTCTTCGCCGAGCTCGGCGGTCGGGTCTCGGCCAACCACGTGCCCGGCCAGGGCACCACCCTGACCGGGGTCGTGGCTAGGGCGCGGTGAGGATCTCGCTGCCCGAGTCGGTCACCAGGATGGTGTGCTCGAACTGCGCGGTGCGCTTGCGGTCCTTGGTGACGGCGGTCCAGCCGTCGGCCCACATGTCGTAGTCGATCGTGCCGAGCGTCAGCATGGGCTCGATCGTGAAGGTCATCCCCGGCAGCAGCGTGACCTGCAGCGACGGGTCGTCGTAGTGGGGCACCATGAGGCCGGAGTGGAAGGTGGTGCCGATGCCGTGGCCGGTGAAGTCGCGCACGACGCCGTAGCCGAAGCGCTTGGCGTAGGCCTCGATCACGCGGCCGACGACGTTGAGCTGGCGGCCGGGCGCGACCGCCCTGATGGCGCGGTTCATCGCCTCCTCGGTGCGCTCGACGAGCAGCCGTGACTCCTCGTCGACCTCGCCCACCAGGAAGGTGGCGTCGGTGTCGCCGTGGACGCCGCCGATGAAGGCGGTGATGTCGACGTTGACGATGTCGCCGTCGTTGAGCACGGTGTCGTCGGGGATGCCGTGGCAGATCACCTCGTTGATCGAGGTGCACAGCGACTTGGGGTAGCCCCGGTAGCCCAGCGTGCTGGGGTAGGCGTCGTGGTCGAGCAGGAACTCGTGGCCGATGCGGTCGAGCTCGTCGGTGGTCACGCCGGGCGCGACGTGCTTGCCGACCTCCTGCAGCGCCTGGGCGGCGATGCGACCGGCGATCCGCATGCGCTCGATGATCTCGGGCGACTTGACGTCGGATTCGCCGGTCTTGGGCCGCTTCTTGCCGACATACTCCGGCCGCTCGATGTGGGCGGGGACCTTCCGCGTGGGCGAGATCCGCCCTGGCTGGAGCACTGTCGTCATGGGATCGAGTTTAGTGGAGCGACTCGGCAAGCCGGATCGTCAGGATACGGCTCCTCACGCCGGAGTCCTTCAGCCTTCCGTCCTGGCCGAACTCGCCCACCCCGAAGTCGTTGTCGTTGGCGATGACCAGCGTGCGGGCGTCGAGCAGGGCCACGCCCTCGATCTTGTCGGGGACGCCGGGGATGGCCTCCAGGTCGACGGCGAGCCGCTTGGCGACCGGGGTGACGCCCTCGGTGCCGGTCTCCAGCGGGAGGTTCTTGCCGAGCACGTCGGTGGCCTTGCGCAGGTCGACCGTGTAGAGGCGGGCGACGGCGTCGGTGCGCTCCTCGACCAGCAGCCGGCCCTTGCCCAGCGCGACCAGGCCGGAGATCTTCAGGTCCTTCTGCTCGGCCTTGAAGCTCGCGGCGTCCTCGAACCGGTAGACGTGCTCGGCGGTCGGCTTGCCGGTGCGCAGGTCCACGACGAGCAGGCGGCCGGTCTTCGACGACTTGCCGGTCTTGGCGTCGGGGTTGGCCAGCGGGCTCTGCACGGCCAGGTAGAGCCGGTCGCCGTCGATCGCCAGGCCCTCGAAGCCGCGGTTGTCCTGCCGCTTGAGCAGGATCTCGGGCAGGGTCTCGATCACGGGGTAGCCGGCGCCCTTGAGCCCCATGCCCTTGGGAACGTAGCGGGCCAGCACCCGGCCGTCGCCGGCGATCTTCAGCAGCGAGGGCCCGTACTCCTCGACCACCCAGAAGTTCCCGCTCCTGTCGCGGACGATGTCCTCGGTGTCGACGCCGTTGGGGTCGTACGGCAGGACGTCCTGGCCGTCCCAGCTGTACGGCTTCTCGTGGCCTTCCTTGTTGGGCAGGCCGGTCACGGGGGTGCCGTCGCTCTGCTTGATCGTGATGGACCTGGCGATGACCGCCTTGCCCTTCTTGACCTCGACCCTGACGATCGCGGGCGCGAAGTCGGCGACCGGGAAGGTGCGCTTGTCGCCCAGTTCCCCGTTGGGGCCGCGGTCGGTGACCATCCAGAAGGCGCCGCTGCGGTTGGCGGGGAACAGGCCGCTGCCCACGCCGCCCAGCTTGACGCCGCGGTCGTCGGCGACCGGCTGGAAGGCGGCCAGTGCGGGGGCGGGCAGCTCCACGTCAGCGATGATCTTCGCGGCGGGGGCCGCGTGGGCGTCGGGGACGGCGAGGGTCGCGGCGATCACCGCGACCCCGGCGGCCAGAAAGCGTTTCACGTTCTCTCCTGCACCAAAAGGGACATACGGCTCGAAACGTAGTGAGGCTTCTGGTCCCGGAGATGGCGGCAGCGTGAACGAACGGCTGAGATCAGATGTCGGTGATCCGCAGGCCCGCGTGCGCCTTGTAGCGGCGGTTGATGGCGATCAGGTTGGCGGTGAAGGCCTCGACCTGGTGAGCGTTGCGCAGCCGCCCGCCGTACACACCCCTGACGCCGGGGATGCGCTCGGCCAGCGCCTGCACCAGGTCGGTCGCCTCGCGGTCGTCGCCCAGCACCAGCACGTCGAGGTCGACCTTCTCGACCGCGGGGTCGAGCAGCAGCACGGCGGAGACGTGGTGGAAGGCGCCCACGACGCGGCTGCCGGGCAGGACCGCCGCCGCCTGCTGGGCCGCGCTGCCCTCCTCGACCGGCAGGGGGAAGGGGCCCTGCTTGTCGAAGCCGAGCGGGTTCACGCAGTCGACCACGATCTTGCCGGACAGCGGCTCGCGCAGCGACTCCAGGAGCTCCTTGTGCCCGTCCCACGGCACCGCGACGATCACGATGTCGGCACTGGCCGCCACCTCGGCGTTCTCGGCGCCGGTGGCGCCCTCGCCGATGCTCTCGGCCGCCTCCTGCGCCCGCTGCGCGTTGCGCGAGCCGATGATCACCGGGTGCCCCGCGAGGGCGAAGCGCCGTGCCAGACCCTTGCCCTGGTCGCCGGTGCCGCCGAGGATGCCGATGGAAAGTCCTGTCACGTCTGTCATAGGCCAGATCATGCCAGGACGGCCCCGGCCCCGCCGTACACGGGGGCTGTACGGCGGAGCCGGGTGGGCACGGGGGCTGTACGGCGGAGCCGGGTGGACACGGGGGCTGTACGGCGGAGCGGGTGGTTCAGCAGGTCGAGAGCGCCGGCACGCCGATCACGCGCAGCGCCAGCCACTCGATGGCCAGGGGTCCTCCCTCGACCGCGCCGATGACGTGGTTGCCGCCGGGGAAGCTCGCCCAGCGCACCGTCACCCCCGCCGAGCAGTACTGCGAGCGCAGCGCGGCGCCGACCGCGTGCGGGATGATCTCGTCGCCCTGGGCGTGGTAGAGGAACATCGGCACCCTGGGCGCCGTCGCGCCGAGCCGGTTCTCGGTGAGCCTGGCGACCCACTTGGGCTGGTTGAGCAGGTCGATCGGCGACAGGTCGGAGAAGCGCAGCCCCGCCAGCTTGCTCAGCTCGCCCACGCAGTCGTCGCTCGCGTCGGCCAGCAGCGCCCGCCCGCGGTCGTTGAGGTCGGCCTCCAGGTCCAGCTCGGGGTAGGCGGCGTCGAAGCCGACGCCCGCCGCGGCTCCCAGGCCGAAGTTCGCGGTGCCGTCCAGGTGCTCGGCGACGGCCTTGAGGTCGGCGGGCACGCCGCCCGCGGCGACGCCTCGCAGGCGCAGGTCAGGCGCGTACGACGGCTGGAGCTGCGCGGCCCACGCCGCCGAGGCGCCGCCCTGGGAATAGCCCATGATCCCGACGGGCGCGGCCGTCGACAGCCCGGCGCCCGGCACCCGCATCGCCGCGCGGACCGAGTCGAGGACGGCGTGGCCCTGCGAGATGCCCGCCATGTACGTGTGCGTGCCCGGCGTGCCGAGCCCCTCGTAGTCGGTGACCACGACCGCGAAGCCCTTCAGCAGGAAGAGGCTCACGAGCGCCAGCTCCGCCTCGCGTCCCTCGCGCATGCTGGCCGACGGAGCGCACTGGTCGCCCAGCCCGTGGGTGCCGACCGCGTAGCCGATGACCGGGCGGCGGCCGATCAGCCAGGACGCCTTCGGGACCAGCAGGGTGCCGCTGACGGTGTTGATCTGCCCGATGGCCGAGGTCGAGTTGTAGTGCAGGCTCCAGGCGTTGACCGGGACCTTGAGGAGCTGGCCCGGCAGCAGGTAGACGGTGGTCGGCTGGGCCGAGACCACGGTGCCGGGAGAGGCGGCCCGCGCCGGTGGGGCCAGGCCCAGGGCGGCGATGAGGAACGCGACGAGGAACAGGACGCTGCGGCGCATGTTGAGCCCCTCTCATGTAATTGTGAGCCGATGGTTACTCGCTGGTAACTCCTCGTCAAGACCCAAATGACCCACGGAGGAGGGTTCGGTCAGGCACGATAGGTTGATGGACTCAGGCTCTGTGGAAGTCCTGCGTGACCTGCTCGCCGGCTCCGGCTGGCTCGAGCGCACCAGGGAGTTCGGACTGGCCCTGCGGACCACCCGCTCGCCGGGCGGGCTCCTGCTCGTCGGCACGCCGCTCGATGAGCCATGGCACCTCACCGCGCACCTGACCGACGAGGCCCGCTACGCCGACCTCCCGCAGCTGACACCCACCCTCGTGCGCTGGAGCCCGCCACCGGGCGCGCCGCCGCACCTGGCCATCGGGCTCGAACGGCTGGAAGCCGCCAGGCGGGGGGAGACGCTCCTGGTGGTCGCCGAGCAGGAGGCGCCCGTGCCGCTGCTGGAGCGCGTCGACGACGCCCGGCGCACCGGTGCCACCATCCTGGCGCTGGAGGGTGGCGACAGGGAGCTGGCGGGGCTGGCGCACGACGCGATCGTCGTGCCCCTGGACGCGCCGGTGTCGTTCGACGGGGCCCAGCACCTGGTGAGCGCGGCCGCCGGCGAGGTGCCCAAGCGACCCAAGCTGAGGGACCGGCTGGCCCGCCTGCTGGAGCGGGTCAGCGGACCGCAGGTGGACTGACTCTTGGGCGGCGGCCTTGAACCGGTCGCCGCTGGACCTGCGTTCCTAGGTCTGCCCTCTTGGACCTCGCTCTTCGCCTGCGTTTCTAGACCGTCGTCCGCGTCAGGTGCTTCAGGGTCGCGTCGAGCGCCTGCGTGGCCTCCTCGATCGCGCCGATCACCACCGCCTGCACCGGATCCGGCTCCCCGGAGCGCGTACGGCTCACGCGCGTGACGACGTCGAGCCGCCGCGCCCCCACGTCCGCGATCGAGCTCACCCGCACCTCGCCCTCCGGCACGTCGAGCAGCGCCAGCGAGGGCACGATCGCCACCCCGTGCCCCGCCGCCACCAGCGCCAGCACCGGCGCGAACTCCGTGATCACATGCACCCTGCGCGGCACGAACCGGTGGTGCGCCGCCAGCCGCTCGAGCGCCTGCCCGCAGGCCTGCGACGGCCCGCCCGCCACCCACGGCACCTCGGCCAGCTGCTCCACCGAGTGGAAGCTGTCGGTCCACGAGGGCGGGGTGACGATGCGGTACTCATCGATGTGGATCGTCCGGCTGGCCAGCGAGGGCTGCGAGAGCGCGGGCAGCGACATGTCCTGCTCGGTGATCAGCACGTCGACCGCGCCCAGCCGCAGCTCCTGCAAGGCCGAGGCGCCCTCGATCTCGTGGATCAACGGGATGATCTTCGGATGCTCCGTCGCCAGCGTCCTCATCGCCGGTACCAGCACGTGCTTGATCGCGGTGTTGAAGGCCGCGATCGACACCGGCCCGGCCAGCCGCTCGGTGAAGCGGGTGAGCTCCTGCCTGGCCTCGGCGAGTTCCTCCTCCACCCGCTCCGCGTACCCGGCCAGCACCCGCCCCGCCGGCGTCAGGGAGACCGTGCGCTGGGAGCGGTCGATGAGCGCCAGGCCCACCTCGCGCTCCAGCTGGGCCAGTTGCTGGGAGACCGCGGAGGGGGTGAGGTGCAGCGCCTCGGCGGCGCGCATGACCCCGCCGCGCCGCGCCACCTCATGCAGCACCCGCAGCCGCCGGGGGTCGATGTCCATGCAGCTCAGCTTACGCTTGGATTTAGATAACTTTATTTGCGCTTGACCTGACGAGCTCGGAAAAATCAGGGCATGAGCATCCTGATGGCGGTCATCGGCTGGGCCGGCGCGGCCCTGCTGCTGTACGGCTACGCCATGGTCTCCAGTTCCCGCATGTCGGGCGACGGCACGCCGTACCAGCTGATCAACCTCGCCGGCGCGCTCGGCCTGATGATCAACTCGGCCTATCAGGGCGCCTGGCCCTCGGCCATCCTCAACGTCGTCTGGACCGGGATCGGGGTCGCCGCATTGATCAAACTGTCGAGAGTGAAGGCACCACGATGATCGTCGAGCTGAGCCACCGCATCACGGACGGCATGACCACCTACCCTGGCGTGCCCGGGCCGGTGCTCGGCACCCACCTCAGCCGCGAGGACTCCAGGGAGGTCTACGCCCCCGGCACCGAGTTCCACATCGGCACGATCAGCCTGGCCGCCAACACCGGCACCTACCTGGACACACCCTTCCACCGCTACCCCGACGGGCAGGACCTGGCACGGCTGCCGCTGGAACGCATGGCCGACCTGCCGGGGCTCGTCGTCCGCGCCAAGCCCGACGTGCGGGAGGTGGGGGTGGAGCTCTTCGAGGGACTCGACGTGCGCGGGCACGCGGTGCTCATCCACACCGGGTGGGACCGGCACTTCTCCACCGACCGGTACTTCTCCGAGCACCCCTACCTGGCCCCCGAGGCGGCGGCCTGGCTCGCGGAGCGGGAGGTGGCGCTGGTGGGGATCGACTCGCTCAACATCGACGACACGCCGCCCCGGGGGGAGCGGCCGGCGCACACGGTGCTGCTGGGGGCGGGGGTGGCGCTGGTGGAGCACCTCACGGGGCTGGACGCGCTGCCGGACACCGGGTTCCGCTTCCACGCGGCACCGCCGATGATCGTCGGCATGGGCACCTTCCCAGTCCGCGCCTACGCCATCGTGCCGTAGCCCTTCGCGCTTACCCGTCGTGCCGCAGCCCTTCGCGCCTAGGCCATCGTGCCTACGCCATCGTGCCTAGGCCACGCACCTACGCCGTCGTGCCGTAGCGCCTCGCGCCTACGCCATCGTGCTGAAGCCCCTCGTGCGGTATCCTCTCCCGCCCACGCCGTCCGGCCGTATCCCCTCCCGTCCAACGCCGTCCGGCCCTAGCTCCTCGCCCTACGCCGCCCTGCCGTAGCCCCTCGTGCGCTTACAGCCGTCGGCCGCCCGGTGATCCGTGGTGTGCGGGATCAGGCGGGCGGCCGGTGACGGGCGTGGCGGGGTGTCTCGGGCCGTGATGCTGTGTGCCGTGGTGCCTCAGGCCGTTGGTGCCTCGGGCCGTGGTGCCTCAGGCCGTGATGCCGTAGGCGAGCAGGGCGGCCTCGGTGCGGTTGGCGGCGCCGAGCTTGCCCCGCGCGTTCTCGACGTGCTTCTCGACCGTGCGCGGGCTGATCTCCAGCCTCCTGGCGATCTGCACGTTCGTCAGCCCCTGCGCCACCAGGCCGAGAACCGCGCTCTCCCGCTTGGTGAGGAACTCGTCGGCGTCCGGGTCGGCGATCAAGATGGCGTGCGGCGACACCGCTCGTACCACCAGACCTTCCGGAAGCGACTCCAGCAAAGCTCGCAACCTCGACATGACGCGACCTCTCTTAAGGGGCGGACCATCTCCGAGTGTGCGGGTGTCGGTTGCAGTTGGCATGAGTACCCCTGTACTCACTCGTCGTCGTCTCTCCCGTCGTAGGCCTCGTTGCGCTCCTTGGCGCGCTGCAGCGCCCCTGCGGCCTCCTGCTCGGAGGCGTAGGGTCCCATGCGGTCCTTGTTCGGGCAGCCCTGTTCGGGCTCGACCCGCTGGTGCTTGAGGCAGAACCACCACTGGTTAGTGCTCATGCGGTGGATTCTGCCCCGCGAGCAGCATCACAACCAGCCGGCGTCCTGAGCGATGCGGATGGCGTCGATCTTGTTTCTGGCTCCTGTCTTGGTGATCGCTCCTGTCAGGTAGTTGCGCACGGTGCCCGTCGACAGGTGGAGCCGCTGGGCGATCTCCTCGGCGGAGGCGCCTCGCGCGGCCTCGCGCAGCACCGTCGTCTCCCGCTGGGTCAGCGGGCTCTCGCCGTACTCCATGGCCGCGGCGACCAGCTCGGGGTCGAGCACGCGCAGGCCCGCGGCGGTGCGGCGGATCGCGTCGGCGAGCCGGTCGCCTGGGGCGTCCTTGACCAGGAACGCCTCGATGCCGTGGCTCAGTGCGCGGCGGACCTGGCCGGGCTGGCCCATGGCGGTGAGCACCAGGATGCGGGTCTGGGGGCGCCTGACCCGCAGTTCGGCGGCGGCGGTGATGCCGTCGACCACGGGCAGATCGATGTCGACGATGGCGACGTCGGGCTCGGTCTCCAGGGCTCGGGGCACGATCTCGTCGCCGCGGGTCACCTCGGCGATCACATGGATGTCGTTCTCCAGGCGGAGCAGGGCGGTGAGGGCGGCGCGGATCATGTGCATGTCCTCGGCCAGGAGCACCTTGATCACGCGGGCACCTCCACGCGCACACGGAACGCGCCCCCGTCGCGGCAGGCCGACGACCGGCCGCCCGCTTGCTCGGCCCGTTCACGCAACCCCGTGAGCCCACCGCCCGCCACAACCGAGTGATGATCGGCGGGGCTCTTGTTCGCCCCGGCCGCACCGTCCCGGGAGGGGCCGGGAGAAGGATCGTCCGCCTCGGCTCCGCCATCGTGGGTGATACCGGGGGAGGCGCCGCCCACCTTGGCCGAGCGGTCGTGGGAGGTGCCGCCTGCCTCAGCCGAGCCGTCGTGGGAAGGGCTGCCCACCTCGGGCGCGCCGTCGTGGCCGAGACCGGGGGAGGTGCCGCCCACCTCGGTCGCGCCGTCGACGGTGGGTATGGCGGAGCCACCGGCTGCCAGGGTCGCGACGCCAGTGGTGGGCACCGCGATTCCCCCGAGCGAGACGCTGGCCGGTTCCCCGCGAGCACCCCCGATCCCCGGTGCCCCCTCACCGCCCGGCACGCCGTCGTTGACCACCTCCAGCTGCGCCGATCCACCCCCCACCACCGTGGTGATCGAGCACGTCGTGGCGCGGCTGTGGCGCAGCACGTTGGTCACCGCCTCCCGCACAGCCCACGCCAGCGCCTCCTCCGAGGCCCGCGGCAGCACCGCCGCAGCCAGGTTGACCTGGCACTCCACCCCCGAGGCCTCCAGCAGCGCCACCGCCCGATGCGTCTCCCCGGCCAGCGAGATCTCCCGGTACCCCCTGGCCACCTGCCGCACGTCCTGCGCGGCCTCGCGGGCGACGGTGACGAGCTCGGTCACCTCCACCCGCGCGGCCCTCGGGTCGCGGTCGAGGAGCCGCGAGGCCAGGTCGCCCTTGAGGGCGATGGCCGTCAGGCTGCGCCCGAGACCGTCGTGCAGGTCGCGCGAGATGCGCAGCCGCTCGCCGAGCACGGCCGCCTCGGCGAGGTCGGCGCGGGCCTGTTCGAGCTCGGTGGTGACGCGCACGAGCCGGATCAGGGCGTAGATGGCCGTGGAGCCGAGGAACAGGTTGAGCGCGTTGGTGGTGAGCGTGATGATCGCGACGCCGGTCGGCAGCATCGACGCGGCCGCGCTGTCGAGCAGGACGGCGAAGTGGTAGCCCGACATGGCCAGCGTCAGCGGGATCGAGAACCGGAGCGGCACGAGGGCCAGCAGGGCGCCGCCCAGCAGCGGCGCGGTGACCCCTGACCAGCCGTCGGGCAGGTAGGCGTCGGGCAGGAAGGTCGCCACCGCCTGCACGAGCAGGGGGAGCGGGTGGAGCGGCGGGCGGGCGCCGGCGAGCGCGGCCCGCATGTTGAGGAAGTGGGGCACGCAGACGCCGGTCACCGCCAGGGCCACGGTCACGCTCAGCCAGGGGATGCCGCGCCCGAGGTAGAGGACCGTCGCCCAGGTGAGATACAGGAGGGAGAAGCCGGCGATGACGGTGATCGCGAGCCTGCGGGCGGTGATGCTCATGCCGGGATGGTAGCCAGGGTGGTCATCGCCGGGGTTCCCAGCGGAACGCCCTGTGGATAACCAGGGCGGCCAGGAGCGCGCCCGCCCCGACCCGCAGGACGGCGGGAAGGTAGTCGGTGCCGCCGGTGTAGGTCTCGCCGAGGGCGTCGGCGACGGCGATGCCGGGCCACCAGCCCAGCACCTGCGCCACCCAGCCGGGCAGAAGCTCGATCAGCGGCCCGAACCCGCCCGAGCCCAGCCCGGCCAGCATGAAGAACGGCATGGCCAGCACCGGGGCGAGCTCGGCCCGCGGCACCACCACGGTGAAGGCAGCCCCGAGCGCCGCCAGCACGATCGCGCCCACGACCACCCACGTCACGAACAGCACCGGATGGGCGGGCGGGGGCAGCACTCCCATCGCCCAGAGCGCGGCCGAGATGATCATGACTTGGACGACCGCCTGGAAGGCGATGTTGACGATCTCCCCGGCGAGGATCGAGCCGTCGCCCAGGCCGGTGGCGCGCATGCGCTTGGCCACGAGCTGGTCGCGCCTGGCCGTCAGGGTGATGGCGGCCTGCTGGAAGGCGATGATCGTGAACACCATCGCCAGCACGCCGAGGTGGGTGCGCGTGTCGGCCGTCGCGCCGAGCCTGTGCATCATGACCGGCAGCCCGATGCCGAGTCCGAGGGGCAGCGCCAGGCCCACGGTGAGCACCACCCGGTCACGCCAGTACAGCCGCCCGGCGAACCGGGCCACGGTCAGGGTCTCACGCATCGGTTCCCACCTCCAGGAAGAGCTCCTCCAGCGACGCCGTACGCACCTCGAGGCCGCGCAGCCGCACGCCCTGCGCGGCGGCCCAGCCCAGCAGGGTCTGGGCGGCCAGGTCGGGGTCGTCGGCCGAGCACACCCAGCGCCCGCCCTCGGCGCGCACCGGCAGCGGCAGCGATGCGGGATCGATCCCGGGCAGCGCCTCGAAGATCACCCGCCCGGTGCCGGCGGCCAGGATCTCGGCCATGCCGCCTGTGGTGACGATCTCGCCCCTGTCCATGATCGCCAGGGAGCGGGCGAGGTGCTGAGCCTCGTCCAGGTAGTGGGTGGTGAGCACGATCGCCGTGCCCTCGTCCGCCAGGGAGCGCACGACCTCCCACGTGGCGCGGCGGCCCTCGGGGTCCATGCCGGTGGTCGGCTCGTCCAGGAACAGCACCTTGGGCCGTCCCAGGAGCGCCAGCGCCAGGTCGAGCCGCCGCTTCTCGCCGCCCGACAGCTGCCGCACCTTCACCGCGGCCTTCTGCAGCAGCCCGGCCAGCTCCAGTGCCTCGAACGCCGGCCGCGCCGAGGGCACGAAGGCGCGCCACGACTCGGCCGTCTGGTTCACCGTCAGGTCGGGGAAGAACCCGGCCTCCTGCAGCATGATGCCCGTGCTCCGCCGTACGGCACGCCGGTCCTTGACGGGGTCGAGGCCGAGCACGCGCACCTGGCCCGCGTCGGGCCTCTGGAAGCCGGCCAGCAGCTCCAGCGTGGTGGTCTTGCCCGCGCCGTTACGCCCGAGCAGGGCGAAGATCTCGCCCTGCGCCACCTCGAACGAGACGCGCCTGACCGCCTCGAAGCCTGCGTAGGACCTGCTCAGGTCCCGAACCGTGATCGCTGTCATGCCTTCGATGGTTGGCGATCGGCGGCGCGGGCGGCAGTGAGGAATTCACAATCTCGCGGCGACCGCCTCCGGGTCGGCCAGGTGGTGCAGGTGGTGGCCGGGGATCTGCTCCACGGTCCAGCCACGTGCCTGGGCCTCGCGGGCGTCGTCACCGTACGGCGGGCCGTACCAGAGGTAGGTGCAGGGACGCGCGTCCCAACCGGGGGGCACGGGCACCGTCTGCTCGAAGTAGTCGAGCGGCACCCGCGGCTGCTCCTCGCTCACGCGCTGCCTGATCTCCTTCGACGGGAAGAGCGCCGCCACGTCGGGTTCCATCCACCAGTCGGTCCAGCGCGGGAGCACCCCGTCGACGTCGGCGAGCTTGCGCAGGAAGGCCACCTGCTCGTCCTTGCCCGACGAGACGGAGCCCTCCGCGGGAGGCAGCAGCGCGTCGACGAAGACGCACCGCTCGACCTCCAGGGCCTGGCACAGCAGCGGCACGAAGAGCCCGGCGTTGCTGTGCGGCACGAGCGTCAGCGGACCCGCGGGCACCTGCGCCGCGACCGTCTCGACGACGCTGTTCCAGTACGGCGGAGCCTGCCTGGCGATGCGCCGCAGATCCGGCACGACGGCGCCCGGCAGCAGCGCGGCGACGGGGGACCAACTGGCGGGACCGAGCAGGGGGCTGTGGAGCAGGACCACGGTCATGCCAGTGACGTTCCCAGATTTCACACGATCAGTGCATGGCGCGGGCTCCTGGCGGTGCTGCCGTCGTAGGCGGCCCAGGCGCGGGCGAGATCCCGTACGGCGGCGCTGAGCTCCTCGCGGGCGAACAGGAAGTGCAGGCGCATGCGGTCGACCACGGCCCCCTGGGGGTCGAACCCGCGCCCGGGGGCGATCGCCACGCCGTGACGCTGGGCGAGCTGGGCGAAGGCGTCGACGTCGCCGCGGGGGATGCGCACCCACAACGTCTGGCCGCCCAGCGCGGGCCTGAACTCCCAGTCGGGCAGGTGCGTCGCCAGCTCGCGGCACAGGTGGTCGTGGCGGTCCTTCAGCAGCTCGATCCTGCTGCGCCGTACCTCCTCCATTCGCTCCAGCAGAAAGGCCGCGGCGAGCTGGGAGGCGACCTCGCCGCCGAGGTCGTGGATGGCCCGCAGCCTGGCCAGGCGCGAGACGAGCGGCGTGGAGGCGCGGATCCATCCCAGCCGCATCCCGCCCCAGACGGACTTGCTCATGGACGAGATCGTGATCGCGCGCTCGTCGAAGGCGGCCAGGGGAGGGGGCACCTCGCCGTCGAAGCACAGCTCGGCGCAGACCTCGTCGTCGATCACGGGGAAGTCCTGCCCGGCGAGGTATCGCCGGGTCGCGGTGTCCATGATCGCTCCGCCGGGGTTGCTGGCGGTCGGGATGACGTACAGCAGCGCGGGTCGCTCGCCCCTGAGCGCGCCGCTCAGGGGATCGGTGTCGACCGGCCTGATCACCGCGCTGGGTCGGCGACTCGGTCAGCACGGTGTCGCCCGGGCTCACCAGCAGCGCCGTGAGCAGCGTGAGCGCCTGCTGCGCGCCGGTGGTCACGATGATCTGCTCGGCACTCGTGGGCAGGTCGCGGCGGCGGTAGGCGGCGGCGATCGCCTCGCGCAGCAGCGGATGCCCGGCGGGCAGGTATCCGAGGTCGTGGCGGGTGTGGGCGATCGTGGAGGCCGCGTGATGGTAGGCCTCGGCCAGGATCGACGGTGGCTCCTCGGGCGCGGCGCAGGTCAGCAGGCGCACGCCGTCCGGCGGGTTGAGGATGTGCATGAGCAGGGGATTGGGGATGACCTCCTTGTTCGCCGACGGCGCGGAGTCGACCTCAGCCACCCGTGTGCCGCTGCCCTGCCGCCGCACCACGCGTCCCTCCTGCTGGAGCAGGTCGTAGGCGGACACCACGGTGCCGCGGCCGACCGCGAGCCGCTCGGCCAGCATCCGGTCGGGCGGCAGTTGCGCGCCGGAGCCGAGCACGCCGTCGTCGATCAGCGCGCGCAGGCGGGCGGCCAGCAGCAGGTAGAGCGGCCCGCGGCCGGAGGCCCAGCGGCCCAGCAGGTCCACCAGGTCATCCAGATTGGCTCCATTCATGGACCAATTTTGCATGATTGGCTCTGACATCGGGCCATTTGGCGAGAAATCCTTGAGACATGCGACCTGAGACCCGTACCGTCCGCCTGCCCCAGCCTCCCGTCACCGGCAGCACGCCGATCACCGTCCCCCTCTACCAGACCTCGGGTTTCGTCTTCGACGACGCGCAGGCCATGGCCGAGGGCATGAGCCGCCCCGACGGGGCTTTCGTGTACGGCCGCTACTCCAACCCCACCGTGCGCTCCCTGGAGGAGGCCGTGGCGGGCCTGGAGGGCGGCGTCGCCGCGATCGCCACCGGATCAGGCATGGGCGCGATCAACACCGTGCTGCTCGGGCTGCTCAAGCCCGGGGACCACCTGATCGCCCAGGAGGCCCTGTACGGCGGCACCGCCGCGATGATCAACGAGCTGGTGGCCAGATTCGGCGTGACCGTCACCTACGTGCCCGAGACCGACCCCGCCGCGCTGCGCGCCGCCGCCACCCCCGCGACCAGGCTCGTCTACCTGGAGACCATCGCCAACCCCGTCGGCCAGGTGGCCGACCTGCCCGCCATGTGCGCCGCCGCCCGCGAGCTCGGCCTGACCACCGTCGTCGACAACACCTTCGCCACCCCCGTCCTGTGCCGCCCCATCGAGCACGGCGCGGACATCGTGGTGCACTCGCTGACCAAGTACATCTCCGGCCACACCGACGTGGTCGGCGGCATCGCGGTCTTCGCCGACGACGCCCTCTACCGGAAGGCCTGGCACTTCGCCGTCGAACTCGGCGCCTCCGCCGACCCCTTCGCCGCCTGGCTCACCCTGCGCGGGCTGCAGACCCTCGCGCTGCGCATGGAACGCCACTGCGCCAACGCCCAGCTCGTCGCCGAGCGCCTGGCCGACCACCCCAAGGTCACCAAGGTGCACTACGCGGGACTGCCCGGCCACGCCTCCCACGAGCTGGCGGCCAAGCTCCTGTCGGGCTCCGGCGGCGTGCTCGCCTTCGACCTGGCCGGAGGCAGGCAGGCGGCCGAGGCGTTCATGCGATCGACGCGGCTGGTGCTCCTGGCGCCCTCGCTCGGCGGCGTCGAGACGCTGATGCTCCACCCGGCCAGCACCTCGCACCGGGCGCTCGACGAGGCCGAACTGGCCCGCACGGGGATCTCGCAAGGCACGGTACGGCTCGCGGTGGGTATCGAACACGCGGAAGACTTGTGGGAGGACATCGCCCAGGCATTGGACAACGCATGAAATTTCAGGACGCGCTCGACGCGGCCGAGCGGATCTCGGGATACGTCCTGCGCACCCCGATCCTCCAGGTGACGCCGACGCTGACCTTCAAGCTGGAGCTGCTGCAGCACTCCGGATCCTTCAAGGCGCGCGGGGCCTTCAACCGCATCCTCACCGGCGACGTCCCTGACACGGGCGTCATCGCGGCCAGCGGCGGCAACCACGGCCTCGCCGTCGCCTACGCCGCCCGGCGGCTCGGCGTGCGAGCCGAGATCTTCGTGCCGACCGTGACCAGCCCCGTCAAGGTGGCGGGGCTGCGGGCCCTGGGGGCCGAGATCACCCAGACCGGCTCCATCTACTCGGAGGCCGCCGAGGCCGCGGCCAAACGGGCCGCCGAGACCGGGGCGCTGCAGGTGCACGCCTACGACCAGCCCGAGGTCATCGCCGGGCAGGCGACGATGGGCGTGGAGCTGATGGAGCAGGCGCCCGACGCGGACACCGTCCTCGTGGCCGTGGGAGGCGGCGGCTTCGCCGCCGGCGTCTCCCTGGGCGCGGGGTCCGTTCCGGGCACGGCGGGCGACGGGGGGCCGAAGATCGTCGCCGTGGAGCCCGAGCTCATCCCGACACTCAACGCCGCCCTCAAGGCGGGCGAGCCGGTGCAGGTGCCCGTCAGCGGGGTGGCGGCCGACGCCCTGGGGGCCTCCAAGCTGGGGGCGCTGGCGTTCGGCCTGCTCAGCCGTACGGGAGTGACCAGCGTGCTGGTGACCGACGAGGCCATCGAGGACGCTCGCCGCACGCTCTGGCGCGACCACCGGATCGCCGCCGAGCACTCGGGGGCGACGGCCTACGCGGCGCTGCTGTCGGGTGCGTACGTGCCGGCGCCGGGGGAGAGGGTGGTTGTGGTGATCTGCGGCTCCAACACCGATCCGGGCACGCTGGTAATCAATTGACAACTCTGAGTCAATGTGATCCACATGTGTGCCGGTAGGGGGCTCGCTAGCATGGAGGGGTGAGCGTACCTAGAGAGGAATTCAACGCCTTGGTCGAACGAGTGGAAGTGCTCGAGACCTGGGCGGGCCCCGGCCAAGCCGAGGCCCTGGCTCAGACGATCAGAAGCACGCGCACAGATGTCTCCGACATCAAGGGTCGCATGACGAAGATCGAGAGCAGGATGTCTTCGATGGAAGGCAGAATGACATCGCTCGAGAGAGTGGTCACGGCGATTCAGCAGGAGCACGGCGTGCTCCTGAGGGAGATCCTCGACCGTCTCCCGTCGAAGTAACGGAACAGGTCACTCACGAAGTCCGGGCGACCCAGCGCCCGGACTACGCAAGCCCGGATCAGCTGTAGCTGTGCTCCCGCGTCGGGAACGCCCCGCTCACGACCTCGTCCGCGAACGAGCGCACAGCCTGGTCCATCGCCTCATGCATGTTGAAGTACTGCTTGACGAACTTGGCGGGCTGCGGCGTGAGCCCCATGAGGTCCTGCCATACGAGCACCTGCGCGTCGGTCGAGGGGCCGGCGCCGATGCCGATGGTGGGGATCGACAGCGACGTGGTCACCCGCTCGGCGAGCTCGAACGGCACGCATTCGAGCACGACGGAGAAGGCGCCCGCCGCCTGGAGGTCCTTGGCGTCGGACATCAGCTCTTCGCCTGCCTGGCCGCGGCCCTGCACGCGATAGCCGCCGAAGGCGTTGACCGACTGGGGAGTCAGCCCGAGGTGCGCCATCACCGGGATTCCTGCGCTGACCAGGGCTTCGACCTGGGGCAGGACCCGGCGGCCGCCTTCGAGCTTCACCGCGTGCGCGCCCGCCTCCTTCATGAAGCGCGCTGCGGTCTCGAGAGCCTGCTGGGGAGAGGACTGGTAGGAGCCGAAGGGCAGGTCGGCCACGACCATCGCCCGGCTGGAGCCCCGGACGACGGCGGCGGTGAGCGGCATCAGGTCGTCGATCGTGACGGGAAGGGTGGAGTCGTAGCCGTAGACGACCATCGCGGCGGAGTCGCCGACGAGCATGACCGGGATGCCGGCCTCGTCGAACACCCGCGCCGTCATGGCGTCGTAGGCGGTGACCATGGGCCACTTCTCGCCGCGGTCCTTGGCCGCCGCGATGTCGCGGACGGTGATCCTGCGCCCTGCCTTGCCGCCGTAGAGGGTGGTCGGCTGGCTGGTTGAGGACATAACTATCCCTCCAGATGAGTCTCGAGGCGCCCCTAGTGGCGTACCCGGACGTTTCTGATGATTGCACGCGTCGCACAGGATTCAACACCCCTGGGTGCGCTGGTAATCCGGTGGCGAAACTGTCAGTGCCTCCCGTCACAATAGAAGTGGAGGTAAGCAATCAACATGGCTATCGAACCTTACCGGCGTCTGCTGCAACTGCCCGGTGTGCGCACCCTGCTCCTGGTGGGGCTGCTCGCGCGCATCCCGGCCACCGCCACGGCGATGGCCCTGACCCTGCACGTCGCGCCCGCGTCCGGCCTCGACATGGGCTTCGCGGCGGCGGGAGTCGTGGGCATGGCCAGCACGATCGGCATGGCCGTCGGCTCGCCGCTGTCGGGAAGGTTCGTCGACCGTTACGGCATGCGTCCCGTCCTGCTCACCACGACCCTGGCGCAGGCGCTCTTCTGGGGCACCGCGTGGCTCATGCCGTACTGGGTGCTCGTGGTCGCCTCCGGGCTGGCCGGTCTGCTGGCCCTGCCGGTGTTCTCGGTGATCAGGCAGAGCCTGACCGCGATGGTCCCCGTCGAGCAGCGGCGCGTGGGCTTCTCCTTCGACTCGATGTCGGTGGAGTTGTCCTACATGGCGGGCCCGGCCCTGGCCGTGCTCGGCTCCACCATCCTGGGCAGCACGTGGACGATGGCGGTGATCGCCGTGGGGATGACTGGTTCCGGCGTGGCGCTGCTCATCCTCAACCCGCCGGTGCGCTCGGCCGCCGAGCAGCGGGAGGCGGCGGTCGCCGTGTCGCGCCGCAGCTGGTTCACGCCGGCCTTCGTGGCGTTGCTCGGCACGACCGCCGCCGCCACCTTCGTGCTCACCGCCACGGAGCTGTCGCTGGTGGCGACGATGGAGCACACCGGGGCGCTGCAGTGGGTGGCGCTGGCGGTGCCGATCTGGTGCGTCTACTCCCTGGCGGGCGGGTTCATCTACGGCGGGCTGCCGCGAGGGTTCTCGCCGCTGTTCCTGGTCGGCGCGATGGGGGTGCTCACGATCCCGGTGGCCCTGCTCGCGCACGACTGGCGGCTGGTGGTGCTGGCGCTGGTGCCCGCGGGGCTCTTCTGCGCGCCGTCGCTGACCTCGACGGTCGACGTGCTCAGCCGGTGGGTGCCGGCGCGGGCGCGTGGCGAGGCGATGGGCTTCCACGGCACGGCGCTGCTCATCGGCGGCGCGGCGTCGGCGCCGATCGCGGGGGCCATCATCGACTCGGCCGGCCCGGCCTGGGCCTTCGCGATGGCGGGCGGCGTTGGGGCGGGCATGGTGCTGCTGGCCCTGCCGTTCTGGCGGCGCCGCGGCCAGTCGGGCGCGACGGCGGAGGAGGAGCTGGTGCAGGAGGGCGTCCCCGCCTGAGGTCCCTCTATGAAGCGGAGGGCGCGCCGACGCCCAGCGTCATGGCCAGCGTGTAGCCGTCCTCCACCACCGACGGCGTGACGAGCGCCAACGTGGGCACCATCGCCTTCGGGTCGCCCCCCGACTCCTCCGCCTCGCCGTACACCTGGTCGTCGGCGAGCTTCGTCGGCTCCAGCACGTGCCGCGCGTACGGCTCCAGCCGGCGGTAGGCCGCGACCACGTCGTCGGGGAAGAGCATCTGTGTCGTCTGCACCGTCGTCCCGCTGTCGTAGGTCCTGCCGATGTCCCCGCCCTGGTGCACCTTGACGTGGATGTGGGTGACCCGGGGGCTGTACCACCCGGGCACGATGCTGGTGAAGGTCACCACTCCGGACGCGTCGGTGACCTGGACGCCGCGCAGGAACGTCTTCTCGTCGCCGGTCCCGTCCTCGGCGGGCACCTGCCCACCGGGTGACCTGTCGGTGTAGCCCGAGTAGTACCCCCACGCGTCGCAGTGCCAGATCTCCACGGGCGCGTTGGAGACGGGTGCGCACCCGTCGGTCAGGTCGACCACGGTGAGCGTGAGGGTGAGCGGGAAGCCGGGTTTGCCCTCGGCGATGTCCTGCCGTACGAGCTGGTTGTCGAGGTAGTAGGGCCCCTGGGTTACCTCGGGGGTCATGACGCAGACCGTGCCGGAGGTGGCGGTCGCGGATCCCGCGGCCGAGCCGGTCTCGCGGGAGGTGCCGCACGCGGCGGTCAGGCCGATGGCCAGGCCGGCGGCCAGGACGTTGCGGCGGCTTGGAGCGGTGTCGTCCGTCACGAAACCCACTCTGACCAGCATGGATCCATGATCGGGCAAAGGCCGGTCCCGTGGCGTTCCCGACTTTACGAAACGAGACCGTTGCGTATCGGAATACCTTGCGATACGCTCACGTTGCGAAACTCAAGCGTATCGAAATGAGGAGTGAGGCAGGACCATGTCTGAGGAAGCTGGACACCCGAAACGCTGGACCATCCTGGGAGTGCTGGTCTTCAGCCTGCTGGCGGTCGTGCTCGACAACACGATCTTGAACGTCGCGATGAAAACGATCGCCGATCCCGTCGAAGGCCTGGGCGCGACCCAGGCCGAGCTCGAGTGGGCGATCAACTCCTACACGCTGGTCTTCGCCGGCCTGCTGTTCACCTTCGGCGTGATCGGCGACAGAACCGGCCGCAAGCGCATGTTGTTCATCGGCATGGCCCTGTTCGGCCTGGCGAGCCTGGCCAGCGCCTACGCGCAGGATCCCATGCAGCTGATCCTGGCCAGGGCGGCGATGGGCATCGGCGGAGCCGCGATCATGCCGGCGACCTTGGCGATCATCTCCAACGTCTTCCCCGCCAGGGAACGCGGCAAGGCGATCGGCATCTGGGCTGGCGGCGTCGGCCTCGCCGTGGCGATCGGCCCGATCACCGGCGGTTTCCTGATCGAGCACTTCTGGTGGGGCTCGGTCTTCCTGATCAACGTGCCGATCGTGCTGATCAGCATGATCCTCATCGGCACGATCGTGCCGGAGTCGCGTGACCCCAAGCCGTCCAAGCTGGACCTCGTGGGTGTGCTCCTGTCGATCATCGGACTCATCGCGCTGACCTACGGCATCATCCGCGCGGGCGAGCTGGCCACGCTGGCGAGCGCCGAGGTGCTGGTGCCCACGATCGCCGGTGTCGCGGTGCTGGCCGCCTTCGTGTGGTGGGAGCGGCGCGTCCCGAACCCCATGTTCGACGTGCGCAGCTTCGGCAACGTGCGGTTCTCGACCGCCATCGGCATGATGGGCATCGTCTTCTTCGCCATGATGGGCGGGATGTTCTTCCTGACCTTCTACATCCAGATCGTCAGGGGTTTCAGCCCGATCGAGGCGGGCGCGCTCATGATCCCGTTCGCCGCCGCCCAGCTGATCTTCGCTCCGCTCAGCCAGCGCGTGAACGAGCGCTTCGGCGCCAAGCTCACCGCCACCGTCAGCCTGCTCGTGGTCACCGGCATCCTGGCCTCGTACGCCACGCTCGACCTGACCACCAACATCGTGCTGATGGAGGTGCTCTTCTTCCTCCAGGGCGCGGCGATGGCCAACATCATGCCGCCCGCGACCACCGCGATCATGGAGTCGCTGCCCAGGGAGAAGGCGGGCGTCGGCTCGGCCATGAGCAACACCGTCCGGCAGGTCGCCGGCGCGATGGGCGTGGCGGTGCTCGGCTCGCTGCTGTCGTCCACCTACCGCGGCGAGATCGCCCCGGCGCTGGCGGGGCTCCCGCAGGACGTCCAGCACGCGGCGGGCGAGTCGCTGATGGCGACCGTGGCCACTGGAGACCCGGCGCTGATGACGCCGGCCTTCAACGCCTTCCTCGACGGCATGCACCTGACCACCCTGGTCTCGGCCGGCATCACGCTCCTGGGCGTGCTGATGGTGCTCAAGTGGATGCCCGGCAAGGAGCCTGCCGCGCCGAAGCAGCAGGAAACCAAGGAACCAGCGGTAGTGTGAGGCCGCGATGAGCACGACAGAGACCGGTACGGCCCGCCCCGCGGGCCGTCCGCGCAGCGAGAAGGCCGAGAAGGCCATCCTGGAGGCCACCCTCGACCTCATCGGCGAGGGCAGCGGCGTCACCGAGCTCACGATCGAGGCGATCGCGGCCAGAGCCGGCGTGGGCAAGACGACGATCTACCGGCGCTGGTCCAACAAGGAGGACCTGGTCGTCGACGCCCTGGCCACGCTGAAGTCGCCGGTGCCCGACCTGCCGGGGGACTCGGTGCGCGGCGATCTCATCGTGCTCATGGAGGCGATGCGGCTCGACGCCCTGCAGAGCGACCGCCGGTGCGTGATGAACATCGCGATGAGCGAGTCGGACCGCTATCCCCACCTGTTCGAGAAGTTCCGCCGCATCGCCATCGAGCCGCGGCGCGAGGCGATGCGGAAGGTGCTGCGCAGGGGCGTGGCCAACGGCGAGCTCCAGCCCGACCTCGACATCGACCTGGCCATGCAGATCGTGAGCGGCCCGATGGTGATGTTCACCCGCTGGGCCGACCCCGAGGACCTGACCGAAGACCTGCCGCAGCGGATCGTCGATCAGGTGCTCGCCGGTCTAGGCAGAAAGTGAACAATGCTCTAGTCTCCGCCGCATGCGCCGATTACTCGCCCTGGTCGGTCTGACCCTGGGCCTGCTCCTACCCGCGAGCGCCGCCTTCGCGCACGAGGAGCGGGAGATCACCATCCCCGACGGCTCCGGCTCGGTCCCCGCCCACCGGCAGGCCGAGCCGGACCTGCTCGTCTGCAAGAGCGACAAGGCCGCGTTCGAGCGGGCCGTCGCCGACTTCCCCGCCGACCTCAAGGCCCGCAACCTCCAGCTGTGGGAACGCTGCCAGCAGGACGGCACCCGGCACCTGCAGGAAGCCGTCGACAAGGTCGACCGTCCTGGCATGGCGATCGCCATCCTGCCCGGCCTCTACCTGGAGGAGCCCAGCCAGGCCGCGCCCGCGGGAGACTGCGCGAAGCTGCCCGCCCGCTGGTCGGACTGGGGCTACCAGATCCTCTCCTTCGAAGAGCAGCAGAAGTGCCCGCACAACCAGAACCTGGTCGCCATCCTCGGCAAGCGGGATCTGCAGATCGAGGGCACCGGCGCCGACCCCACCGACGTGATCATCGACGCGGAGTACCGCAAGCTCAACGCCGTGCGCGCCGACCGCGCCGACGGGATCTACTTCCGCAACTTCACCGCCCAGCGCACCACCTTCAACGGCGTCTACGTGCTCGAGACCGACGGATTCGTCATCGACCGGGTGCTCGGCCGCTGGACCGACGAGTACGGCTTCCTCACCTTCGCCACCGACCACGGCCTCTACACCGACTGCGAGGCCTACGGCAACGGAGACGGCGGGCTGTACCCGGGCAGCGCCTCCAACCTCAACGACGGCAAGGGCCACGACGTCGAGCGCTACGCGGTGGAGATCCGCCGCTGCAAGTCGCACCACAACGCCCTCGGCTACTCGGGCACGGCGGGCGACTCGGTCTGGGCGCACGACAACGAGTTCTACGACAACATGGTCGGCGCCACGATGGACAGCCTCTGGCCCGACCACCCCGGACTCCCGCAGAACCACGCCAAGTTCGAGAACAACAAGATCTACAACAACAACGCCGACTACTACGGCCACCTGCGCGACGGCACCTGCTCCAAGCCGCCCGCCGAGCGCGGCTACGAGAACGGCGTGGTCTGTCCCCAGGTCGGCGTGCCGACAGGCGTCGGCCTGCTGGTCGCGGGCGGCAACTACAACGTCTTCAAGGGCAATCAGGTCAGCGGCCACCGCACCACCGGATTCCACCTGTTCGGCGTGCCCGCCTTCATCCGCGGCGAGGAGGACCTGGCCAAGCAGGCCGACACCTCCAACCACAACCGCTACGAGGGCAACGTCTTCACCGGCAACGCCCTGGACGTGTGGTGGGACGGCCAGGGCACCGGCAACTGCTTCCAGGGCGACACCGGCGCCTCCAGCCCGGCCGCGCTGCCCGTCTGCACCCCCGAAGGGCTCACCGGCGGCTCCAGCCGCGTGCTGGCCGAGCCGATGAAGGTCATGAAGCTCTACCTGTGCTCCGACTTCAGCGCCCGCGACGTCCGGCTGCCCGCGGGCTGCGACTGGTTCGGGGCGTCCGGGATCGGCATGGTCGAGACCCAGGTCGCGCTCGGCGGCTCGCTCGTGCTCGCGCTGCTGGCCGTGCTCTTCGCGGTCCGTGTACGGCGCGGCCTGGTGATCGTCGCCGCGGCCGCCGGGATAGTGGGCCTGGCCCTCGACGTCGTCGCGGCGGCCACGGGCTCCACGCTGCTCACCGGGGCGGCGGTGGCCCTGATGGGCGCCTGGCTCACGCTCCTCGGCGTGGTGCTGCGCGGCGAACGGCCGGTGTTCGGGTGGTTCACGCTGCTGCTGGGCGTGCTCACGCTGGCCGACGCCGTCGACCGGCTGATCTACCTCATCCCGCTGATCCCGCTCGGGCCGGGCTGGTTCAGGGGACTGTTCACCGGCATCTGGGTGTTGTGGGCGGTCGTCGTGCTGGCGCCCCGGCCCCGCCGTACGGTCAAGGAGGCCGCATGAGGGCCTGGCTCGCCCTCGCGGCCTGCCTCGCCCTGGCGGCGTGCGGGCCGCTGTCCGACACCCACCACCGGCCCGGCACCAGCCACCAGGTGGTCACCGGCACACCGACGGGCGCCGCCGACGCCAGGGCCACGGTCACCGTGAGCGGCGGCAAGGTCTCGCCGCCGCCCGGCTGGCTGTCGGTGGCCAAGGGGCAGCAGGTCAGCCTCACCGTCACCAGCGACGTCGCCGACGAACTGCACGTGCACGGCTACGACGTCACCGCCGCGCTGCCCGCCGGGCAGGCCGTGACGATCACCTTCACCGCCGACCTCACCGGCGTCTTCGAGGTCGAGACGCACGGCAGCAAACTGGTGCTCGTCCAGGTGGCCGTCAAATGATCTTCGCGCACGGGGTCGGCAGCCGCAGCGATCTGCCGATCCCGCTGTTCTACGCCTACGCCGGGGCCTTCGCGGCCCTGGTCATCTCCTTCCTGGCGCTGGGACTGCTGTGGGCCGACTCGCGCTTCGACGCCGACCGCGGCCGCGTCCTGCGGATGCGGCCCCCGGTGCGGCCGCTGCGATGGCTGACCCTGGCAGCCCTGCTCTACACCCTCGGCTGGCTGATCCTCGGACCCGCCGACGACAACGCCGCGCCGTACCTCATCTACGTGCTCTTCTGGGTCGGCCTCGTCCCGCTGTCGCTGCTCCTCGGGCCGGTATGGCGCGGCCTGAGCCCCTTCAGGCTCCTGCCCGACCGCCCGCGCGCACCCCTGCCCGCCCGCCTCGGCTACTGGCCCGCCGCCGCGGGCCTGCTCGCCTTCACCTGGATGGAACTGGTCGCCCCGGAACCCGCCGCCCCCGGCACCCTCCTGGCCTTCCTCCTGCTGTACGGCACGGCGCAGGTCACCGGCGTGCTGCGCTACGGCCACGCGTGGCTGCGGCACGGCGACCCGTTCGAGGCCTACTCGACGCTCATCGGCCACCTGTCACCCGTCGGTAGACGCGACGGGGCGCTCGTCCTGCGCAACCCCCTCGACAACCTCGACGCCATCACCCCGGCGCCCGGCCTGGTCGCCACCGTCTGCGTCCTGCTCGGCAGCACCGGCTACGACGGAATCTCCACCGCGCCCGCCTGGGTCGACGCCCTCCAGTCAGGCCCCCTCGGCCGCGTCGGCCTCGGCACCGCCGGCCTGCTCGCCGCCATCGCCCTCGTCGCCCTCCTGTACGGCGCCTGCCTGCGCCTGGCCGGCCTGATCGGCGGCGCCCGCGGCCTGACCCCGCGCTTCGCCCATTCCCTGGTGCCCATCGCGATCGGCTACCTGGTGGCGCACTACTTCTCGCTGCTCGTCATCGAGGGCCAGCGGGCGGTGATCCTCGCCCTCGGCCTCGACGCCCAGGTCAACCAGGAACCCGTCTCGCCCGGCGTGATCGCCACCGTCCAGGTGCTGTCCATCATCGCCGGCCACGTCCTCGGCGTCGTGGCCGCCCACGACCGCTCAGTGCGCCTGCTACCCGCCGACCGCGCGGTCGCCGGGCAGATCCCGCTGTTCGTGCTGATGCTGTGCTACACCCTCGGCGGGCTGACCCTACTCTTTGCGGCATGAGGCGAACACCGGTCCAGCAGCGCAGCGTCGAGCGCGTCAACCAGATGCTCGACGCCGCCGCCGAACTGCTCGAGGAAGGCGGCTACGACGCCCTCAGCACCCGTGCCCTGGCCGCGCGCACCGGGTTGCCGATCGGCTCCATCTACCGCTACTTCTCCGACAAGCGCGCCCTGGCCGAGGCGCTCACGCGGCGCAACCTGGAGCGCTTCCGCCTGCGGCTGGAGCAGCGGCTGGAGGGTGTCACCCGCCTCGATACGATGATCGACGTGGTCGTCGCCGAATACCTCGACATGAAGGCGAAGGTGCCGGGCTTCGCCGTCATGGACTTCGGCGATAACAGCGAGGTCGCGGGGGAGCTGGCGGGCATGGTGTCGGCGCTGCTGGGGGTTCCGCTCGACGACCGGCTCCGCCGTACGGTGCTCGCGGCCGTCGAGGCGGCCGACGCGTTGCTGCGCGCGCACCACGACGATCCGGAGATGATCGAGGAGACGAAGGAACTGCTCCGCGCCTACCTGGGAAGGCGGCTGTCGATTGTTCTCCCTCCCTGAGCCCCCGCTGTTCACCCGGCTGAGAGATGCGCGCCACGTTCTGATCGCGGGCGCGGGCGGTGGGTTCGACGTGTTCGCGGGGCTGCCGCTGGCCGTCGCGTTGTGGGGGCAGGGGCGGCGGGTGACCTTGGCGAACCTGTCGTTCAGCGCCATCGACGAGCCCACGGTGGTGACCCCGGCCACCGTGGCGCGGTCCTGGTACTTCCCCGAGTTGTCGCTGTCGCGGTGGCTCGACTCGCAGGGCCTGCCCTCGACCGTGCACGCCTTCCCGAAGGTCGGTGTGCGCCCCCTGAGCGCCGCCTACCGCGCGCTCGTCGAGCGCCTGGGCGTCGACGCCGTCGTGCTCGTCGACGGCGGCACCGACATTCTCATGCGCGGCGACGAGGCCGGCCTGGGCACCCCGGAGGAGGACATGGCCTCCCTCGCCGCGGTGCACGGCCTGGACGTGCCCTCCAAGACCGTCGTCTGCCTCGGCTTCGGCGTCGACGCCTTCCACGGCGTCAACCACACGCAGGTGCTCGAGAACCTTGCCGCCCTGGAGCGGGAGGGAGCCTACCTGGGCGCCCTGTCGATCCCGCGTGACAGCCGCGAGGGCGCCGCGTATCTCGCCGCCGTCGAGCGGGCCCAGGCCGATACGGCGGCGCGGCCGAGCATCGTCAACGGTTCCATCGCCGCCGCGTTGCGGGGCGGCTTCGGCGACGTGCGCTTCACCGACCGCACGGGCGAGTTGTTCGTCAATCCGCTCATGTCGGTCTACTTCGCCGTGGACGCGACCGCGCTGGCGCGCCGCTCGCTCTACCTGGAGCGGCTCGCGGTCACCGAGACGATGCTGCAGATCAGCGCCGTCATCGAGGCGTTCCGCCGCGAGATCGTGCCGCGCGCGCCTAGGGCCTTTCCGCACTGAACGGTCGCCCCGTGCGTACCGACCAGTAGGCCGCCAGCAGGCGCCGGAACTCCAGGACCCGCTCCGCGGAGTAGGAGAAGTGCGACAGGAACCACGAGGACGGGAACGACAGGGAGACGTGTTCGGCGATCTCGGCCAGGTCGTAGGCGCGGTCGCAGCGCCCCGCGTGCTCGAAGTCGATGAGCCGGATCCGCTCGCCGTCCCACAGGAAGTTGGCCAGGTTCCCGTCGCCGGTGCCGATCACCGGGTCGGGTTCGGCGTCGAGCAGGTGCTCCAGGCCCGGCGACTCCAGCCATGCGAGCACCGCCGGGTCCGTGCAGCGTTCGCGCAGCCAGGCGACCATCTCCAGCGGCTCGCCGGAACGTCTGGGCACCCCTGCGGCCGGGCAGGCGTGCAGGGTCTCGACCGCGGCCGCCATGGCGGTGACGTGCTCGGGTGTGACCCGCAGGGAGCGCAGCGGCACCCCCTGCAGGCGGGTCATGACGACCCGCTCGCCGTCGAACTCGATCGGCTCCGGGGCCAGGCCGGGTGCGTGTTCGGCCAGGAACGTCAGGGTCCGCCACTCTCGCTCCGCGCCGCCGGGATCGTCAGGGAACTCCTTGACGAAGGGCGTCACAGAGTCTCGCGCCACCGGTTGGTGATCGGCAGGCGTCGGTCACGGCCGAAGTTCTTCGGCGTGATCTTCGGCCCCGGCGGATACTGCCGCCGCTTGTACTCGGCCAGGTCGACCAGCCGGATCACGCGCGCCACCAGCGCCGGGTCGTGCCCGGCGGCGATCAGCTCGGCCGAGCCCATGTCCTTCTCGACGTAGTCGTCGAGCAGCCGGTCGAGGATCTCGTACGGCGGCAGAGAGTCGGTGTCGCGCTGGTCGGGCCGTAGTTCGGCGCTGGGCTCCTTGGTGATGGAGTTGGCCGGGATGGGTTCGGCGGCGTCGAGCATGAACCAGTCGTAGGAGTGGGTGTTACGCCAGCGCGACAGCTCCCACACCATGGTCTTGAGCACGTCCTTGATGGGCGCGTAGCCGCCCGCCGAGTCGCCGTAGAGCGTGGAGTAGCCGGTCGCGAGCTCGCTCTTGTTGCCGGTGGTGAGCACCAGGTGCCCGTGCTGGTTCGACAGCGACATCAGCAGCATGCCGCGCACGCGGGCCTGGAGGTTCTCGGCCGCGAGCCCGGAGATGGAGATCTCCTTCTCGAAGGCCTCGACGATGTCGCCGACCGGCACGATCTGCGAGGTGACGCCCTGGCGGCGCACGAGTTCCTCGGCGTCGGTGATGGAGTGGTCGGAGGAGTAGCGCGAGGGCATGAGGATCACGTTCACCCGCGAGGGCCCGATGGCGTCGGAGGCGATCGTGGCGGTCAGCGCCGAGTCGATGCCGCCCGACAGGCCCAGGATGACGGAGTCGAAGCCGTTCTTGGCGACGTAGTCGCGCACGCCGAGCACCAGGGCGGCGTAGACCTCGCCGACGTCGTCCATGCGCGGCGCGATGGCCGGAGGGTTCGGCGGGTAGGCGGGGACGGGCTCGGACGACAGCACGAAGCGGTCCACGGTGATCGTGGAGCCGTCGCCCGCGTCGAACGGGGTCCGGCCCGGCTCCGCCGTACCCTCGGGCAGGTCGAGGTCGACCACGAGCAGCTCCTCCTGGAACTGTCCCGCGCGGGCGACGAGCTCGCCGGTGGCCGAGACCACGATGGAGTCGCCGTCGAAGACCAGTTCGTCCTGGCCGCCGACCGCGTTGCAGTAGACGAGCGCGCAGCCGGCCTCGCGGGCACGCTCGGCGCACAGCCGCAGCCGCGCGTCGTCCTTCTCGCGCTCGTACGGCGAGGCGTTGGGGACGATCAGCAGCCCGGCTCCCGCCTGGCCGACGACCGAGACGGGACCGCCCTGCTGCCACAGGTCCTCGCAGACCGCGATGGCGACGTCGACGCCGTGCAGCCGGAAGATCGGCAGCCGGTCGCCGCGCACGAAGTAGCGGAACTCGTCGAAGACGCCGTAGTTGGGCAGGTGGTGCTTGGCGCTGCGGGTGACGACGCGGCCCTCGTGGAGCAGGGCGACGGCGTCGAGCGGCGCGCCCTTGGGCTGGCCGACGCGGGGCGCCAGGCCGGCCCGGTCGACGTAGCCGACGACCACGGGCAGCGAGCCCAGCCCGGCCTCGGCCAGTTCGGTGGCGGCCGATTCCAGCGCGGCGATGGAGGCCTCCACGAAGGAGGCGCGGAGCACCAGGTCCTCGACGGGGTAACCGGTGAGGAACATCTCGGTGAAGACCGCGAGGTGCGCGCCTTGTGAGGCGGCCTCGCGGCTCCACTCGATCAGCTTGGCGGTGTTGGCGGCGAAGTCGCCGACCACCGGATTGGTCTGTGCCAGGGCAATGCGCAGCTGTCCCACACCATGAACCCTATCACCTCTCGTCAGAGTGACGATAAGTAGGGTGCAGTCCGTGGACCAGCTCCCTCACCTCGCGCGCGACCTGGTCCATGCCCGCGTGCAGATCGGTCAGGAGCCGCTCGGTGTCGGCGGGCGCGCCGCGCAGTCCCGCCACGGCGACGTCGACCGTCCCGGCCATCCTGGCGAGCGCGGGGGCCAGGCCGTCGTGCAGGTCGCCGCGCAGCCGCCGCCGCTCCTCCTCGCGGGTGGCCAGGATGTGCTCGCGCGAACGCTGCAGGTCGGTCGAGACGCGTACGGCGTGCGCCACGTCGGCCGCGTACGGCACGGCGGCGGCGATCAGGCGCTCCACGTAGTCGGCGGGGAAGTGGCGTGCCCCGGGCGGCCCGACCAGGAGCGTGCCCACCGGCTCGCCGTGCCAGACGAGCGGCACCTCCCGCGACCACGGTCCCTCGCGCCCCACCTCGACGCTGCGCCCGTCGCGCACCCGGATCGCCAGACCGGCGGTGCCCAGCCCGTCCATCGTCACCTCGGCGACCGCTCCGAGCGCCCGCATCGGATCGGCCGCGCCCACCTCGGCGGCCAGGCGCCCGGCCAGGCGGCGCGGATCGCCGTGCGTGCCGTACATGGCCTGGTCGACCAGGCTCCGCAGGCGGCGGCGCAGGGGCTGGAAGAAGATGCCCGCGATCATCGCCGCCGCGAGCCCGGCGAGCGAGTCGTACTCCGAGACGAGCAGGCCGGCCAGCGCGGAGACGCCCAGGTAGACGGCGGCGACGGCGGCGAAGATCCCGCCGCCGACCACGGCCCGGCCGACCAGGACGTCGATGTCGAAAAGGCGGTGCTTGAGCACGGAGAAGGCGATCGACGTCGCCGTGAAGATCACCCCGAGCTGGGCGGGCAGCCAGAACGAGGGGCCCGCGAGGATCCCGGCGACGTAGAGCACGTAGCCGGCCGCGGGCCAGGCGATCTGCCGCCTGACCAGCGCGTCTCCGCGCCTGGCGCGCACCACGAAGGCGATCAGCGCCAGGACCAGCAGGCCCTGCATGGAGACCACGTAGAACATGCGGATCGGCTCGCTGAGGCCGAACAGGTGGAAGGAGTACGGGTTGGGGATCACCTCCGGCCAGGGATATCGCGACATGTCCGGCGGGTTCGGGCGCACCAGGTTGCGCACGATCTCGACCACCATCAGCAGGATCGCGAAGGGCACCACCCACCGCCACCGCCGCGAGGGCAGCTTCCCGTCGGGCAGGTAGAGCGGCAGCAGCCCGGCCAGCAGCACCCCGCCGACCACCCAGCCGATGTGCGCGGGCCAGCGCAGCGCCGCCGCGAGCTCCATGTCGCCCGAGGCCGCGGCGGCCAGCATCGCCGTGGTCATGGAGATCTTCACCGCGCAGCCCAGGCCGCCCGCCACCGCCAGCCAGGCCAGCCGGTAGGTGGGCCGCTGGGCCAGGATGAAGGCGCCGATGGCGGGGAAGGCCAGCGCCGCCGCGAAGTCAGGGACGACGGGCGCACCCTCGTTGCTCCGCGACGGTTGCCAGCCCTCCGGCAGCAGGTAGCCGTAGACCAGCCCCCAGACGGCCAGCACCGTCGACAGGGCCGTCAGCAGCACGGCAGCCGTGGGCGCCGGCCCGCACCAGGTGATGTCGCGCAGCGCCCGGCCGTCGAGGAGCCGCAGCGCGAGACCCGCGCGAGAACGTGTGGTCACGACGAGGGCTTCACCAGGCCCGACTCGTAGGCCAGCACGACCAGCTGGGCCCGCTCGATCAGCCCGAGCCGCCCCAGCAGCCCGGCGATCGCCGTGCCCACGTCGGGCTCGTCGAGGTGCAGGGTGGCGGCGATCTGCGCGTTGGTGAGCCCGCGCGCCACCAGCCTGACCAGGTCGAGCTCCTCGTCGCCGAATCCGGCCAGCGCCGGGGGAGCGGTGGGGTCGCTGCGCCCGGCGAAGGAGGCGATCAGCCGCGTCGTGACCGCCGGGTCGATCAGGGCGTCGCCCGCGGCGGCGGCGCGCATGGCCGCGATGAGCTGCTCGGGCGGCGAGGTCTTGAGGATGAACCCGCTGACCCCGGCCCGCAGCGCCGAGTAGAGGTTGTCGTCGGTGCCGAACGTGGTCATCATGACGACCTTCGGCGGGTCCGGCTGCGACAGGATGCGCCGCGCCGCGGTGAGCCCGTCGACGTTCGGCATCTGGATGTCGAGCAGCACCAGGTCGGGCCGGTGCGCGCGGACCGCGGCGATGGCCTGCTCGCCGTCGGACGCCTCGCCGGCGAACTCCAGGCCGGGCTCCGACTCCAGCACCACCCGCATCCCGGTGCGGACCAGCGCCTGGTCGTCGGCGACGAGCACCCGCAGCCCCGCGGCCGTCGGGGCGGCCGGCGCGGGCGGCACGTCGAGCCGCTGGGCCAGCATGTCGCCTTCGAGCTGCTGCAGCGCGGCCGACAGGTCGAGGCCGAGCTCCTCGCGCCAGGCGTGGCGGGCACGCCGCAACGCGCCGAGCGCGTCGCCCTGGCGTCCCGTGCGATACAGCGCCAGCGCCAGCAGCCGCCAGGCCTCCTCGCGCAGCGGGTGCGCCGAGGCGTGCGACTCCAGGTCAGGGACCAGGGAGCCCGCCTTGCCCAGCTGGATGCCGGCGTCGGCGCGCCGCTCGACCGCCATCAGCCGCAGCTCCTCGAGCCTGGCCGCCTCGCTGGCCGCCCACGGCAGGTCGGCGAACTCCGCCAGCGCCGGGCCGCGCCACAGCGACAACGCCTGCTCCATCGCCGTCCACACGGCCTCCGGGCCGCCTGCCGTACGGACCACCAGGCTCTCCAGCCGCCAGGAGTCGACCTGGTCGGCGGGCACCCTGATGGCGTAGCCGGGCGGCGCCGACACCAGCACCGCGGCCTCCTCGCGCGGGGCGCGCTCGGGCTCCAGCGAGCGCCGCAGCCGCGACACGTAGCCCTGGATGGTCGACAGGGCCTGCGCGGGCGGGCTGCCCGGCCACAACTCGTCGATCAGCATGCCCACGGGTACGGCACGCCCGCGCGCCACCAGCAGCCGCGCCAGCACCGCCATCTGGCGCAGCCCGCCCAGATCGAGCGTCTCGTCACGCAGGCGCACCTGGAAGGGGCCGAGCGTGTGGAAGCTCAGGAGCTTCTCAGAGTGGTAGGTCGGCGTGGACAACCGTTCCGCCCCCTTCTGCGGGCCGTACCGTGCAGGTGCCGCCGAGTTCGGCGGCACGCTCGCGCATGGAGCCTAGTCCCACGCCGGCCTGTGGCCGTAGGGGCAGCCCACATCCGTCGTCGCTGACGCTCACCCGCAGGCGGTCCTGTTCGCGCACCAGGCTCACCTCGATCGTCCGCGCGGCCGCGTGCTTGCGCGCGTTGGTGATCGCCTCCTGCAGGATGCGGTAGGCCGCGACCTCGGTCGCGGCGGGCAGGCCCGCCAGCTCGCCCTCGGTGCGCACGGGCGCGTCCAGGAGCTGCTCGGCAGCTCCGGCCAGGCCGAGCTCGTCGAGCGCGGGCGGGCGCAGGCCGTACACCAGGGTTCTGATGTCGTCGCTGACCTCGGCCATGCCGGTGCGCAGGCGGCCCAGCAGCTCCTCGGCGGTGTCGGGGGAGTCGCGCATGGTCATCCTGGCCAGGTTGATCGACATCGCCATGCCGGTCAGCGACTGGCCCAGGCCGTCGTGCAGGTCGCGGCGCAGGCGGCGGCGTTCCTCCTCGCGCGCGGTCAGGATGCGCTCGCGCGAACGTTGCAGGGCCGTGGTCAGCCGTACGGCATGCGCCGCGTCGGCCAGATACGGGGTGAGCGTGGCCAGCACCCGCTCGTCGTGCGCGGCAGGGAAACGCCGCTTGCCGGGCGGCCCGATGAGGAGCGTTCCAACCGGCTCGCCGTGCCAGGTCAGCGGCACCTCCCTGGCGGCGTGGGTGAGATCGCCGCTGGTCGTGGTGGCGCCGTCCAGGCGTACGGCGGCGCCGGTCACCGCCAGGCCCTCGCGCAGCACCTCCAGCGTGGCGAGCAGGCCGTCGGCGGGCTCGGCCTGCTGGAGGCGGCGCTTGATCTCCTCGGCGAGCGCGGCAGGGTCGCCCGTGCTGCCGTACAGCATGCGGTCGACGCCGCGCTGCACGAGCTTGCGCATCGGCTGGAAGAACACCCCGGCCAGCAGCGCGGCGCCCAGGCCGGCGACCTGGTCGACGCCCGACAGCAGGACGCTGGAGGCGGCGACGCCGGCGAAGTACACGCCCACGATCACGATCGCCAGGGCGATGCCGATCAGCGCCCGGCTGATCAGGGTGTCGATGCCGAACAGGCGGTAGCGCAGGATCGCCACCGCGATCGCCGCGGGGATGAGCGGGATGGTCAGCGTCGAGACCCACCACACCGGATCGCCGATGATCCACGGCACGATGACGAACGGCAGGGCGACCAGAAGCCAGAGGATCTGCCTGCGCTCGGCCTCGTCGGACTTGCGGAAGCGCAGCACCAGCGACAGGAAGGCCACCGCCAGTACCGGCCGGTAGGCCTGGTCGAGCAGGGGGCGCCACTCGGGCGTGCCGAACCAGTACGCCGCCGACAACACCGGCGCGGCGATGATCAGCCAGCGCCAGCGCGGCGACGGCAGCCTGCCGTTCGGGTAGAGCAGGGGCAGCAGCAGCCCGCACAGGAACATGAACAGCTGCCACGACAGGGCCACGATCGGCCAGCGTGCCGGGTGCGAGCCGGCCAGCCAGGCGGCGTTGGCCGAGACGATGTTGACCGCCGCCGCCAGCCCGCCCAGGGACAGCAGCCATCCGATCACCAGGCGCGGGCGGTGGTAGACCAGGATCGCGCCGAAGATCGGGAAGGCGGTGCCCGCCATGTCCTCGGGCTGCAGGGGCAGCGGGGTGTAGGGAGAGGGGGGCAGCTGGGCGGTGATCCAGATGTCGCCCAGTTCGAGCACGACGGCGAGCGTGGCGATGCCGATCGCCACGCTGCGAGCCCACTGTGTTCGTCCCATGATTGATGGGGAACTTAGCGGACATTTGCCAACAACCGATCAAAACTCGTTCAACGCGGCCCGCTTGCGGATCGCCGGGCCGAGCGTGAGCAGGGCGGCGGCCGAGACCAGGCCCACCGCGGCCACGGTGAACCACAGGGCCATCGGGCTGATCTCCAGGAGCGCGCCGCCGATCAGCGGCGCCAGGACCGCGGCCAGCGCCCAGGCGAAACCGAACAGTCCGGAGTAGCTGCCCCGCAGGTGGGAGGGGGCCAGCGCGGCGACCACCGTGCCGGCGATGCCCGCGGTCGCGATCTCGCCGACGGTCCACACCACGATCGTCAGCGCCAGGCCCATCGTCGAGGTGACGAACGCCGTCAGGCCGAAGCCGACCGACATCACCGCGATGCCCAGCGCCATCGTCCTGGCCCAGTCGAGCCGCGCGATCAGGTCGGAGACCAGCGGCTGGACGACCACGATGAGCACGCCGTTCAGTGCCATGGCCAGGCCGAACTGCCCGGTCGTCAGCCCGGCCTCCGTCATCGCCACCGGGAGCATCGTGACCGTCTGCATGTAGACGAGGGCGTTGCCGAGCACCACCAGCGTGAAGGCGACCATCAGCCGGTCCTTCAGCACGACCGCGAAGCCCGTGCCCTTGGCCGCCGACTCCGGCCGGGTCTCGGGGACGGCCCGCCACACCAGCACCGCGAAGACCAGGCTGGTCGCGGCGTTGATCCAGAACAGCCAGCTGAACCCCATCTCGGCCAGGCGCCCCCCGGCCGTCATACCCACCGCGTAGCCCAGGTTGATCGCCCAGAACAGCAGGCCGTACGCCCTGGGCCGGTCGTGCGGCGAGATCAGGTCGGCCACCATCGCGTTCGACGCCGGCCGGTAGGCGTCGATCACCAGGCCCAGCAGGAACATCGCGGTCAGCAAGGCGGGCAACGTCGTGCTGTAGCCAAGGGCGACCATCGTCACGGCGGTGGCGAGCATGCCCCCGGTCAACGTGGCACGGCGGCCGATCCGATCGGTCAGCACCCCGGCCACCAGCTGCGACAGCAGCGCGCCCGCGCCGTACACGCCCATCACCAGGCCCGCGGCCGCCACGGACATGCCGCGGCCCTGCGTCAGGTACACGCCGATGAACGGCGAGACCACCGTGCCCAGGCGGTTGACCAGGGTGCCGCCCCACAGCGCCCAGAAGGGTTTCGGCAGCCCGCCCACTTTTGCTTGCATGAAAGTCGTCGCACTCATGCCCGCATCATGCGGAAACGCCCGTCGCCGCTGCGATCGATTTAGCCTAGATTAAAAGGTATGGCCATCGAATGGGTGCTGACCGCGGAGGACGTGGCGCGCATCCGCTTCGCCTTCTCCCCGCTGTGGGAACTCGTCGCCAGCGTGCGCACCCTCCAGGACCCGGCGCGCCAGTCGATCCACCTGCCGTGGATCAAGGCCGTGCGCACCCGCCTGCCCGACCTGTCGGAGCTCGTCGAGCTGGTGCCGCGCGAGGGCTACATCGCCGACTTCATCACCCCGCCGCCCGACACGCCGCTGCCCGACTTCCGCGAGGAACTGGCCAGAGTACGGCGCACGCCGCCCGAGCAGGCGATCGCCGAGATCGAGAAGCTGCCAGGGCTGGAGCGCTTCAGGGCCGACCCCGTCGCGGGAGTGCAACGCGTCGCCGACACCCTGGAGACCTACTGGCAGGGCTGCTTCGCCGAATACTGGCCGCGCATCTACTCCCTGCTCGAACGCGACGTCCTGCGCCGCTCACGCCAGCTCGCCGAAGGCGGCGCGCAGGAGCTGTTCGGCTCGCTCGACCCCGCCGTGGTGTGGACGGGGGAGCGGCTGCTCATCGACCGGCCCCACTGCAACCGCGAGGCCCTCGGCGGCGAGGGCGTGCTCCTGGTGCCCAGCGCCTTCTACTGGCCCGCCGTCGCCGTCATGTCGATGCCCTACCAGGCGACCGTCATCTACCCCGTGCAGGGCGTGGGCACCCTGTGGGAGCAGGGCCCGCCGCCCGCCCCCGACGCGCTCGCCTCGCTCATCGGACGCAGCCGGGCGCAGATCCTCCTCGCGCTCGGCGAGCCCGCGACCACCTCCTCGCTGGCCCGCCGCGTCGAGCTCACCCCCGGCGCCGTCAGCCAGCACCTGGCCGTCCTGACCGGCAGCGGGCTGACGGTCGGCATCCGCGACGGCAAGCGCGTGCTCTACCGCCGCACCTCCATGGGCAACGCCCTGTCAGGCGTACCTGGTTGATTCGAGCAGCCAGTCGAGGTGCGCGCGCGGAGCCGCCAGGAAGGCGCAGGCCACCTTGCTGACGTCGCGGGCGGTCTTCGGGTCGACGTCGCCGAGCGGCAGCGTCTTGGCCGCCACGTGCATGTCGTAGCAACGCTCGGCGATCCGGTCCAGCACCCAGGCGGTGGCCGCCTGCTCGTCCAGGCCGTACTCCCTGGTCGCCAAGACCACCAGGTTGTGCGGGTCGCCGTGCTCCTTCGGCTTGCTCGCCACGTCGTTGCACCACGCCGTCACGTCGCTGCACGCCTCGACCAGGTCCTGCCACGGCTCGCTGCTGTGCAGCCAGGCCGGGACCTCCACCCGCAGGCACGGCTCCACCAGGTCGAACAGGTACGGCCCGACCGTGCCCCTCCGCAGCGCCGGATACTCCGTGAGCGTCGGGGTGCGGCCGGTCAGCCGGTTCTCCGCCTCCGTACGGCACGCGTCGTACTGGATCTTCAGGTGGCCGGCGAACCGCGAACGCCAGTGATCGCTCATCCTGCCACTCGTCACCCGCCACAGATCCGCGAACGACGACTCCAGCGGATGCTCCGCCGAACCGTTGAGCAGCCCGTGGAAGATGTCCAGCGGGCACGGACCCTCGTCCAGCTCGTCGTCGAGATGGAACAGCCACGTCAGCCACTGCGCGAACAGCGCCGCCGCCGCAGCGTCGAACTCGGCGAACGCCCGGCCCGCCATGCGATGGAAGCCCACCCCGGGATCGGCGCGCAGGCCCGTACGGCGGGCCCAGTCGATGACGGCCGCCTCGATCGCGTACACCGCAGGGTGCATCCGGCACGGCGCCGCCATCGCGGGAACCCGCTCCACCAGCGGCAACAGATCCTGCGCCGCGATCCTCGCCGGGACGCGGCTACGCGGGATGAGACTGGACAGGGATTTCAGGACCGACCTCACAACGACCTCGACTCTTCCACGCTGACCTTCACGGGGGTCCGCGACAGGACCCTCACGGGGACCCTCACAGGGGTCCGAAAAGCCAGTTGCCCGGGGCGTGGGGGTCGTCGCCCGTGTAGTACTCCCTGACCGCCAGCACCAGCTCGGAGACCGTCAAGGTGCCGTCGTGATCACGGTCGAGCCGGTCGAACGCCTCGTCCACGTCGTCGTAGGCGGTGCCGAACGCGGCCAGCATCAGGCGGAACTCCCGCATGCCGATCGTGCCGTCGCGGTTCTGGTCGCACAGCTCCGCCACCGCCTCGACCGCCGGGCGGAACACCGCGTCGTAGTCGGCGCCCTCGACGAAGGCGGCCGTCATGCCCTTGCGGAAATCCTCGGGCGACAGCCGGGCGTCGTTGTCACGCTCCAGCGACCGCGCCAGGGCCGTCCAGATCCCGTCGAAACCGTCGACGAGCCTGCGCCCGATCAGCGAGGTGGGAGACTCGCCGAAACCCACGAGGAGCCGGGCGCCCAGGCCCAGCACATCCTCGCGATCGATCTCGCCCGTGCCGCTCACGTCGAGATGACCAAACGCACGATCGAGCTTGTGATCGCGCAGGTCAATAGGCATTTTGCCTCCCCCGAGACTCTGCTTGGATCACATTAGGGGCACTGGGCGAGGTTTGTCAGCGAGGCGCGTCGTCAGCGGCTTCGCCGGGTCTTTCACAGAACCCCCTCGTAACGTGTGCGAAACACGGACACGGCATGCTGGTATGGAGACACCGCCGTCTATTTCGCAAGGGGAACCCGTGGACCGTCAGCAGGAGTTCGTGCTGCGCACGCTGGAAGAGCGTGACATCCGGTTCATCCGGCTGTGGTTCACGGACGTGCTCGGCTTCCTCAAGTCCGTCGCCATCGCCCCCGCGGAACTGGAAGGCGCCTTCGCCGAGGGCATCGGCTTCGACGGCTCGGCCATCGAGGGCTTCGCCCGCGTCTACGAGTCCGACATGCTGGCCAAGCCCGACCCGGCCACCTTCCAGATCCTGCCCTGGCGCAGCGAGATCCCCGGCGCGGCCCGCATCTTCTGCGACATCCTCATGCCCGACGGCTCGCCCTCGCACGCCGACCCCCGCTGGGTCCTCAAGCGCGCCCTGGCCAAGGCCGCCGACATGGGCTTCACCTTCTACACCCACCCCGAGATCGAGTTCTTCCTGCTCAAGCAGCGCCCCGCGCCCGGCATCAAGCCCGAGCCGATCGACGCGGGCGGCTACTTCGACCACACCCCGCACAGCGCCGGCCACGACTTCCGCCGCCAGGCGATCATGATGCTTGAGTCGATGGGCATCTCCGTCGAGTTCAGCCACCACGAGGGCGCCCCCGGCCAGCAGGAGATCGACCTGCGCTACGCCGACGCCCTCACCACCGCCGACAACATCATGACCTTCCGCCTGGTCATGAAGGAGGTCGCGCTGGAGCAGGGCATCTGGGCCTCCTTCATGCCCAAGCCCTTCACCGAGCACCCCGGCTCCGGCATGCACACCCACATGTCGCTCTTCGAGGGCGACCGCAACGCCTTCCACGAGCCGGGCGCCGAATACCAGCTCTCCAAGATCGGCCGCTCCTTCATCGCCGGACTCCTCAAGCACGCCGCCGAGATCACCGCGATCACCAACCAGTGGGTCAACTCCTACAAGCGCCTGTGGGGCGGCGCCGAGGCCATCGCGGGCATGGGCGGCGAGGCGCCCTCGTACGTCTGCTGGGGACACAACAACCGCTCGGCCCTCGTGCGCGTGCCCATGTACAAGCCGCACAAGGGCGGCTCGACACGCATCGAGTTCCGCTCGCTCGACTCCGCGTGCAACCCCTACCTCGCCTTCGCGGTCATCCTGGCGGCGGGCCTGAAGGGCATCGAGGAGGGCTACGAGATGCCCGCCGCGGCCGAGGACAACGTGTGGGCACTGACCAGCTCCGAGCGCCGCGCCCTCGGCATCCGGCCGCTGCCGCAGTCGCTCGACGAGGCGATCGGCATCATGGAACAGAGCGAACTGGTGGCGGAGACGCTGGGGGAGCACGTGTTCGACTTCTTCCTGCGCAACAAGCGCAGCGAGTGGTCGGAGTACCGGCGCCAGGTCACCGAGTACGAGCTGGGGCGCTACCTGCCCGTCCTGTGACCCTTCTGCCCACGCCATGACCCCGCAGATCAGGCAAGCACGGAGTCGGGTGCTCTGCCGATGCTCGGGGAGGTCGTCCACTGCTCCATGAGTGAATGGCTGTCGCGCAGGAAACTCACAGCGCGGGTCATCTTGTTCACGGGCTTGGCCAGGTCTCGGCTGAGCCCCTTGCTCTGATCGAGATGCTGGACCAGCTCATCCAGCGCACCGACGACCGGTCCCATGGCGTTGGCGAACTCGTTCAGGATCGCGACGAATGCGGCCCGCTCCTCCGGAGTGGAGGTTGAGGTGGCCGACTCCTCCTCGAGCTCGCGAATGGCGGCGAGCACCGCCGGGTTGATCGTCACCACCTGGTCGGCGTAGCGGTTCGCCGTGAACATCAGGCGATCAGCCAGGGGATCCATCTCTCCTGCGAGATCTCTCAGGAGGAGAAGCCGACCAGCGAAACCTTTTCCCTCCCGGTCACTCTCCTGGAGCCGTGCGGCCACCGGCTCCACGACTTCCTTGAGTTCGGTCATCAACTTGATGAGGTCCTCCATCGACTGCGCCCACGCCGGCATGGCGCCCTCCGCGTCGGCCATGACGTCGACGATCCCCGGGGTATCCGCGGGATGTGCGTTGGCGAGTTCTTCCGCGGTGGGAAGTTCTGGGGGGTTCTCCTCCAATTCGTGGGCGATGTCGACGAGGCGGGTCGCCAAGGTATTGATCGCCTCCCGGTAGGCTGCCGAGTTCTCGTCCAGCAGGCGGAGCTTGCGCCAGTCGGAATACAGGGTGCGGCGGAGGAGATTGACGATCTCGTCGTCGCTGTCCGACTTGTCGTCGAGTTGTTTGATGGGCGCGTAAACGATGGGCAGGAAGAGTTCCTTCAGGCCCAGGCTCTCGGCCTTGCCGACGAAGTGCAGGAGCTCTCTGCGGCATTCCGAGCTCTGGAGATATCTAGGGGTGATGACGGGGATGAAGAAGGTGGTGGATTGCAGTGCTTGATCGATCCGCTGCCGCCACTGGTCGCCCCACGCTATGCCTTCCCGGTCAACGAATATGTTGAGTTCCTCCCCGGTGAGGAGATCGAACTCCTCTCGAACTCGCAGGGCGAGGCGCTGGAGGCGTCCACCCTCTGCCTCGTTGTCTCGGTGTGTGTAGCTCCAGAATCCGGCGGCGTTATTGGTGACCATTCAGCGCAGATTAGTGGAGCGGCGGTGCCGCCCGCAGACGGTCGGATTTATGCACTACTAAATCCCGTCATGGCAGATATGCGATGAAAACGCGTTCGCTGGGCAGAGCGCGCTGAAGATCGCTGCGGCTCCACGCGCTCACCGAATCCTCGCAACCTGTTCCGCGCTGAGCCTTACCCCCAGCGCTCCCACGTTCTCCTCCAGATGCCCCACAGACGTCGTCCCCGGAATCGGGATGATCGTAGGCGACCGATGCAACAACCACGCCAGCGCCGTCTGCGCCGCTGTGGCACCCACCTCCGCCGCCACCTCCGCCACCGGCGACCCCGCCCCCGCGTGGTCGCCCATGGCGATGGGGAAGAACGGCAGGAACGCGATTCCCTCGCGCGCCGCGTGGTCGACGACGTCGTCGTGGCCGCGGGCGGCGAGGTTGTACAGGTTCTGCACGGCGGCGATGGGTGTGATGGCGGCGGCGGCCGTCAGCTCCGCGACGGTGACCTCGGAGAGGCCGATGTGCCGCACCTTGCCCTCTTCGCGGAGCCGGTGGAGGGCGCCGATCTGGTCGGCGAGCGGCACCGTGGGGTCGATGCGGTGCAGCTGCAGGAGGTCGATGCGGTCGACGCGCAGGCGCCGGAGGCTGAGTTCGGTCTGCTGGCGAAGGTATTCGGGGCGCCCGAGCGGCACCCATTCGGTAGGGCTGGGCCGTACGACGCCGACCTTGGTGGCGACGGCGACGCCGGTGAAGGGGTGCAGGGCTTCGGCGAGGAGTTCCTCGGTGCCGCCGAGGGCGTAGGAGTCGGCGGTGTCGATGAGGGTGACGCCGAGTTCGACGGCGCGGCGCAGGAGGGTGACGGCGGCGGCGCGGTCGGCGGGGGTGCGCCAGATGTGGGCCTGGTCGGCGGGGCGGGTCCTGGGGTCGTCGCTGAGCCGCATGGTGCCGTAGCCGATGCGGTTGACGCGCAGGTCGCCGCCGAGGAGGAAGGTCTGGTCGATCTCGTGAGTTGTCATGGGTGAGAAGCTAGGACTTCTCACTGATGTGAGATTCAAGGGGATGTGAGGAGCGTCACACGGTGAAGATCGGGGAGTTGTCCCAGCGCACCGGGGTGAGTCCGCGCCTGCTGCGCTACTACGAGGAGCAGGGTCTGCTCGCGTCCGTCAGGACCGAGGGCGGTCACCGGCATTACGGCGCCGACGCGCCGGCGACGGTGGCGCACATCCGGGCGTTGCTCGATGCGAAGGTGCCGACGAGGACGATCCGGGAGCTCCTGCCGTGTGTGGAGGGTGAGGGTCCGGCGGGTCCGCGCATCAACGCGTGCGTGTCGGGCCTGCTTCAGGATCATCTGGAGTCGATGGAGCGGCAGATCGCCGAGCTGCAGCAGTCGCGGAAGGCCCTGACCGGCATTCTGACCGCCTGACATTTCGCGGAAAATTGGGCCTTGCCTCCTGGTGAAGCTATGTGAAATTTTACACATCACATTCCATAGCCCCCCGGGAGTGTTCCCATGCGAATCGTGCTAGTCACCCTCCTCACCCTGTTCGGCTTAGCCGTACCGGCCCAGGCGGCGACGGCCGCGGCCCAGGAACCGCCGCCCAGGCCCGCCGCCACCGCGCACGACCACGACCACGACCACGCCCACAAGCAGCTCAAGCCGGAGGACCGCCCGCCGCTGTCCGCCGACAGCAAGCAGGAGCTGCGCCGCGAGTATGACGACCAGAACGACGCCGGACCCCGATCGCGCTCGACGGCGGCCGCCGCCTGCGACGTCGCGAACTTCACCGGCAACACCGGCTCCGCCCTCGTCGCGGCGATCAAGGCCGCCGACAGCGCCTGCGTGAACACGCTGTTCTCGCTCACCGGCACCCAGGCCAACCAGGCCTTCAAGGAATCCCAGATGGCCACCGTGGCTTGGGCCCTGCGGGACAACGGCCAGTCCTACCCGGGTGACAACAGCACCCAGACCCTCCAGCTGGTGATGTACCTGCGCGCCGGCTACTTCGTGCAGTGGTATCACCCGTCGGACGTCGGTTCCTACGGCCAGACGCTCAAGACCGCCATCCAGGCGGGCCTGGACGCCTTCCACAACAGCTCGGGCGCGGCGCGCGTGACCGAGGCCAACGGCGAGGTCCTCGGCGAGGCCGTCACCCTGATCGACAGCGCCCAGGAGAACGCCCGCTACCTCGGCGTCGTCAAGCGTCTCCTCAACGGCTACACCGGCAGCCACGGCTGGTACATGCGCAACGCCGTCAACAACGTCTTCACCGTGCTGTTCCGCGGCCACCAGACGACCGGCTTCGTCGCCGCCGTCCAGAGCGACACCGCGGTGCTGACCACGCTGCGCGACTTCGCCATCCGCCACCTGAACCTGCTCGGCACCGACAGCAGCTTCCTGCCCTCGAACGCCGGACGCGAGCTCGCCCGCTTCGTCCAGCACGCGGCCCTGCGCCCGACGGTCCGCCCGATGCTGACCGACCTGCTGCAGCGCACCCAGATCACCGGGCCGACCGCGCCGCTGTGGGTCGGCGTCGCCGAGATGGCCGCCTACTACGACGACTGCGCCTACTACGGTCTGTGCGATCTGGCCGGCCGCCTGACCGCCGCCGCGCTGCCCATCACCCACACCTGCGGCGCCACCCTGAAGATCCGCGCCCAGCAGATGAGCTCCTCCGAACTGTCCGCCACCTGCTCCAGCCTGGCCGGGCAGGACTCCTACTTCCACGGCATCGCCCGCGACAGCGGCCCGGTCAGCGGCGACAACAACACGGCGCTGGAGGTCAACGTCTTCGACTCCAGCACCGACTACCAGACCTACGCCGGGGCGATCTTCGGCATCGACACCAACAACGGCGGCATGTACCTGGAGGGCGACCCGGGCGCGGCCGGCAACCAGGCCCGCTTCATCGCCTACGAGGCCGAGTGGCTGCGCCCCGACTTCCAGATCTGGAACCTCAACCACGAGTACACCCACTACCTCGACGGCCGCTTCAACATGTACGGCGACTTCGGCGCCGGGGTGAGCACGCCGACCATCTGGTGGATCGAGGGCTTCGCGGAGTACGTCTCGTACGGCTACCGCCACGTCGTCTACGACGCCGCGCTCACCGAGGCGGCCAAGAAGACCTACGCCCTGTCGACGCTCTTCGACACCACCTACGACCACGACACCACCCGCGTCTACCGCTGGGGCTACCTGGCCAGCCGCTACATGATCGAGAAGCGGCGCAGTGACATGGACGCCGTGCTCGGCCACTACCGCTCCGGCAACTGGAACGCCGCCCGCACCCTGCTCAAGTCGCGCAACTACGACGCCGACTTCGCCGCGTGGCTGGGCACCCTCGGCGGCGGTGGCGGCACCAACCAGGCGCCCGTCGCGAGCTTCACCGCGGCGGTCAACGGCCTCACCGTGGCGCTGGCCGACACCTCGACCGACGCCGACGGCACCATCGCCTCGCGCCGGTGGGACTTCGGCGACGGCACCACCGCGACCACCGCCAACCCGTCCAAGACGTACGGCGGCGCGGGCACCTACACGGTCAGGCTCACCGTCACCGATGACGACGGCGCGAGCGCGACGACGACCAGGAGCGTCACCGTGACCAGCACGCCGGAGTGCCCGGGCTCCGACACGCGCACCCTGGGCAAGAACTGCAAGCGCAGCAACGTCGCCCACTCCCAGGGCAACTACGCCTACTTCTACATCCTGATCCCGTCGGGCGTCTCGAGCCTGACCGTCACCGTCTCCGGCGGCACCGGTGACGCCGACCTGTACTACAACGCCGCCTCCTGGGCGACGACGGGCTCCTACACCCAGCGCGCCACGGGCGCGGGCAACAACCACACCCTGACGATCACCAACCCGGCGGCCGGATACCGCTACATCAGCCTGTACGGCACGGCGGCCTTCTCCGGGGTCACCGTGACGACGACCTACTAGGAACAGTCCGGGCCGCCGTGTGTCACAAATCACTCGGCGGCCCGGAAGTCTCGTGTGCACAGTGGCGTTACCCAGGCATAACGGCTTGGCAATCACCCCCTGTTTGGCTGGACGAACCAGGGATCCGGTAAAATCGGTCCGCTCAAAACCGATATTTCCGGACTTGACCCCCTTCAGGAGTGGTGTGGCATGACGACGGCTGCCCTTCAGACCTCGCTCACGGTGCCCGAGCGGTTCCGCGGCCCTGCCGGGATCGCCAACGGCGGCTGGATCGCGGGGACGGTGGCCGACGCGCATCTGGGCGAGCACTCCACCGTCGAGGTCACCCTCCACGCGCCCACCCCGCTGGAGACCTCCCTGTGCCTGTCGCAGGTCGCCAACACCGCCTCGCTCTCGCACGGCGAGGAGCTGCTGGTCGAGGCCATCCCGGTCGCCGAGGACCTGGAGGCCCCGGCGTTCGTGCCGCTCATCGACGCCGCCCGCGCCGAGGCCGGCTTCGCCGGGCTGCAGGGCCACGCCTTCCCCGAGTGCTTCGTCTGCGGCCTGCGCGAGCCGGGCGACGGCCTGCGCATCTTCCCCGGCCCGGTGGAGGGCGCCGACGTGGTCGCCGCCGGCTGGCGGGTGCCGCACTCCGTCGTCGAGAACGGCGTCGTGCCCAACTCGATCATCGGCGCGGTCCTCGACTGCGTCACCGGCTGGGCGCACTTCGCGCCGGGCGAGTCGGCGCTGCTAGGACGCCTGACCCTGCAGATGCACCGCCCGGTCAGCCCCGGCGGCAGCTACTCGGTCGTCGGCAAGGCCACCGGCCGCGAGGGGCGCAAGCTCTTCGGCCAGAGCGCCATCTACGAGGTCGACGGCTCCCTGGTGGCCGCCGCCAAGGCCGTTTGGATCGTTCCCCGCTAGACAGCATGAAGGGCGGCCCCCGGGCGGGGGCCGCCCTTCATGCTGTCAGCCGGTCGGCGACCAGCGCGGCGCAGCGGGGGTCGAGCAGGATCGTGTAGTGGTTGCAGTCGTCCACGATCTCGTCGGTCACCCGCGAGGCCCACGGCGCGACGAGCGCATCGGGCACGAAGGGCGCCGGCTGGTCCAGCAGCCCCCGCGGAGCGCGCAGCAGCGTGATCGGCGCGGAGACGCTCTCCAGCGCCCCGGCGAGCGCCTCGCCCTGGGTGCGCAGCCAGCGGCCGTCCTGCCGTACCGCCTCCTCGACCGCGCGCGAGCGCAGGGCGCCCTCGGGGCCGACCAGGTCGTAGGTCACGTAGTCCTCGGCGTCCTGGTTCCAGCCGCCCGCGAAGGCGGGGTGCCGCTTGAAGAAGCCGACGTAGGCGTCCTCGTCGGGGAAGGTCAGCCCCAGGCGGGCGATGGCCGGGCCGAGTGTCTCCTCCATCACCGCGTCGACGTCGGCCTCCGGAGGAAGCGGCGGCATCGGCAGCCCGCCGTCGACCAGGACGACCCTGCCGAACGCGCGCTCCGCCGCCGCCAGCACGGCGACGAAGGCGCCCATCGAGTGCCCGGTCAGCACCTCGGGGCGGTAGCGCTCCGCGACGGCCAGCACGTCCTGCGCGTGCCGCGGCAAGCCGTACGGCCCGGGCAGCTCGCGGCTGTGCCCTCGCCCGCGCAGATCCATCGCGACCAGCGACCAGTCGTCCGGCAACCGCCTGGCCACCGCCTGCCAGGCCATGAGCGAGGCGGTGATGCCGTGGACGGCGACGATCGTGCGCTCGCCCGTCCCGAACCTGGCCACGCGCAGGCCGTTCACCGAATCGATGTCCATGCGCATACCCTATGAGCCACTATGCGCATCACCGTCATCGAGCACGAGGCCGACGCGGGCCTCGGCTATCTGGACTCCTGGCTCGGCATCCCCTGCGACGTGGTCCGCCCCTACCTGGGCGACCCCGTGCCGGAGCGGGCCGCGGACGGCCTGATCGTGCTCGGCGGCGAGGCCTCCGCCTGGGACGACGCCGGCTACCCCTGGCTGCCCGCCACGCGTGACCTGCTGCGCCGTTCTGTCGAGGACGGCGTGCCCACCCTCGGCATCTGCCTCGGCGCGCAGCTCATGACCCTCGCCCTCGGCGGGACCGTCGAGCGCGGCGAGGCGGGCCTGGAGGTCGGCGCCTGCCCGGTCACCGCCCTGCCCGCCGCCGACGCCGACCGGCTCCTGCGGGGCCTCGGCACCGCCGTCGCGGTGCAGTACCACCAGGACGCCATGACCCGGCTGCCCGAGGGCGCGGTGCTGCTCATGACCGGCGCGCAGTACCCCCACCAGGCCTACCGGATCGGCGCGTCGGCCTGGGCGGTGCAGTTCCACCCCGAGGCCACCCCCGAGATCTTCTCCTCGTGGACGGCGGCCACCGGCAAGCAGGAGCTCGACGCGGCCGTCAAGGCGGCCGAGCCCGCCCTCGTAGCGGCCTGGCAGCCGGTCGCGGTGCGCTTCGCCGCCGTGGTCCGCGAAGGGGCCGGAGTCTGACGCCTGGAACCGCCGGCCGGCCGGAGTCCGACGCTAGAACCAGCGGTCGGCGGGCGGCGCGCTGAGCAGCTTGGCGACGCCGTGCACGCCGCCGACCGCGACCAGGAAGAGCGCCACGCCCGAGATCGCCGACCGGCCGCCCGGCACCTGCACGCCCTCGGCCTTGAGCCTGCGCCAGGCCCAGACGGAGTACGGCAGGACCACGGTCGGCGCGGTGAACAGTCCCGGCGTGTACCCCCGCGTGAGCAACCCCTGCGCCAGGTGGATCACCCCGTGCAGCCCGAACCCCGCCAGCGCGGCCTGGAAGAGGCGGCTGCGCGGCCCGGCGGCGCACGCGGCGGTCATGAAGAGCCCCATCAGCCCGATCGCGATGTTCACATGGCGCTGCGAGACCTGCAGCAGATCCCACCGGATCCATGGGTACATGCGCTCGAGCCGCGGCCGTTCGCGCTCGACCCATCCGGCCATCGTCGCCAGCTCCTCGGCGTCGTGGACGGCCCAGGCGACCAGCAGACCCCAGGGTGACATGAGATCCCCTTCCGGAAGAATGCAACGCAACGTTGCGTTGTATTATTGTCCACCATGGCACCCAGAGCACAAGAGCGCATCTTCGAGACGACCCTCCGTCTCCTGGCCGAACACGGCTACGACGGCCTCACCGTCGAGGGCGTCGCCAAGGAGTCCGGCGTCAACAAGACGACCCTCTACCGCTGGTGGAGCTCGAAGGCCGCCCTCGCCAGGGACGCCCTGCTGCACAGCGAGCTGCTCGCCCTCGACCCGTCCGACACCGGCAGCCTGCGCGGCGACCTGATCGCCCTCACCGAGCACGTGATCGGCCTGCTCACGCTGCCGAGCGTGCGCGCCGTCGTCGCCGCGATGGCCGGGGCCGCGGGCAACGGCGAGCTCGCCGAGACCGCCAAGGCCTTCTTCGCCGACCGCTTCGACCGCGAGCGGGCCATCTTCGACCGGGCGCGCGAACGCGGGGAGCTGCCACCGGGAGCCGACCCGATGCTCGTGGTCGACCTCCTGGCCGGAGCCGTCTGGACCAGGCTGCTGCTGCGCCAGGAGCCCCTCGGCGACGCCTTCGCCGCCCGCGCCGTGGATCTGGTACTCGGGGGCTCTCCTGGATCTCATCACTCGGCGTAGACAATGGACGGGTGCCCAGGATCGAGTCCACCGCCGCCCGGTTGGCCAAGCTCGGCTTCGCCGACGCAGCGCGGGCCGAACGCCTGCTCGCCGAAATCGGCGGGCTGCCCGGCCCGGTCATGGAGACGCTGACCGAGGTCGCCGACCCCGACCTGGCCCTGACCTCGCTGACCAGGATCGCCGAGCGCGCGCCCGAGGCGGCGGACATCGACGGGCGCCTGCTGCGCGTGCTGGGCGTGAGCGCCGCCCTGGGCGAGCACCTGGTCCGGCACCCGGACGACCTCGGCCGCCTCGCCCGCCCCCACGGCAACGCCAGGGACGAGCTGCTGGAGGCGGTCGGCGCCCGCGACGGACGAGCCACGGAACCGCAGGCCCTGGCCAGGCTCCGGGTGGCCTACCGCGGGCGCCTGCTGGCCCTGGCGGCCCGCGACCTGTCGGGCGAGGCCACCTTCGCCGAGGTCACCGCCGAGCTGTCCGACCTCGCCGCGGCCGCGCTGGAGGCCTCGCTGGCGATCGGCCGCGCCGAGACAGGCGCCGACGCCGTACGGCTGGCGGTCGTGGGCATGGGCAAGTGCGGCGCGAGGGAGCTCAACTACATCAGCGACGTCGACGTGATCTTCGTCGCCGAGCCGGTCGAGGGCGCCGACGAGGTCGAGGCGCTGCGCCAGGGCACCCGCCTGGCGCAGGCGATGATGCGCGCCTGCTCGGCCGTCACCGCCGAGGGCGCGCTGTGGGAGGTCGACGCCGGGCTTCGCCCCGAGGGCAACGCGGGACCTCTCGTGCGCACCCTCGCCAGCCACCTGGCCTACTACCGGCGCTGGGCCAAGACCTGGGAGTTCCAGGCGCTCCTCAAGGCCCGGCCCGTCGCCGGCGACCTGGAGCTGGGCGCCGCCTACGTCGAGGAGACGAGCGAGCTGGTGTGGTCGGCGGCGACCAGGGAGAACTTCGTCGAGGACGTGCAGGCGATGCGCCGCCGCGTCGAGGAACACGTCAAGCGCGAGGGCGAGCGGCAGCTCAAGCTCGGACCCGGCGGGCTGCGCGACATCGAGTTCGCGGTGCAGCTGCTCCAGCTCGTGCACGGGCGCCTGGACCCGTTGCTGCGCCGTCGCGGCACGCTGCCCGCGCTCAACGCGCTGTCCAGGGGCGGCTACATCGGCAGGGACGACGCCAAGGCCCTGGCCGAGGCCTACACCTACCTGCGCCGCATCGAGCACCTGCTGCAGCTCCACCGGCTGCGCCGTACGCACCTCGTGCCCGAGGGCGAGGCCGACCTGCGGCGGCTGGGCCGCGCGTTCGGGCAGTACACCGACCCGGTGGGGGAGTTCACCCGGCGCTGGAGGCAGCACGCCAGGGAGGCCCGCCGCCTGCACGAGAAGCTGTTCTACCGCCCCCTGCTCCAGGCCGTCGCCCGGCTGCCCGAATCGGAGGACCGGCTGTCGCCGACCGCCGCGGCGGCCCGGCTGCGCGCGCTGGGCTACGAGGACCCGCAGGGCGCGCTGCGCCACATCGCCGCCCTGGCCACCGGCGTGACCAGGCGCGCCGCCATCCAGCGCACCCTGCTGCCGGTCATGCTCGGCTGGTTCGCCGACACCCCTGACCCCGACGCCGGCCTGCTCGGCTTCCGCCAGGTCAGCGACAAGCTCGGCACCACCCCCTGGTACCTACGGCTGCTGCGCGACGACACCGCCGTCGCCGAACGTATGGCGCACGTTCTCGGCAGCAGCCGCTACGCCACCGGCCTGCTCCTGCACGCGCCCGAAGCGGTCGCGCTGCTCGGCTCCGGCGCCGAGCGGCGCGGACCCTCCGAGTGGGCGGCCGAGGCCGCCGCCGCCGTGAACCGCCACGAGGAGGCCGAGAGCGCGGTGGCCGCCGTCCGCTCGCTGCGCCGACGCGAACTGTTCCGTACGGCCGTGGCCGACCTCGGCGGCGAACTCGACATCGAACAGGTCGGCGTCACCCTCTCCGACCTCAACGACGTCACCCTCCAGGCCGCGCTCGACGCCGCCATCGCCAAGGTCTGCCTCGAACGCCACCGCCCGCCCCGCTTCGCCGTGATCGCCATGGGCCGGCTCGGCGGGATGGAGTGCTCCTACGCCAGCGACGCCGACGTGATGTTCGTGCACGCCGAGGGCGACGAGAGCGAGGCCGCCTTCGCGGTCGCCAACGAGCTGCGCCGCCTCCTGGCCCTGCCCGCGCCCGACCCGCCCCTGCTCATCGACCCCGACCTGCGGCCCGAAGGGCGCCAGGGCCCCCTGGTGCGCACTTTGGCCTCCTACCGGGCCTACTACGCGCGCTGGTCGTCGCCGTGGGAGTCGCAGGCGCTCCTGCGCGCCCGCTTCTGCGCGGGCGACGCCGCCCTCGGCGCGCACTTCGTCGCGATGGTCGACGAGCTGCGCTACCCGAAGGGCGGCCTGCCCGAGACGTCGGTGCGCGAGATCAGGCGGCTCAAGGCCCGCATGGAGGCCGAGCGGCTGCCCCGCGGCGCCGACCCCGCCCTTCACACCAAACTGGGCCGCGGCGGGCTGTCCGACGTGGAGTGGGTCGCCCAGCTCCTGCAGCTGCGGCACGCGGCTGAGCACGAAGGGCTGCGCACCACCAGAACTCTGCAGACCCTGCGCGCCGCCGTCGCCGCGGGGCTGCTCGACGCCGCCGACGAGGCGGTGCTGGCCGAGGCGTGGCGTTTCGCCTCCCGCATCCGCGACGCGATCATGCTCGTCAAGGGCAGGGCCGGCGACATGGTGCCCGCAGACGGCCGTGAGCGCCGCCTGATCGCCCGCACGCTCGGCTACCCGCCCGACGGGTCGGAGGACTTCCTCGACGACTACCGCCGCGTCACCCGTCGAGCCCGCCAGGTCGTGGAACGGGTCTTCTACGGCGACTGATCGGGCCGGGCGGGCTCGTTCACTGACGCGATTTCTGTCGGCTCGGGCCGATATCCTGCCCCATCATGAGCGCCTGGACCGACATCCGCGACCTCATCGACCGGCACGACGCCGACTCCGTCGCGGCCAGGGTCGCCACCCTCACCGCCGACGAGCGGCGGGAGGTCGCCAAGCAGTTACCCGGGAGGCTCAAGGAGCTGCGCCAGCTCCACGACAGCTGGCGCGGCGCGGGTGACCACGCCGAGGCGCTGCGCGCGGCGGGCGCCGGCACGATCGAGAGCGCCAGCTCCGTCGCCTCGTGGCTGACCAGGCGCGGGCTGATCGGCGCGAGGGAGCGGGTCGCCGACTCCGGCCGCCTGCTCGCCCTGGTACGCAGGCGCGACCCGGCCTGGCAGGTCACCCTCGCGCAGGAGCTGGCCGGCCGCCTGCGCGGCCGCGACTCCAGCTACGAGCTGGCCGCCGTGCTCATCCGCGACACCGGCATCGACCCGCCCGACGGCGACGGCTTCGTGACCGGATGGGTCGCCGCCTGTGCCCAGGAGCGCGACGTCGCCGCCGTGCTCGACGCCGATCCGCTGCTCGACGTGCTGCTGCCGCGCGTCTTCCGCGCGCAGGGCGTCGCCGAGATCCTGCAATGGGAGAACGACCCGGCCAACTCCATGAGCCTGCTCGGCGGGCTGTGCCGCCTGGTGGAGCGGGGGCGGCTCGACCGTCAGGCGCTGCTGGGGGAGTGCGTCGCGCGGTTCCTGCGCGGAGGCACCGCCCTGGAGCTGCGCTTCTTCGTCCGGCTGCACCACGCGTTGCAGCCCGCCTCGAACGAGGCGTTCCTGCCCGACTACCTGTGCCTGCTGCCCGTCGCGCCGGGGCCGGTCGTCGAACTGGCCCTGGAGCATCTGCGCGGCCACGACGGGCTGAGCGCCGCCGACCTGGGCCAGGCGTGGCAGGCATTGTTGTTCCGGCAGGAGAAGAAACTGGCCAGGGCCGCGCTCGGATGGCTCGACCGCTCGGCCCGCCTGTCGCCGTCGCACCGCGAGGAGGCGGCCGCGGCGCTCATGACCGCCTTCGCCCACCCGGCCTACGAGCTGCAGGACCGCGCGGTACGGCTGGCGCGCAGGCACGGCCTGGTGGAGGCGGTGTCGAGCGCGGCGCACGAGCTGCCGCCGGACCTGAGACGCGAGTTCACGGCGGCGATCACCGAGCTCGGGATCGACGGCGACGAAGAGAACGAATCGCCCCCGGCGGTCACGGCGCCCGGCGACGCGCCGCTCCATTCGCCCGCCGTCCTCCCCCCGATGCCGCCTCCCCTCACCACCCCCGGCGAGATCGTGGCCACGATCGAGCGCCTGACCGACCCCCGCGACCTGAACCCGATGCCCGAGGAGTGGTGGCTGCTTCCCCGCCGCGCCGACATCGACCCCGCCCTGGAGTGGCTCCTCGTCGAACACCTGATGGCCGCCCTCGTCGCCGTCGCCCGGTCCGGCGACGAGACCGCCCGCGCCGAGCTGGGGCGCGTCGGCCGCCTGGGCGGCGACTCCCCGCTGGCCTGGATCACCTCCGCCTGCCGCGACCTGGCGACCGGGCACGTGCCCGAGTTCGCGATGCCCTCGAGTGCCGTCGGCCTCGACCGGCTGATCATGCACCGGGTGGCCGAGCTGCGCAGGCGGCTCACCAGGCCCGGCCTGCCGCCCGTCCTGCTGGCCACGCCCACCCGGCCGAGCGGTCACGTCGACCCCGCCGTGCTGCTCACCCGCCTGGAGGCCACGGAGGCGGCGGGCGCCGAGCCCCTGCCCGCCGACCTGCAGCAGGCGCTGCTGCGCCTGCCGCTCCACATCGACCCCGCCGACGCGGAGCGGGCGGCCGGGCTCGGGAGCGAGGCGGGCCGCGTCGTCGCCGCGTGGATGGCGGGCGACGGGCTGCGGGCCGCGAGCACGGTCCGCTACATGAGCGACGGGCGCGAGCAGCTCGCGGACCCGTCGTCGCCGAGACGCCCCACCTTCACCCCGCCCGCACCCTGGGCCGACCTGGCCGCGGCACCGACAGGACTCGACCTGATCGACGGCCTGTTCCACGAGCCGCAGCGCCACGGCTACAGCCGCAGCAGGTTCGCGGCGTGGTGGGCGTGCGTGGCGCCGTCCCACCCGGAGGTGGTGGCCGCGCATCTGATGCCCGACTTCTTCTTCAACGGCGGCCTGGCCTCGCCCGGGGCGGTGGCGCTGCGCGGGCTGGCCGGCGCAGACGGCGGGCTCGGGCCGGCGTGCGCCGTCGTCCTGCTGGCGCAGCTCGGCCACGACGACCCCGAGGAGCGGGGTCCCGTGGCCGACGTGCTGCTCGCCCTGGCCGCCCGCGGCGTGCTGCCCGCCGCCGAACTGGGCGAACAGCTGGGCAGGCTGGTGTGGATCGAGAAGGTCACCCTCAGCAGGATCGTCCCGGTGCTGCAGGAGCTCGACAGGCTGGGCGCCGACCTCTGGCCGGTGGTGGCGGGGGCGCTGGCGTGGCTGATCCCGGACGAGGGGGAGCGCCCTGCCGCCGGACTGGCCGACCTGATCGCGCTGGGCGTGCGGGGCGCGCACCCTGACGCGGTCGCGGCGGTGCCGGGGCTGGCGGAGCTCGCGGCGCGCAAGGGATCGAGCCGCATGATCAAGGAGGCCCGCCGCCTGGTCGCGATGAGGTAGCACGACCAGGCGGGATCCGCCGCCCTCAGTCGACCGTCGCGCGGCGGATCCCGTCCGGCCAGGCCAGCGGGACTCCCAGCGCGCCGCTCAGCAACTCCTGGAACTCCCGCGGTTCCGCCCGCACCTCGGCCGGGGTCAGGCCCCGGTCGAGGCAGTGAACGGCGAGGGCCCCCGCTGCCTCGCCGATCGACCACTCCACCGGGTGCAGCCGGTAGGCGCCGTTGGAGATGTGCGTGGTGCCGATGTTCTTGTTCGCGGGCACGAAGTTGGCCACGTCCGGCGACACCAGCGCTCCCAGCGGGATCTGGAACGGATAGGACGCGATGTCCACGTACGTACGCCCGGACGTCGAGGGGTGCAGGTCGATGCGGTAGTAGCCGATGCCCACGCTGTCGTCGAAGATCGCGGACCCGGCGCCGGGTCCGCGCATGGCGTGTCCGACGTGCTCCTCGGTGACCGTGAACAGCGCCTTCATGCGTCGCGACTCCCGGATGTAGGCGGACTTGGCCAGCCCGTCGAGGGTGCCCAGCACGTCGCCGCGCAGCTGCAGCTCCGGGTAGCCCCTGCCGCCGTCGTGCCGCGGCGCCTCGGTCTGCATCCAGTGCACGAAGGAGAGCGTCAGGTCCCGCGCCCCCCGCAGCGCCGCCTGCCGGGTCTCGGCGTCGACGCCGAGCAGCGGCAGCTCCCAGTAGTCGGTCTGCGGCCAGTTGATCAGCGAGATGTCGGCGAACCCCGGCCGGTCCAGGAGCGCGCGCGACAGGATCCGGCGGTAGTGCCACAACCCCCGATCGTCGTGGACGGCCGCTTCGTCGGGGTCGCGCAGGAACAGCGGCCTGTCACGCTCCTCCAGGGTGATCGGGTGCACGTCGAGCCACGACAGCTGCGACCCCGGCCAGCGTTTGTCGACCGTGTCGCGCCAGTGCCGGTATCCGGCGGGCTCCTCGATCACATGCGACTCGCCCGCCCGGTACTCGACCGCGGCGCACCAGGTGATCGCCTGCTGGTCGAGGGGGTCGGCCCGCTCGGGCGCGTGCAGCTCGCCGGTCTGCGCGCGCGACTCCGCGCCCATGACGTACGGGATGCCGGCCAGCTCGAGCAGGTCGCCCAGTTCCGTGGCGTCCAGGATGAACCCTCCGCCGAGCCGTACGGTGGAGCCGTCGCGGCGCCGCACGGTCACCGAGGTCAGCCGGTCGCCGTCGCGGGCGGCGGCCACCGGCTCGTGCTCGCGCAGGATCAGCAGGCGCCTCTGCGCCACCCACGACGAGAGCATCTCGTCCAGGACGGCGGCGGCCACGCGCGGCTCGTGGCAGAGCGCGGAGACGAAGCCGCGGCCGGGGTTGAGCAGCGGGTCGCCGAGGGCCGACGGGATGAGCGGGTAGGCACGCCGGTAGTGCTCGCGGATGCCCTCGCGTAAGGCGCGGTAGCCGCGCGAGCCGTGCTGCTCGATCCACGGGTGCTCGTCGGGCGGCACGCCCTGGCTGGTGAGCTGGCCGCCGAGCCAGTCGGTGGCCTCGGTGAGGATGACGCTGCGGCCCAGGAGGAGCGCGGCGCGGGCGGCGGCGACCCCGCCGAGCCCGCCGCCCACGATGACGACGTCTGCAGAATGCTTGATCACGTTCATCCCTTGATCCCGCCCTCGGAGAGCCCGGCGATGAATCCCCGCTGGTTGACCAGGAAGACGATCATGACCGGGAGGCTGACCAGAATGGTCGCTGCCATGAGGGCGCCGTATTTGACGTTGCCGGTGGAGGCGAAGACGGTGATCGCCAGCTGCACCGTGGTGCTCCGCTCCGAGGTGGAGACCACCAGCGGCCACAGGAAGTCGTCCCACACCCCGGTGAAGGAGAAGACGGCCACCAGGGCCAGCAGCGGCCGCGCCAGCGGTAGGTAGACACTGAAGAAGATGCGCAGCTCGCCGGCGCCGTCCATGCGCGCCGCCTCGGCATAGCCGCGGTCGAGCCCCGAGAAGTACTGACGGGACAGGAAGATGTTCATGGTCCCCACGAGGTACGGCAGGAGCAGGCCGCCGAGCGAGTCGAGCAGCCCGCTCCCGCCCTGCCCGAGCACGTCGTTGCCGCCGCTCAGGGGGAAGTGCTTGGCCATCAGGAAGAGCGGGATGAGGGTGACCGAGACCGGGATGGCCGCGGTGGAGATCAGCGCGTAGAAGATCACCTTGCTGCCGCGGAACGGCAGGTGGGCGAAGGCGTAGCCGGCCAGGACCGGCACCACGCAGTTGGCCGCCACCGCGATGATCGTGACGATGGAGGAGTTGGCGAAAGCGCGGTCGAGGTCGGCTGCCTGGACGGCGGTTCCGAAGTTGTCCAGGGTGGGCCGGTCGGGCACGAAGCTGATCGGGTCGCCCTCGGGGGTGAGGGCCAGGCTGATCATCCACCAGAACGGCAGCAGCACCACGGCGGTCACCGCGGCCAGGACGAGCGCGCGCCTCATGACTTCCTTCCCCTGATGACCAGCACGGTGAAGCCGGCGATGAAGGCGAACAGCACGAACGCCATGGCCGAGGCGCTGCCCATCTCGTTGTACTGGAAGGCCTCGGTGTAGATCAGGTAGTTGACCGTGGTGGTGCTGCCGTACGGCCCGCCCTGGGTGAGCACGAAGATCTCCGGGAAGCCTTGGGCGAGGTAGATGACGTCCATCGCGACCACGTAGGTGAGGATCGGCCGGATGCCCGGCAGGGTGACATGGCGCAAGCGCGCCCACCGTCCGGCGCCGTCGACCTTGGCCGCCTCGTAGAGCTCACGCGGGACGGTGTGCAGCCCGGCCAGCAACAGCACCATGTTGCTCCCGAGGGCCTTCCACACGCGCATCGCCGACGCGGCGTTGAGCGCGGCGTCCTCGCTGACCAGCCAGCGCTGCTCGGGCAATCCGAACACCGCCAGCACGTCGTTGACCAGGCCCTGCTCGGAGTAGATCCACAACCAGATCATGCTGACGGCGGTCAGCGAGACGATGTGCGGGACGTACAGGGCGGTGCGGAAGAACCCGACGCCGCGGAAGGCCTTGCCGGCCAGCAGGGCCAGGCCGAGCGCGATGCCGATGGTGAAGGGCAGCACCTGGAGCACGTAGCGCCCGGTGACCAGCAGCGCCTGAGCGAACTCCGGGTCGTCGAGCAGGGCGGCGTAGTTGGCGAGGCCGACGAAGACGGCGCCCTCCCGGCTGAGCGGGCTGTAGCGGCTGAAGCTGAGCACCAGGCCATAGAGCACCGGGCCGAGCTGGAAGATTGCCACGTACAGCGCGGCCGGGAGGACGAACAGCAGGCCGAAGAGCCTGCGTCGGTCAGGAGCCCGTCGCAATGATCTTGTCCACGTCGGCGGTGGCCCGCTTCAGCGCCTCGGCGGCCGACAGCTTACCGTGCAGTGCCATCTCCAGGCTCTTGCCCATGGCGTCGCGCATGCGCACCCAGCCGGGCACGTTCGGGTTGGCGTGGTTGGCGGGCAGCGACTCGACGGCCTTGCGCAGCTCGGCGTTCTTGCTGACGTAGGGCGAGTCGACCGAGGAGGCGCGCACGGGCAGGGCGCCGAGCGCCTCGGCGTAGCTCAGGCTGGTGTCGGCGCCCATCATGTGGGCGATGAACTGCCAGGCCCTGTCCTTCTGCCTGCTGTCCTTGTTGATCATCAGCCCGTTGGCCGGACCGCCGAACGCCTTGGCGTCGTGTCCCGCGAAGCCGGGCGGCGCCATCAGACGCAGGTCGCGGTCGGGGGCGGCGGCCTGGTACTTGACGATGTCGCCGGCGTTCGACAACTGCATCGCGGCCGCGCCGGTGACGATCGGCTGCTCGGCGGGCGGCGAGTTCGCCCAGGTGCCCCCGAGGGTGTTGTCGACGGCGCCCGCGCCCTGGTAGAGCCCGGCGAAGAACTCCAGCGACGCCCGTGCCTCCGGGGTGTCGAGGTTGGCCTTCTTGCCGTCGGGGGAGAGGAACTCGCCGCCGTTGGACCACAGGAGCGTGCCGTACGACTGCTGGATGCCGATCGGGTTGCTGGGCAGCACCAGCCCCGCCTTGGCGATCGTGTCGCCCTCGCGTTCGGTCAGTTCCTCGGCGGCGGCCCTGACCTCCTCCCAGGTCTTGGGCGGCTCCTCCGGGTCGAGCCCGGCCGACTTGAAGTCGGCGCCGCTGTAGACGATCATGCGCAGCGTCATGATGAGCGGCACGATGTACTGCTTGCCGCCGACCTGGCCGCCGGGCAGCGCGGCGGCCAGGTCGGCGCGCCCTTCCAGCTTTGCCACGTAGGAGGTCAGGTCCTCGATGCGGTCGTTGGCCGCCAGGTCGGCGGTGGCGGCCACGCCGTGGCCGATCACGTCGGGGGCGGTGCCCGCGGCGAAGGCGGCGTTCAGCTTGGGCGAGAGCTCGGCCCAGTCGACGTAGGTGACCTCGACGTCGGCGCCGCTGGCCTTCTCGAAGGCGGGCACGATGCCCTCCTTGACCAGCTTCATCTCCGCCTCGCTGTTGCCGGGGAACCACACCGTCAGCGGGCCGGGCGTCTGCTGGTCGGAGGGGGTGGCGGAGGAGCAGGCGGCCAGGGCCAGGGCGAGCAGGCCCGCGGTGAACCCTGCGGTGAATAAGGTGCGCATGGGGGACCCCCTAGAAGATGCGGTTCAGCGTGGCGCCGGGTGCGAAGCCGCAGGGCAGCCGTTCGTGGTAATGCAGGTCCCGCCGGCCGTCGAGGACCTCGAGCAGCAGCTCGACGGCGCGGGCGCCCATGGCCCGCCGGGCGACGACCAGATGGGTCCAGTCGTGGGTGACCGGGGTGGACTCGTTGATGGAGTCGAGGCCGACGGCCGACAGCGTGCCGGGGATGTCGACGCCGAACGCGGCCACCTCCTCCAGGTGATCGGGGCTCTCGACCAGCAGCACGGTGGTCTCGCGGGCGAGCAGGCCGTCCATCCAGGCCCGGTCGAGCTCGCCGTGGCCGGCGAAACGCTCCCCGGTGACGGTGAGCCCGAGCGCGGCGCAGGCCGCGGCGAAGGACTCGCGGCGCTCCACGCGGGGCTCGGCCCGGTCGGCCAGGCCCAGGTAGGCGACGCGGCGGTGGCCGTGCTCGTGGAGCATGGCCACGAGACCCGCCATCGCCTGGGCGTAGTCGGCGGTGACGTACGGCATCAGCGCGGCGGCGCGCTCCCTGCGCCCGATGAAGACGAAGGGGAAGCCCTCGGCGGCGAGCCGCTCCAGCTCGTCGTCGTGCTGCTCGAAACCGAGGATGATCGCGCCGTCGGCGATGCGCAGCCGGTTCTGGCCGCCGCGGAAGACGCTGGGGTCGCCTGCCTGGTGCATGGAGGTGAACAACACCAGGTCCTGCCCCGAGCGAATGGCCTGCTGCTCGATGCCGATCATGAATTCGTCGTAGTAGGACTCGCGGCTGCCGGTCGGGAACAGCGGCTCGAAGGTGTGCACCCCGAGCAGGCCGTTGCGTCCGCCGCGCAGGGCCCGGGCGGTGACGTTGGGCACGTAGCCGAGCTCTTGGATGGCGTCGAGGATCTTCTGCTCGGTCTCCCTGTTGATGCCGAGCTCGGCGGTCTTGCCGTTGAGCACGAGCGAGACCGTGGTCTGGGAGACGCCCGCCAGTTTGGCGATGTCTCTCTGACGTGGTCTGCGTGTCACGGTTGGAGGCCTCTCTAATTGGAATTAGACGGGATCGTAGACAGCTGCCCCATACCTGTCAACGTCCCGTCGGCTGGCTCTGGAGCGAATCTAATTTGTATTAGACGCCTTGACGGCGACCGAGGCGACGGCAACTGTTCGAGCATGTCTGGAAATATCGCCCGACGCCGATTCCTCGGCTACTCCGCCGCGAGCGCCGCCGCCGTCATGCTCGGCACCGGCGCGTGGTCGACGAACGCGGCCAGGGCCGCCGTCTTCGCCGGCACGCCCTTCACGCTCGGCGTCGCCTCGGGCGACCCCTCGCCCGACGGGGCGGTGCTCTGGACCAGGCTCGCCCCCGACCCGCTGGCCGCCGACGGCCTGGGCGGCGTGGCTGGCACCGCGCCCATCGCCGTGGAGTACGAGGTGGCCGAGGACTCCGCCTTCACCGTCGTCGTCCAGCGGGGCACGGTCCACGCCACCAGGGAACTGGGCTGGTCGGTGCACCCCGAGATCTCCGGGCTGCGGCCGTGGCGCCTGTACTGGTACCGCTTCAGGTCCGGCGGACACATCTCGCAGGCCGGCAAGTTCAAGACCGCGCCGGCCGCGAACACCATGGCGCTGCAGCTGAGGTTCGCCTTCGCCTCCTGCGCCAGCTACGAGGGCGGGCGCTACACCGCCTACTACTACCTGGCCAAGGAGGACATCGACCTGGTGGTCTTCCTGGGCGACTACATCTACGAGTACGGCGTCACCAGCACGGCGCACCACTACGACATCCCACTGCCGTCATACATGGCCGCCAAGTGCACCGACCTGGCCCGCTTCCGCCTGCAGTACGCCCTCCACAAGCTGGATCCGAACCTGCGCAACGCGCACGCCAACGCGGCCTGGATCATGACCTACGACGACCACGAGGTGGAGGACGGCTTCGCCGCCGACCTGTCCAAGTACGGCACCGATCCCGCGGTGTTCCGGCAGATGCGCGCGGAGGCCTACCAGGCGATGTACGAGAATCTGCCGTTACGCCAGAGCCAGGTGCCCTCCGGACCCTCCATCGGCATCCACCGGCGCCTGCAGTACGGCCTGCTGGCGGACTTCACGATGCTCGACACCCGGCAGTACCGCACCGACCAGCCGGTCTGCTCGACGCCCGCGTGCCCCGAGCGGTTCGACCCGGGCGCCACCATGCTTGGCGCCGCCCAGAAGCAGTGGCTGATGGACGGGCTGACCACCTCGCAGGCCCGCTGGAAGATCGTCGGCAACCAGCTGCCCATGGCCGAGACCGACCGCGACGACACCGCGGCCAAGGTGGTCTGGACCGACCCGTGGGACGGCTACGTGGCCGAACGCAACGCCATCCTCGGGCAGGCGCGCACCGCGGGGGTGAAGAACCTGGTCGTGGTCACCGGCGACCGGCACACCAACTACGTCATGGACCTCGAGACCACCTACGAGAACACCCGCGGCGTGAAGGTGGGCACCGAGTTCGTCGGCACCGCGATCTCGACCATGGGCGACCGCGACCCGGCCGCGATGGCCGCGATCGCGGCGACGTACAGGCGGGCCAACCCGCATATGAAGTGGTGCGACATGCTCCACGGCTACAGCCGGGTGACGGTGACGGCGGCCCAGCTGACCAACGAGTTCCGCACCGTGCCCTACATCGAGGTCACAGGGGGCCGCGTCAGCACCAAGGCCACCTTCGTCGTACAGCACGGTGTGCCAGGTGCGCAGGCGGCCAGCGTGTAGTGTTGCGCGCTCCCCGCCGCGGGTGTATCAAGGCGCGGGGGTGATCGCTTTGCTGTCGCTTTACGCGGACCTGGCCGTCGGCCTGGTGATGCTCTTCCTGCTCATGTCGCTCCTGGTGAGCGGCCTCAACGAGGCCTTCGTCAGGCTGCTGTCGATCCGTTCCAAGTTCCTGTGGGCCTACCTGCGCGACACCATGGACGGCAGCGACGAGCAGGGCAAGTCGTGGCTGCCCGCCAAGGTGCGCGACGTCTTCGCCGCGCTGCCCTTCCAGCGTGACCCGCGGCCGGAGTTCAGCGACCAGCCCGCGCCCAGCGACGCAGCCCCCGCGCCGACGGCCGCGGAGGAGGCGCCGGCGCCCATGACCGAGCGCCTCTACGAGCGCGTGCAGGAGATCGACCACCCCAAGACCGGCCGGACCAGCATCGCCAACATCCCGCCCGAGCGGTTCGCGGTCGCGGTCGTGGAGATGGCCGCGGCCGAGCCGGAAGGCGTCGAAGGCCTGCTCGGCAAGCTCCAGGAGCTCAAGAGCCCGCTGCACGGCCACCTCAAGGGCGTCTGGGAGGGCGCCCAGCGCGACATGGACCGCTTCCGCCAGGGCGTCGAGATCTGGTTCGACGCCGAGATGCAGCGCCTGTCGATGCTCTACAAGAGGTACGTCAAGTGGGTCGTGGCCGTGCTCGGCCTGGTGATCACGCTGATCTTCAGCCTCGACGGGGTGGAGTTCGCCAAGTCGGTGCTGCGCGACAACGGCTACCGCGCCGCCGTGGCCGCGGCCGCCTCGGGAGGGCCCGAGGTGGTCGAGCAGCTCAAGGTCAAGTGCACCCAGCCGGGAGAGTCGGCCGACCTGGCGGGCTGCATCACCGAGACCCTCAGTTCGCCCGCGCTCATCCAGGCGCTCGGCAACGCCGTCGTGAGCGTGTCGGTGCCCGCCGAGGGCGACCCCAGCGTCCAGTGGAACGGCGGCGCCTGGTGGGATCGCCTGACCACCTGGACCCACTGGCCCGGATTCCTGCTCACTTACGTCGCGCTGCTGTTCGGGGCGCCGTTCTGGTGGGACATCCTGCGGCGAATCACCGGTTTCAAGCGATCCTGACCCATCACGACCACCTTGTGTAGAGATCGCCTGACTTGACTACCTAAATTCCTACCGGGATTATGGGGAATATGCGGATTCCCCATCGTCTCCTGCCCGTCCTGACCGCCCTCGTCGTCACCGTCACCGCCTGTTCGTCCGCGGGAGCCAGCCAGGGGGCCGCTGACACGGCGGTGCTCAAGCTCCAGGACCCCGGCAACGCCGGACCCCTCGCCTACGCCAAGAAGACCGGCATCCTCGAACAGCGCCTGGCCAAGGTCGGCGCCAAGGTCGAGTGGGGCGGCAGCTACGCCTCCTTCACCGCCACGATCGACGCCGTGCGCTCCGGCTCCGTCAACGTCCTGCAGGGCGCCATCTCCCCGGTCCTCGGCTACCTGGCCAACAGCAAGGACATCAAGATCTTCTCCTTCACCGACCGGGTGACCGACCCGGCCGCTCCCAAGACCGACGGGCTGGTGGTCCCGGCCGGCAGCCCCGTCAAGGACATCAAGGAGCTGGCCGGCAAGCAGGTCGCGGTCAACAAGGGCGGACGCGGCGAATACCTGCTGCTGCTCGCCCTGGAGCAGGCCGGAGTCCCCGTCGACCAGGTCAAGCGCGTCTACCTCAACCCCGACCAGGCCGCCTCCGCCTTCGCCACCGGCAAGGTCGACGCCTGGTGGGCGATCGTGCGCGCCTACCCCGAGGTGATCGCCAAGGGCGCCCGGGTGCTCGTGCACAGCAACGCCCTGCCCGACCAGGACATCAGCATCTACGCCGCGCGCAACGAACTGCTCGACCGGCACCCCGAGGCGGTCAGGACCTACCTCGACGTGGTGCGGGAGCTGACCGAGGAGGCGAAGAAGAGCCCGGAGAAGTTCCAGAACGTCTTCCTCCAGCAGGGCCCGACCGCGCTCAGCGGGGAGCGGCTGCAGATCGAGCTCGAGAAGTCGCGCTACGTCAACCCGCCCCGCCCGGCGACCGCCGCCGACGGAGCGTTCGTGACCGACGTCGCCTCGATCTTCACCAAGTACGGCGTGCTGCCCTCCGCCGTCGACCCGGCCGCGGTGATCCACGAGTTCAAGAAGGCGGCGGCGTGAGCGCGGTCGCGCAGAGCCCGGCGCTGCCGGCGGAGGCGGCCGGCACGCTGGAGACCCCGCGCCACCTCGGCGTGCGACGCCGGCCCGCCGCCCTCTCTCTGACCCTGCGCCTCAGCGTTCCCGTGCTGCTCCTGCTGGGCTGGTGGTACGGCTCGGCGTCGGGAGCCCTGTCGCCCGACGTCCTGGCCGGACCCGGCGCCGTCCTCGGCGCGCTGGGCGAGCTGATCGCCACCGGCCAGCTCGGGGAGTACCTGGCCGCCTCGGCGGTGCGCGCCGGACTCGGCGTCGCCGTCGGCGCGGGACTCGGCCTGCTTCTGGGCGTGCTGTCCGGGCTGTCGGCGCTCGGCGAGGAGCTGATCGACCCGACCATGCAGATGAAGCGCGCGGTGCCGTTCCTGGCGCTCGTGCCGCTGTTCATCTCCTGGTTCGGCGTCCAGGAGACCTTCAAGGTCGTGCTCATCGCCGTGGCCGCCGCCGGGCCCATGTACGCCTACGTCTACCTGGGCGTGCGCGGCGTCGACCGCAAGGTCGTCGAGGCCGCCCGCGGCTTCGGGCTCAGCGGCGCCCGCCTGGCCTTCGGCGTGATCATCCCCAGCGCGCTGCCGAACATCCTCATGGCGCTGCGCATCTGCCTGTCGATCTCGCTCACCGGCCTCATCGCCGCCGAGCAGATCGGCGCCACCGAGGGCATCGGCTACCTGGTCACCCTCGCCCAGCAGTACTACCGCAGCGACTACATGGTGTTGTGCATCGCCATCTACGCGGTGCTGGGCCTCGCCATCGACCTGGCCATCCGCGGGGTCGAGCGGCTGGCGATGCCCTGGCGCGCGCACCTGGCGGCCCGATGAGCGCCGTCAGGATCAGCGGGCTACGCAAGAGCTTCGGGCCCAAGACCGTCCTCGACGGGGTCGACCTGGAGATCCGGCGCGGGGAGTTCTTCGCCCTGCTCGGGCCCAGCGGCACCGGCAAGACCACCCTGCTGCGCATCCTGGCCGGACTCGAACTGCCGGACGCGGGCACCGTGCTCGCCCCGCCGCGCCGTACGACCGTCTACCAGGAACCCCGCCTCGTGCAAGCCCGCCGTACGCTGCCGAACGTCACGATCGGCCTGCCGCGCGGCTCGCGCGCCAAGGGCGCGCAGGCGCTGGCCGAGGTGGGACTGGAGGGGTACGGCGCAGCCTGGCCCGCCACCTTGTCGGGCGGCGAGGCCCAGCGCGTCGCCCTGGCCCGCGCGCTGGTGCGCGAGCCCGAGCTGCTCCTGCTCGACGAGCCGTTCGCCGCCCTGGACGCCCTCACCCGCCTGCAGATGCAGGAGCTGGTCGCCGAGCTGTGCGCCCGCCACCGGCCCGCCGTCGTCCTGGTGACCCACGACGTGGACGAGGCCGTACGGCTGGCCGACCGCGTCGCCGTGTTGCGCGACGGCCGCTTCGCCGTCGAGCAGCCGATCGAGCTGCCGCACCCGCGCGACCGCGACGACCCCGACTTCATCGCCCACCGCCGCCTGTTCCTCTCGACTCTTGGAGTGTCATGACTCAGATCTGGTACACCCGCTGCCCGGTGCCTACGGCCAGCGGCCTGGCACACCGGCTCGGCTGGCTGGCCGACGAGCTCGGGCAGGTGGGGGTCCTGCAGGACGCGCCGCCCGAGATCGCCAGGCACCACTTCGACCACCAGCTGCTCGGCCTGTTCCGCGAGGGCGGCAACGTGCCCGCGCTGGCGGCCCGCTCGGAGGGCGCGCCGACCCGGCTGATCGGGCTCACCTGGATCGAGGAGTGGCAGTCGGTCCTGGTGCGCCCCGATTCGGGCATCACCGATGCCGCCGGGCTGAAGGGCGCGCGCTTCGCGCTGCCGCGGTGGGCGGCCACGCGCGGCGAGAGCTTCCCGCGCGCCATGGCGCTGCACGGCGCCAAGGGGGCGCTCTCCCAGGCCGGGCTGACCCTCGACGACGTCACCCTGGTCGAGGTCGAGCAGCCGCCCTCGCGCATCGGTCGCGCCGAGCCCGGCGCTCCTCGCGGGGGAGCCTGGTCGTGGCCCGGCATCACCGAGCTCGCCTCCGGCCAGGTCGACGCCGTCTACGTCAAGGGCGCGCGGGCCGCCGAGCAGGCCGCCGAGATCGGCGCCGTCGTCGCCGTCGACCTCGACGCGCACCCCGACCCGCGCACCCGCGTCAACAACGGCACGCCCCGCCCGATCACCGTGCACGAGCAGCTCCTGAAGGAGCAGCCCGAACTGGTCGTCAAGTTCCTCGCGCAGTCGCTGCGCGCCGGCGACTGGGCCGCCTCCAACCTGGGGAGCGTGCAGGAGATCCTCGCTGGCGAGACCAACTCCGGCCTGGACGGCGGGCGCACCGCCTACCGCAACGACTTCCACCTCGACCTCCACCCGGACCTGTCGGCCGGGCGGCTGGAGCTGCTGGGCATCCAGAAGCGGTTCCTGCTCACCCACGGCTTCCTGGCCGCCGACTTCGACCTGGAGTCGTGGGTCGCGCCCGAGCCGCTGGAGCAGGCCCGCGCCCTCCTGGCGGACAGGCAGGCCGCGTGATGGCCGTCGAATTCCACATCACCCTGCCCACCCGCGCCCGTCGCCGGCGGACCTTCCCCGAGCACCTCACCGACCCGGCCCGCCCGGTTCCCGGGCACGCGCCCGCCGACCCCTACGACCACATCGCCCAGGTCGCGCGCGCCGCCGAGCTCGCCGGGCTGAGCGGCGCCGTGGTGCCGTTCGACCCCGACGGCGAGGAGAGCTTCATCGTCGCCGGGGGAGTGCTGCGCCGCTCGCGCTACCTGCGCGTCGTGGCCGAGTTCCACCCGGCCATCGCCACCCCCGTCTACGCCGCCAAGCTCTCCGTCTCCCTGGCCCGCTTCTCCGGCGACCGGCTCGACTGGAAGCTCGGCGACCTCGACCCGCTGACCGCCCGCGCCCACGGCGACTTCCTCGACGGCCCCGAGCGCCACCGCCGCGCGGCCGAGTTCCTCACCATCGCCAAGGGCGTGTGGTCCCAGAGCGGCTTCACCTACGAGGGCCGCTACTTCCAGGTGCTGGAGGGCGGGTTCGCCTCCGTGCTCGACGACGGCGTGCCCTCGCCGCTCGGCGGGCGGCCCTTCCCGCGCGTGCACCTGGCGGGCACCTCGCCCGAGGAGCTCGACCTGTCGGCCGAGCACGCCGACGTGCACCTGTTCGACCCGTGGGACGACATCGAGTCGGCCGTCGAGCGCCTGCCCGGCCTGAAGTACGGCGTGCGCCTGCGGGTCGCGGCCCGCGAGGACGCCGCCGAGGCCAGAGGGCTGGAAGGAGACCTGGTCGGCAGCTACGACAACGTCGCCGCCGGCATCAGGGAGTTCGTCTCGCGCGGCATCACGATCTTCCACCTGGACGCCTCGCCGCACCTGGAGGAGACCTACCGGATCGGCGAGCACCTGCTCCCGCTGCTGACCAAGGAGAGTGCCGATGTCCATTGACGTGTACTGGCGCATCGGCACCCACGGCGACCAGCCGTCGCTGCGCCGCCGCGTGCCCAGCCGGGGCGGCTGGGCGCCGGTCGGGCCCGGCAGCCTGGCTCCCGGGCTGCGCGACGGACGCCCGGACGGCTACAGCCACGTCGAGCACATGGGCGACGTCGCGAGGGCCTCCGAGAGCGCCGGCTTCGTGGGCGGGCTGCTGCCGTCCTTCCCGTTCACCGACGACCCCTGGTCGGCCGCCGCGACCCTGGCCAGGGAGACCTCCACCTACCGGTTCATGATCGCCTTCCAGCCCGGCTTCCTCCACCCGGTGCAGGCCGCGCGCATGTCGGCCTCGCTCCAGCGGGCCACCGGAGGGCGCGTCGTCTACAACATCATCTCCGGCGGCGGAGGCCCCCAGCAGCTGTGGTGGGGCGACAAGGTCGACCACGACGACCGCTACGCGCGCACCTCGGAGTTCCTGGACGTGCTGCGCGGCGTCTGGAGCGCCGAGCCGTACCGGCACAAGGGCCGCTTCTACCAGGTCGACGGCGCCGCGCTTCCCGAGGAGCTGGCCGCGCAGCCCTTCCCGGAGATCTACTTCTCCGGCTCCTCCAAGGCCGCGATCGACGCGGCCGGGCGGCACGCCGACTACTACCTGTCGTGGCTGGAGCCGTTCGAGCCGCTGGCGGAGAAGTTCACCCAGGTACGCGAGGCCTCCGACCGGGACCCGCGTTTCGCCGTGCGCATCGACGTGGTCGCCCGCGAGAGCGAGGAGGAGGCCTGGGACGAGATCCGCCGCGGATGGGACAACATCGACCCCTCCGTGCTGCGGGACGCCACCGGCGACTCCATCGGCTGGCAGCGCAGCCGCTCCTTCGTCACCGGCAAGGTCACCGGCCACCGGGACCTGGAGGTCGAGCCGAACGTCTGGGGCGGCTTCCACCTCCTGCGCGGAGGGCCCGCGTTCGGGCTGGTCGGCAGCTACCAGCAGGTCGCGCAGCGGCTCGACGAGCTGATCGAGCTCGGAGTCGGATCATTCATCCTCGCCGGTGTCCCGCACCTGGAGGAGGCCTACCGGGTGGGCGAGAACGTCCTGCCCTTGTTGAAGAGGAGCACAGCATGACGGTCCGTGTCGGATATTTCCCCCACAACAACTCCCTGTGGGTGCTGCGGCACCGCGGGATCCTGGAGAAGAGCCTGCCGTCGGTCGAGTGGGTGGACTTCCGCTCGCTGCCCGCGGGCGAGCGTCCCTCCCCGCAGGAGGGTCTGCCCACCGCGCACGGTGATCACCTGTTCGACGGCGGATACGACTTCATCGGCACCGGTTCGACCCCTCCGGTCACCGCGCAGGGGCAGGGACACGACGTCGTCTACGTCGCCGTGTCGGGCTCCCGGCACGAGAACGGCCGGCTTGTCGTGCGGGCCGACTCGCCCGTGCAGTCGGTCGCCGACCTGAAGGGACGGCGCGTCGCGCTCGGCCACGGGTCGTGGCAGACGACGCTGCTGCTGTTCGCCCTTGACGACGCCGGGTTGTCGTGGAAGGACATCGAGCCGGTCGACGCCGGGGTCAACGCGGCCCAGCTGCTGATCGACGGCGAGGTCGACGCCTGGGTGGGCTCCTACCCGTCGCTCGGCGGGGTCGAGGAGCAGACCCGCACGCTGGTGCGGACCGACGGGCTGTTCAGCCACCGCTCGCTCTGGTTCACCCGGCGTGACTTCGCCGAGAAGCACTTCGAGGAGCTGTCGGCCATCGTCGCGGCGCTGAAGGAGTCGGACTCCTGGATCACCGGGAACTACCGCGAGGCCGCCGAGCTGTTCGCCGCCGACGACGGCGGCGACGTCGAGCGGTGGGAGCACGCGCTGCGGCACCGGCCGTTCGGGCTGGAGCCGGTGACCGAGCAGTTCGTCGCCGAGCAGCAGCGTGCCGCCGACCTGTTCCACGCGGCGGGGCTCATCGACAGGAAGGTCGTCGTCGCCGACGCGGTGCTCCCGGAGATCAACGAGCTGGTGGCCCGCTGAGGGTGACGTGAGCCAGGCCGGGGCGATGGCGCGCGCCCCGGCCTTCCTTCTCCTTCGGCTCTCGTTCGGCTAGCTGAAGGTCAACCAGTTCACGTTGACGAAGTCGGCCGGCTGGCCGCTGCTGAAGGTCAGATAGACGGTATGGGTGCCGGTGGTCGCTGCGAGGGCGCCCGGCACCGTCGTCCAGTTCTGCCAGCCCCCTGTGTTGCCCACGGCGAAGTCACCGACGGGCGTCGCCGTCGGACTGCCCAGCCGCACCTGGACCAGCCCCGACACGCCGCCCGCCGCGCCGGAGGCCACCCGGACCCTGAACTGGGTGGCGGCTGTGGAGCCGAAGTTGACGTTGTCGAAGCGCAGCCAGTCGCCGTTGGCGATCCAGCCGACGTTCTGCCCTCCGCCGGTGTCGGAGGTCGCCTCCAGGGCCGTGCCCGACTGCGCCTGGTAGCTCTCGGCCTGGATCGTGGAACGCGCGTCGACGCCGCCGGGGTTGCTCCCGCCGCCGTTCGACTGCCACACGGCCACGTAGTCGACCACCATCGGGCGGCCGGAGACGGTCTGCGCGGTCGGCGTGGCGAAACCCGCGACCCCGTTGGGGAAGGCGCCGCCCATCGCGACGTTGAGCAGGATGAAGTAGCCGGCGTGGCCCGTCATGTTCGACCAGGTCGTGGCGTCGAACTGGCTCTGGCTCACGCTGTGGAACTGCTGGCCGTCGACGTACCAGCGCAGCTGGTTGGGGCTGACGCTGCGGTCCCACTCGAAGCGGTAGGTGTGGAAGGCCGACTGGCACGTCGAGCCGGGGCAGGCACGGCTGGCGCCCAGACCGTTGTTCTCGTTGCACGGCCCGCCCGGCGCCACGCCGCAGTGCAGCACCGCCCAGACGGAGTTGATGCCGTTGACGTTCTCCATGATGTCGAACTCGCCGATGGCCGGCCAGTTCCAGTAGTTCCCGCGGTACGGCGAGCCCAGGGCCCAGAACGCCGGCCAGTAGCCGAGGGCCTGGTTGCCCGTCACGTTCGGCATCTGGATGCGGCCCTCGATGCGCAGGATCCGCCCGTCGGCGGGCTTGAAGTTCGAGCGCACGGTCTCGATGCGGGCGCTGGTCCAGCTCTGGCCGCTGCCCAGCGGGGTGATGCGCAGGTTGCCCGAGCCGTCGAGGCTCACGTTCTGGGTGCTGTTGGTGTAGTTCTGGATCTCACCGGTGCCCCAGTTGGCGGGGCCGCCGGGGTAGTTGTGGCCGGTGTCGATGATCCAGTTGGCCGAGCTCGGCAGGCTGCCCGCCGTACCGTTGAAATCGTCGGACCAGACCAGGGACCAGCCGCTCGGCGTCGGCGGCACGGCGGCCGACACGGGCGCCGCGGACAGCACCAGGGCGGCCGCGGCCATAACAATCAGGACTAAGCGTGGCATCGGCAGGCTCTCTCCTTTGGGGGGTGCAGGGCTAGAGAGCGCTCTCTGAGAGTGATGTGAACATGCCCTTTACTCCGTGTCAACCGTGGGTTTCGTGCATCGTGAGAGCGCGTTCTCGACGGCGGCGGGAGAACGGCGGCCGGCGGGTCCCCGCCGAATCGGTCACCAGGGCGGATCGCTATCTTTCTGGGGATCGTCCTCCCTGAGTAAGGTGACCCCCGCATGCAGCAGTTTCCCGAGATCAGCCGCCGTCAGGCCCTCGGCGGCCTGAGCGCCACCGCCGCCCTCGCCCTCGCCGGCTGGCCCGGCGCCGCCCACGCCTCGCCCGGCGGGCCCGTCACCATCACCGTGATGGGCACCTCGGACCTGCACGGCAACTGCCGGAACTGGAACTACTTCAACGACGACGTCTACAAGGACTCCGCCGGCAACCACATCGGCGTCGCCAAGGTCTCCTCGCTGGTCAAGCAGATCCGCAAGGACCGCGGCGAGAAGTACACCCTGCTGTTCGACTCGGGCGACACCATCCAGGGCACGCCGCTCACCACCTACTACGCCAAGATCAAGCCGATCACCGAGACCGGCGAGCTCCACCCGATGGCGCGGGCCATGAACCCGCTCAGGTACGACGCCGTCACCCTCGGAAACCACGAGTTCAACTACGGCATCCCGCTGCTGAACGCCTGGGTCGAGCAGATGAAGGCCCCCGTGCTCGGCGCCAACGCCCTCGTCCACGGCACCGGCAAGCCCGCCTTCCGCCCCTACATCGTCAAGCAGATGCGGGTCCCCGGCCAGGGCAGGCCCATCCGCGTCGGCGTGCTCGGCCTGACCAACCCCGGCTCCGCCGTCTGGGACAAGGACAACGTCGACGGCAAGCTCGACTTCGAGGACATCGTCGTCTCGGCCAAGAAGTGGGTCAAGGTCCTCAAGGACCGCGAACGCTGCGACGTCGTCATCGTCACCGCCCACGCCGGCGACGACGGCTTCTCCTCCTACCTCGACGTCAACAACGGCGGCACCATCCCCGTCGAGAACGCCTCCAAGCTCGTCGCCCAGCAGGTCCCCGGCATCGACGTGATCATCTTCGGCCACGCGCACAAGGAGGAGAAGGGCTACCTCACCCCCGGCCCGAACGGCGAGCAGGTCCTCGTCTGCTCGCCCAGCAAGTGGGGCATGCGCCTGGCCGTCGTCGACCTCACCCTCACCTGGAAGCGCGGCCGCTGGACGGTCACCACCAAGACCTCCACCACCGTCAACGCCAACACCGTGGCCGAGGACCCCGAGATCGTCGCCGCCGTCGACGCCCAGCACGAGGTCACCAAGAAGTACGTCAACACGGTCGTCGCCACCTCCACCGAGGCCATGTCGGCCGCCGAGGCCACCTACAAGGACGCGCCGATCATCGACTACATCCAGTACGTGCAGACCAAGGTCGTCAAGGAGGCGATCGCCGGCACGGAGTACGCCTCCCTGCCCATCGTCTCGATCGCCGCCCCCTTCAGCCGCACCGCCGCCTTCCCCGCCGGGGAGGTCTCGATCAAGAACATCGCCGGGTTGTACATCTTCGACAACACCCTCATGGCGAAGGTCATCACCGGGGCGCAGATCAAGGACTACCTGGAGGACAGCGCCGACTACTTCAACACCGTGCCGGTGGGCGCCCCGGTCGACGTCGCGACCCTCACCAACGCGGTCGTGAACGGGCAGGCTACGCCCGACTACAACTACGACCACATGTCAGGGGTCTCCTACGACATCGACATCTCCAAGCCGGCGGGGGCGCGCATCGTCAACCTCACCTTCGACGGCGCACCCGTCGACCCGGCGCAGCGGTTCGTCATCGCGGTGAACAACTACCGGGCCACGGGGGCGGGGCAGTTCAGGCACATCGCGGGGGCGCCGACGATCTACAACAAGCAGGTGGAGATCCGGCAGGCGATGATCGACACGGCGGTGGCCGAGGGCGTGATCGACCCTTCGACGTTCGCGGTGTCCAACTGGAAGCTCGTGCGTGAAGGGGTGCCCGTCTTCTAACGGCTCAGGCCCCGCTTGTCGGGCGCTTTCGGCGCCGGTGGGCTCGGGCTGTGCCTGGTTATGGAGGGTGGTCCTTCGGGCCACCCCCACGCTTGCGGCCGATGGTCTGGGGGCCATCGGCAACCCGCGCGTGTGGCCCGGTGTTCCGCTTCGGGTGCGCCGGGCTTTGAGGGGGGCTTCCACGGCCGGGTCCGTGTGTCACCACTCAAGCCACCCCCCACCCCCGCTCCACCGAGCTCCGGCACCGGCCGGGCTCGTCACCCGCGCTGACGAACAGCGCGATCATCATGGGAACCCCGTAGGCAAGCACCTCCCGAGGCAGCGGCCCGGTGGCGACCAGCGACACCAGCCCATGCCCGATGACCCAGCTCTGGGTCGCCAGCTCCAGCGGCTGGACGTCGTCACGGAAGCGCCCGGCGGCCTTGGCCCGCTCGACCGCGTGGACGAGCGTGTGCAGGCTGTCGTCCGCCGCCTGCGGGTCTTCGAGGTCGAAGGTCGCGTCGAACATCACGCGATACAGGTCGGGCTCGTCCAGAGCGTTGGCCAGATATGCCGACCCGAGGGCGGTGAGGTCCTGGACGGGGTCGTCGGACATCGCGACCCGGGAGAGCCTGGCCGCCAGGCGCGTGAATCCTTCCTGGCGCATCGCCTTCCACAAGCCGTCCATGCCGCCGAAGTAGGTGTACACGGCCATGGTCGACACCTCGGTGCCCGCGACGAGCGAGCGGAGGCTGATCGGCTGGCGGGCACTCAGCATCTGGGCGGCGCGCTCGATCAGCAGGGCGCGGATGGCGGGATCCTTCGTCCGGGGCATAGCCCTACATTACATAGCAATGCTATGTTTTGGGGACAGGCACCGACGAAGAGGAGTGAGTGCTGTCATGGCTGTGACACTGATCAACCCCGACGGACTGCCGAAGCCCGACGTGTACCGGCAGCTTTCGATCGCCACCGGCTCGAGGCTGGTGTTCCTGGCCGGACAGGTCGCCAGGGACGCCGAGGGGCGAAAGGTCGGCGAAGGGGACTTCGCGGCCCAGGTCGAGCAGGCGTATCTGAACGTGGGCACCGCACTGACCGAGATCGGCGGCTCGTTCGATGACGTGGCCAAGCTGACGATCTATGTCGTCGACTGGAGCGAGGACAAGTTCCCGCTGCTGGGGGAGGGGGTCGCTCGGGCGGCGCAGAAGATGGGGGTCGATCCGGTCAAGCCGATCACCCTCCTGGGCGTCGCGGCCTTGGGTGAGCCCGACCTCATGGTCGAGGTCGAGGCCACCGCGGTGCTCGACTGAGCGATGAGCCGTCAGACCCCGCGACCGGGTCCGTGACTGGCGCCGTGACGGGCCACGCGACCGGCCACGCGACCGGCGTCGTAACCGGGTCCGTGGCTAACGCCGCGACCGGGTCTGTGACTGGCGTCGTGACTGGCGTCGTGACTGGCGTCGTGACCGGCGTCGTGACCGGCGTCGTGACCGGCGTCGTGACCGGCGCCGTGGCTAACGCCGCGACCGGCCCCGTGGTCGGACGCGTGGCTAGCGCCGCGACCGGCCCTGTGGCCGGCCCCGTGGTCGGCTGCGGAATCGGCTGCGCTATCGGCCCGGTGGTCGGCGCCAGGATGGTTGGACGGGTCCTTGATCCACGCGCGGATGCCACGGCCCGCGTACCTCTCATCGCTATACCTCGGAACGAGGTGGCAGTGGGCGTGGAAGACGGACTGGCCACCGATCGCCCCGACGTTCCATCCCACGTTCCAGCCGTGCGGGTCATGGTGGCGCAGGATCAGGCTCTTCATCTCGTCCAGCAGCCGTTGGGTCGAGCTCCACTCGTCGGGCGTCAGGTCGAACATGGTCGGCCGATGGGCGAAGGGCATGACCATCGCCGATCCCTCCGGTAGCTGCTTGGTCCAGATCGCGTAGCAGAGCTGGTCGGAGAGCACGATGTCGGGCTTGATCCTCGGCAGGCAGAACGCGCAGTCTTCCATCCCACCATGGTGATGGACGCCGGGGGCTCGCCTCTGTGAGTAGTCACGACAATGGTGATCAAGCGGGCGCTCCGGCGAGCTGCGGACGCCCTCGTCTGCGAGGTCCTGCTTGCCTGCGACGCCCCCGACGTTTTGCACCGGGGCGCTGCGACGGCGGGCAAGCACGACAGACGCCCGTCCACCTGAAAGGCCACCGGCCGCGCCCCGGTCCTCGGTCGCCCCGGTCCTCGGTCGCCTCGGGTTGGTCGCGCCGGGTTGGTCGCCTCGGGTTGGTCGCCTCGGGTTGACAGACCTCGTGCGGTGCCGGAGATCCGGGCATGTCCGGGGCAGGGCTCCCCCCACGACCTCCGACGCGCCTGGATGATCAGGCGCTCATGCCGGCGTACCACCGACCTGCGCGCGGAGCGGCACCATGGTTCCGGTGAAGGCGCCACAGCCGTGCACGAGGGCAGCTCTCGTGGTGGTCGCCGAGCGCAGCGCCAACACCGGTCAGGGTGCTGGGCAAGACGAGGGTGATGTACTTCGGGCTCGATGTCGGGCGCCGATTCCCGCAGGCGTGATCATGGCTCCGTGAGGTTCCAAGTCCTGCTAGTCCTGATCTGCGTCAAGAAGCAGGAGCGACCGCAGCTCCTTCCAGGCGACCGCCTCATCGCTGAATCGCATGCGCAGCAGCTCGGCCGAGTAGAACGCCAGGACGAGGAGTTCGCTCATGAGGTCATGGTCCGGTCTCACGGGGGGATCGTCGGATGCCGCGATGCCTCTCAATCCCGGCTCATCGGAGATGATGCCGACGATCATCACGTGCAGATCGATGACGTGGTCGGCGAGGGACGGAAGGTCCACGTCGTCGGCGATCGTGTCGAAGACGTAGTCCAGCAGCTCCTTCTCCCCGGTGAACGCTGCGGTGATCAGGGCGCGCGCTGTGCCGCGAACGGTCAGATCGGTCTCGTTCGTCATGACGGAGCCCCTGCCCTGGAGTGACGGAAGTGAACAGGCGATCGTCCACCTGCACGTCCATGCGCCGCCGAGGGAGAGCATGCGGCCGGAGCGCCGGACATTCGGGCAGCAGAAACCCCCTACACCAACCGTGGTGTAGGGGGTGTCCGGATGCTTACTCGTCACACGTCGTAGTACAGCTCGAACTCGTGCGGGTGCGGCCGCAGCCGGATCGGGTCGACCTCGTTGACGCGCTTGTAGTCGATCCACGTCTCGATCAGGTCCGAGGTGAACACCCCGCCCTCGAGCAGGTAGTCGTGGTCGGCCTCGAGGTTGTCGAGCACCTTGTCCAGCGACCCGGGCACCTGCGGGATGTTGCGCGCCTCCTCCGGGGGAAGCTCGTACAGGTCCTTGTCGACCGGCTCCGGCGGCTCGATCTTGTTGCGGATGCCGTCGATGCCCGCCATCAGCATCGCGGCGAAGGCGAAGTACGGGTTGCACGACGGGTCCGGCACGCGGAACTCGATGCGCTTGGCCTTCGGGTTGGACCCGGTGATCGGGATGCGCACGCAGGCCGAGCGGTTGCGCTGGGAGTAGACGAGGTTGACCGGCGCTTCGTACCCCGGCACCAGTCGGTGGTAGGAGTTCACGGTCGGGTTGGTGAAGGCCAGCAGCGACGGGGCGTGCTTGAGCAGGCCGCCGATGTAGTAGCGCGCCGTGTCGGACAGGCCCGCGTAGCCGACCTCGTCGTAGAAGAGCGGCGCGCCGTCCTTCCACAGCGACTGGTGGCAGTGCATGCCCGACCCGTTGTCGCCGAAGATCGGCTTGGGCATGAACGTGACCGTGTGACCGTACTCCAGCGCCGTGGACTTGATGATGTACTTGTACAACATCAAGTTGTCGGCGGTCTTGAGCAGCGTGCCGAACTTGAAGTCGATCTCGGCCTGGCCGGCGGTGCCCACCTCGTGGTGCTGCATCTCGACGTCGATGCCGCACTCGATGAGGTTGCGGACCATCTCGCTGCGCAGGTCGGTGAAGTGGTCCATCGGCGGGACCGGGAAGTAGCCGCCCTTGTAGCGGGGCTTGTAGCCGAGGTTGCCGCCCTCCGAGGCCTTGCCGGTGTTCCAGGCGCCCTCGATGGAGTCGATGGAGTAGAACGAGGCGTTCTGCTTCGTCTCGAAGCGCACGTCGTCGAAGATGTAGAACTCGGCCTCGGGCCCGAAGTAGACCGTGTCGGCGATGCCGGTGCCCTTGAGGAACTCCTCCGCCTTGCGGGCGACGTTGCGCGGGTCGCGGCTGTAGGCCTCGCCGGTCAGCGGGTCGTGCACGAAGAAGTTGATGTTCAGCGTCTTGTGCTGGCGGAACGGGTCGATCACGGCCGTGCTGGGGTCGGGCAGCAGGAGCATGTCCGACTCGTGGATGGCCTGGAAGCCGCGAATCGACGAGCCGTCGAACATGAGGCCGTCGCTGAAGACGCTGGCGCTGAAATTCTCCACGGGAAAGGTGAAGTGGTGGGTCGTTCCGGGCAGGTCGGTGAACCTGACGTCGACGAACTGCACCTCTTCTTGCCCGATGAATTTAAGGACCTCGTCGGCGGAGTTGAACACTCTCGAAACCTCCCAAGGGACGGGCTATCAGCCCGACGCTAGAGCCCTGGGGTTTCCGGACCGTGTCTCGTTTGTTTCGAGGTTGTTAAGGAGACTTGCGTCACACCCTGCTGGCCTTCCGGCACTCGCCCGGGTGGCGCTCCCGGTCGAGGTCGTAGGGGTCGATGCGCGGCTTGTCCCGGCCCTTGCGCTGTTCCTCGTCGGGCACCGAGTCGACGTAGGCGGGATGGACGAAACCGTCCTTGGCGTCGCATCGGGCGCCGGTGACCCCGCCGTTGTTCCAGAGGCGGAGCCAGCGCACGTCGTTGGCGTAGAGGAGGACCTCGCCGATGTCGTGTGCGATCAGCCGGGTCGAGGTGTGGGGCTGGCCGGGGCGCTGGATGGCGTAGACGAAGAGGAAGTTGGTCTTGATCTTCACGCCCCGTCGCCCGGCCTGGTCCTTGAAGGCGGCGAGACTCGACTTGCCGTGCACCTTGATCACGTCGGTCACCAACTCGGCGGTCTTGGGGGCGAAGCTGGTGACCCACCTGCGTGCCTGGTCGCCCTTGCGCCGGTCGAGATGTTCGGTGAACCAGGCGCGCTGGGCGGGGTCCAGCAGCTTCATGAAGGCCTTGGGCTTGCCTCCCATCAGCGTGGGCCGGTCCAGGTGGGCGGCGGCGAGCAGTTCTCGCACCCGGTCGATCCCGGCCGCCACCTGCTTCTTCGACAATCCGCCCATCGCCTTGGCCTTCGGCAGGACCAGTCCCGCCTCGCCGTCGGCGTACTGTTCTGCGGGCGAGCCGGCGAACGGCCCGGCCGGGGTCTGGGCGACCGTGGGCGTCGCCGACGCCTCCACCGTGCCCTCAGCCGTGCCTTCCGCCGCACCCTCCCCGTCGGACGGCGGCCCCATCCTCACGGGTGCGGTCTCCTCCGGCACCGGCCCGGTGGCCTCCAGCGAGGCCGCGCCCAGCCAGTCCGGCTGCAGCGTGACCATCACCCCCGCCACGGTGACGATCGCCACCACGGACCAGACCGCGAGCCAGGCCCTCCGCCGGCGATGGCCTCGCACGCTGGGATGCCGCTGACGCGACGCCTTGGAGGCAGCCTTGGTGGCCGCCGCCTGCATGCGGCGGCGATCCCCCTGGTCGAACTGCTCCATCAACTCGGCAAATCGTGCGTCGATGTCATCCCCGTGCGACATGGGGACAATGATGCAGACGGCGCATATCAGGGTGAAGCGCGGTTGGGTCACGATCCCGACCGGCCACCAGGCCGGATACCGTTAGTACATGAGCAAGGGCCCCCAGTCCAAGAAACCCCGGAAGAAGTCCGAGCCGGTCAGTCCGCGATGGACGCAGACCTGGCTGGGCGGGGTGCGATCGGCCGGGGTGGATCTCGGCTACCCGGGCGAGCGGCTGGGCCTGCCCGAGGAGGGCCTTGAGTCGATCGCGCGGTTCGGCCGGCGCATCGGCGCGCTGGTCATCGACTGGATGATCTGCACGTGGGCGATCACCCAGGCGCTGCTGCGGATCAGCCCCGGCGAGTCGCCCTGGGTGCCGGTGGTCGTCTTCGGCGTGCAGTATCTCCTTCTGGTGGGCCTGACCGGCCAGACCTTCGGCCACCGCCTGCTCGGCATCCGGGTGGCCGCGATGGACGGCGGGCGCCCCGCCTGGTTCCCGACGCTGGTGCGCACGGTGCTGCTCTGCCTGGCCGTACCCGCCCTGATCTTCGACCGTGACCAGCGCGGCATCCACGACCGCGCCTCCAACACGATGGTCGTGCGGAGCTGAAAGGCGCCGTCAGGACGGGGCGGCGCAGATGAAGATCGCGGTGCCCGGCAGGTGGCGGCCGCGCAGCGGGCTCCAGCCGCCCCACACGCCCGTGTGACCCTCCGGCCACTCCGGCTCCACCAGGCCTTCCAGCCGCAGCCCCGACGCGACGATCAACGCGATCCAGTCGCCGAGCGTGTGGTGGTGCTCGATGTAGGTGACCTGCGAACCGTCGCGCTCGGTGTACGGCGTGCGGTCGAAGTAGGAGCGGTCGGAGGTCAGACCGCGAGGCCCGGGATCGTCGGGGAAGGCCCACCGGATCGGATGGCTGGTGGAGAAGACGAAGCGGCCACCGGGCCGCAGCACCCGCCGCACCTCCGACAGCACGGCCGCCGGGTCGGCGACGAACGGCATGGCCCCGTAGGCGGAGCAGCCCAGGTCGAACGAGGCCGTCGAGAAGGGGAGCTGCTCGGCGTCGGCCTGGACGACCGGCACCGTCAGGCCGCTGTCGAGGTCGATGCGCTGGGAGTGGCGCAGCTGGCGGTGGGAGATGTCGAAGGCGGCCACGCGGGCGCCCTGGGAGACCAGCCATCGCCCGCACTGCGCGGCCCCGCAGCCGATCTCGAGGACGTCGCGGTCCTTGACCTCGCCGAGCAGGCCGACGGAGGCCTCGTCGAGGCCCTCGGGACCCCAGATGAAGGTGGAGTCGCCGAGGAACTCGCCGTGTTCGACCTGGTAGTCGTCGGCGTTGCCGTCCCACCAGTGCCGGTTGGCGGCGCTGGAGACCCGCACTACCGCATCTTCGGGCCGCGCGGCATGCGCGTGCCCTTCGGCATCGGACCCTTGGGCATCGGGAGGTTCTTGGGCAGGGAGCGCAGCCGGTCCTTGACCTCGTTGACCGAGGGCTTCTTGAGGTTGCGCGGCAGCTTCATGATGTGGCGCTGCAGCTTGGCGATGGGCACCTGGCCCTCTTCGTCGCCGCACTGGATGTCGTAGATCTCGACGCCGAGCACCACGCGGGCCACGCGCTTCTTCTCGGAGGCGAGCATCTTGCCCACCCGGCTCTTGGGGCCCTCGGAGACGAGGATGACGCCCGGGAAGCCGACCACCATGTGGATGAGGTCCTGGTCGCGGTTGACCGCGATGGCCGGGGTGACCTGCCAGTTGCCGCGCATGCCCTGGAGCACCGCGGCGGCGGCGCCGGTCTGGCCGTGGAGGATGGAGTACTGCGCCTTCTGGGCGAGCTGGCCGAAGACGATCAGGCCGACCAGGACGGCGAGCATGAGACCCAGCGGGATCGCATACCAGATGAACCCGAGCACGAGGCCGAGCACGACGACGACAGCCAGCGTGGCCACCGCCGAAAGGAAGACGATGGGCATCCCTTTGGGATTGGCCTGCTGGATGATCTTCGCGATCATGCGGAGCTGCTTGATGCGCCCCGGCTTCTCGTCGGACGTCGCCATACTCTGAAGGATATCGAGAAAGCGGGCCTGCTCCTGCATTGGGAGCAGGCCCGTCGTGCCGTACTAGAGGGTGATCTGGTCGCTGAGGCGGGTGTCGGCGTAGGAACGCCCCACCTCGACCGTGTACGAGCCGTTCACCGTGCGCCAGGCGCCGTCCTCCCACTCCTGGAAGGCCCGCTCAGGCAGGAAAAGCGTGGTGACGACCGTTTCGCCCGGACCGGCCTCGATCACGTCGAATGCGGCCAGCGTACGGTCGCGTCCCTCTCCCGAGACGTAGGCCTGGACGACCTCACGACCCCGCCGCGAGCCGCTGTTGGTCACCGAGACCGTGACAGAAATGTGTTGATGGACGTGCCCGGGGAGCTCCTGCGCTCGGGTGCCCGCCTCCACGGCGTTGTAGCTCCACTCGGTGTATCCCAGCCCGTGACCGAACCAGAAAGCGGGCGCGACGTCGGCCCGCGCCCAGGCGCGGTAGCCGATGAACACCCCCTCGGTGTACGGCACGGCGCCGTCGACAGGGGTGACGTCCACGACGGGGCAGTCCTCCAGCGTCACCGGCCAGGTCGTGGGCAGGCGCCCGCCCGGCTCGGCGTCGCCGTACAGCACGTCGGCCAGCGCGAGCCCGGCCTCCTGCCCGGGGAACCACGTGAGCAGCACCGCGGCGACGTCGGACAACCACGGCATCTCGACCGGCGAGCCCGCGTTGACCACGACGATCGTGCGCGGGTTGGCCGCGGCGACGGCCTTGATCAGCTCGTCCTGGCGGCCGGGCAGCTTGAGGTTCTTGCGGTCGAAGCCCTCGCTCTCGACCTCCAGCGTGGTGGAGGCGACCACGACGGCCACGTCACTGGAGGCCGCGGTGGCGACCGCCTGCGCGATGAGCTCGTCCTCGCCGAGCGTCGGGTTGGCGTGGCCGAGCGTGAACATGATCAACACCATGCCGTTGAAGCTCGAGACCGAGTGCTGGCGCAGGGTCAGCTCGATGCTCTGGCCCTCGTCGAGCGTGACGGGGAAACGCCGCTCCGGCGCGTGCAGGAACGCCACCGCCGGGTCGTCGCCGTCGGGCGCGATGGAGTCGTCGAAGACGACCGTGTCGCCCGCGGTGAGGGTGAAGCGGCCCACGCCGGAGATCGAGAACTGGTGCTCGCCCGCGACGTCGGCGGCGTAGCGGGTGCGGATCTCGACCGCGGCCAGGCGTTCCACGTCGACGTCCGAGGGGGCCTGGCCGACCCAGCGCGCCTCGGAGTTGGGCACCGCGTGCTCGGCCAGCACCTCGCCGGAGGCGTCGAGGAAGAACGCGCGGCTCTCGGCGGCGATGGGGGAGAGCTTGACGCGCGGGTCGGTGCCCAGCGCGTAGCGCACCTCGACGGCGCGCTCGCTGAGGCCCTGCAGCGGCGAGACGATCCTGTCGGGGAAGACCTGGGCGCTGCCGCCGCCCATGATGCGGGCCTCGTCGGCGGCCGAGCCGATCAGGGCCAGGCTGCTGACCCCGGCGAGCGGCAGCACGCCGCCGTCGTTCTTGAGAAGGGTGAAGGAGCGGGCCGCCACCTCCCGGGCGAGCGCGATGCCGTCGATCTCGTCGCGGACCGGCTCGTCGAGATCGCCCAGGGCCCCGGTGCGGTGCGCCAGGCGCAGGATCCGGCGGACCTTCTCGTCGATCACCGATTCCGGCACCCGGCCTTCGCGGACCGCTTCCTCCAGCTTCTCCCCCCAGGGACCGTGGGGCCCCGGCATGGCGACGTCGGTGCCGCCGACCGCCGCCGGCTCGGTGCTGCGCACCGCGGTCCAGTCGGACACGACGAAGCCGTCGAAGCCCCACTCCTGCTTCAGCACCCCGTTGACCAGGTCGGAGTGCTCAGACATGGTCGTGCCGTTCACGGAGTTGTAGGAGGTCATCAGACCCCAGGCCCCGGCTCCCACCACCCGCTCGAAGGGGCGCAGGTAGACCTCGCGCAGCACCTTGTCTGTCACCTTGACGTCGACCGTGAAGCGGTCGGTCTCGAAGTCGTTGGCCACGAAGTGCTTGGGCGTGGTGGCCACCCCGCCGCCCTGCACGCCCTCCACGTACGCCGCGCCGATCTCGCCGGTCAGGTGCACGTCCTCGGAGAAGCACTCGAAGTGCCGCCCGCCCAGCGGGCTGCGGTGCAGGTTGATGGTGGGCGCGAGCAGCACCTGCACGCCCTTGCGCCTGGCCTCCTGGGCCAGCAGGCCGCCGACCTGCCTGACCAGGTCCACGTCCCAGGTGGCGGCCAGCGCGGTCGGGCTGGGCATGGCGATCGACGGGTCGGCCGAGCTCCACTGCTCGCCGCGCACGCCGATGGGGCCGTCGCTCATCACCAGGCGCTTGAGCCCGATGTCGGGGACGGCGGGCAGCGACCACATGTCGGCGCCGGTGAGCAGGTTGACCTTGGTAGCGAGGTCCAGTTTGGAGATGAGTGCGTCGAAATCCACGCGACCAGTGTTATACGTCTAACCGAGTACTAGCTAGGTTTGTTACCTTCAGGTTATAAAAAAGGCCGCTCCCCTTGGGGAGCGGCCTGTTCTCAGACGTTCTGTCTGGCTTCGATCGCCTGCTTGTAGAGCTTGCCCGCCCGGTAGGAGCTGCGGACCAGCGGCCCCGACAACACCCCGGCGAACCCGATCGCCTCGGCCTCCGCCTGGAGCTCCACGAACTCCTCCGGCTTGACCCAGCGCTCCACCGGATGGTGGCGCGGCGTCGGGCGGAGGTACTGCGTGATCGTCAGCAGGTCGGTGCCGGCCTCGTGCAGGTCGCGCATCGCCTCGACGATCTCCTCGCGCGTCTCGCCCATGCCGAGGATCAGGTTCGACTTGGTGACCAGCCCGGCGCGGCGGGCCTTGGTGATCACCTCGAGGCTGCGCTCGTAACGGAACGCGGGCCGGATGCGCTTGAAGATCCGCGGAACCGTCTCGATGTTGTGCGCGAACACCTCGGGCTTGCTGGAGAAGACCTCCTCCAGCTGCTCGTCGACATTGTTGAAGTCGGGGACCAGCAGCTCGACGCCGCAACCGGGCAGCAGCTCGTGGATCTGGCGCGCGGTCTCGGCGTAGAGCCACGCGCCGCCGTCGGGCAGGTCGTCGCGGGCGACACCGGTCACCGTGGCGTACTTCAGGCCCATCTGCTGGACCGACTCGGCGACCCGGCGGGGCTCGTCCTTGTCGTACTCCTTGGGCTTGCCGGTGTCGATCTGGCAGAAGTCGCAGCGCCGCGTGCACTGGTCTCCGCCGATGAGGAAGGTCGCCTCGCGGTCTTCCCAACACTCGTAGATATTCGGACAGCCCGCCTCTTCACAGACCGTGTGCAGGCCCTCGCGGCGCACCAAGGATTTCAGCTCGGTGTACTCGGGACCCGTCTTCAGCTTGGTCTTGATCCACGGGGGCTTGCGCTCGATAGGGGTCTGGGCGTTGCGCACCTCAAGCCTGAGGAGCTTGCGACCATCAGGAGCAACTGTCACGTTCTCAGCTTACGTCCATCACGAGATCAGGCCGAACCCGCGTACCGCCCGGACGTAATGCCTGCTCAGCTCGTGATCTATCGCGGCCGACGTTTCGTCCGTGAGCAGGGCGTTCGTCCCCTCGGGAACCCGCTCCAGCACGCCCCGCCTGATGGCCTCCACGCTCTCGCCCCGCAGCGCCGCGGCCTGGATGGGGGCGATCCTGCGCGAGTCGAGCGGGCGCGGCGCCGCGGGCGGGCCGGCCAGCGCGGTGAGCCCCCGCTCGGCCAGCAGCACCGGGCCGGCGAACACCCGGCCCAGCGTACGGCCCAGCATGCCGGTCACCTCGTAGGTGGTGTCGGGCGCTCCCAGGCTGATGGTGGAGCTCATCTGCGTGTTGGCCTCGACGCGGCTGCTCAGCGGAGCGGAGTGCAGCAGCGCGTCACGCCAGGCCTCCAGCGTCGCCAGGGCGCTCTCGACCAGCAGGCCGCGGTCGCGGCGGCGGAAGACCTCGCTCAGGTGCTCGGCCCGTTCGGCGGGGGAGAGGGTCAGCCAGGCGGGCAGGCCGATGACCAGCACGCCGCGCACGTACTCGCTGGTGGTGCCCAGGTCCCTGATCGCCACCGCCTTCGGCTGGAGCGCGCCGCACGCGTGCGCCACCCGTTCCGCCGTGCCGTACAGCACTTGCGCCAGCGCCCGGTCGAGCACTTCGGCGTCGGCGGGCACCCGCTGCCGCCTGGGCCGCAGCAGCACGCCGACGGCGATCAGCAGCCCGCCCAGCAGCCAGGCGGGCCACAACGTGCGGTTGACCAGGATCACCCAGAGGCCGAGCAGCAGGAAGGCGAGAGTCGTGAGATGGACGGATAAGGCCAGGACGACGGTTGTGACGCGCTTCACAGCGCGATGATAACTACACCCGCCTCAGGTCTTCTTCGTGCATTTCGTACGGCTCGCGCCCGAGCATCTCCGCCAGCCGCTTCTCGGCGATCGGCATCACCTCGTCGACCACGATGCGCCGACCGGTCTCCGCCGACAGGCTCGACACCCCGGCCCCCGCGATGCCGCACGGGTCGATGCGGTTGAACCAGCGGGGATCGTTGGCGCAGTTGAGCGCCATGCCGTGCATCGACACGCCCTTGACCAGGCGCACCCCGACCGCGCCCAGCTGCCGGTCGGGCAGGCCGAGCGCGGCGTCGCCGGTCGCCCAGACGCCGGCGCGTCCGAGGATGCGCCGGGCGGTCACCCCGAAGTCGGCGCAGACCTGGATCATCGTCTCCTCGAGCCGCCCGACGTAGTCGCGCGCGTCGGTGACCCGCATGATCGGATAGGCGACGAGCTGTCCGGGGCCGTGCCAGGTGATGCGCCCGCCCCGGTCGACGTCGACGACGGGCGTGCCGTCGTCGGGCCGCTCGTGCCCGGCGGTGCGCCTGCCCGCGGTGTAGACGGGCGCGTGCTCCAGGAACAGGACCGTGTCGGTCACCTCACCGGCCACGCGCTGGGCGTGGACGGTGCGCTGCAACTGCCAAGCCTGCTCGAAGGGGACGTCAACCCCAAGGCGGACAATCGCGAGACGGGAGGGACCGGTGTGCACATATCAAGGGTAAGTCAGCCCGTAAGGAGCCGAGGCTCGATCCTGAACTCCTTGTCCCTTTCGATCTTGTATGCGTAGCCCTCGGGGTCGACCGTGACGGCCTGGATGAACTCCGTGCCGACGTAGTGCAGCCCCACACCCTCGTCTGCGGCGTAGCCCTCGGGCAGTTCGCCGCTGGCCACCGACGCCTGCAGCAGCTCGCGCCGCTGCGGGTCGGAGTTGTAGTGGACGCCGCAGGAGTAGGGCAGGAAGCCCAGGCCCTCGGCCCAGACCTGCAGCGTGGGCCCGAAGGAGTCGGTGTTGCCTCCCACGTGCCAGCACAGCGCTCCCGCGCTCTGCCCTGACAACACCACGCCCGCCTTCCAGGCCTCGGCGAACGCCTCGTCGAGACCGTGCAGCCGCCACAGCGCAGCCAGGTTGGCCACGCTGCCGCCGCTGACGTAGATCATGTCCTGCTCGAGGATCCACTGCCGGGGGTCGGCGACGTTGGGCATCGGGAAGACGGTCAGGTGGCTGACCTCGACGTCCCATCCGGCGAACGCGCCGTACATCTTCAGCAGCCAGTCGGCGTTGTCGCCGGTGGCGGTGGCGAGCAGGCCGAGCTTGGGGCGGTCCTGGCCGGTCAGGTCGAGGGCGTAGCGCAGCAGGGGACTGGCCTCGATGAAGCCGTATCGCTCACTGGGGCGGAAGGATCCTCCGCCGATGGCGAGAATGTGAGACTGGCCGCTGCTCATCGTTTGGAACTCCCACTGGTAGTGCTCGTAGAACAGGCGCACCCTACCGCCTCGCCTCGCCCGCCTGGTTAGAGTACGGCGGCCAGCGCCTGATCGAGGTGGGTATGGGCGAACGTGTAGCCGCTGTCAACCAGCTTTTTCGGGATAATGCGGTGGCTGGACAGCAGGGCCTCGTCGCCGAAGTCGCCCAGGCCCAGTTTGAGCGCGGTTTTCGGCACAGCGATCGGCATCATGGGGCGTTTTAGCGCTTTGGCCAGGATTTGCGAGAATTCCCGATTGGTGACCGGATTGACGCCGGTGAGATTGACAGGGCCGCTTATTTCCGGATTTTTCAGGATATGCAGGGTTGACTGGACCCAATCGTCGACGGTGATCCACGACCACCACTGCTTTCCGTCGCCCAGCGGCGCTCCCAGCCCCATCTTGAAGATCGGCAGCATGGGCTTGAGCGCTCCGCCCTTCCCGGTGAGCACCAGCCCGGTGCGCAGCTGGGCGTTCCTCGCCGCTGGGGTGTCGCCCGCGGCCTCCCACTGCTCGCACAGGTCGGCCAGGAAGCCGCGCCCCTTGGGCGCGCTCTCGTCGATGGTCAGCTCGCCGGTGTCGCCGTAGAAGTCGACGCCCGACGCGGTGACGAAGACGCCGGGCGGGTCGTCGAGCCGTTCGATCGCCTGCCTGAGCGTGCCCACGCTGCGCAGGCGGCTCTGGACGATGTCGCGCTTGGCGTCCTCGCTCCAGCGCCGGTTGATCGGCGTGCCCGATAGGCACACCACCCCCTCGGCGCCGCGCAGGACGTCGTCGCCGACGTGCCCGCTCTCCGGATCCCAGCGTGCCTCGTCAGGGGATGCCGGCGCCTGCCGTACGAGTCTGGTCACCTGCAGGCCGGCGGCCCGCAGGCCGCCGATCAGCGCGGTGCCGAGCAGGCCAGAGGCCCCGGCCACAACGATCGCCATACGACCTTTCTACTCGATCACCAGCTCGACCGGGATGTTGCCACGCGTCGCGTTGGAGTACGGGCACACCTGGTGGGTGGCCTCGACGAGAGCGTGGCCCTGCTCGGCGGTGATGTGGTCGGGCAGTTCCACCCGGAGCGTGGCCGCCAGCCCGAAGCCGCCCTTGCCGTTGCTGTTCAGCTCGATCTCGGCGGTCACCGACGCGTCGCCGATCTCCAGCGACTGCTGCTTGGCCACCAGCTGCATCGCGCTGGTGAAGCAGGATGCGTAGCCGACCGCGAACAGCTGCTCGGGGTTGGTGCCCGAGCCGTCGCCGCCCAGCTCGGCCGGGAGTGAGAGCTTGACGTCGAGCTTGCCGTCCGAGGTCACTCCGCGGCCTTCGCGCCCGTTCGCCGTGCCGATCGCCGTGTACATGTAGTCTCCCTGAAGAATTGAACAGACAGGTCTGTCTGGCTATGCGCCCACAATAGACAGATCTGTCTGGTATCGTCAAGGTGTGTCCACTCGAATCGCGTCCCCGGCCCGCCGGCGGGTCCTGTCAACGGCCAGCGCGCTGTTCTACGCCGAGGGCATCCACGCGGTCGGGATCGACCGGATCATCGCCGAGGCGGCGGTGGCGAAGGCCACCTTCTACCACCACTTCCCGAGCAAGGACGCCCTGGTCCACGCCTACGTCGAGGAGCAGGCCCGCACCCAGCGGGAGGCCATGGCGCTGGTCGCCGAGACCGCGCCGCGCGAGCGGCTGCTGCGCGTCTTCGACGCCATGGGCGAGATCGGCGCGCTGCCCGGCTTCCGCGGGTGCCAGTTCATCAACGTCGCCGCCGAGTACCCCGAACGCGACCATCCCGTACGGCAGGCGGTCGACGCCCACCGCCGGTGGTTCCACGAGGAGTTCCGCTCGGCGCTCGCCGCCATGGGCGACCCCGACCCCGTGGCGACGGCCTCGATGCTGATGCTGGTGCGCGACGGCATCGCCGTCGGCGCCAACCTCGACGACCCGGCCGACGTGCGCGCCATCGTGCGCCAGGCCGTCACCCGGCTCCTCGGCCCGGTCTCCTAGGCCTCGTCGTCCCAGGCCATGGAGCTGATCCGCCAGCCGTCCGCCGTCCGGACGAACTGGGTGGTCTTGTGCCCCGCCCCCTCGAACGCCTCGCCGTCGAGGCGGCCCGCCTTGCGGTAGTGGCTGAAGCGGTGGGCGACGTTCCCGTGGATCTCGGTGCGCTCGGCGACCTCCCACTCGGAGAAGTCCGTCAGCGTCCCATCGGTGAGCATGCGCCGGCGGGGCTCGATGAACGCGTCGAGGTCCTGGACGACCGGCCGCGCCCCGAGGTTCTTGATGATCCTGGCCTCCGGCATGAACACCTCGCGAAGGCGCTCCAGATCCGGCCGCCTGCCGCCGGTGTTGTCGAACGCGCCCAGGAAGGCGGCGGCGAGCCGGTCGAGCTCGTCCTTGTCCGCTGAGCGGCCGTCGTCGTGCGGCCACTCCGAGGCCAGCACCGACCAGATCTGCACGTCGCGTCGCGGCCCTTCCCTGCCGGGCAGCACCTGGCGCAGGGTGCCGTCCAGGCTCATGCCCAGGCGCTTGGCCACGGCGACGCTGCGCGCGTTGTCAGGCAGCGTGCGCCACTCGGCCCGGCTCAGCCCGCGCTCGCGGAACGCCCAGTCGATCATCATGCGCGTCACCGGCGTGATCAGCCCGCGCCCCTCGGCCGCCGGCTCCAGCCAGCAGCCCAGCTCGCACACCCCGGACACGGCGTCGAACGAGACGAACATCGTGCCGCCGACCAGGACCCCGTCGAGCCAGATGCCGAACAGCCGCCGCCGGTCGGCCGCCTGGTCGTCGGCATAGCGCTGCAGCACCCCGCGGGCGCCGTCGAGGCCGGTCGCGACGAAGCTCTCGCCGACCCACGGCGCGATGTGGGCGCGGGCGCGGTCGAGGTGGGCGGCGAACTCCTCGGCGTGGTACGGCTCAAGCGGGCGCAGCTGGGCGTGGCCCGGCAGGGACAGGGCGAACATGGCGGCCTTCCGTTTACATAACAAGCGTTGTGCGAATGTATCCTTCCGGCATGCCGCGCCACAAGGGAGACCACGACGCCCGCCGCCGCGAGGTGTCGGGAGCCGTCATGAGGGTGCTGGCCGCGCACGGCTTCGGCGGCCTGACCCTGCGCGCGGTCGCCGCCGAGATGGGGGCCACGACCGGGCTGCTCACGCACTATTTCCCGAGCAAGCGGGACCTGGTGGCCTACGCGCTCGAGGTGCTCGACGAGCAGCGCACCAGCCGGCCCCGGCCCTCGCCCGACGCGGGGGAGGGCCTGGCGGGGGTGCGCGCGATGCTCGCCGACATCCTGCCGACCACGGCGCAGTCCGTGGCCTCCAACCGGGTCTGGGTCAGCTCCTGGGACGCGGCGCTGGGCGACCCCGAGCTGGCCGCCGGGCACGCGGCCCGCTACCGGCGCTCGCGCGAACGGCTCCAGCGGCACGTGGAAGTGGCGCAGCAACGAGGCGAGGTGGCGCAGGGCGACCCGGGAGAGGTGGCGGCGGGGCTGCAGTCGTTCGTGCTCGGCCTCATCGTCCAGGTCCTGCTGGAGGGCGAGGCCTTCCCCCCGGAACGGCAACTGCGGCTCCTGGACGACCACCTGGCGTCCCTGCGCCCCTGAGCCGCTCCCCGAACAACGGAAAAGCCGGGCACGACCACGAAGGTCGCACCCGGCCTCTCGTCGTCAGGCGGTGTTACGCGAGCCCGAGCTGGGCCTCGAAGCGGCCCTCCTCGAGGCGCTTCTTGATGGTGGTCAGGAAACGCGCGGCGTCGGCGCCGTCGACCAGGCGGTGGTCGTAGGTGAGCGCCAGGTAGACCATCGACCGCACGGCGATGACCTCGCCCTCGGGGGTGTCGACCACGACGGGACGCTTGACGACGCCACCGGTGCCCAGCATGCCGACCTGCGGCTTGTTGAGGATCGGGGTGTCGAACAGGGCGCCGCGGCTGCCGGTGTTGGTCAGCGTGAACGTGCCGCCGGCCAGGTCGTCCGGGCTGATCTTGTTGGTGCGGGTGCGGTCGGCCACGTCGGCGATCTTCCTGGCCAGACCGGCCAGGTTCAGGTCACCGGCGCCCTTGACGACCGGGACGATGAGACCCTTCTCGGTGTCGACCGCGATGCCGAGGTTCTCGACGTCGAAGTAGGTCACCTCGTTGGTCTCGTCGTTGATCGTGGCGTTGAGCTTCGGGTGCTGCTTGAGCGCCTCGACCGCGGCCATCGCGAAGAACGGCAGGAACGACAGCTTGGCGCCCTCACGGCGCTGGAAGTCGGCCTTGGCCCGGTCGCGCAGGCGAGCGATCTTGGTCACGTCGACCTCGACCACCGTGGTGAGCTGCGCGGAGGTCTGCAGCGACTCCAGCATGCGCTTGGCGATCGTGGCCCGCAGGCGGGTCATCTTCTCGGTGCGGCCACGCAGCGTGGTGTCGACCTCGACCGACTCGGGAGCCGCGGACGCCTGGGCGGCGGCCGGAGCCGGAGCCTGCTCCTGGGCGGCCGGAGCCGGAGCCTGGGCAGCGGGGGCCTGCGCGGCGGGAGCGGCGGCCGGAGCGGCCTGCTCACGCTGGGCGTTGGCGGCCTCCAGGACGTCCTGCTTGCGGATGCGGCCACCCACGCCGGTGCCGGTCAGCGAGTTGAGGTCGACGCCGTGCTCGCTGGCGAGCTTGCGCACCAGCGGCGTGACGTACGGGCTCTCACCGGACGACGGCAGCGGAGCCGGCGCGCTGGCCGGAGTCGTCGCGATCGGCGAGGACTGCTCCTGCTGCTGGGCCTGCTGCGGGGCGGGCTGCTGCTGAGCCTGCTGCTGCGGGGCCTCCTGCTGCGGCGCGGGAGCCTGGGCCTGCTCCGGCGCGGGCTGCGGGATCGAGGAGGCCGCGGGAGCGGGCTCGGGCTCCGGCTGGGGCTCGGGCTCAGGCTGCGCGGCCGGGGCCTGCTCCTGCGCCGGAGCGGAGGCGCCGGCGGTGCCGTTCTCGTCAATGATGGCGAGCTCGGCGCCGACCTCGACGGTCTCGTCCTCCTGGACCACGATCTTGGTGATCACACCGGCGGCCGGAGACGGGATCTCCGTGTCGACCTTGTCGGTCGAGACTTCGAGGAGCGGCTCGTCGGCCTCGACGCGCTCGCCCTCCTTCTTCAGCCAACGGGTGACCGTGCCCTCGGTCACGCTCTCACCGAGCTGGGGCATCTGTACAGAAACCGGCATCGTTTTATCTCTCGCTATCGAGGGCCTGTTAGTTGTGTACGTGGAGCGGCTTGCCCGCGAGAGCCAGCATGGCCTCGCCGACAGCCTCCGACTGGGTCGGATGGGCGTGGATCAGCTGGGCGACCTCCGAAGGGAGCGCCTCCCAGTTGTAGATCAGCTGCCCCTCGGTGACGAGCTCGCCGATGCGGCGCCCCACCATGTGGACACCGACGACCGGTCCGTCCTTCTGCGCGATGACCTTGACCGCGCCAGCCGTACCGAGAATCTGGCTCTTGGGGTTGCCGGCCAGGTCGTAGACCTGCTCGACGATCTCCATGCCGCGCTCGCGCGCCTGGGCCGAGGTGATGCCCACCGAGGCCACCTCGGGGTCGGAGTAGGTGATACGAGGCACGCCCGCGTAGTCGATCGGCGCCGGGTCGAGTCCCGCGATGTGCTCGGCGACCAGGATGCCCTCGGCGAAACCGGCGTGCGCCAGCTGCAGGGTCGGGATCAGGTCGCCGATGGCGTAGACGCCTGGCACCGAGGTCTGGCAGTGGTCGTCGACCACGACGGAACCCCGCTCGACCGTGACACCCTGCTCCTCGAAGCCCAGCCCCGCGCTCACCGAGCCGCGGCCGACCGCCACCAGGAGCTGGTCGGCCTCGAACGTCTTGCCGTTGGCGAGCGTCACCACGACGCCGGTGTCGGTCGTCTTGACGCCCTCGAAGAAGACGCCAAGCTCGAACTTGATGCCACGGCGGCGGAAGGCCCGCTCCAGCAGCTTGGAGCTGGACTCCTCCTCGGTCGGCAGCAGGTGCGGCAGCGCCTCGACGATGGTCACCTCGGCGCCGAAGGAGCGGTAGACGCTGGCCAGCTCGACGCCGATCACGCCGCCGCCCAGCACGATCACCGAAGCGGGCAGGCGGTCCATGGTCAGGACGTGCTCGCTGGTGATCACCCTCGAGCCGTCGATCTCCAGACCGGGCAGCGACTTCGGCGCCGACCCCGTGGCCAGCACGACGTTGGCGCCCTCGACGATCTCGCCGTTGACCTGGATCTGCCGCTGGCCGACCATCCGGCCCTCGCCCTCGATGACGGTGACGCCGGCGGACTTGAGCAGGCCCTGCACGCCCTTCCAGGCGCGAGTGATGATCTTGTCCTTGAAGGCGTGCACGCCCGGCAGGTCGATGCCCTCGAAACGGGCCTTGACGCCGTACGCCTCGCTCTCGCGCGTCTCGTCGGCCACCTCGGCCGAGTGCAGCAGCGCCTTGGTGGGGATGCACCCGCGGTGGAGGCAGGTGCCGCCGATCTTGTCACGCTCGATCAGCGCGACGGACTTGCCCAGCTCGGCCGCTCGCAGAGCGCAGGCATAGCCGCCACTTCCGCCACCCAGGACGACGATGTCATAGGCCACAGGATTGCTCATGACGTCATCTTTTCACTTGGCAAGGCCGGATGCGTGCCGCTCGGCCAGTCCGATGAGGGTGCGCACGAAGGCGCCGGTGCCGCCCTTGGGGGTGTAGCCGTGGGGCTCGCCCCGGTTGAAGGCGGGTCCCGCCATGTCGATGTGCGCCCACTTGACGCCGTCGGGCACGAACTCCTTGAGGAAGATGCCCGCGGCCAGCATGCTGCCCCAGCGCTCAGGCTGCAGGTTGGCGATGTCGGCGGTGGGGGAGTCGAGGCCCTTGCGCAGCTCCTCGGGCAGCGGCATGCCCCAGGCGCCCTCGCCCTGCTCGGCGGCGGTGGCGACCACGAGGTCCCTGATGGCGTCGTCGTTGGACATGACGCCTGCCGTACGCCAGCCGAGCGCGACGATCTGCGCGCCGGTCAGGGTCGCGACGTCGACGATCAGATCGGGGTCGTCCTCGGCGGCGCGGGCGATGCCGTCCATGAGCACCAGGCGGCCCTCGGCGTCGGTGTCGAGCACCTCGACGGTCTTGCCGCTGTAGCTGTGGAGCACGTCGCTAGGGCGCTGGGCCGTACCGGAGGGCATGTTCTCGGCCAGGCAGAGGTAGCCGACGGCGTTGACCTTCAGGCCCAGCCTGGCGATGCCGACCATGGCGCCGAAGACCGCGCCCGCGCCGCCCATGTCGGACTTCATCCAGTCCATTCCGGCGCTCGGCTTGATCGACAGGCCGCCCGAGTCGAAGGTGATGCCCTTGCCGACGTACGCGACCGTCTTGTCGGCCTCGGGGTGGGTGTAGGACAGGCGCACCAGCCGCGGCGGGCGGGCCGAGCCCTGGCCGACGCCGAGGATGCCGCCGTAGCCGCCCTCCTTGAGCTGCTTCTCGTCGAGCACCTCGACCTTCAGGCCCGCCTGGCCGCCGGTCTCCTCGGCGATCTCGGCGAACTTGCCGGGCCACAGGTCGGACGGCGGCGTGTTGACCAGGTCGCGCACCAGGTTGACCGCGTCGGCGAGCGTCTTGGCGCGCTCGGTGTCGCCGTCGGTGAGCACGTCGAGCGCCTCGACGCTCTCGTGCTTGTCGGCGCGGTAGCGGTTGAAGGTGTAGGCGCCCAGCAGCGCGCCCAGCGCGACCGCCTCGGCCTGCTCGGGGCTGCCCGCGGGCAGCGCGAGCGCCGCGCGCTTCGTGCCGGCCAGCGAGCGTACGGCGGCGCCGGCCGCGCGGCGCAGGCCCTCGGAGTCGGCCGACTCGCCCAGGCCGACGGCGACCAGGACCGGTGCGGTGATGGAGCCGAAGGTCGGCACCTTGGCGACTTCGCCGGCCTTGCCCTTGAAGCCCAGAGACTTCAGTGTCTGGGCGAGCTTGCCGCCGAAAGCCTGCTCCAAGCCCTCGACGCCCGTCGTGGGGGCGTCGGAACCCGGGTGGAACCCGACGATGAGTGCGTCGGTGTCGTACGAGACAGGGTCTGCTGAGTTCAGCCGCACAGTGGTCACGTAAACCGATGCTATCCAGGGTTTGTCCCTATGCATAACACAGGGTCATCCCATCAATATGAAGCCACCCGGGGTAGCACCATCCGCCGGATGGTGCTAGTTTCATTGGCATCATGCTGCTGACGTTGAACCTGAACGACCCGCGGCCGCTCCACGAGCAGGTGGCCTCGGCGATCCGCCACGCGATCGCCGAGGGCTCCTACTCCGCAGGAGACCGGCTGCCACCCGCCCGCGACCTGGCCGACGCCCTCGGCATCAACGCCAACACCGTCCTGCGGGCGCTGCGTGAGCTGCGCGACGAGGGCGTGCTGGAGTTCCGCCGCGGGCGCGGGGTCAGCGTCGCCAGCGTGGTCGAGGGCCGGCTCGCCATCCTCACCAAGGCACGCGAGCTGCTGGAAGAGGCCCGACGCTACGGCTACAGCCGTGATGACCTGATCGAGATCGTGAAGGAGTTGCCATGACCTCCCGCAACCGGGCCCTGCTGGCCGGCGCCGCCTGGGGCGTGCTCATCGCCGCCGCCATCCTCGCCGTCTCCTTCGCCTTCCGCGATCGACTGCCCTCACCGCTGGCCACCCACTGGGGCTCGGGCATGCAGCCCGACGGAAACTCGACCTTCACCGCCATCCTGCTGTCGGTGCTGGGCATGTGGGCGCTGTTCTGGGTGGTCCTCATGGGCATCGCCGTCGACGGCCGCGCCTTCGCCAGGCGGCTGTCCCGCGCCTACTGGTGGGCCGCGCTGATCTGGAGCGGCGCCTTCGTCGCCGTGATGCACCTGTCGACCATCCTGGCCAACCTCGACGCCCCCGCCTGGACCGACGCCCGCCTGTCCGCCTGGAGCGTCGCCGCCGTCGTCACCCTTCCGTTCGCCCTCGGCGCACTCGCCGGCTTCCTCGGCCGCGGCGAACCCGACCAGCCCACCCCCACCGGCGAGGCCCCGCCCCAGCTCCGCCTCCGCGCCGGCCAGCGCTCCGTCTGGGTCAGCCGGGTGGCCAACGCGTGGCTCTACCCCCTGTCCGTCGTCCCCCTCGCGGTCGCCGTCGTCGCCGCCGTCCTCTGGCTGACCGGCGTCATGCCGCCGCAGACCGCAGCCATCGTGGTGCCGCTCATGTTCGTCGCCACGGCCGCCGGCATCGCCACCTGCGCCGTCACCGTCCGCGTCAGCGACGACGGCGTCGCGATCGGCTTCGGCCCCTTCGGGTGGCCGGTGCGGAGGATCAGGCTCTCCAAGATCGAGTCCGCGTGGGCGGAGGAGCGCTTCCCCAGCCAGGTCGGGGGCTGGGGCTTCCGCGGAGTGCCGGGCATGGCCGCGATCATGATCAGGGGCGGGGAGTGCCTGGTGCTGCGCTACCACTCCGGCGGGCAACTGGTGGTCAGCATCGACGACGCGACGCGGGGAGCCTCGCTCCTCAACGCCCTCATCCAGGAGCGCGTGTCATGACCAACCACCACCCCGACCCCGGCCCACCCTCCGGGTCGGGCACGGCCGACCCTCGCCCGTCCTCCACGCCCGGCGAGCCTGGTTCACGCCCGTCCCTCGCGTCCGGCTCTCATCTGTCCTCTGCGTCCGGCTCTCGCCAGGCCTCTGCGTCTGGCGAGGCTGAAGCCAGCGCGGCGTCCACGTCCAAGGAGCCCGGAACCCGCTCCGCACCCCTGCCCGACGAGGGCGGCGCGGGGCCCGGCCCCGCCCCTCGCCAGCCCAGAACCCAACCCGCGTCCGTGCCCAAGCGCGACATCATCGTGTTCCTGGCGGTGTCCTTCGGCCTGTCATGGCTCGTCGCCCTGCCCCTGTGGCTGGGCGACGGGCTGGAGTCCTCCCAGTTCCTCCTCTGGGGCTCTCTCCTGATGCTCACGCCCACGCTGGGTGTCCTCGCCGTCTGGCTCACGCGCCGGACCCCGTTCCGCCACTTCGCCGCCGAGACAGGCCTCACCATCGGCCCCGCACAAGGCCGTACGGCCCGGCTCATCCTGGCCGCCTGGCTGGGCATCCCCGCCATCATCCTCATCTCGATCGCACTCAGCCTGCTGCTCGGCTGGCTCCAGCCCGACCTGTCCGGCCTGGCCACCACCCTGCGCTCGGCCGGCCTCCCGGTCCCCGCCGACCTCACGCCGGCCTTCATCGCCCAGGTGGCCGGCGCCACGCTGATCGGCCCGGTCGTCAACGCCGTCCAGAGCTTCGGCGAGGAGTGGGGCTGGCGCGGCTGGCTCCTGCCCCGGCTCGTGGCGGAGCGCGGCGTGTTGTTCGGCGTGCTCGTCTCCGGGGTGATCTGGGGCGCCTGGCACGCACCGCTGACCTTGCTCGGCTACAACTACCCCGACCTGGGGGCCTGGGCCGCGCTCATGTTCGTCGGAGCCACGGTGCTGATCGGCGCTCTGTTCGGATGGCTCAGGCTGCGCTCGGGAAGTGTCTGGCCCGCCGTGGTGGCGCATGGATCGCTTAACGCGGTGGGGCCTGTGGTGCTGGTTTTCGGCGGCTCTCCCAACGCCGCGCTCGTCGGCGTCGCGGGGGTGGCCGGGTGGGTGGTCCTGGCAGTCGTGACGGCGGTGCTGTTCCGCGCGTTCCCGGTACGGCAGGCGCAGGTGACCGGCGCCTGAGGCCGTGGCGGATCCGAGCATATGGCAGCAACGAGGCGGGGCGCATGGCGCAGCTGCGCGGGGCGTCCGCATGGCAGCAATGAAGCGGGGCGCATGGCGGCAGCTGAGTGGAGCGCATGGCGGCAGCGGACAAGGCGTGGTGGGCATGGGCACATGAGGGGGCGAGGGCGCCGGGCCAACTCCGGGGCGGCGGGCGAGGCGTGCTGGTGTCGTTCCTGGCGGGGAGACGGCGAGGGTTCGGGAAGTCGGGCGACCGTGGCAGAGCCCTGAGAGGATCGTGTCGGTGTCACACGAGTGCGACGAAGGCAACAAGAGTCGCCGTGGTGGCGGTCTCGACGAGGGCGCCGAGCACGTCGCCCGTGACGCCGCCCAGCCGCCGCCGGGCGTGACGGAGCAGGAGCAGCGCCACCGCCAACCCGGCCAGTGCGGCCAACGGGGGTGTAAGGACGGCGAGCCAGTCCTGCTCCGTGAGTAGGCTCTGCCCGTTGAGCCAGCCCTGCCCGGTGATGTGAGCCGAAGCCATCGCCGACGCGATCCACTGGGCCCCCACGCCTACGAGCAGCACGGCACCGACAGTGACCAGGGTGACGACGAGCGCCCAGCTTCGCCGTACGGTGCCGGCCACCATGGCGCCGAGGCCGTCTGGGCGGGCGCTGGGGATGCCGGTCCGGCAGGCCCAGGTGAGGGCTAGGCGGCCGGAGATGGTGGCTGTCATCAGGGCGGCGGGAGCGAGGGCGGGGCCGAGGGTGGAGAGGGCGGCGGCCTGGGTGAGGAGGAGGAAGACGAGTGACATCACGCCGAAGGGGCCGATGTCGGATTTCTTCATGATCTGCAGCGCCTGCTCGGCGGGTTTGGCGCTGCCGAGGCCGTCCGCGAGGTCGGTGAGGCCGTCGAGGTGGAGGCCTCGGGTGAGCAGGGCGAGGAGGCCGAGGCTGAGGGCGGCTCCGAGCAGGTCGGGGCGCCACCACAGGGGGAGGGCGGCGATCAGGCCGAGGAGGAGGCCGACCGCTGGGGCGAGGGTCATCGCCCGGCCCGCGACGTCGCGGTTCACGACGGTCACGTGGACCGGGAAGATGCTCAGCGTGCCGATCGCGAATCGGGCACCCGGACTCCAGGACATGATGGTTGATCCTAGGTGGGTTCTGTGTTCGCCCTGGTCGGATGGACGAGGCGGCGATGATGAGGCTGGGACGGACGAGGCGGTGATCACGGGGCTCGGATGGACGAGGCGGTGATCACGGGGCGGCGATCGCGAGGCGCGGTTAGAAGAGCTCGTCGAGTAGGCGGTAGTACGTGAGCCTTTCTGAATCCGGCGCAGGAAGGCCGTACGCCGTGAAGAACTCGTCGACCGCTCCCTTTCCGAAGTCCTCGTGCAGGTCGCGGGTGGCGAGTGCGAGGTCGCGGTACCGGTCGCCGACCCCGACGCGTCCGAGGTCGATGAGCATTCCGCCGTTCAGGACGTTCGACGGCGTGAAGTCGCCGTGCGTGACCACCAGGTCCTCCTCGCCGGGCCGCTCGGCGAGGAGGCGGTCGAGGACCTGGCGGGCGGTGAGGCCGAGGTTGTCCTCGTCGAAGTCCTCGACGTCGACCAGCCCTTCGACCACCTGACGGCGCGCCCGTGCGAGCTGGACGTCGAGGCGCTCGTCGAAGGGGCAGGCGGCGGTGGGCAGCGTGTGGAGGTGCTTCAGCACCGTTCCCATGACCGTCCCGATCCCGGGGGGTGGGGAGGCGGCGAGGCTGGGGGTGGCGGCGTCGGCGAGGACGAGCACGTCGTCCTCGAACGCGGCGACGTCGGGCACGGCGATGCCGCGCGCGCCGAGCCAGGTGAGGCGCTCGTGCTCGCGCCGGGCGTGGGGGCCGCGCTTGACGTAGTACGCGTCGTTGACGAGCGCCACGGTGCCGCTGAGCCCCTCGTGGGCGTGTGACCACGAGGGGGAGGGGCCGAGCAGGGCGGTCACGGAGGGCGGCAGGGGCAGGACGAAGGCGGGGTCGTCGAGTGCGGCCAGCGCGGCGCGGGTACCGGCCGCGAGCGACGGGTCGCCCTGGGCGGCCTCACGCAGGGCGAGGGCTTCGGTGAGCAGGTCGCGGGCCTCGTCGAGGCGGCCCTGTTCGCCCAGGGCCTTGCCGAGGTGCTGCAGCGCGAAGGACAGGTAGGCGGGGGCCTGAGCGCGCGCCAGGTCGAGGGCGCGGCGGTAGAGGGTCTCGGCCGTGGGGGCGTCGCCCGCGTAGCGGTACACGTCGGCGAGGTTGATCGTCACGGCGATCACGCGTGCCGGGGTGTCGGCGAGTTCCATCGCCTGGTCCAGCAGGTCGAGGGCCTGGTCGTGGGAGCCCAGGGCCAGGTGGCCTATTCCGGCGGCCCGCAGGTCGGCGAAAGCGGTGGGTGTCGTGGGCGGCTGTGCCACCAGAGCGGCGAGGGCGTCACGATCGTCCGGGATCATCCGCTGCCGAGCGTCATACGTGATCAGTTGATTTATCTGCTCTTGTAGCACGTTTACGCACGTTATCGTGAGCTGCGTGTATGCGCTTGAGCTGACCGGGGTCACAGTCAACGTGGTGGGCAGGACTCTCCTGGCGGGAGTCGACTGGCAGGTGGGGTACGGCGAGCACTGGGTGGTGCTGGGCCCGAACGGAGCGGGCAAGACGACGATGCTCTCGCTCGCGGCCGCCGTACGGCACCCGAGCGAGGGGACGGTCACCGTCCTCGGGCACCGCCTCGGCCGCGTCGACATGCGAGAGCTGCGCCGCCACCTCGGCCTGGTCAGCGCCAGCCAGCACCTGATCGACGAGGAGCTCCTGGAGGAGGAGGGTGCGACCGCGCACACCGTCGTGTTGACCGGCCACACCGGCACGAGCGCGCCGCTGTGGGACAGGTACGGCCCCGCCGAGCGTGAGCGTGCCACCCGCATGCTGGCCGATCTGGGCTGCAAGGAGCTGGGCGAGCGGCCGTTCCGTGTCTGCTCGCAGGGGGAGCGGGCGCGCATCAGGGTAGCCCGCGCGCTGATGCCCGAGCCGTCCGTCATCTTCCTGGACGAGCCGTTCGCCGGGCTGGACCTGCCGGCCAGGGAGGACCTGATCGAGGCGGTGGAGGAGCTGGCGGGCAACCGGCCGATGCTGACCACCGTGACGGTGACCCACCATCTGGAGGAGATCCCCGCGACGACCACGCACGCGCTGCTGATGCAGGACGGCAGGGTCCTGGCGCAGGGAGAGGTCGAGCAGGTGCTGACCGGGGAGCTGCTGTCGGAGTGCTTCGGCCGCCCGCTGCGGGTGGAGAGCGACGGGGGACGCTGGTACGCGAGACGCGCCTGAGCAGGGGCGGGGGATAATTTCATATAAAACCAGTAGGAAATGTTGACTTAACCCCATGCTCTCCTTACCGTTGAGGGCATGACGTGCTGTTGCCGCTCCTGAGGCGGCCCTTTTCGGCCCCTTCGCGCCACTCATTCCGTTCACGTTGAAGGGTTAGCCATGTCCCCCCGTTCACTCAGGTACGTTCTGCCTGCCCTCCTTCTGGCCCTGAGCGCCGCCTGCGGCTCCGGCTCCGAGGCGGCGACCGCTCAGCTCAAGCCCACCGACCCCCTGCCGACGACGGTCCCGCAGGGCACCGTCCTGAGGGTGGGCGACCCCTCCACCAAGGTGGCGCTGACGTTGTCGGGCCAGATCGACTCGTTCTCCTTCAAGATCGAGTGGGCCAACCTCAGCGGAGGCCCGCAGACCTCCGAGGCCTTCCGCGCCAAGGCGCTCGACGTGGGCGCGGTCGCCGAGATCCCGCCCATCCACGCCGCCTGGACCGGTCTGCCGACCAAGATCGTCGCCTCCCGCTACCGCAAGGACGCGCTCAACCACCCGACCTACGTCCTGGGCGTGGCGCCCGGCACCGCCGTCACCACCCTGCAGGAGCTGCGCGGCAAGAAGATCGCCTTCAGCCCCGGCCAGGCCCAGGGCGCCCTGATCCTCAAGGTGCTCAAGAAGGCGGGACTGACCAAGGACGACGTCACCCTGATCGAGCTGCCCAGCACCGGAGACGTCTACGCCAAGGCCCTGGCCTCCAAGCAGGTCGACGTGGCGCCGATCGGCGGCGTGCAGATCAAGCGCTATCTCGCCCAGTTCGGCAAGGACGGCGCGACCACGGTCAACCACGGCATCCGCGACGATCCCGGCCACCTCTACGTGCCGACCGAGGTGCTGCAGGACCCGGCCAAGGCCGCCGCGGTCAAGGAGTACGTCGCCGCCTGGGCGCGCGCCGTCAAGTGGGTCTACGAGCACCCGAAGGAGTGGATCGACGGCTACTACGTCAAGGACCAGGGGCTGACCGCCGAGGACGGGCAGTACCTGGTCGACGCGGCAGGCGAGCCCGAGCTGCCCGCCGACTGGAGCGAGGCGATCACGCGGCACCAGGAGACCATCGACCTGCTCGCCGCGGAACTGGGCAACAAGCCGCTCAAGGCGGCCGACCTGTACGACCTGCGGTACCAGTCCGTGGGAGCCGACGCGATCAAGGCAGGTGCCTGATGACGACCGTCCACGCGCCCCTGACCGAAACGGCAGGGATGACGACCGTCCACGCGCCCCTGACCGAAACGGCAGGGATGACGACCGTCCATGCGCCCGTGACCGAAGGGGCAGGTGCCTGATGACGACACTCCAGGAGTCCGCGGCCGCCGCGGCGAGCGCGCTCTCGCCGGCCGGGCCGCCGCTGCCCGCCCCCGTACGGCGGGCCCGGCGCGGCACCCTGCGGCCCGGCGCCCCGATCAGGTTCGGCTTCCTCATCGGCCCCGGCCTGATCCTGGCCGCCTGGGTGATCGGATCCGCCGCGGGCCTGATCGACCCCAGGTTCCTGTCCGCCCCCTGGCAGGTCGTCGCCACCACCGTCGAGCTGGTCGAGAGCGGGCGCCTGCAGCAGAACCTGCTCGCCTCGGTGCAGCGCGTCGCCCTGGGCCTGGGCTTCGGCGTGCCGATCGGCGTCGCCCTGGCCGTCGTCAGCGGCCTGAGCCGGGTGGGCGAGGCCCTGATCGACGGCCCGATCCAGCTCAAGCGCTCGATCCCGTCGCTGGCGCTGCTGCCGTTGCTGATCCTGTGGCTCGGCATCGGCGAGGGCATGAAGGTCACCATCATCGCCCTGGGCGTGATGATCCCGATCTACATCCACACCCACAACGGCCTGCGCAGCATCGACAGCCGCTACATCGAGCTGGCCGAGACGGTCTCGCTGAGCAGGGTGCAGTTCATCCGCACGGTGGTGCTCCCGGGGGCGCTGCCCGGCTTCCTGCTGGGCATGCGGTTCGCGGTGACGATCTCGTGGCTGTTCCTGGTGGTCGCCGAGCTGATCAACTCGACCGCCGGCATCGGCTACATGATGGACCTGGCCAGGACCTACGGCCAGACCGACATCATCCTGGTGGGCCTGGTCCTGTACGGCCTGCTGGGACTGTTCTCCGACGCCGCCGTGCGGCTGGTCGAAAGAAAGGCCCTGTCGTGGCGCAAGACGCTGGCGGACTGATCACGCAGGCGCCTGCCGTCCGGATCAGGAACCTGACCAGGACGTACGGCGAGCGCGCGGTCCTGGACGACCTCGATCTCGACATCCGTCCGGGCGAGTTCGTCGCCCTGCTGGGGCACAGCGGCTCGGGCAAGAGCACCCTGCTGCGCGCGCTGGCCGGGCTCGACTACGACGTGAGCGGCCACGGGGAGCTGGACGTGCCGACCCAGGTGTCGGTCGTCTTCCAGGACGCCCGCCTGCTGCCGTGGCAGAAGGTCCTCGACAACGTCGTCCTGGGCCTGTCCGGCGCGGAGGACAGGGGCAGGCGGGCCCTGGAGGAGGTGGGGCTCAAGGGGCGCGAGAACGCCTGGCCCAATGAGCTGTCCGGCGGCGAGCAGCAGCGTGTCGCGCTGGCCAGGTCGCTGGTCAGGGAGCCGGAGCTGCTGCTGGCCGACGAGCCGTTCGGCGCGCTGGACGCGCTGACCAGGCTCAGGATGCACGCGCTGCTGAAGAAGTTGTGCCTCGCGCACAGTCCGGCGGTGCTGCTGGTCACGCACGACGTGGACGAGGCGATCGCGCTGGCCGACCGGGTGCTCGTGCTCGACAACGGCCGCATCGCGGCCGAGCGGCGCAGCGACGAGCAGGGCATCAGGGACGACCTGCTCGAGGCGCTCGGGGTGACCGCAGGCTGACGGTCCCCGGAAACGGGCTCACAGCCGCATGACACGTCCCGCCACGACCAGGCAGACCTCCTCGGACTCCGCCGCGAGGCGCTGGTTCACGCGTCCCAGCGCGTCGCGGAAACGGCGTCCGCTGGTCGTGGCGGGCACCACCCCCAGCCCGACCTCGTCGGAGACGGCCACGACCGGCCGCCGCGCCTGCCTCCAGGCCTCCACGAGGTCGTCGCAGCGGGACTCGAACCCGTCGGGGTCGAGCCACTGCACGGTCGACACCCACGTGCCGATCCCGTCGATCAGCAGCGGTGTCTCGGCCCCGGCGATCACCTCGGCCAGGTCGGTGCTCTCCACCGTGCGCCAGTGCGCGGGCCTGCGCTCGCGGTGGGCGGCGACCCTGGCCGCCCACTCCGGGTCGTCGTCGCCGGACGGGCCGGTCGCGACATAGGTGACGTACGGCTCGGCGGCCAGCCTCAGCTCGGCCTCGGCCGACTTGCCCGACCGCGACCCGCCCAGGACGAGGGTGCGCCGAGGCATCGGCCGCCGTGCCGAGGGGGCGCTGGTGTCGAGGACGAACCCGTCAGGTACGGCACGCGCACCCCACAGGGCCAGGCGGCGCTCCAGCTCGTCGAGGGAGCGCACCCGGTGGTCCAGGCCGACGGCCACCACGTGGGCGGAGCCGTCGAGCCCGGCCCGCCGCAGCTCCGCCAGGCGCTCGGGCAACGTAGCGACGTCGAGCAGCACCACATCGGGGGGCAGCTCGGCCGGGACCGTCGCCAGCGGCGCCCGGTGGTGCTGCGGCGGGGCCAGACATGACCTGCACGCGCAACCGGGCGCCGCCCAGCCGTCCGGCGCCGCCGTACCCAGGAAAACGACCTCCACGGCGGCCAGTCTCCCAGTGACGGCGGGGAGAGAGGCACGGGGCCCTCCTGGGGGCGAGCGGCGCCCGGTGGCCAGGTCAGTGCCTGGCAGGCGTGCGGCGGCGGGTCGCGAGGATCGCGCCTCCCGCCACCAGCACGACCGCGCCCGCCCCGCCGAGGATCCAGCCCCACGGCAGCCCGTCAGACGCGGCGGCGGTGCTCTGCTCGCCCGCGGCCGCAGCCGGGGCGGCCAGGTCGGTGCCCTGGGCGCGAGCCGGGTACCCGTTGACCGCCACCACCTGCTGCGACCCGTCCACGCGCGCTTTGGCGGCGGTGGCGAGCAACTGCAGGGCGGTGGCGTCGGCGGAGCCCGTGGCGCAGGTCAGCACGCCCTGCGTGGGCGGCTGCTCGCCGGGGTGCGCGTCGACCTCGGCGTCGCCGAAGTCCACGGCGATCACCACGCGCTTGCTGCCCGCCGGTGCGGCGGCCTGCTTGCCGCACACGGTGGCGAAGTCGGGCACCTCGCCTCCGGGTGGCTCGGTGTCGGCGCCGGCGGAGAAGCGCCAGCCGATCACCGAGCCCTCAGGGGGCGACTCGGCGGACGATGCCGACAACCAGGCGGTGCCGTCGCTCTGCCAGAAACTCCAGCTCCGCGGAGCGTTGGGGTCGGCCAGAGCGGGGGAGGACAGGGTCAGTGCGGTGACGAGTGAGGTTGTGACAGCGGAAAAGGTGGCGACACGAAATGCGCGCAGCATCGATCGGCCTCCATGCTCGGGAGTAGGGTGCAGCCTGAATGATGGTCCGCGCGAACCGGTGTGAAAGAGGAGCGTAATTCATGACATGGCGGTGGCGTTATGAAAACGCCAATGGTGGTGAGGTAACGGATCGCCCTTTGCCCAGAGAGGTCTTTCCGAGCCAGGCGGATGCGGAATCCTGGCTCGGCGAGAACTGGCGTGAGCTGCTGGAATCCGGCGTAGAACAGGTCGCGCTCCTCGAGGACGACAGAATTGAATACACCGGTATGTCATTGCGCCCCGAGTGAATGAGAAAACCCCTTGAGTCGAATGTGACTCAAGGGGTTCGCTCAATTCCGGGGCTACGGACGCGTCGCCGGGCTGACGGTCTTGGCCGGGTCGCGCTCCACGATCGGGTCGAGGATCGCGTCGATCTTCTTCATGACCTCGGAGTCGAGCTTGACGCCCGCGGCCTTGACGTTGTCGCGGACCTGCTCGGGCCGGGTCGCGCCGACGATGGCCGAGGCCACGTTCGGGTTCTGCAGCACCCACGCCACCGCCAGCTGCGCCATCGTCAGGCCCAGGTCGGCGGCGACGGGCCTGAGCTCCTGCACGCGGGTGAGCACGTCGTCGTTGAGCATGCGGTTGATGAAGCCCGCACCCGCCTCCGAGGTCGCGCGCGAACCCTCGGGCGGCGCCTGGCCGGGAAGGTACTTGCCGGTCAGCACGCCCTGCGCGATGGGCGACCAGACGATCTGGCTGACGCCCTCCTTCTCGCTCAGCGGCACGATCTCCGACTCGATGACCCGCCACAGCATGGAGTACTGCGGCTGGTTGGAGACGATGCGGTCGAAGCCCATCTCGTCGGCGATCTTCAGCGCGGCGGCGATCTGCTCGGCGTTCCACTCGCTGACGCCGACGTAGAGGACCTTGCCCTGGCGGACCAGGTCGTCGAAGGTCTTGAGGGTCTCCTCGAGCGGCGTGGCGTTGTCGAAGCGGTGCGCCTGGTACAGGTCGACGTAGTCGGTCTGCAGGCGGCGCAGGGAGCCGTTGATCGACTCGGTGATGTGCTTGCGCGACAGCCCGCGGTCGTTCTTGCCGGGACCCGTCGGCCAGAAGACCTTCGTGAAGATCTCCAGGCCTTCGCGGCGCTGGCCCTTCAGGGCCCGGCCCAGGACCTCTTCGGCCTTCGTGCCCGCGTAGACGTCGGCTGTGTCGAAGGTGGTGATGCCCTCCTCCAGCGCCGCCTGAACGCAGGCCTTCGCGGCGTCCTCCTCTACCTGGGAGCCGTGGGTGATCCAGTTGCCGTAGCTGATCTCGCTGACGAGCAGGCCGCTACGGCCGAGGTGACGAAATTCCATACATCCGACCTTAGGGGCTTGGGACAACCGCTGCCGCCACGGCCTGGCGATAGGGTCGTCGCCGTGGCGAACATCCTGCGGGCGTTGCTCACCGCCGCCGTCCTGGCCGCGATCGTGGTGCGGCTGCGCCGCCGCGGACGCCGTACGAAAGCCGAGCCCCTCCCGTCGCCCGCGCCCGTGCCCGCGGAGCGTCGGGTGCGCCTGTGGGTGCCCGCCGCGGTCGTCGCCGCGGCCCTGGTGGTCACGCTCTCGGTGGTGTTCACCCCGTCGGCCTCACGCGGCGAACAGCAGGCCGCCCCGGCTCTCCCGTGGCAGGTCGGGGCCACCGCGGCCGCCACGCCCATCCCCACGCCCACCGCCACGCCCGCTCTCACGCCGCAGGCCGTCGTCGCCTGCCCGGCCCCGCGCGAGGCGGTGACGGTCCGCCCGATCTCCCCTCGGGTACGGCAGGCGGTCGCGCGGCAGTGGCGGCGCATCGAGCGCTGGACGGCGGCCAACGCGCCGCGCACGTTCGACGGGCTGGGACGGCAGGGGAGGGCTCGCACCGTGGCCGTCGCGGAGGCGCGCATGGGCATCGGCCTGCCGGACGACCTCAGGGCCTCGCTGCTGCGCCACGATGGCGGCTTGCCGCTGCCGCCGGGCTTCGGCCCCGCCTACGGCGCCAGGCAGATCCTGGGCGCGTGGCGCGAGGCCTGCGCCGGCCAGGGCGGGGTCCTGGTCACGCGACAGAGCACCGGACAGGCCGATGGCGCGACGCTGCGTCGCACCATCCCGGTGGCGCCGTTCGCCTGGCTCGACCCGGCCACCGGAGCGGTGGGCTACAGCCACCCGGCGAGCTCCAGCTCCTTCCCCAGGCCGCTGGGCGCCTCCTGGCTGCACACCCTGCGCTCCGTCGCCGTGGCCCTGGAGCGGGGCAGCCCTCTGGCGGGCGTCGAGCCGCGCGTGGTCGCCGGGCGCCTGCGCTGGGAACCGTCGAGCTGAGATGCGCCGAGGGCCGCGGGCGGCACGCGCCCGCGGCCCCCGGCTCAGGCACCACGATCAAACAATCCCCAGAAAAGGGCAAAATCTCAGCGCTTGGGCTGAACGGGCTTGCCGCCGGGCGCGAGCTGGGGCGGCGGGAAGCGCAGCTTGCGGATCTGCAGCGCCCGCATGGCGGCGTAGAAGCCGACGCCCTTCATGGACTCGCCGGGGAACTTCGCCAGCGCCTCCTTCTTCACCTTCCACGAGACGTAGATCGAGGTGAAGAGCACGCCCACCATCATGATCGGCCAGCCGACCGTGATCACGTAGGTGTAGACGAGGCCCTGGGTCTGCGGGTTGCCCCACGGGATCCAGGTGAGCAGCAGGATGAGCAGCGAGAACGGCAGGAAGTACTGCGAGGGCAGGCGACGCGAGTCGACCCAGTCACGGGCGAACTTGCGCACCGGGCCGCGGTCGCGGACGGGGAAGTACTTCTCCTCGCCGCGCATCATGCCCTCGCGGGCCCGCGTGCGCTCGGTGGCCTGCTTGGCCCGCAGCTGCCGGTAGGCCTCTTTGCGGTCCTTGGGCGCGCTCACGGGCTGGCGCCGGCGCCCTTCGGCGTCTCGGCGCTTGGGAGTGGGTCGTCCTTTACCCTGGGGCTTAGGATCGTCAGCGGGGACGGGGGAGTCCGCGGTGGTCTGGGAACGGCGTCGCAACACGACGTCAACCCTACCTGGACTGCAACTTAGTGACGCCCCCGTGCGTTATGCGTAGGGTAATCCCAAGGCGGCTTGGGTGACCGACAGCACAACCTAAGAAGGGGATGGCCGACGCGCATGAGCGTGATGAAGAGACTTTCCATGATCTTCAAGTCCAAGGCCAACAAGGCCCTGGACAAGATGGAGGATCCGCGCGAGACGCTGGACTACTCCTACCAGCGACAGCTCGAGCTGCTGCAGAAGGTGCGCCGTGGCGTCGCCGACGTGGCGACCTCGCGCAAGCGCGTGGAGCTTCAGATCAACCAGATCGAGGCGCAGGCCAGGAAGCTGGAGGACCAGGGCCGCAAGGCGCTGTCCGTGGGCCGCGAAGACCTGGCCCGTGAGGCGCTGACGCGCCGTGGCAGTCTGAACACGCAGATCGCCGACCTGCGGGTCCAGCACGACAACCTCCAGGCCGAGGAGGAGAAGCTCACCACGGCCTCGCACCGCCTGCAGGCCAAGGTCGACGCCTTCCGGACCAAGAAGGAGACCATCAAGGCCACCTACACCGCGGCCGAGGCGCAGACCCGCATCAACGAGGCCTTCTCCGGCATCTCCGAGGAGATGGGCGACGTGGGTCTGGCGATCCAGCGCGCCGAGGACAAGACCGCGCAGATGCAGGCCCGCGCGGGCGCCATCGACGAGCTGCTGGCCAGCGGCGTGCTCGACGACTTCAGCGGCAGCCGTGGCGACGACATCCAGCTGGAGCTCGACCGCATGGGCGGGCGCGACGTCGAGCTGGAGCTGGCCAAGATGAAGGCCGAGCTCGGCATGGGCTCGCAGCCGCAGCAGTCGATCGAGCAGGGTCAGGCCGAGGGCCAGGCGCAGCCGACCCAGCAGAACCACACGCAGCAGCAGCCACAGCGCCAGCCGGGGGAGGGCGTATGATCATCAGGATCATGGGCGAGGGGCAGGTGGAGGTCGCACCCGATGACATCGCGGTGCTCAACGACCTCGACAGCGAGCTCGAGGCGGCCATCGTCGCCGACAACGAAGACGAGTTCCGCACCAAGCTCCACGCGCTGCTCGACAAGGTCCGCCACGTCGGCAAGTCTCTCCCCGACGAGAGTCTCGAGCCGTCCGAGCTGATCCTCCCTCCCGCCGACGCCTCGATCGAGGAAGTCCGGGAGATGCTGACCGACCAGGGTCTCATCCCCGGTTAGGTCAGCGGCCGTGCGTTCGCGGTTCGCCCCCGACGCTCGCCTGATCCGGCGCATGCTGGTGACGCTGGCGCTGCTGTCGGTGCTCTATGTCGCCTTCGCGGCCGCCCTCATCGCCTTAGGCGTGGGGGCGGCCATCGCCACCGCGGTCGTGGTGGCCGTCCTCGTGGTGCTCCACCTGGCCGGCGACCGGATGGTCGTGGCGGCGATGGGTGCGCGCGAGGTATCCCCGGCCGAGGCTCCCGAGCTGCATGCCATGCTCGACCGCCTGTGTGCCCTGGCCGACCTGCCCAAACCTCGCCTGGCCGTCTCCGAGTCGGCCGAGCCCAACGCCTTCGCCGCCGGGCACACCTCGCGCCGGGCGGTCGTCTGCGTGACCAGGGGCCTGCTCGACCGGGTCGACCGGCGCGAGCTCGAAGGGGTCCTGGCCCACGAGCTGAGCCATGTGGCCCACCGCGACGTGGCGCTCGGCACGATTGTGTCGGTCTTCGGCGTGGCCGCCGGCCTGCTGTGGGGCATGGCGGTCGGGCTCGGCCTCGGGCCGCGCCGTCGCTTCCTGATCCCGCTCGGCCTGGTCGTGGCCGCGGTCGCCGCCGTCGTCCACGTCATCAGCCTGCTGCTCACGCGGGCCTTCTCCCGCTATCGCGAGCTGGCCGCCGACCGTGACGGCGCCCTGCTCACCCAGCAGCCCTCGGCCCTGGCCTCCGCGCTGACCAAGATCACCGAAGATCTGTCGGCGCGACCGGCCCACGCGCTGCGCGGCTCCCACGCGCTCAACGGCGCCATGTTCGCCCCCGGCCTGTCGGGCGATCGCGTCAACGCCCTGCTGTCCACCCATCCGCCGACCGCCCGCCGCCTGGAACAGCTGCGATGGATCTCCACCGAGCTGGGCACATGACCCTCCTGGGCCGCCCATGAGATGGCTCGACGCTCTGCTGGGGCGCCAGGCCCCGGCGGAGCCCGACCTCGACGCGCTGTTCGCCCTGCCGCAGGCGGCGCCCCATCTGGAGGGCGCCACCGGCCTGGCGCCCACCGGCCAGGGGGCCGTCTGCTTTCGAGCCGCCGAGGGCAGGGCCTTCACGCGGGTGCAGAAGGACGCCAAGGCGCTGCTGGGCAGCCGGGTCGAGGAAACCTCCGACCCCTACGGCTACACATGGCTGACGGTCAGCCATCCTCTCGACAAGCTGGTCGCCGAGCTCCACTCGGTCAACGCCACCCTGGAGGGCGCCGACTTCGCCCCCTCGCTGCTGTGCTCGGCCGTCGCCTTCGCCGGCGGCTCCGGGCGCCTGGCCATGGTCTACCTCTACCGTCGCGGCAGCTTCTACCCCTTCGCCCCGCTGCCCGGACGCGGGCGCGACACCGAGCTGGAGCGCAAGGTCGCCGCGACGCTCGCGGACGACCTGCCCGTCGAGCCCGACGAGGCCCGCTGGTTCGCGCTGTGGGACAGCCCGATGGCGTGACAGAGGATGTCAGTGTTCGCCGCCTAGAGTGCGCCCATGATCTACGAGATCCGTACCTACCGGCTCAAGCCGGGCACCCTCGACGACTTCGTCCACGTCATGCGGACCCAGGGCGTGCCCCTGCTGCGCAGCTTCGGCATCACCGTCGTCGCCGCCGGGCCCTCCCTGGTCAAGGAGGGTGACTGGGAGGAGGCCTACATCATCAGGGCCTTCGCCGACGCCGACGAGCGTGACCGCCTGGAGGAGGCCTTCTACGGCAGCCCGGAATGGCACAACGGCCCACGAAGCGCCGTTCTGGAGCGAATCGAGCACTACCACACCGTAGTGATTCCGGACAGTGATCTAATGATCACGTGGAGCGAAGACTGATCATCGCCGCCGCCTGGGCCTTCGTCATCGCGGCGATCTTCTACAGCGCCTGGGTGACCGGCCAGTTCGCCGACCCGGCGGTCGACCGCAGCAGCGGCTTCGTCAGCGAACTCGCCGCGCGCGACCAGTCGTGGTCGGCGATGTTCAGGCTGACCACCGCCGTCGCCGGGCTGGCCACGCTCATCGGCGTGGCGCTGGTGCCCAGGGTCGCGCACGAGTGGGCGGGCTGGCTGGCCCTGAGCCTGTTCGGCCTGTTCACCTTCGGGGAGGCGCTCTTCCCGCTCGACTGCGCGGCGCTCAGCGACCCCGCCTGCGAGCGGGGCGAACGATCGTTCTCGCACCACGCGCACTACGTCACCGCGGCCCTGGCCATCGCCTCGGTGACCGTCTCGATGCTGCTGCTGAGCCGTACGAGACTCGCGTGGGCCGTGACCACGGCCGCCCTGCTGACCACCGTGGCCGAGCTGGCGGCCATCGCCGCCGGCACCCTGGCCGGCTTGGCCCAGCGGGCGCAGCTGGCCATGATCGCCCTGTGGCTGCTCTACATCGCGCTGCGGCTGGTCACGCATCGCCCGGTCGTCGACCCGGGCGTCCAGCACGTGGTCCGCGCGGGCGACGGACCGGCCGTCCTGATCACCTCGGGGCCCTCCGGCGCCTGGTACCACTGGGACCGGGTCGCCGACGAGCTGGCCGTACGGCACCGCGTGATCCGCTTCGACCGGCCCGGCCTGGGCCTGAGCGCCTGCGAGGAGCTCCCTCCCACCCTGTACGGCGAAGCGGCCAGGCTCGCCGCGTTGGCGCCCGCCCACCCGGAACTGGTCACCGTGGTCGCCCACGCGACCTCCGCCTGGCACGCCGAGGCCTTCGCCCGCCTGCACCCCCTGCGCATCAGGAGCCTGGTCCTGGTCGACCCGGTCGTGCAGATCGCCCGCAAACGCGGCACCAGCCAGCTGGGCCGTACGGTGGGCCGCTGGCTGCCCGCCATGGGCGGCACGTGGGGAGCGCACGCGGCGGCCGTGGTCGCCGGGCCGGCCCTGCACCGCGCGGTCACCGGCGCGAACGACCGCAGCGGCCTGTACCGCTCGGGACGGGTCCTCGCGGCGACGATGGGGGAGTGGCTGGCGGGCCGCGACATGTGCGCCGAGCTGTGGAAGGTCCGCGAGGAGCACGACTTCCCCGCGATCCCCGTCGTGATCATCAACGCCGGCCGTCCGGACGCCGGGCAGGAGGTCCTGGCCCGCTCGCTCGGCGCCCGCATCGTGCGCGCCGAGCAACGGGTTCAGCTGCGACAGCCCGATGTCGTCGTCCGGGCATGCGCGCCACAGGCACAATAGGGGCATGTTGGACCTGAGGCCGGGCGACCCCTCCTGGGTGGGGGAGTACGCCCTGACCGCCCGCTTAGGCGAAGGCGGGCAGGGTACCGTCTACCTGGCCGAGGCCAAGACCGGCGGCAAGGTCGCCGTCAAACTGATGCGCGCCGACCTCGCGGGAGACCGCGAGGCCTCAGAACGGTTCGTCCGCGAGGTCTCCCTGGCCCGCCGCGTCGCGCCCTTCTGCACCGCCCAGGTCATCGAGACGGGCATGTTCGGGCAGCGGCCGTACATCGTCAGCGAATACGTCGCCGGGCCCACGCTGGGTGAAGTGGTCCGGGCCGAAGGCCCGCGCTCGGGCTCCTCTCTGCACCGCCTGGCCATCGGCACCGTCACCGCGCTGGTCGCCATCCACCAGGCCGGGATCGTGCACCGCGACTTCAAGCCCTCCAACGTCGTGCTGGCCCCCGACGGGCCGCGCGTCATCGACTTCGGCATCGCCCGCGCGCTCGACCTGACCTCGTCGCTGACCGCCGCCGCCATCGGCACGCCGTCGTTCATGGCGCCTGAGCAGCTCGTCGAAGGGCAGCCGGGGCCGGCCTCCGACCTGTTCGCGTGGGCGTGCACGCTGCTGTACGCCGCCTCGGGGCACGCGCCGTTCGGGACCGACAGCCTGCCCGCGGTGTTCAACCGCATCATGAACGTCGAGCCGGACCTGGCAGTGGTGGCCGATCCGGCGCTGCGGTCGCTGGTGGCCGACTGCCTGGCCAAGGACCCCGCGCGGCGGCCCACGGCCAGCCAGGCGCTGATGCGGCTGCTCGGCCACACGGGCTCCACGGCGCTCCTGGCCCAGGGCAGTGCCGCCTCCGCCTCGCCGCCCCACCCGACGTCGCCGCCCCACTCCACGCCCACGTCGCTGCCGCCTCACGTCTCGGGGCCGCAGAACCCGGCCTACTCGGGCCCCCAGACGCCGAACCCGTCTTACTCGGCGCCGCAGACGCCGAATCCGTCCTACTCGGCACCCCAAACCCCGAACCCGTCCTACTCCGCGCCGCAGACGCCGAGCCTGCCCTACTCCGGCCCTCACGGCCCCGGCCACTCCGCGCCGCAACCGCCGCCGCCCGGCCCCGCCTACACGGGGTCCCACCACGGCGGCCACCCGTCGCAGCCCCACACCCCCGGCCCGCACCCGCCGGGCCGTCCCGCCGCGCCGTACGCCCAGCCCGGCCAGCCGACCCGCCCGGCCCCCGGGCGGTCGGGCCGGTGGGCGATCGTCGTGTCGGTGGTCGCCGCCGTCGTGGTCCTCGTCGCGGTCATCTACGTGGCCGTACGGCTCACGCGCCCGCCCCAGGGAACCGGCGGCACCGGCTCCATGCCGTCCCTCACCCCCACCACCCAGCCGCCGCCGTCACCCGAGATCGCCCCCACCGGCACCGCGCTCAAGCTGCCCGGCGCGCCCATCACGCTGACCGAGCACGCCTCCGACCCGATCAGGCTGGCCAGCTACAGCGTCGACGGCGGCACCAAGCTCTACGTACGGCAGGGCAGGACCTTCGTAGCCAACGCGGACTACTTCGAATACGCCCTCAGCCCCGACGGCAAGCAGGCCCTGGCCACCGATCGCGACTACACCACCACCAGCTACGCCCAGGTGTCGATCGTGCAGCACGCCACCGGCTCCAGGAAGGCCATCACGCTGAGCAAGGCCCCGATCTACCCGACCACCCCGCGCTGGTCGCCCGACGGCGGCACCGGCCTGGTCACCCTGTACAAGGCGCAGGGCGACACCAGCGTCGCCTACGGCTTCGGCACGATCGACATCGCCACCGGCACCGTCAGGATCTTCCCGGCCAAGGAGAAGGGCGCGGGGGAGTGGCGCTACTTCTGGGCGGGCGACGATCGTGTGGCCACCTGGGCGGGCGGCAAGATGCGCTTCTACGACCTCGACGGCAAGCTCGTGGGCTCCGAGGGCTCGGTCGGCTCGCCGCTCTGGGTCGAAAGCGGCACGGTCTCACCGTCAGGTGAGTATTTCCTGTCCCACTGCACGCCCGCGGGCACCGCGGTCTGCGCCCACCCCGTGTCGGGCGGCGGCGAGGCCGTCACGATCCCGCTGGCCAGCACCCGCCTGATCGGATGGTTCGGCGACGATCACATCGCCGGATGGGTCGCCGACGGCACCGGGCAGAAGGCCGTCATCGTCGACCTGCGCGGCGACGTCAAACGGGTGCTGGCCACCACGACTGACCCGGTGGCTCTCGGGAAGATGGGCCTGCGCTTCACCGGTGCCTAGAGATGGTCAAGTCGCCGCGTCGAATCCGGGTCGTGCCCGGACGGGTGGTGACATGACACCTATGATCAAGTTGACTCACGGCCGCTGCTGACGCTGCGAGGCAGACGATGGACCACACACACGAGCAGATCACGGTCGTCGGAGAGGGCGCGATCACCGCGGCCCCCGACCTGATGCGGCTGATGGCCGGGGTGGAGGTGCGCCGCGCCACGCCGGGAGAGGCCTTCTCCGCCAGCCGCACGGCCGCCGCCAAACTGACGAAAACGCTCGTCGAGGCCGGCATCGACGCGGTGGACCTGCGCACCAACGAGCTGTCGCTGGGACCGGAGTACGAGGCCTACCCGAAGGTCGCCGGCTACCGCGCCGCGCAGGGGGTCGAGGCGGTCATCCGCGACCTGTCCAGAGCCGACGAGATCATCGACACCGTGGCGGGAGTCGGCGAGGAGGTGCGGCTCAACGGCGTCGCCTTCGAGCTGTCGAAGCCCGACGAGGTTCTGGAGAAGGCGCGCGAGCGCGCGTTCGGCAACGCCGCCGCCAAGGCCGCGCAGTACGCCTCGCTCGCCGAACGCCGGCTCGGCCGGGTCGTGTCGGTCAGCGAGGAGGTCAACGGCCCGCCCCAGCCGCTCATGGCCGCCGCCGAGGCGTTCGACGCCAAGGGGTCGGTGAGCCCGGGCCGCCAGACGATCTCCGTCACGGTCAGGGTCGTGTACGGCTTCGCGGACTGATTCCGCCCGCCCCCGGCGCCCTGGTCACGGCCGGGGAGAGCCTCCCGTAGGAGGCCCTTCCGGCATCGTGCCCGCTTACGGCAGGGCGAGCATGCGGTCGAGCGCGACCTTGGCCCAGTGGGCGGTGTCGGCGTCGACCGTGATCTGGTTGACCACCTCGCCCAGCACCAGCGACTCCAGCGCCCACACCAGGTGCGGCAGGTCGATGCGGTTCATGGTCGAGCAGTAGCAGACCGTCTTGTCGAGGAACGAGACGTTCTTGTCGGGGAACTGCTGGGCCAGGCGCTTGACCAGGTTGAGCTCGGTGCCCACCGCCCAGCTGCTGCCCGGCTCGGCCGCCTCGAGCTTCCTGATGATGTACTCCGTCGAGCCCACGTGGTCGGCCTTGGTCACCACCTCGTGGCGGCACTCCGGGTGGACCAGGACGTTCACGCCCGGCACGCGCCGCCGTACGTCGTCGACCGACTCTGCGGTGAACCGGCCGTGCACCGAGCAGTGGCCCTTCCACAGGATCATCTTCTTGCCGCGCAGCTCCTCGGCCTTCGGCGGCCGGTGCGGGCTGTAGAGCACGCAGTCGTCGAGCGACATGCCCATCTCCAGCACCGCGGTGTTGCGTCCCAGGTGCTGGTCGGGCAGGAACAGCACCTGCTTCTTCTGTGAGAAGGCCCACTCCAGCGCCCGCTTGGCGTTGGACGAGGTGCACACCGCGCCGCCGTGCCGCCCGCAGAAGGCCTTGATGTCGGCGCTGGAGTTCATGTATGTGATGGGAATCACATCGTCGGCGATCCCCGCGTCCTCCAGCGCCTCCCACGCCTCCTCGACCTGGTCGAAGGTCGCCATGTCGGCCATCGAGCAACCGGCAGCCAGGTCGGGCAGGACCACCTTCTGCCCCGGCGTGGTCAGGATGTCGGCCGACTCGGCCATGAAATGCACGCCGCAGAAGACGATGTACTCCGCCTCGGGGCGGGCCGCCGCCTGCTGGGCGAGCTTGAAAGAGTCACCGGTGACGTCGGCGAACTGGATGACCTCGTCACGCTGGTAGTGGTGGCCCAGGACGAACAACCGGTCGCCGAGCGCCTCCTTGGCCTTGCGTGCGCGCTCGACCAGGCCGGGGTCGGAGGCCGCGGGCAGCTCGCCCGGGCAGTCGACGCCCTTCTCGCTGTGCGGATCGGTCTCCTGGCCCAGGATGTACAGCGGAATCGCCATGGCGTACCCCTTATCGTCGAAGTGACGAGTATGGAGTCTACACGCCGGGGAATGTGTGGCACCGGCGCGGTGTTGGTAGCGTCTTAGTAGGACCTCAGAACGGGAGTCAGCACATGACGGTTGAGAGCAGCGAGACCACGGCGCAGGGCCTGAACCTGACCGACGCGGCCGCGGCCAAGGTCAGGAGCCTGCTCGAGCAGCAGGGCGAAGAGGGTCTGCAGCTGCGCGTCGCCGTGCAGCCGGGCGGCTGTTCGGGCCTGCGCTACCAGCTCTTCTTCGACGACCGGTCGATGGACGGCGACGTCGTCACCGACTTCGGCGGCGTCGGCGTGGTCACCGACAGGATGAGCGCCCCCTACCTGATGGGCGCCACGATCGACTTCGTCGACACGATCGAGAAGCAGGGCTTCACGATCGACAACCCCAACGCCACCGGCTCCTGCGCCTGCGGCGACTCCTTCAACTAGAAGGAGTGGTGAGGCCTCGTTCGCCTTTGGGGTGAGCGGGGCCTTCGCGTATCCTCGTGTGGCTTCACTTTGGCCTGCTGACAACGAGGAAGAAGAATCCCGTGCGCATCGCCGTCACCGGCTCAATCGCGACAGACCATCTGATGACCTTCCCCGGCAGTTTCGGGGAGCAGCTCATCGCCGAGCAGCTCGACCGGGTATCCCTGTCGTTCCTGGTCGATGACCTGCAGATACGTCGCGGTGGGTGCGCGGCGAACATCGCCTTCGGCATGGGATGCCTGGGCCTGAGCCCGATCCTCGTCGGGGCGGTCGGCAACGACTTCGCCGACTACCGCTCCTGGCTCGAGCGCCACGGCGTCGACTGCGCGTCCGTGCACACCTCCGACGTGCACCACACCGCACGCTTCCTGTGCACCACCGACGAGCACCACAACCAGATCGCCTCCTTCTACACCGGGGCGATGGCCGAGGCCCGTCAGATCGAACTGGGCCCGATCGCCGACCGCGTGGGCGCCCTCGACCTCGTGCTGATCAGCCCGAACGACCCCGACGCCATGCTGCGCCACACCGACGAGTGCCGCCAGCGCGGCATCCCGTTCGCCGCCGACCCCTCCCAGCAACTGGCCCGCATGGGCGACGAGCAGATCCGCCTGCTCATCGACGGCGCCGCCTACCTCTTCTCCAACGACTACGAGAAGGGCCTCATCGAGCAGAAGACCGGCTGGTCCGACGAGGAGGTCCTCGACCGGGTCGGCGTCCGGGTGACCACGCTCGGGCCCAAGGGGTCGCGCATCGACCGCAAGGGCGAGCCGTCCATCCACGTCACCCCCTCGCCCGAGCTGGGCAAGGTCGACCCCACCGGCGTCGGCGACGCCTTCCGCGCCGGCTTCCTGGCCGGTCTCGGCTGGGACCTGTCGCTGGAGCGCTGCGCCCAGATCGGCAACCTCACCGCCACCCACGTCCTGGAGCGCGTCGGCGGCCAGGAGTACGAACTGGGGCAGAAGGTCTTCCTCGAGCGGTTCACCGCCGCCTACGGCAAGGACGCCGCCGCCGAGGTCTCCGAGCACGTGCGCTGCCACTACGCGTGAGGCGCTAGCTCTTCCTGCAGTCGACCGAACCCTGCGTCCCGTTCGGCACCCCGGCCGTCGTGCCCGGGTACTTCCACTGGCACACCTGGTTCGAGCTGTAGAAGTCCATGGCGCCCGAGGTGATGCAGGCCAGGTTGTACCACGACCCGGCGACCGTGCCTCCCTTGGCGGCGCAGAACGCCTCGGCGTCCGCCCATCCCAGCGTCCCGCCCTCGGCCGCCTTCGGCTCCGGGGTGGGCGTCGGGGTGGCGGGCGGCTTGGTGCTCGGTTTGCTGCTCGGCTTCGTGCTCGGCTTGTCTGTGGTCCTGTCCGGGGTGGGCTCGGGCTGGGCGGCGGCCTTCGTGGTTCTGGCCGTCGGCTCGGTGGTCGTGTCGCGCTTCGGCGAGCGAGTCGGGTTCGCCGGGGCGGCGGTCTTGCGCTTGCCGGGCTCCTGGCGCTGCCGGTCTCGGTGGGCCGGGGTCGTGGTGGGGTCGGGGGAAGCCGGGCTGGTCGTCGGGGGCGGGGTCGTGGTGGCCGCCGAGACCGGCGGCACGGTGATCGCGCCGGTGCCCGGGTCGGAGGGCCACAGGGCGTAGCCGGTGCCGGCCGTCGCGATGACCACCACCGCCGCGGCCCACGCCAGCCGCCGCCGCAGAGACCGCGGCTGGTGGCCAAGCGCCGGGGACTCGGCGGTGTCGGACCGCCACCCGTCGCCGCCGCCCATCCCACCGGCTGCGTTTCCACCGGCTGCGCTTCCACCGGCTGCGCTTCCACCGACGCCCCTCCCGCCGACCGCAGGAGCACCGGCCGCAGGAGCACCGGCCGCAGGAGCGCCGGGCGAGGACGAGCCGGGGGAGAAGGCGGGGGAGAAGGCGGCGGGAGCCTGCTCGGCCGGCGGCGGCGCGGCTGACGGCGGGGCGGTGCCGGGACGCGTGGGCGGGCTGGGGACGGCCGGTGACGGCTGGGTGGGGCGGGCCGGGGCGGCGGGCGGGCGGGCGGATTCGATCGTCGCCTGCCAGGCCGGGGCGGGCAGCGCTCGCAGGCGCTCGGCGACCGACTCCGCGGAAGGCCGCCGGCTCGCATCCTTGACCAGGCACTCCAGCAGAATCCCCCGCAGCGGATCCTCCAGCGTGCCCAGATCCGGCTCGCCGTACAGGATCGAGTGCATGAGCGCCGGGATCTTCTCACCGGCGAAGGCGTGCCGTCCGGTGGCCGCGTAGACCATGGTGGCCGCCCAGGCGAACATGTCCGCCGCCGGTCCCACGGGCTCGCCGGCGAACTGCTCGGGAGCCATGTAGGCGGGCGTCCCGACGATCTGGCTGCTGATCGAGGACCGCGTGAGGTCCACGGCGCGGGCGATGCCGAAGTCGATCACCACCGGACCGTCGGGGCCGAGCACCACGTTGCCCGGCTTGAAGTCCAGGTGGATCACGCCCGCCGCGTGGATGCCCGCCAGCGCGGTCACCGTGTTGATCGCCAGCCGCTGCAACGCTCCCGCGCCGCGCGGCCCGGCGTCGCGGACCGACTCCTGCAGCGACGGCCCGTCGACGAACTCGCTGACGATGTACGGCCGGGAGCCGTGGAAGCCCGAGTCGAGCATCTGGGCCGTGCAGAACGGCGCCACCCGCTTGGCGGTCTCGACCTCGTCGAGGAAGCGGTCGCGGGCGCCCTCGACCGGCGGGTCGAGCAGCTTCACGGCGACGGAGGTCCCGTCGGACCCCCGAGCCGCGAACACCGTGCCCTGCCCGCCGGAGCCGAGCCGCGCGTGCACCTGGTACGGCCCAACGCTGGGCGGATCTTCCGGCAGCAATGGCCGTAAGCTGGGCACATCGCCTCCAACTCCCTCGACTGGGGATGATCGTATCCCCGTCGAAGGTGTGTCAGGCGCCCGCGTAGATCCGGTGCACGAAGTCGGCGAGCTGGTCGTCCGGCAGATGCTTGGCCAGATCGGCCTCGCTGATCATCCCGATGATCCGGTGCTCCTCGATGACCGGGAGCCGGCGGATCTGGTTCTCCTGCATCCGCGTGAGCGCCTCCTGCACCGTGGCGTCGGCCGGCACCCACACCAGGCCGGTGGCCAGGTCCGCGGCGGTGACCTGAGACGGGTCCTTGCCCTCGGCGATGCACTTCACGACGATGTCGCGGTCGGTGATGATGCCCTGGAGCCGGTCGTCAGGTCCGCAGATCGGCAGCGCACCCACCCCGTGGTCGCGCATCATCTGCGCGGCGCGGTCGAGCGTCTCGTGGGACGGGATGCACTCCACGCCCGAGCTCATCAGGTCGCGAGCGGTCTCGCTCATCGGATTCTCCCCCGGAATGTCGTTGATGTTCCGAGGTTGATTTACCCATTTCGTCCGGACCGCAACTGGGTGCTCAGTAATTCCGCCGCACGTGGATGGACCACCCGCCCTGCGGCAGTTCGTACGTTCCAACGTGCGGATGCGACTTCAGCCTGCACCACGCCGGCACGTCCGTGTAGGCCGCGGGGTCGTCGGCGAGCACGGCGACCACGGCGTTGAGCGGCACCGCATTGATCTGCTCGGCCAGCATGATGATCGGGATCGGGCACTTCTTCCCGAGCGCGTCGATCGTCAGAGCGGGCTGAACCGGCGAACTCATGCGACTCCTGCGTCTAGACGGATCCTGCGCACCACGTCGGGGAGAACCGTCAGGAAACGCTCCACATCGGCGGCCTGCGTGCCTCGCGGCAGCGAGACCCGGACGTTGCCGTGGGTAAGCACCCCCATCGCCTCCAAAACGTGCGATGGACGTAGCGTACTAGCGGTGCATGAACTGCCCGACGAAACGGCGAATCCGAGCCGGTCGAGCTCGGTCAGCAGCACCTCGCCGTCGACGTACAGGCACGAGAACGTGACGATGTGCGGGGCCCGCTCGACCGGGTCGCCGATGACCTCGACGTCGGGGACGAGCTCAGGGACCCGGCGCCTGACGAGGTCGACCAGGGCCGACAACCGGGTGTTCTCGGCCTCCGCCTCGGCGAGCCAGGCGCGCAGGGCGGCGGCGGAGGCGACGATGGCGGGAACGTCGACGAAACCGGGCACCCGGCCGCGCTCGCGCTCGTCCTCGGGCAGGGCGGAGCGGAAGCGGGTGCCCTTGCGCACGGCCAGCACCCCGACGCCCGCCGGGCCGCCCCACTTGTGGGCGCTGGCGGCGAGCACCGACCAGCCGCCGGGGACGGGCAGCCGTCCCGCGGTCTGGCAGGCGTCGACCAGGAGGGGCACGCCTGCCGTACGGCACGCGGCGGCCGCCTCGGCGACGGGCTGGAGCGTGCCGACCTCGTGGTTGGCGGTCTGGAGGCAGGCCAGCGCGGTGCCCTCGGCGGAGACGGCGGCGCCGAAGGCGGCCAGGTCGACGCGTCCGGTGAGCGACACGGGCACGGTCACCAGCCCCGGCGAGGCGGGCGGAGACGTGGACGGTCCCGGGGATGCCGCCATGGCCGCCTGCGCGGATCCGAGCGTGGCCGCGTGCAGGACGCTCGAATGCTCGACCGCGCTCGCGACCACCCGGGAGCCGACCCTGCGGCGGCCGCCCAGGGCACCGAGCACGCCGAGGTGGACGGCCTGGGTGCCGGAGGCCGTGAACGACACCTCGTCGGGCCGGGCGCCGAGCGCCTCGGCGATCTCCGTGCGGGCCTGTTCGAGCAGGAGTTGCGCCCGGCGAGCCGATCCGTAGAGTCGTGCGGGGTCGGCCCAGCCGGTGTCGAGCGTGGTCAGGAGTGCTTCGCGGGCCGCGGGGTGGAGCGGCTCGGTCGAGGCCGCGTCAAGGTACGCCACGATAGTTATCGTCCCATCGAGGGGTCGCGCGGGAGGCCGGGGGGCCTGCACGCTAATGTGTCTGGCTATCAGCTGTGCATGACTTGAGTAACTGGAATACGAGCGCCCAGGAGGGACTCCTGGGCTTCATCTGTGGGGTAGGCGATCCGTGAGTCCGACCCGCCGTTCGATGCGGCGTCCGTGGGCCCGGCGTGGAGTGATGAGCGCCGCCGCTTTGGCGTTGCCGCTTATGCTCGCGACGGCGTGTAGTGGTGATGAGGGCGCGAGCCTGAGCAAGTCGGCGCAGGAGGGTTTTCTCCCGCCGGAAGGGCGGATCACGGCCGAGGCCGACATCGTCCGCAATCTGTGGGACGGCGCCTGGATCGCCGCTCTCGCCACGGGCGCGGTGGTCATCGTCCTGATCCTGTGGGCGTGTTTCTTCCACCGTAAGCGCAAGAACTCCGCCGCGCTTCCGGCGCAGGTGCGCTACAACCTGCCGATCGAGATCTTCTACACTCTCGTGCCGCTGGTCATGGTGTCGGTGTTCTTCTTCTTCACCGCCCGCGACCAGAACGCCATGCTGGCCGTCAACAACGACGCCACCGTCAAGGTGAAGGTGGAAGCGGTCCAGTGGAGCTGGCGCTTCACCACCGAGTCGGGTGGCAAGGTCAAGCAGGTGATGGGCAAGCCGGTGAGCGACTTCCGTCAGGGACCCCAGCTGGTCCTGCCGGTCGACACCAAGGTCGAGTTCCAGCTCGAGTCGCCTGACGTCATCCACTCGTTCTGGGTTCCCGCTTTCCTGTTCAAGCGCGACGTCATTCCCGGCATCGCCAAGGAGAAGAACCGCTTCGAGGTCACCACGCTGAACAAGCCGGGCGTCTACGCCGGGCGTTGCGCCGAGCTGTGCGGTGTCGACCACAGCCGGATGCTCTTCAACGTCAAGCTCGTCTCGAAGCAGGAATTCGAGCAGGACCTCGCCTCGGGGAGCGATCAGTGACCGCCATCCAGGAGCCCATCAGCACCACCGGTGTCCGGCCGGTCACCAAGGGACAGATCATCGCCAAGTGGCTGTCCTCGACCGACCACAAGGTCATCGGCCACCTGTACCTCATCACGTCGTTCATCTTCTTCCTGATCGGCGGCGTGATGGCCCTGGTGATGCGAGCCGAGCTCGCGGGCCCGGGGCTGCAGTTCGTCAGCAACGAGCAGTTCAACCAGCTGTTCACCATGCACGGCACGATCATGCTGCTGCTCTTCGCGACCCCGCTGTTCGCGGGCTTCGCCAACGAGCTCATGCCGCTGCAGATCGGCGCCCCCGACGTGGCCTTCCCGCGTCTGAACATGGTCAGCTACTGGCTCTACCTGTTCGGCGGCATCATCACCGTCTCGGGTTTCTTCACCCCCGGCGGCGCGGCCAGCTTCGGCTGGTTCGCCTACGCCCCGCTGTCCGACGCGATCTACTCGCCCGGCATCGGCGGCGACCTGTGGATCATGGGCCTGGCCCTGGCCGGTCTGGGCACCATCCTCGGCGCGGTCAACTTCATCACCACGATCATCTGCATGCGCGCTCCCGGCATGACGATGTTCCGCATGTCGATCTTCACCTGGAACATCCTGCTCACCAGCATCCTGGTGCTCATGGCCTTCCCGGTGCTGGCCGCCGCGCTGCTGGCGCTGGAGGCCGACCGCAAGTTCGGCACCCACATCTTCGCCTCGGAGACCGGCGGTGCGATGCTCTGGCAGCACCTGTTCTGGTTCTTCGGGCACCCAGAGGTGTACATCATCGCCCTGCCGTTCTTCGGCATCATCACGGAGATCCTGCCGGTCTTCAGCCGTAAGCCGATCTTCGGCTACATCGGCCTGGTCGGCGCGACCATCGCGATCGCGGGTCTGTCGATCACCGTGTGGGCGCACCACATGTACGCCACAGGACAAGTGCTGCTGCCGTTCTTCGCGTTCATGACCTTCCTCATCGCGGTCCCGACCGGTGTGAAGTTCTTCAACTGGATCGGCACGATGTGGCGAGGCCATCTGAGCTTCGAGTCGCCGATGCTGTTCTCGGTGGGCTTCCTGATCACCTTCCTCCTCGGTGGTCTGACCGGCGTCATCCTCGCCAGCCCGCCGCTCGACTTCCAGCTGTCCGACTCCTACTTCGTCGTGGCGCACTTCCACTACGTGGTCTTCGGCACCGTGGTGTTCGCGATGTTCGCGGGCTTCTACTTCTGGTGGCCCAAGTTCACCGGCAAGATGCTCAACGACAAGCTCGGCAAGCTGCACTTCTGGCTGCTGTTCATCGGCTTCCACGCCACCTTCCTGGTGCAGCACTGGCTCGGCGCGATCGGCTTCTCCCGCCGCTACGCCGACTACAGCGTGATCGACGGCTTCAGCACGCTGAACATGTTCTCGTCGGTCGGCGCGTTCCTGCTCGGCGCCTCCACCATCCCGTTCCTCTACAACGTGTGGCGGACCTGGAAGACGGCGCCGAAGGTCACGGTCGACGACCCGTGGGGTTACGGCGGTTCGCTCGAGTGGGCGACCTCCTGCCCGCCGCCGCGGCACAACTTCACCTCGCTGCCGCAGATCCGCTCCGAGCGCCCCGCGTTCGACCTGCACTACCCGCACGTGTCCGCCAAGCGTCCCGTCGCTGCCGTCGAGGGTGAGGCCTGATGAAGGTTCAGGGTTGGTTGTTCCTGCTCTGCGGCGTCTTCTTCGCAGCCGCGGACATCGCCTACTGGTTCTGGACCAAGGCGGAGAACGGCGTCGGCGAGCCGGTCGGCACGACGGCGATGGCCATCTCGGTGGCCTTCGCCTTCATGATCGGCTACTACCTGATGTTCACGGCCAAGCGCATCGGGCATCAGCCCGAGGACGACAAGCAGGCCGACATCAGCGAGGGCGCCGGTGAGATCGGCTTCTTCTCGCCGAGCAGCTGGTGGCCGCTGTTCGTCTGCCTGGCCGCCGCCTTCGCCTTCGCCGGCTTCGCGGTGGGCCTGTGGATGTTCATCATCGGCGCGTTCATGGTGATCATGGCCATGATCGGCTTCGTGTTCCAGTACTACCGGGGGAACTTCTCCCACTGAGCGGTTTGAGACAGCAGCCGGTACGCCTTGCCGTACCGGCTGCTTTTTCGTTGTTTTGACACTCGCCGGATGTGGCTAATCGATCACTTAGGGTAATAACCCGGTGACAAGCTGGATCTTTCGGTGGGGGAGTTCCCATGGTGCGCGGCACGGTCGGGCTACTGGCCCTGTCCTCGATGGTCGCCTGCTCGGCGGTGAGTGCGTCGGACGGCGAAACGGCCAGTCCGGCCCCGGTGGCCGAGGCGAAGCTGACGGTGTTCCCGCTGAACAAGGCGGACAACGTCGATACGGACGCTCTGGTGACCGTGGGCGCGGTCGACGGCAGGCTGCTGAGCGTCAAGGTGCGGGCGGCGAGCGGGGAGCTGGCCGGTGACCTGAGCGCCGACGGCACCCGCTGGCGCAGCGTGCGCACGGCCAGGCCGGGCACCACCTACACGGTCACCGCCGTCGCGGTGAACCCGCAGGGGCGCAAGACCGAGACGAAGACGACGTTCAAGACCGACCCCGCCGAGCGCACGTTCGACATCGAGCGGATGTTGCCGAACAAGGACGAGACCGACCTCACGGTCGGCGTCGGTATGCCCATCATGATCGAGTTCAGCCGGGACATCACCGACCGCGTCGCCATCGAGCGCAACCTCTCCGTGCACAGTTCCAAGCCCGTCGAGGGCGCCTGGCACTGGTTCGACGACCGGCACATCGACTTCCGCCCCAAGACGTACTGGCCCGCGCACACGCGCGTCAGGATGGAGGCCAGGCTCGCGGGCGTGCCGGGCGGCGACGGCCTGTACGGCAAACGCGACCACGTGCTCAACTTCAAGATCGGCCGCGAGCAGATCACCAAGGGCAACATCGACAACCACCACCTGACCGTGCGCCGCAACGGCAAGGTGGTCCGCGAGATCCCCATGAGCGCCGGGCAGGGCGGGGCGTGGAAGTACTACACGACCTCGGGCGTGCACCTGGCGATGTCGCGCGAGCCGGTGACCATCATGATCTCGCCCGGGATCGGGCCGGGGCAGGCGGGCTACTACCGGAAGACCGTCTACAACACCGTGCGCATCTCCAACTCGGGGGAGTACGTGCACAGCGCCCCCTGGTCGGTCGGGTCGCAGGGCTACGCGAACGTCAGCCACGGCTGCGTCAACGTCAGCCCAAGCAACGCCTCGTGGTTCATTAGAAACACTTTGATCGGCGACCCCATCGTGTTGACCGGCACACCGCGTAAGTTGGAGCCGACCAACGGTTGGGGGCACTGGCAGGAGGACTGGAAGCAGTGGCTCAAGTGGAGCTCCACCAAGTCCTTCCCCACCGGCACGCTGTAGTCACGCGCCGGCGGGCGCACGGACGAGCCTCCTGTACGGCACGCGGGCTCACCCCCGCCCGCCGTACGGGGCCGGGCTCCGTCCAGGGAGACGCCACTGCGGCGTGCGTGGCCGGGCGCCGCTACGCGACGGCTTCGAGTCGACGGTACGCACCCGCCTGGAGGGTGGGCGTGGCCTGCTCGGGGGCGGTGTTCGCCCCTGCGTCGCCCCGGGCGGACCGTCCCGCCGTGAGCGCGGCCGTACAGCAGGGTGGAAGGCGGCGGTGTGCGGTGGCCGGGCAGCACGCGCGGCCCGGCGACAAGCCGCGCCCGTTATTAGCCGGGCGGCCGCTGTGGCCGCGCACGATCCCCGCGGGCGGTACTGATGCGCCCCAGGTGTCCTTCCATGGGGCTTTGGCCGCCGATGCCCCATGAACGGCCCTGATGTGGCCGCCTGCGACTTCCGGCAGCATGACGCACTCCCTGGTGCCGCCGGGCGCCGCCAAGCGGCCCAGCGCCGCCTGCGGCTCGACCGCAGCCCACAGAGCGCCGCTGCGGGGACCTGCCTCAGCCCACAGGGCGCCGCTGCGGGGACCTGCCTCAGCCCGCCGGGCGCCGCTGAAAACTCTGCCGCAGCCCACAGAGCGCGCTGAAGGACCTGCCTCAGCCCGCCGGGCGGAACGAGCGGCTGACCTCGATCCAGCGGTCGAGCGTCGAGGCCGCCCGGCCGGAGTCGACAGCCTGAATGGCCCGCGAGTAGCCGTCGATCATCGCCGAGTCGAGATCGTCACCCGCGCCCTCCAGCGACACCAGCGCCGCGGCCGCGTTGAGCAGCACCGCGTCGCGCACCGGCCCGTGCTTGCCGCGCAGCAGGTCGTGCACCGCCTGCGCGTTGAACGTCACGTCGCCTCCGCGCAGCGCCCCCACGTCGGCGCGCGCGATGCCGAGCACGGCCGGGTCGAACGTCGTCTGCGTCGCCTGCCCGTCGCGGACCACCCACACCGTGGAGGTCGTCGCGATGGTCAGCTCGTCGAGCCCGTCGTCGCCGCGGAACACCAGCGCCGAGACGCCGCGCTCGGCGAAGACGCCCGCGAGCACCGGCAGCATGACGGGGTCGTAGACGCCGATGGCCTGGGCGGCCGGGCGGGCGGGGTTGGTGAGCGGGCCGAGGAAGTTGAAGACCGTCGGCACGCCGAGCTCCTTGCGCGGCGGTCCGGCGAAGCGCAGCGCGGGGTGGTAGACGGGGGCGAAGCAGAAGGCGATGCCCGCCTCCTGCGCGACCCGCGCGGTCTGCTCGGGGGACAGGTCGAGCACGATGCCGAGGTGCTCCAGCACGTCGGCGGCGCCGCACGAGGACGAGGCGGCCCGGTTGCCGTGCTTGACCACGCGGGCGCCCGCCGCGGCGGCCACGATGGCGGCCATCGTGGAGACGTTCACCGTGTGGGCGCGGTCACCGCCGGTGCCGACGACGTCGACGACCGGGCCGGGCACGCTCAGCGGGGTGGCCAGGTCGAGCATGGTGCGGGCCAGGCCCGTGACCTCGGCCACGGTCTCGCCCTTGGCGCGCAGCGCGATGGCGAAGCCGGCGATCTGGGCCGGGGTCGCGGTGCCCGACATGATCTCGCGCATCGCCCAGGCGGTCTCGTCGGCCGTCAGGTGCTCGCCGGCGAGCAGGGCCGACAGAAGCGCCGGCCACGTGGTGCGGGAGTCCATCGCAGTACCTACTTCGCGTCGTCGTCTGGCGTCTGGAGGAGGGCGAGGTGCCGGTCGCCGGGCCTGGTCACAGGGTTGCCGAGCGGCCATCCGGGCGGGCCGGCCGTCCCACGAGGGGAGGCGGCCCGCGCCATCACGGGCGCCGGGCCGTACATGCCGTCGTGCCGTACCGGCGGTTCGTGCCGTACCCGCGGTTCGTGCCGTACGTGCGGTCAGGCGGTCAGGCGGGTGGCGGTGCGCTTGCGCATCAGCTCGGCGACCCCGTCGGCCACGGCCACCGGCTCCAGCGGCTGCGCCACCACGGCGTCGGCCTTGGACCAGTCGGCCAGCCACCGGTCGTCGCGCCGCGCGATGAGCAGAAGCACCGGCGGGCAGTCGTACACCTCGTCCTTGGCCTGGCGGCAGACGCCCATCCCGCCCGCGGGCTGGGTCTCGCCGTCGAGGACGGCCACGTCGATCTCTCCGGAGGCGAGCCACTGGTGGACCTTGGGCTCGGTGGCGCACTCCACGATCTCCACGAGGGGGAGGTCCGCGGCGGGACGTCGGCCGATCGCCAGGCGCACCTTCTCCCTGGTGTTGGCGTCGTCGCTGTAGACGAGGACCTTCATCGTGTCGTCGGCGGTGGTGCTCACGTCACGGCTCACTATCGGTCGTAGCTTGTCTGGTCATCAGGATCGTACCGGGGTGCCAGGTCGGATACCGAGGCTGGCGGTACCGGTAGGTGATTTATTCCCATTATCCCTGCTTGGTGCGACCTCACTTGCCACTATCGGGGGGTCGAGAAGCGACCCGACCATGGGAACCGCAATAATGCTGCCCGTGGCGACAGCATCCGCAATAACTTCGACGACAGCACACTCGTCGCGCAGACCGAACCTGGTCAGCGTGGGGACGATCGTGTGGCTGTCCTCTGAGCTCATGTTCTTCGCGGCGCTGTTCGCGATGTACTTCACCATCCGGTCGGTGAGCCTCGGCGAGGGCTTCGCGTGGGAGCCTTCGCTCCCGCCCGCGGGCACCGAGGGCACGGCTCACCTGAACATCCCGTTCGCGACGGTCAACACGATCATCCTGGTGCTGTCCTCCGTGACGTGCCAGCTGGGCGTGTGGGCCGCGGAGAAGGGACAGGTCGCCAAGCTCCGCTTCTGGTACATCGTCAGCTTCCTGATGGGCGCGGTCTTCGTCGCCGGTCAGATCTACGAGTACATGGAGCTGGCGCACGAGGGCGCGACCCTGTCCGCGAACGCCTACACCTCGGTGTTCTACCTGACGACGGGCTTCCACGGCCTGCACGTGACCGGTGGCCTGATCGCGTTCCTGTTCATGCTGGGACGCACGTACGCCGCGAAGCGCTTCACGCATGAGCAGGCCACCAGCGCGATCGTCGTGTCCTACTACTGGCACTTCGTCGACGTCGTCTGGATCGGTCTTTTCGCGACCATCTACATCATCCGATAGGGACGGGATCTCTGTGTCTAGGATCACCGCTCGACGGCGGCATCCCCTCGCGAGATACGCCGTCCTGATCTTCGCCTTGGCGATCTTCGGTGTGGGTTACACCACGATCGCCAAGTTCTCGCGTCCGGCCGACGCGGCCCTCGCCTCCGGCAAGGCCGACCCGGTCGCCGAGGGCAAGTCGCTCTTCCAGGCGCACTGCTCCAGCTGCCACGGCCTCAGCGCCGAGGGCACCTCGACCGGCCCGACCCTGATCGGCGTCGGCGCCGCCGCCGTCGACTTCCAGGTCAGCAGCGGCCGCATGCCGGCCGCCAACCCCGGCGCCCAGGCGCCGCGCAAGCCGACGGCTCCGTGGGTGACCCCGGAGAAGATCGAGGCGCTGGCCGCCTACGTGCAGTCGCTGGGCGGCGGTCCGACCGTGCCCGAGGACAAGTGGCTCGACGCCTCGCTGGGCAGCGAGGCCAAGGGCGGCGAGCTGTTCCGCGCCAACTGCATCCAGTGCCACAACTGGGCGGGTGGCGGCGGCGCGCTGACGCAGGGCAAGTACGCCCCGGCGCTCAACGCCCCGTCCGAGAAGCAGATCTACGAGGCGATGGCCACCGGTCCGCAGGCGATGCCGGTGTTCAACGACAGCACCATCACGCCCGAGCAGAAGCGCGACATCATCGCCTATGTCAAGGGCGTTCGTGAGCAGACCGACCCGGGAGGTTTCGGTCTCGGGCGCATCGGCCCGGTCACCGAAGGCCTTGTAGCGTGGATCGTGGGCATCAGTGTGCTCGCCCTCGCCGCCATCTGGATCACCGCGAAGAAGCGACAGAAGCCATGACAGACAACGAGCACGAGATCGAGCAGCCGGAAAGCCGCGTTCCCAAGCGCGTCATCGGCACCCCTGCGCCGGGCACCTCGATGCTCGGCGCCCAGGAGGTCAGGCAAGACTCCGACGACGAGCCGGGCGTGATCCTCCCCGACGAGGTCAAGGCCCGCAAGGCCGAGAAGATCGTGGCCCTGTGCTTCATGGTCACCTTCGCCGCGGCGATCGCGTTCCTGATCTTCTACGTCATCCTGCCGGTCGACAGCCTCGACAACACGGCGCTGTCCAACCTGGCGCTGGGCGGCACGCTGACGCTGGCGCTGCTGGGCCTGGCCTCCGGCATCGTGATCTGGGTCCGCCAGCTCATGCCGAAGTACAACCTGGTCCAGGAGCGTCACCCGATGGCGACCGACGGGGAGACCCGCGGCTACGTCGAGGAGACCTTCCTCAAGGGCGCGAACGAAAGCGGCTTCGTCAAGCGCAAGATGCTGCGCCGTACCCTGCTGCTGGCCTCCGCGCCGCTGGGCCTGCTTCCTCTGGTCCTGCTGCGTGACCTCGACAACAACACGCCGCTGCCCGCGTCGAAGTTCCACACGACGCTCCGGCACACCGTGTGGGGCACCAAGACCAAGGAGGGCAAGAACCTCCGCCTGGTCGTCGAGGGCACCGGCCAGCCGATCAGGGCGGCCGACTTCAACTCGCCCGGCGGCATCCTGTCGGTCGTGCCGGAAGGCTACGAGCACGACCTCAACGCGCTCGCCAAGGCCACGCTCATCCTGATCAAGTTCCGCCCCGAGGAGATCAAGGGGGGCGTGAACAAGAACTGGACGCACGACGGGATCGTGGCCTACTCCAAGATCTGCACGCACGTGGGCTGCCCCGCGGCCCTGTACGAGCAGACCACCCATCACATCCTGTGCCCCTGCCACCAGTCGACGTTCGACGCGGCCGACGGCGCCAAGGTCATCTTCGGTCCGGCCGCCCGGCCGCTCCCGCAGCTGCCGATCGCCGTCGACGAGCAGGGCTACCTCATCGCCCAGGGAGACTTCGCGGTGCCGCCCGGCCCGTCCTACTGGGAGCGCGGCGACGCCGAGCAGCTGGCCCGGGAAGAAGGTAAGTCAGCATGAGCGAACTGAAGGCGACTCCCAAGGCGATCTCCGGCCCGTCGAACTTCATCGACGACCGCATCGGCGCGGGCAGCTTCCTCAAGCGCAACATGCGCAAGATCTTTCCCGACCACTGGTCGTTCCTGCTGGGTGAGATCGCGCTCTACTCCTTCATCATCCTGCTGCTCACCGGTACGTTCCTGACGTTCTGGTTCCAGCCGAGCATGGGCCACGTCGAGTACTCCGGCCCGTACGCGCCGCTGCAGGGCGTCATGATGTCCGAGGCCTACGCCTCGGCGCTGGAGCTCAGCTTCGAGGTCCGTGGCGGTCTGCTCATGCGGCAGATGCACCACTGGGCCGCCCTGCTGTTCGTCGCCGGCATGATGGTGCACATGCTCCGCGTGTTCTTCACGGGTGCATACCGCAAGCCGCGCGAGCTCAACTGGATCATCGGCGTGCTGCTGCTGACGCTGGCCCTGGCCGAGGGTCTGACGGGCTACTCCCTGCCCGACGACCTGCTGTCGGGCGCCGGTCTGCGCATCACCGAGGGCGTGGCGATCTCGCTGCCGCTGGTCGGCACGTACATCACGTTCTTCCTGTTCGGCGGCGAGTACCCGGGTGTCGACATCATCTCCCGGTTCTACTCCCTGCACATCCTGCTCATCCCCGGCATCATCCTGGCGCTGGTCTCGGCCCACATGGTGCTCATGTGGGTGCAGAAGCACACCCAGATGCCGGGCAAGGGACGCGACAACAAGAACGTGGTGGGCGCGCCGTTCTACCCGGCGTTCATGCTCAAGGCCGGTGCGTACTTCCTGTTCACCTTCGCGGTGATCGCCGGCCTGGGCACCTTCGCCCAGATCAACCCGATCTGGATCTTCGGTCCGTACAACCCGGCCGACATCTCCGCCGGCTCGCAGCCTGACTTCTACATGGGCTTCCTCGAAGGCTCGCTGCGACTGATGGTGCCATGGGAGATCAACCTCGGCGGCACGAACACCTGGGGCACGCTGCCACTGAGCGTGATCATCCCGGCGCTCGTGCCGATGGGCATCATCATGACGGGCCTGGCGCTCTATCCGTTCCTGGAACAGTGGATCACGGGCGACCGGCGCGAGCACCACATCGCCGACCGCCCGCGCAACAACCCGCACCGCACCTCGATCGGTATGGCCGCGATCGCCTTCTACGGCGTGCTGTGGCTGCTGGGCGCCAACGACGAGCTCTCGTGGGTCTTCTCGATCAGCCTGAACTGGACGACCTACATCGGCCGGGTCGCGGTGTTCGTCCTGCCGGTGATCGCCTACATCGTGACCTACCGCATCTGCCTCGGTCTGCAGCGTTCCGACGCCGCGATCATCGGGCACGGCGTGGAGTCCGGTGTCATCAAGCGGCTGCCGCACGGTGAGTTCATCGAGATCCACACGCCGCCGGCCGACGACATCGAGGCCCACATGCGCGGCAAGGAGGCGGTGCCGATGGTGCCGGTCCTGGTCGACAGCGCGGGCATCCCGCCCAAGGGCATGCGCGGTCCCATCGGCAAGCTGCGGGCCCGGATGTCCAGGGCCTACGGCGGGGAGAAGATCCCCATGGACGACGGTCACGGGCACGACGGTCACGGCGACGACCACGCCGCGATCGGTGCGGGTGGCGACGACAAGTCGATCACGCACTGACCTGATCGCTTGAAGGAGGGGCCCGGGCGGGGATTCACCGCCCGGGCCCTTTCGTTTACCGGCCAGGGGCCCGGCGCCGTACGGCGGAGCCTGTCGTCTTCGTTTGCCGTCCACGGGCCTGGCGCCGTACGGTGGAGCCTGTTGTCTGCCGGTGATCCGCCCTACACTCACCCCTCATGACCGAAGTAGACGAGCACGGCCGTCCGGAACCGCCGCTCGCGGGGGACGAGGTCGGAACACTCCTGACGTTTCTCGACTTCCAGCGCGCCACCTTCGCCTGGAAGTGCGAGGGCCTCGACGCCGAGGGGCTGGGGGCGACGGTGGGCGCCTCCGCCATGACGCTGGGCGGCATGATGAAGCACCTGGCCTACGTCGAGGACGACTGGTTCGGCCACTGGCTGCGCGGCCTGGAGCTGCAACCGCCGTGGGACAAGGTCGACTGGGACGCCGACCCCGACTGGGACTGGCACTCCGCGGCCGACGATTCGCCGCAGGAGCTGCGCGAGCTCTGGCAGGCGGCGGTGGCGCGCTCGAGGGTCAGGACCCAGCAGGCGATGGCCGAGGGCGGCCTGGAGTACCTGTCGCAGCGCGGGTGGCCCGACGGCAGGACGCCGAGCCTGCGCTGGATGCTGGTGCACATGATCGAGGAGTACGCCCGCCACAACGGTCACGCGGACCTGATCCGGGAGTCCGTGGACGGCAGGACGGGGGAGTGAGGTGAGCTCGCCCCCCGTCCGTCAGGCGGCGGGGGCGAGGGCCGGAACGGTGCGCCCGGTGAGCCACAGCCGCCGGGCCATCCAGGCGACGCCGATGGCGGCGACCACGAGCCCGCCCAGGTAGACGGGTTCCGGCACCAGGTTGCGCAGCGACCCGGGCATCATCCCGGCCGCGTACAGGACGACGGCGGGCACGTCCATCGCGCGGCTGCGGATCGCGGCCGCGCTGAAGGCCAGCACGCCCAGGATCAGGATCATCGAGGTGACCAGGAACGCCCGGCCGGTGGTCGCGGCGAGCAGTCCGGTGACGACCGGCCGGTCGAGGTAGGGGAAGACGAAGTGGAGGATGTACTCCACGGCGAAGGCGCCCGTCAGCCCGGCCGCGTTGAGGACGAACCCGGCGAGCCCGAGTCCTCCGGCCGAGTCGCGGATGAGCAGGTAGATCCCGACGATGGCGAATAACCCGGTGAGTGCGGCGAACGGTGCGATGGCATGGGTGAAGGCGGTTTCCGGCAGGAACCCGCCGCGCCGCGCGGCGTTGACGACGAGGAGGGCGGCGCAGGCGAAACCCGCTGCCGCGCTGACCTGATAGATCCTCACTGTGCTCTCCTTCCAGGGGCGATAACGCTTGTTATGATGCGCGTTATCGAGCGATATGGTGAGAGCGTGCCGCGAGACGTAAGCACCTCGAAAGATCTCGGCTCGCTGCGCCGGGACCTGCTCGACGCCGCCGTGCGCGTGCTGCGCGACGAGGGGGCCACGCATCTGACGCTCCGCCGCGTCGCCGACGCCGCCGGGACCTCCACGATGGGGATCTACACCGGGTTCGGCGGCCGGGCAGGGCTCCTGGAGGCGGTCTACGAGTACGGCTTCCGCGCCCTCCACGGATCGCTGACGGCCTCGCTCGACGGGCGGGCCGACCCGATCGGCCGGATCCTGGCCGTGGCGCACGGCTACCGGGAGTTCGCCCTGGCGGACCCGCGCCTCTACGCCCTGATGTTCGAGCGGCCGCTCGCCGGCTTCGACCCCTCGCCCGAGGTGCGCCGCGCCGCGCTCGACCGCACGTTCGCCCTGCTCACGGAGGCGATCGGGGCGGCGGCGCAGGCGGGTTTGCTCCGTCCGGCGGATCCGGTGCGCGCGGGCTATCTGGTGTGGACCACGATCCACGGGATCGTCAGCATCGAGCTGACGTGCGGCGTCAGGACCCGCCTGCCCGGCTGGTTCCTGGACTCCCGCGAGGAGGGCGAGCGGGTGCTGGCCGAGGGGGTCGCGACCCTGCTCACCGGGCTGGGCGCCACGGAGCTCGGGCTGGGTGCCACGGAGCTCGGGCTGGGCCCCACGGAGCTCGGGGGCGCTCCTTAGGTCACGGCCGTCCGACGCTCATGTAGGTGAAGCCGAGCGCGCGCATCTTGGCCGGGTCGAGCAGGTTGCGCCCGTCGAACATGACGGGCCGCCGCATGAGGTCGTGGGCCTCGTGCCACGGCAGCTCGCGCAGCTCCGGCCAGGCGGTGGCCAGGATGACCGCGTCGGCGCCGTCGAGGGCGTCGAGGGCACGCGGGTGGCGGGTGGTCTGCGACCACGGCTCGGGCAGCTCCTGGGGCGCCAGCGGGTCCCAGCAGCGCACCCTGGCACCCTCGGCGAGCAGCCGGGCCGCCAGGACCGTGCTGGGCGACTCGCGCATGTCGTCGGTGCTGGGCTTGAAGGTCATGCCGAGCAGCGCGATCTCGGTGCCCTCGAGGCTGCCCAGGGCCTGCTTGAGCGTCTGGATGGCGCGCCGCTTCTGCAGGTTGTTCACCTCGATGGCGGCGTTGAGCAGCTGCGGGTGGTAGCCGGTGTTGCTGGCCAGCTGCTTGAGCGCCTCGGAGTCCTTCGGGAAGCAGCTGCCGCCCCAGCCGATGCCGGCCTGCAGGAAGTGGGCGCCGATGCGGTGGTCGAGCCCGATGGCCTTGGAGACGAGCTCGACGTCGGCGCCGGTCAGCTCGCACAGGGCGGCGATCTCGTTGATGAAGCTGATGCGGGTCATGAGCGCGGCGTTGGCGGCGAGCTTGGTCATCTCGGCGGAGGCGACGTCCATGACCTCGATGGGCGCGTTGATGCCGTGGTGCAGGTCGGCGACGAGGCGGATGACGTCCTGGTCGGAGCCGCCGATGACGATGCGGTCGGGGGTCATGAAGTCGGCGACGGCGCGGCCCTCGGCGGTGAACTCGGGGTTGGAGGCGTAGGCGACGTGCTCCAGGCCCGACTCGTTGAGCACCGTGCGGATGCGCCTGCCGGTGCCGACCGGCACCGTGCTCTTGACGACCACGGCCAGCAGGGCGGGCGCGCCCCTGAGGGAGTCGACGACCGACCAGACGCGTGACAGGTCGGCGTCGCCTGAGACGGTTGGCGGGGTGTCGACGCAGACGTAGGCGACCTCCGCGGCCGCCAGGGCGGTGGCGGCGTCGAGGGTGAAGCTGAGCCGCTCGGTGTTGCGGGCGATCATCTCGGCCAGGCCCGGCTCGAAGATGGGCACCTCGCCCGCCTGCAGCCGCTGGACACGCTCGGGCTGGATGTCGCGGACCACGACGGTGTGCCCGAGCTCGGCCAGGCAGGCGGCGGTGACCAGGCCGATGTATCCGGCTCCGAAGACGGCGATGGTGCGTGGCATGGCAGCCCGTCCTGTATGTGATCGCTGGAGGTCAACCACCTTACCGCCGAGTTCATGCATTGACATATAAAGCCTATTTTCCTACTGTCTATGTAGGTAATATGGAGAAAGGGACCGGAATGACCGCAAGCCCTGTTGACCTGGACACCTACGGCCCCTACGGCAGGGGCGCGCCGACCTACCCCTTCCAAGGACGGATCGGCTCCGCCGGGTTCCCCGCCGAGCCCGGCCGCTACCACCTGTACGTCGCCTGGGTCTGCCCCTACGCGCAGCGCGCCGTCATCGTGCGCAGGCTCAGGGGCCTGCAGGACGTGGTCAGCCTGTCGTACGTCGACGACGAGCGCGACGGCAGGGGCTGGGCCTTCAGGGAACGGCGCGGCGCCGACCCGATCAACGGCTTCGACTTCCTGGAGCAGGCCTACCACGCCACCGAGCCCGGCTACCCGGGCCACATCTCGGTGCCGGTGCTCTGGGACAAGGAGCAGGGCGTCATCGTGAGCAACAACTACCCGGACATCACGATCGACCTGGCCACCCGGTTCGAGGGCAGCGGGCCCTACCTCTACCCCGAGGACAGGCGCGCCGAGATCGACGAGCTGAACGACTGGATCTTCCACCACGTCAACAAGGGCGTCACCCCCGGCAGCCTGGAGGTGCTCGACGACCGGCTGAAGGACCGTCCGTACCTGTTCGGCGAGGAGATCACCGAGTCCGACGTCCGGCTGTGGCCGTCGCTGGTCCGCCTGGCGCCCTTCCCGGAGCACAAGCACCTGTGGGACTACACCGGCCGCCTGCGCGAGCACGACGCCTTCGGGCCGACCCATGCGTAAGCAGGTCCACCTCGCCGCGCACTTCCCCGGCGTCAACAACACCACCGTCTGGGCCGATCCGCGCTCCCTGAGCCAGATCGCCTTCTCCTCCTTCGTCCACCTGGCCCGCACGGCCGAGCGCGGCGGCTTCGACTTCTTCTTCCTCGCCGAGGGCCTGCGGTTACGCGAGCACAAGGGCCTCATCCACGACCTCGACGTCGCGGGGCGGCCCGAAGCGCTGACCGTGCTGTCGGCGCTGGCCGCCGTGACCGACCGCCTGGGACTGGCCGGCACCGTCAACGCCACCTTCAACGAGCCGTACGAGCTGGCCAGGCGCCTGGCCAGCCTCGACCACCTCAGCGCGGGCCGCGCCGCGTGGAACGTCGTCACCACCTCCGACGCCTTCACCGGCGAGAACTTCCGGCGCGGCGGCTACCTGGACCGCGCCGACCGCTACCGCAGAGCGGAGGAGTTCCTGCGGGTGGCCCGCGCCTTCTGGGACTCCTGGGCGCCCGACCCCTTCCAAGGTCCGGACTTCGTACGGCAGGGCGCGATCAGGCAGGTCACCCACGAGGGCACGCACTTCGGCGTCACCGGCACCGCCACGCTGCCCGGCGGCCGCCCGGTGATCATCCAGGCGGGCGACTCCGACGAGGGCAGGGAGTTCGCCGCGCGCAACGCCGACGTCATCTTCAGCCGCCACGGCACGCTGGAGGACGGCAAACGGTTCTACACCGACGTCAAGACCAGGCTGGCCAGGTACGGGCGCAAGCCGTACGAGCTGAAGATCATGCCCGCCGCCACCTTCGCCCTCGGCGGGACCGAAGAGGAGGCCAGGGCCAACGCCGCCGCCGTCCGCCTCCAGCAGGTCGGCCCGCAGACGGCGCTGGCCTTCCTGGAGCAGGTGTGGGGGCGCGACCTGTCCGGGCACGACCCCGACGGCCCGCTGCCCGAGACCGACCCCGACGACGGCGAGGGCGTCACGCAGGGCCGGGTGCCGCTGGGCGACCGGCAGGCGATCGCGGCCAAGTGGCGCGCGCTGGCCGAGGAGCGCGGCCTGACCACCCGCGAGCTGGTCATCGAGGTCACCGGCCGCCAGACCTTCGTCGGCACGCCCGAGCAGGTGGCCAGGCAGATCGACGAGCACGTGCAGGCCGACGCCGCCGACGGCTTCATCCTCGTGCCGCACCTGACGCCCGGCGGGCTCGACGACTTCGTCGACACCGTCGTGCCGCTGCTGCGCGAGCGCGGCGTCTTCCGCGAGTCGTACACCGGCTCGACCCTCCGAGAGCACCTGGGGCTGACCCGATGAGCCTGCACCTGGCGGTGGCCCTGGAGGGCGCCGGATGGCATCCCGCGGCCTGGCGGGAGGGGCTGCTGACCCCGTCGGAGGTGTTCGACGCGCAGTACTGGACCGCGCTGGTGCGCGAGGCCGAGCGGGGGATGCTCGACTTCGTGACCTTCGAGGACTCCTTCGGCCTGCAGTCCACCCTGCTCGACGGCCTCGACTCGCGCACCGACCAGGTGCGCGGGCGGCTCGACGCGGTCCTGCTCGCCGCCCGCGTCGCGCCCGCCACCAGCCGCATCGGGCTGATCCCGACGGCCACGACCACGCACACCGAGCCGTTCCACGTCGCGATCGGCATCGCCTCGCTCGACTTCGCCAGCGAGGGCAGGGCCGGCTGGCAGCCGCGGATCTCGGCCCGCTCGTTCGAGGCCGATCTGATCGGCCGCAGGCGCTTCCCGGCGCTCGGAGCGGGCACCAGGGCCGAGCTGGAGCCGGCGGCGGGCACGGGGTCGGCCCAGGCGCGTGTGACGGCCTTCGAGGCGGCCATGGACGACGACTTCCGCAAGCATGTCGGCGACCTGTTCGAGGAGGCGGGCGACGCGGTCGAGGTGGCCAGGCGGCTGTGGGACAGCTGGGAGGACGACGCGGAGATCCGCGACGAGGCCACCGGCCGGTTCCTCGACCGGGACAAGCTGCACACGATCGACTTCGAGGGGCGCTTCTTCAGCGTCAGAGGCCCGTCGATCACCCCGCGCCCGCCGCAGGGCCAGCCGGTGGTGGCCGCGCTGGCGCACTCGCGGGTGCCGTACGAGTTCGCCGTACGGCACGCCGACGTGGTGTTCGTGACGCCGCACTCGCGCGAGCAGGCCGCGGCCACGGTCGCCGAGATCCGCGAGCTGGAGACCGGCGCTCCACGCGGGCCGGTCAAGGTCTTCGCCGACCTGCTGGTCTTCCTGGGCGACGATGCCGCCGGGCGCAAGGCCCGCCTCGACGCGCTGGACGGCAGGGAGCTGACCTCGGACGCGCTCGTCTTCACCGGAAGCGCCGAGGAGCTCGCCGACCTGCTCCTGGACTGGCGGGAGGCGGGTGTCGAGGGCTTCAGGCTGCGCCCCGGCGCCCTGCCGTACGACCTGAAGGTCATCGCCCACGAGCTGACGGCCGTCCTGCGCGCCCGCGGAGCCTTCCGTGACGCCTACGCGGCCGGCACGCTGCGCGGCCATCTCGGCCTGACCCGGCCCGCCAGCCGCTACGCGGAGGTGTCATGAAATTTCTCGGCATCACCCTGATCACCCACCTGGACGGCTCCACCCCCACCGAACGCCTGCGCGAGGTGGTCGACACCGCGGTGCTCTTCGAGGAGCTCGGCTTCGACGGCTTCGGCGTGGGGGAGCGGCACGAGCGGCCCTTCATCTCCTCCTCGCCGCCCGTCGTGCTCAGCAACATCGCCGCCAGGACCCGCGACATCAGGCTCTTCACGGCGGTGACGACGTTGTCGCTGCTCGACCCGGTGCGCGCCTACGAGGACTACGCCACGCTCGACCACCTGTCGGGCGGGCGGCTCGAACTGATCATCGGCAAGGGCAACGGCGCCGCCCAGCGCGAGCTGTTCAGCGTCACCCCCGACGACCAGTGGGAGCGCAACCGGGAGGGCTACGAGCTGTTCCGCCGGCTCTGGCGCGAGGACAGGGTCACCTGGAGCGGGAAGTACCGCCCGCCGCTGCAGGACGCCGAGGTGCTGCCCAGGCCGCTGCAGAGGCCGGTCCGCGTCTGGCACGGCAGCGCCACCAGCAAGGAGTCGGTGGAGCTGGCCGCAAAGTACGGCGATCCGCTGTTCTCCGCCAACGTCACCAACCCCATCGAGCCCTACGCCGAGCTGGTCGACCACTACCGCGAACGCTGGGCGCACTACGGCCACGACCCGGTCAGGGCCCTGGTAGGCGCCGGAACGGCCGCCTTTTACGCCGCCGAGAACTCCCAGGACGCCATCGAGACCTACCGGCCGATCTTCACCGAGCGGCTGAAGCTGTTCGAGCGGGCGGGGCTCGACCCGGTCTTCCCCACCGTGGAGGACTTCGCCGAACGCAGCTCCGCCCTCATCGGCAGCCCTCAGCAGATCATCGACAAGGTGCTGCGCTACCACAAACGGTTCGGCCACGAGGTGATCCACATCCCGGCGGACCGCGAAGGGCTCACCGAGGCCCAGCACCGCCGCACCCTGGAGCTCTTCCAGAGCGAGATCGCCCCCGTGCTGCGCGACGAGATCCCGGCGGTGAACGCATGACGGCTCTGTCCATTCTCGACCTGGCTCCCATCCCTTCGGGCGGCACCGCGGGCCAGGCCCTGCGCAACAGCATCGACCTGGCCGTCAAGGCCGAGCAGTACGGCTACCGCCGCTACTGGGTGGCCGAGCACCACTTCGCCAGGGGCGTGGCCAGCGCTGCCCCCGCCGTGCTCATCGGCCTCGTGGCCGCCGCGACCTCCCGGATCCGGGTGGGATCGGGCGCGGTGCAGCTCGGACACCAGACGCCGCTGTCGGTCGTGGAGTCGTTCGGCCTGGTGGACGCGCTGTATCCGGGGCGCGTCGACCTCGGCATCGGACGTTCAGGACAGCGCCGCGCCGAACTGGCGGCCGAGGCGCCGCCCCCGCCCAGCACCGAGGCCAGGGTGGTCGACGGGCTGCTCATCCCGCCGCCGTTCGACTACTCCTTCCTGGTCAAGCACCCGCAGCTGCGTCACCAGATCGCCCTGCTGCAGCAGCCGGGAGCCCAGACGCCCGACTTCGCCGACCAGATCGACGAGGTCGTCGCCTTCCTCGACGGCACCCACCAGGCGCCGGCCGTCCCCGGCGAGGGCGCCCGGGTAGAGCTGTGGATCCTCGGCAGCAGCGGCGGGCAGTCTGCGCGGGTCGCAGGGGAGCGGGGGCTGCCCTTCGCGGCCAACTACCACGTCGCGCCCTCCTCGGTCCTGGAGGCGGTCGAGGCCTACCGGGAGGCGTTCAAGCCGTCCGCCGCGCTCGCCGAGCCGTACGTGATCGTCTCGGCGGACGTGGTCGTGGCCGGCACCGACGAGCAGGCCCGCGAGCTGGCCTCGCCGTACGGGCTGTGGGTGCGCTCGATCCGCAGGGGCGACGGCGCGATCCCGTTCCCCACTCCCGAGGAGGCCGCCGCCTTCACCTGGAGCGAGCAGGACCGGGCCCTGGTCCAGGACCGGCTCGACACCCAGTTCACCGGCTCGCCCGGGACCGTGGTGGAGCGGCTGGAGACCCTGCGCCGGGTGACCGGCGCCGACGAGCTGCTCGTCACGACCGTCACGCACGACCACGCGGACCGGGTCCGCTCCTACGAACTGCTCGCCAAGGCCTGGGAAGGACGAAAGTGAAGATCCTGCGGGCAGTGCTGCCCCTGATGGTGCTGGCGGCCGCGTGCGGGACCGGGGCGCCGCAGGAGGCGGCCACCGGCACCGTCACCGGCACGAGCCTGACCTGGGCGATCGAGACGCAACCCGTGACGCTCAACCCGCACCAGTGGGCGCAGAACAAGGCCAGGCTGCTGGTGTTCAACCAGTTCGACGCGCTGATCGCCCGCGACAAGACCGGAAATTTCGTGCCGTGGCTGGCGAAATCGTGGCAGGTCTCGCCCGACCACCTGACCTACACCTTCGAGCTGCGCGACGACGTCACCTTCCACGACGGGACGAAATTCGACGCCGCCGCGGTCAAGGCCAACCTCGACCAGTTCGGCAAGGCCGACTACAACGCCGTCGTCAAGGCCATCCAGCTGCGCAACCTCGACAGGACCGAGGTGCTGTCGCCCACCTCGGTCGAGCTCACGCTCAAGGCCCCCGACGCGCTGCTGCTGGACTTCCTCGCCTCGCCGTACGGAGGGCAGGTCTCGCCGAAGTCGCTGCAGAGCGCCAAGGACCTCAAGGCGGGCGGCCCCGACCTGGTCGGGACCGGGCCGTTCGTCCTGGAGGCGTTCGTGCCGGGCCAGGAGATCCGCTACCGGCGCAACGACGCCTACGCGTGGCCGCCCGCCACCGCAGCGCACCAGGGACCCGCGCACCTGTCGACGCTGACCTACCGCATCCTGCCCACGGCCTCCGTGCGCGTCGGCGCGCTCACCTCCGGCCAGGTCCAGGTCGCCGAGGGTGTTCCGGCCACCGAGATTCCCCTGATCAAGGCCGACCCCGAGCTGACGTTCGCCAGCGAGCTGAACACCGGCACCTCCTTCACCTACTACTTCAACGTCTCCCGCGCCCCCTTCGACGACAAGCGGGTACGGCAGGCCTTCCGCGAAGCCGTCGACGTCGACAAGGTGCTCGCCTCCGTCTACCAGGGCAGCGCCAGCCGCGCCTGGAGCCTGGTCGGCAGCCGCAGCCCGTTCTACGACGCCTCCCTGGAGAAGAGCTACGGCGGCGACACCGCCAAGGCCAACGCACTGCTCGACGAGGCGGGCTGGACGGCGCGCGACGCCGAGGGCTTCCGCACCAAGGACGGCAGGCGGCTCACCGTCAGGACCGTCGCCGCCGCCCCGTTCGTGCGCGACCGCCGCGACGTGCTGGCCCAGGCCATCCAGGCGCAGGTCAAGCAGAGCGCGGGGATCGACTTCCAGGTGAAGATCGTCGATGCCGGAACCGCCGCCAAGGCGGTCGAGGACAACGAGTACGAGCTGTTCGAGAACTCGCGCGGCGACTCCGACGTGGGCGCCGCGCTCAACCTCATCCTGCCGGCCAAGGGCGCGATCAACCGGACCCGGCACGCAGACCCGGAGGTCGACGCGTGGCTGGCCGAGGCGTCGACCACGTCCGACCCCGCGCGGCGCAAGGAGCTGTACGTGAAGGTGCAGCAGCGGGTCGTGACAGAGGAGGCGATCGTGCTGCCGGTCTACCAGCCGGCCGACCAGATCGCCGCCCACCGGAGCGTCAGCGGGCTGGGCTTCGACCCGTCGTCGGGGACGCCGCGCAGTGCCTACGACGTGCGGATCGGCACGTGAAGGCCGTCCTCGTACGGCTCGCGGGAGCCGTGGGCGTCATGTGGGCCGCCGCCACCGCCTCCTGGCTGGCGCTGCTCGTCGCGCCGGGCGACGTGACCACCATCCTGCTCGGCGACGGCGCCGACACCCCCGAGATCCGCGCGGCCATCGCCCGCGAATGGGGCCTGGACCAGCCCGAGATCGTGCAGTACCTGTCCTACCTGGCCCGCCTCCTCCAGGGCGACCTCGGCCGCTCCTACACCCTCCAGCAGGGTGTGGGCGACCTCCTGGCGGGCCAGCTCGGCCCCACCGTCGAGCTCATGCTGGCCGCCACCGCGACCGGCATCGTCCTGGCGCTCCTGCTGGCCGTCGCGACCGCCGGCCGGGGCCGCTGGCTGCGCGGCGCCGTCTCCGGCGTGCAGCTCGCCTGGGTGTCGGTGCCGCCGTTCCTGGTGGGGATCCTGCTGCTGTTCGTCTTCTCCTTCACGCTCGGCTGGTTCCCCGTCTCCGGCGCGCGGGACACCTCCGCCCTGGTGCTGCCCGCGCTCACGCTGGGACTGCCCATCGCGGGCTCGCTCGGCCAGGTGCTCAGGGAAGGGCTCGAACGCGCGCAGGAACAGCCGTTCGCGGTCACCGCGCGGGCGCGCGGGCTGACCGAGAGCGCCCTGGTGGTGCGCCACACGCTCCGGCACGCCTCGCTGCCCGCCGTCACGCTGGCGGGCATGCTCACCGGCAGCCTGCTGAGCGGCGCGATCATCACCGAGTCCCTGTACGGCAGGCCGGGGCTGGGCCAGCTCACCCTGACCGCGGTGACCGGCCAGGACCTGCCGGTGATGATGGCGATCGTCATCCTCGCCGCCGCCCTGTACGTGCTGATCAGCACCGTGCTCGACCTGCTCTACCGGGTCATCGACCCGAGACTGCGGAGCGCGTGATGGCCGGGGTCCTCGCCGCTAGGCCGGGGGCGCCGCGCCCGGTCGCCCGCATCGTCATCGCCCAGCTGTTCCTCCTGCTCCTGGCCCTGGCGGCCGCCGTACCCGCCCTGCTCACCCCCGTCGACCCGCTCCAGGCCGACCCCCTGGCGGCGCTCGCCCCGCCGAGCGCCGGACACTGGTTCGGCACCGACCACCTCGGCCGCGACTTGCTCGCGCGGGTGGTCCACGGCGCCCGCTTCTCGCTCGGCATCTCCGTCGCCGCCACCTTCCTCGCCCTGACCGCGGGACTGCTGCTCGGACTCGCGGCGGGCCTGGCGCCCCGCTGGCTCGACGAGCTGATGACCCGCGCCTTCGACGTGCTCTCCACACTGCCGGAGATCCTGTTCGCCCTGCTCGTCATCGCGATCATCGGTCCCGGCACCGCCAACGTCGTCGTCGCCATCGCGATCGCCCAGCTCCCGAACTACGCCCGCGTCGTGCGCGCCCAGACCTTCGTCGTGCGCCGCTCCGGCTACGTCGAGCAGGCCGTCACCCACGGCCACCGGCCATGGGTGATCACCACCCGGCACGTCCTGCCCAACGTGCTCGGGCCGCTGCCGGTGCTGGCCACCATCGGGCTCGGCACCGCCATCGTGGCCGCGGCCGGGCTCAGCTTCCTCGGCATGGGACCCCAGCCGCCCGCGGCCGAATGGGGCGCCATGTTGTCCGAGGCGCGCAACTATCTGCGCGTGGCCTGGTGGGAGGCGTTCTTCCCCGGGCTCGCTGTCACCGCGACGGTGATCAGCCTGACCGTCGTCGGCCAGAGCCTGCAGCGGCGCTTCGAAGGCCGGCCTTCCGAGAGGAGCGTGGGGTGAGCCTGGTCAGCATCGACGACCTGCGGGTCTCGTTCGCGGGGACGCAGGTGGTCAGGGGGATCTCGCTGACGATCGAGCCGGGCGAGTGCGTGGCGATCGTGGGGGAGTCGGGGTCGGGCAAGAGCGTGACCGCCAGGTCGCTGCTCGGCCTGGCCGGTCCCGGGTCCCGGGTGGAGGCGTCGCGCTTCCTGCTCGGCGGGAAGAACGCGCTGGGGTTCGGGGAGCGGGAGTGGCGGGGGGTGCGGGGGCGATTCGCCGGCCTCGTGCTCCAGGACGCCCTGGTCTCCCTCGACCCGCTGCGCACGGTCCAGGCGGAGATCGCCGAATCCCTGCGCCGCCAGGAGCGCTCCGCCGGTGGGCCGACACGGCACAGAGTCCTCGACCTCCTCACCGCCGTCGGCGTCCCCGACCCGGACACCCGGCTCCCCCAGTACCCCCACCAGCTCTCCGGCGGCCTGCGCCAGCGGGTCCTCATCGCCTCCGCCATCGCCGCCGACCCGCCCCTGATCATCGCCGACGAGCCCACCACCGCCCTGGACGTCACCGTCCAGGCCCAGATCCTGCGCCTGCTCGCCGAGCGCAAGGCCGCGGGCACCGCACTCCTGCTCATCAGCCACGACCTGGCCGTGGTCGCCTCCGTCGCCGACCGCATCCTGGTCATGAAGGACGGCCTCGTCGTCGAACAGGGCAGCACCGCCCGCGTGCTGAGCGAGCCCACGCACCCCTACACCCGCCGCCTGCTGGCGGCGGTGCCCTCCGCGGCATCCCGCGGCCACCGCCTGTCGGACGGCACCCGCGTCCCCGCCCGGCGCCCCCGCTCCGACGAGGTCGTCCTGTCCGCCTCCGGCCTCTCCTTCTCGTACGGCACGCGCACGGTCGCCCAGGACATCGGCTTCGTCCTCCACCGCGCGGAAACGCTCGGCGTGGTCGGCGAGTCGGGCAGCGGCAAGACCACCCTCGCCCGCCTGGCCCTGGGCCTGCTGAAGCCTGCCTCGGGCACCGTCACCCTCCTCGGCGGCCCGTGGAGCGACGTGACCGAGAAGTCCCGCCGCCCCCTGCGCCCCCGCATCCAGGTGATCTCCCAGAACCCGCTGGACTCCTTCGACCCCCGCTACACCGTCGCACGCCTCATCTCCGACCACCGCCGCCTGCCTGAGGAGCGCATCGAGGAACTCCTGGAGTACGTCGGCCTCGACCTGTCCTTCGCCACCCGCCGCCCCCGCGACCTGTCGGGCGGCCAGCGCCAGCGCGTCGCCATCGCCAGGGCCCTCGGCTACCGGCCCGACGTGCTGATCTGCGACGAACCCGTCTCGGCGCTGGACGTCTCCGTGCAGGCGCAGGTCCTCGACCTGCTCGCCGACCTGCAGGCGGAGCTGGGGATGGCGATGGTGTTCATCTCCCACGACCTCGGGGTGGTGCATCACGTGTCGGACCGGGTCCTGGTCATGAAGGACGGCCGGGTCGTGGAGAGCGGGCCGGCCGACGACATCTTCTTCGACCCCGGCCACCCGTACACGCGCGAACTCGTGGCCGCCGTCCCCGCCCCCGCGACGCTCAGGGAGGTGGTCTGAACGACGGCCGGGCGCCTACTGCCGGGCGTCTACTGCCGGGTGAACCTGGTGGGTCGCACCACCAGCACCACCCGCCGCTCGGCATCCCCCACCGGCTTGTCGTACGGCAGGCCGTAGCGTCGCGCGAGCACGTCGAAGAACTCCCCGCCGGGATCGGCCTCCACCCGCTCGACCGTGCCGCGCACCTCCAGATACCGGTAGGGCTGCTCGGGATCGTTGATCGAGATCGCCACCTGTGGCCGCTCGGCGGCGTTGCGCCCCTTCTGCCGGTCATGGGTGGTGGTGAAACGCAGGAACTCGCCGTCCCAGATCGTCCACACAGGGGTGACCTGCGGGCTTCCGTCGGGCATCAGCGTGGCCAGGTGAGCGAAGAGCGGACGGTCGAGCAGATCGGCATGAGTCTCAGGAATCATGCCGAGCAAACTATCAAAGCTTTGATGGTTATCAACCCTCGTATGCTCCAAGGGTCTCCGTCGCCCTCTCCAGCAGCGCCCGCACCTGCGCCCGCTCGGCCTCCGAGAACGCGTCGAACAGCCGCCGCTCCACGCCCGACGCCGCCTCATCGGCCCGCTCGATCAGCGCCTCACCCTCGGGGGTGAGCCGGGTGACCAGCACCTGCGCGTGATCGGGTGAAGGCGTGCGCTCGATGAGCCCCCGGCCCTCCAGGGTCTTCAGCACCGTGGTCATGCTCTGCGGCGTCACCAGGCACAACCTGGCCAGGCGCGCCCCCGAGACGCCGGGCACCAGCCAGAGGGACAGCAGTGCGGCATACTGCGGCACGGTCAGGCCGAAGGGACGCAGGACGCGCGTCTTCTCGGCGATCAGGGCTTGCTCGGCCTGCTTGATGTAACCGCCGAGCCGCCACTCGGTCGCCTTGATGCCCATGGGGACGAGGCTATGCCATCAGAGGCCTGACGGTTACGCCGTCACACGAGGTCAGTCGGACTCCGTCAGCCCGATGGAGAACGCCGCGTCGAGGTCGTGCTTCGAATACGCCCGGAACGCGATGTGCGTCTCGGTGTGCAGCACCCCGGGCACCTTGTTGATGCGCCCCGGCACGACCTCGGCGATCTGCTCGTAGGCGGGCACGCGGACCATCGCCAGCAGGTCGTACTCGCCCGTGATGGAGTACACCTCGCTGACCCCGCCGATCTCGGCGATCGTCTGGGCGATCTCCGGGATGCGGTCCACCTCGGCGTTGATGTGAACGATTGCCGTGACCATGAGCCACACTGTATCGGCCCCCGGACTCAGCGCGGATACCCGCCTTGGTAGGCCTGGTCGAGCCGGGCCTTCACACGCGCCGCGCCGTGCACGGGCAGGGCCCAGTCGCCCTCCACCTGGACGAGGCGCACGCCGGGTGACTCCAGCCAGCGCAGGATGGTCTCGCTCTCCTCGGCGGTGGCGGCGTGGACGGGGCCGTGGCCAGGGATGACGGTTTCGGCGCGGGCGATGAGGGAGTCGACGAACGGGGTCGGGTGGGCGCCGCGGGGCATGACGCCGGCGGCGCACAGGCGGCCGTGGCGCACCACGTGGATCTCCCAGCCGCCGTCGAAGGCGGGGGAGGCGGCCACCAGGTGGGGGATGCGGGTGAGGGCGGTCAGGCGTTGCATGCGCGCCGCCGTACGGACGTAGACGGCGAGGCGGTCGCGGTCGAGGGAGGCCTCTTCGTAGCGTTGCTCGACCGACAGGCGTTCCATGCGGGCCAGCAGCGCGGTGTAGACGGGCGTGATGTCGGTGAGCATGGCGCGGCGGGCCACGTCGGTGTGGGCGGAGTAATCGGCGACCGACTCCTTGCCCTCGCAGGGCGCGCCGCAGCGGCCCATTTCGTACAGCACGCACGCGCGGCGGCCGCCGGTGAGCGACAGGCGGTCGGAGCACTGGCGCAGCGGCACGGTGTCGTAGAGGGCGGTGCGGGCGTCGTCGGCGGCCTGCTGGTTGGGGAAGGGGCCGAGGTAGGTGGCGGAGTCGCCGCGCAGCTCGCGCACGATGGACAGGCGCGGGAACGGCTCGTCGGTGAGCTTGAGCCAGACGACCTTGTCGGGGAATTTCGACCGCCGGTTGTAGCGCGGTTTGGCGCCGCCGATCAGCCGCAGCTCCCGCACCTCGGCCTCGAGCGTCGTGGCGCACACCACGTGGCGCACCCGCTCGGCGATGCCGATCATCTCGCGGATGCGGGGGCGGGTCTCGCTGGCGGTGAAGTAGGAGCGCACCCGGTTGCGCAGGTTGGTCGACTTGCCGATGTAGAGCACCTCGCCGCGGCTGTCTTCGAACAGGTAGACGCCGGGGGCGTGGGGGACGTGCTCGGCCAGGTGGCGCTTGCGCTGCTGCTCGGGCGTGGGCGCGCGGACGAACGACTTCAGCTCCTCGAAGGTGTGCACCTGGAAGGAGCCCGAACGGGCGATGAGGCCGTGGAGCACGTCGACGGTGGCGCGCGCGTCGTGCAGGGCGCGGTGGATCGGCTCGGTGGTGCTGTGGAAGAAGCGCGCGAGCGTGCTCAGCTTGTGGTTGGGGGTCTCGTCGCGCGTCAGCACCCGCCTCGCCAGGTCGACGGTGTCGAGCACGGCGTTCTTCGGCGGCGCGTAGCCGTGTCTCTGGCAGGCGGCCTTGACGAAACCGGTGTCGAATCCGGCGTTGTGGGCCACGAGCACCGTGCCGGAGATGAATTCGAGAAAGGAGGGCAGCACCGCCTCGATGCGCGGGGCGGCGACCACCATCGCGTCGGTGATGCCCGTCAGCACGGAGATGAACGGCGGGATCGGCCCGCCGGGGTCGATCAGGGTCGCGAACTCCCCGAGCACCTCGCCCCCGCGCACCTTGACCGCGCCGATCTCGGTGATGGCGTGCTCGGCGTGGGAACCCCCGGTGGTCTCGAGGTCGAAGACGACGAAGGTCACCTCCTGAAGGGGTGTGCCCAACTCGTCGAGAGTGCCCTGAACCGCGTCCACGACCAAGACCTTAGAAGGGGCCACCGACAGTTCCTTGGCAGGTCCGTTACTCTGCCCTTTATGTCTGGGGGACGACTGGCCGGGCGCTACACCTTCATCCGGCAGCTGGGCGCCGGCGGTATGGGGACCGTCTGGCACGCCCGCGACGAGATCCTTGACCGTGAGGTCGCGGTCAAGGAGCTCACCCTGCCCGAGGGCATGGACGAGGCGAGCAGGCGCGAGATGCTCACCAGGGCGGTGCGCGAGGCCCAGGTGACCGGCAGCCTGCGCCACCCGGCGATCGTGGCGCTGCACGACGTGGTGGAGGAGTACGGCAGGCCGTGGCTCGTCATGGAGCTGCTGCGCGGCCGCAACCTCGGCGACGCCGTACGCGATCACGGCCCGATGGCCCCCGAGCAGGTCGCCCGCATCGGCGCCGAGGTGCTCGACGCGCTCATGGCCGCCCACGCGCAAGGACTGCAGCACCGCGACGTCAAGCCGGGCAACATCTTCCTCACCGACACCGGCCGCGTGGTGCTCACCGACTTCGGCATCGCCCGCCAGGAGGGCCAGGCGACGCTCACCCAGGCCGGGATGATGATCGGCTCACCCGGCTTCATCGCCCCCGAACGCCTGGAGGGCGAGCTCGGCGGCCCCGGCAGCGACCTGTGGTCGCTCGGCGCCACGCTCTACTCGGCGGTCGAGGGGCGCCCGGCCTACGAGGGCCAGGCGGCCGACCGCATCCGCGCCACCCTGAGCGGGCCGCCGCCGCCCTGCCGGGTGCCGCTGTTCAACGCGATGATGGCGCCCCACCCGGCCTCGCGCCCGTCGACGCAGGCGGCGCTGCACGCTCTGCGGCAGCTCGCCGCGGGCCGGCAGGTCGACCTGCCCGAGGCGACGCGGCTGAGCCGCAGGCCCCGCCGTACGAAAGCCGCCGTGATCGTGACGACGGCCGCCGCCGTGCTGGTGGCCGCGGGCGTGGGCGGCTACCTGTACCTGAACCGCGCGCCCGCCAAGCCCACCGCCTTCACCCTGCCCGTCGACCTGTGCACGCTGCTCACCCCCGAGCAGGTCGGCGCCATGCTCCCGGCCAAGAACCCTCCCAAGGGCGTGGCCGACACCGACGACGAGGGGCCGTCGTGCGGGTGGACGGCGGTCAACATGGGCCTGCAGGTGCAGGCGCAGAAGGACTCCGACGCGCCCAGCCCGTGGGCGATGACCCCCGAGCGCGCCCGCTCGCTGATGATCGCCCAGGACCGCAAGTGGAGCGAGTCGAAGGGCACCTGGTCCTGGCCGGAGATCGGCGTCGGCAAGGCGCAGAAGGCGGCCTTCACCAAGTCGCGGTGGCTGCAGGGCGTGGGCGAGGAGGCCTTCGCCATGGAGATGACCGGCCCCGACGGGCGCGTGCACACCGGGCGCGTCTACTACCGGCTGGCCAACCTGGTGGTGCGCGTCGACTACACGACCATCATGACCAAGCCCACCGACGACGACATCCGGCAGACCGCCCTCAGAGCCGCCAAGGCCACAGAACAGGCGCTGAACCGTGCAGGGTGAGCTGGCGGGCCGCTACCGGCTGCTCGAACGGCTCGGCGAGGGCGGGGCCGGCACCGTCTGGCGCGCCCACGACGTGATGCTCAACCGGCTCGTCGCCGTCAAGCAGGTCCGCATGCCCGCCGACCCGCGCCAGCGGGCGGAGTTCGTCCAGCGCGCCATCCGCGAGGCCCAGTCCGCGGGACGGCTGCGCGACCCGGCCATCGTCCTCGTGCACGACGTGGTCGTCGACCCCGCCGACCGAGGGGGCCAGCCGTGGATCGTCATGGATCTGGCCACCGGCCGCTCCCTTGACAAGGTCATCGCCGAGCACGGCCCGCTCCCCGCCGAGCACGTGGCACGCATCGGGCAGCGGGTGCTGTCGGCCCTGCGGGTCGCGCACGCGCACGGCATGCTCCACCAGGACGTCAAGCCCGGCAACATCCTGCTCGACAGCGACGGCACCGCGATGCTGACCGACTTCGGCATCGCCACCCCCATCTACGGCAGCAGCGACGGCTTCAGCAGCGCCGGCTCGCCCGCCTACATGGCGCCCGAGCGGTTCAACGGCCAGCCCGCCGGGCCCTCCTCCGACCTGTGGTCGCTCGGCGCGGCCCTCTACGCGGCGGTCGAGGGGCGCGGCCCGTTCGAGCGGCCGATCCCGGCCGCCGTGGTCGCCGCCGTGATCATGCAGGATCCGCCCTTCCCCAAGCGGGCGGGGCGGGAACTGGGCTCGCTCATCATGGACCTGCTGTCCAAGGATCCGGCGCGCCGGCCCGCCGCCGAGGAGGTCGAGCGGAGGCTGTCCCTGCGGCCGTCGCGGGCGCCGATCAGCAAGAAGTGGCTCCTGGCGCCCGTCGCGCTCGTGGTGGCGGGCGGGCTGGCGTGGGGCGGCTTCGCCGTACTGAACCGGCCGGCCGAGACCGGCCGGTTCGCGACGGCGCCCGATCCGTGCGAGGTGATCACCGCCGAGCAGGCCGCGGGCCTGCTCGGCGGCGGCGACGTGGAGCTGTCGCGCGGAGCCGCGGGGGTGTGCGGGTGGAAGAGGTTCGTGCGCAGTACGGCGGAGCGCACGCTGACGCTCAGGCTGCGGCCGCAGCAGCCGTCGGGCAAGGTGAGCGGTCCCGAGGTGGCCAAGAGGGTCTTCGACGGCGAACGGGTCAACCAGGGCGACGTGACCGATCTGCAGGGAGTCGGGGAGGCCGCCTACATCCAGCACGACGACCAGACCGGCAGGAACCGGGGGCGGAGCACCGTGCGTTTCCGGCTGAGCAACCTGCTGGTCGAGGTCTCCCTGGACGTACGGCGCGACAGCGGGCTCTCACCGGAGGATCGCGACATCGCCCAGAAGGCCGCCCAGACCATCGCGAAGGAGCTTTAAGCATCCTGCAAGCGCCATTACTAGCATGTGTCGCCATCTGATGGGCTTACCTCGGGAGTCTCAGTGACCGAACCCCCCACCAACCCCTACCGAATGCCGCAGCAGCCGTACTACCAGCCGCCGACCCAGCCGCCGACCCAGCCGCAGCCGCAGCGGCGACGCGGCTGGATCCTGCCCGTTGGCGCCGCGGTCGTGGTCGTGCTGGTCGGCGGGGGCGTGGGCGGCTACCTGTGGCTCGAGAACCGCTCCACCAGCAGCCCGGCGGGCACCCCCGACGTCGTCGACGTCAAGACCTCGCAGGCCCCCGCCGCCGCGGTGGCCGCCGCCCCGCCCGACGTCTGCACCATGCTGCCCAAGCAGGAAGTCGAACGCCTGGTGCCCGACGCCACCGTGCGCGGCGACTCACGCGAGAGCGACTACACGGTCAACTTCGACTGCACCTGGGAGAACCTCAACATCTCCTTCGGCGAATACACGCGCTCGCGCACCATCGAAGTCAAGATCGACCAGCACAAGGCCGACGGCGCCAAGACCGGCCGCGCCATGGCCGAGCAGTCCTACGACTTCGACTACACCTCCGCCCGCTACCGCGAGACCCACAAACCCACCCTCAAACCGGGCGAGAAGGACTACTCCTCCTCCGTCACCGACATCCCCGGCGTCGGCGACGGCGCCTACGCGCAGTACACCTGGCGCCGCGACAAGGTCCTCGCCTACGCGTACGGCCAGGCCTTCGGCCGCGTCGGCGACATGACGATCGAAGTACGCTTCCAGGCCGGCCAGCAGCGCAAGGACGCCCTGGTGCTCACCAACGACACCAAGCAGTCCATCACCGAGGCCAACGCCGTCCGCGAGGTCAGCGGCATCATCGGGCACGTCGCCAAGGGCCTGGCCGACTGGCAGGCCAAGCACCCCGGCGCGCTCGCCTCACCCAAACCCGCCGCCACCACCTCGCCCAGCGCCCGCCCCACCCCCTCGCAGTCGACGCTCGCCGCCATGCCCCCGCTCTGCCAGGCGGCCTCCGAGGCCGCCACGGCCCTCGTCCCCGACGCCCAGCTGCGCACCCGCGCCCTGGAGGACGGCAACGACAGGCAGACCGAATGCCGCTGGCTCACCCAGAACGGACCCGCCTCCGCCGGGATGAAACGCCTCGCCTCCGTCATGATCACCATCCACGACTTCGCCAACCGCGCAGGCACGGCCGACCCCGTGTCGGCGAAGGGCTTCTACACCAAGAAGTACGGCTCGGCGAAGCTGATGCAGGACTTCATCGGCGACAAGCGCATGACCTGGGGGCCCCTCACCGACCACAAGGGGCTGGGAGAGGCGGCGTTCTCGCAGTACCTGGGAGACCGGAAGAACGAGTTCTTCAACGGGGGCACGAACCTGTTCGTCAGGAAGGGGGCACTGGTGATCGAGATCTCGTACGCCGGGGCGGTGCTGCCTGTGGACGCGGCCAACAACAGCCCGAAGGTGAAGATCTTCGAGCCCAAGGAGGCTGACGCGGGCGCCATGACCATCGCCAAGGCCGTGGAGGCCTACCTCAAGGGCGGCGCCACCGGCAGCTGACAGCATGGTCCTCGCGGGTCGTGCGCCTTCGGCGCATGCGTGCTCGGGCTGTGCCCGGTGGGGGTGCGCCTGGCGGCGCACCCCCACACCCCCGGACGAGGGGCCTGCCGGCCCCTCGCGCTCCCCGGCCGTTGCCGTGAGGGGAGGGCTTTGGGAGCTGCGGCGAGGCCAGGAGATGGGCAAGCAGGCTTGAGCGCGAGGCAGGAAGGCCGAACATGCACTTCGGAGGCCTGTCGCTGACGTGTCAGGGGAGGATGTGTGAGTCGCGGCTGGAGCGCCGTGCTGACGTTCTTCGCGTGACGAAGTGTGTGGATCAGCTCGGTCGGATGTCCCTGCCAGCCCTCGCTCAGCCCCCGTGCCTGGGCACTGGTGAGAGGGACGGCATCGATGACAAGCGATGTGATCGAGGTCCCAGTCAGGAGCGTGCGGATCCGCCCCGTACTGGTCGATGAGGATGCGGAATCGGATGGCCGCTCCTGCAGCCCCCGAGAGCCATCGGGGTCGTACGGGCACGAGGACGGCGACGCCCTGATGCGCGCCAACTCCAGACCACCGCGATCGAGCCCACCCCCGCAGCACCCTCCCGACGGCTGCTCACCGCACCACGAACGGCTCCAGCAGCCCCGGTACAGCCTCCCCCGCCAGTTCCAGCCCGTGGTCCTGCCCCACGTCCACCACGTCGTAATGCCCAGCCCCAGCCGCCGTCGTCGCGCGGACGGTGATCAACCCGAGCCGCCGCTGGAAGTACGACTGCTTGATCTCCCACCCGATGATCCCCTTGCGCTCCAGCGCCACCGTGCGCAGGTTGCTCACCCCCATCCGCGTGATCAGGTGCCTGGGCGCGAGGGCGTTGCCGAGGGCGCGGTAGTCGGCGCGGGCGTGCCACAGCGTGAACGGGACGTAGGCGATCAATGCCGCCCACACCCACGACGGCAGCCACAGCCAGTCGGCGGCGGCGAGCGCGGCCACGATGACGGCGACCTCGATCAGCGACATGCGTACCCGTTTGGCGCGCGCCGCGGGCGGGTGGGGGTGCAGGCGGGGGAGGGGGCCGCCGGTGAAATGGTCGGCGAGCCGTACGGCGTCGGCGCGGGGCAGCGGCGGCGTCAGCGCCGAGAGGTCCTCGGCCGACTCGTTCTCCTCCGCCTTGCGCTTGAGGCCGGTGGCCACCACCTTGAGGCGCGCCGCGCCGCCCAGGCGGGCCAGGAGGGGCTCCGACAGTTCCACGCCTCGAAGGCGGCGCTCCTCCATGGTGAGCGAGCGGGTCGTGAGCAGGCCGCGGCTCAGCTTCAGGCGTCCCGGCTCCTCCTCCAGGCGGTAGTTGCCCCACTGGACGGCAAACACGACGGCGGCGCCGACGACGCCGAGCAGCACGTTGGCCAGCAGGATCAGCGGGACGCGCAGCCACGGGTCGGCGGTGAGCCAGCCCCAGGCGGCCTGCCGTACGGCGTTGTCCCACAGGTCGATGCCGAGCCAGCCGAGCGGCTTGGAGACGATGCCGACGACCAGGGCGGCGCCGATGAACGACCACACGGTCAGCGGCGCGAACCTGGTCCACGACCAGTCGAAGCTCGACAGCGGGCCCTGCTCGGCGGCCGTGCCCTCGGCAGCGTGGTGTTCGGAGTGGAGGAGCACGCCGCGCAGGTGCTCGGCCTCCGTACGGCTCAGCGGGTCGAGGGTGAGGGTGCTGTCGCCGCCGGCGTTGTGCTCGCCGGTGCCCACCTTGACGACGGACAGGCCCAGGACGCGGCGCACGGGGTCGGCCTTGAGGTCGACGCTGCGCACCCGGTCGCGGGGGATGGAGCGGTGCTGGCGTACGGCGATGCCGCTGCGCAGTTCCAGGCGCTCGGCGGTGAGCCGCCAGGTGGTGGTGCGCAGGCGGAGCAGGTCGTAGGTGAGCACCGAGATGATCACCAGGACGAGGGCGGCGGCGCACGCGGCGACGATCCAGAACATCGGCCAGTGCTGACCGTTGGCGAAGCGCAGGACGGCGAGCGTGACGGGGACGGCGATGGCGAGGGAGAGGACGGAGGAGGCGGCCAGGCTCCTGCTGTCGAGGGTGCGCCAGCCGGCGGGAGCGGGGTCGGTTGACGGGCCCGCCACGGGTGCCCGGTCTGCCGCCGACGGCGACGCCTGCGCCGGTGTGAAGCCCTCCGGACGCTCGGACGGGCCGGTGGGGGCGCTCACGTGGCGTCACCCGGTGTCGCCTGGGTGATCGCGGTGAGCCGTGCCGCGAGGTCGGCGGCGAGATCGGCGTCCAGTGCCTCGATGGCGATCGCCCCCGACGCCGACGCGGTCGTCACCTTCACGTCCGCCAGCCCGAACATGCGCTGCAACGGCCCCCGCTTGGTGTCGACCGTCTGGATGCGCGACATCGGCGCCACCCGCCACGTCTGCTCGAACCAGCCCTTGCGTGTGTACACGGCCTCCTCCGTCACCTCCCACCGCTGGAAGCGGTAGAGCATCCGCGGTCCCACGAACGACATGACGGAACAGAACACCGCCAGCGCCACCACGAGCAGCGTCAGCCACCACGGCCGGTCGGTGAAGAACCAGTAGGCGGCGAACGCGACACCCACCACGATCACGGAAAGGATCAGCCGCTCGGTCGTCCACCAGGCCACGGCCCTGGGATCCACCTGGTTGCGCGGAGGTCGGAGTGTGGTCACCGTCGTTCCTTCTTCTGGACATTGCGAGAACTCTGCGACGCCGCCGCCAGGCAGGTCGCCGCGCCGAGCACGGCGACGGCGATGCCCGCGAACAGTTCGTGCCCGTCGAGGACGGGCAGCAGGTTGATCACGAACCAGCCGCTGTCGCTGATGGCGGCGCCGACACCCTGGATCACGGCCAGGACGCCGACGACCTCCAGAAACACCCTCATGGTCCCAGAGTGGCCCATGGGAGCCGCTCGCCGCGTCGGACCACAGTCGAACGACCCACCGACTTTGGTAGCTGTCTTCTCGCAGGTCGCAGCGCCTAGGCTCGGATGGTGTGACGGAGTATCGGTGGCTGCTCCCCTCGGTCCTGCTGGGGGACGGGCAGGACGGACGGCCGGTCAAGCGCTCGACGCGTGACTGGTTCGTCGACATCGTGATCTTCGCGCTCTGCGCGTTCGCCACGCTGGCGCTGCTCGGCGAGCTCCAGGCGTCGGGCACCCGCGTCTCCGACTTCGAGCAGCTCCTGGCCGCGCTGGCCTGCGTGGCGGTGTGGCTGCGGCGGAGGTGGCCGGTCGGGTTGTGCCTGGTGATGACGGTGATCACCACCTACTTCATCCTGGCCGGGCCGCCGGCCGCCGTCGCGCTGTTCACGGTGGCGGTGCACCGGGCGTTCAACGTGTCGGGGCCGATCCTGCTGGTCAACCTCCTCACGGTGCTGCCGTCGGCGCAGCTGCGGCCGGATCCGACGTTGCCGTTCTGGGTGAACGTGGGTGTCACGGAGGCGGCGCTGCTGGCGATCTTCGCCTGGGGCATGGTGGTCAGGGCCAGGCGGCAGCTGGTGTGGTCGCTGCGGGCGCAGGCCGACCAGGCGGCCGAGGAGGCCAGGCGGCTGGAACGCGAGCGCATCGCCCGCGAGATGCACGACGTCCTGGCCCATCGGATCTCGATCCTGAGCCTGCACGCCGGGGCGCTGGAGTTCCGCCCCGACGCTCCGGCGGAGGAGGTCTCCAGGGCGGCGGGGGCGATCAGGGGCAGCGCGCACCAGGCGCTGCAGGATCTGCGCGAGGTCATCGGGGTGTTGCGCGCCGGTGACGCCGAGGAGCCGACGCCCGAGCGCCCGCAGCCCACCCTGGACGACCTGCCGGGCCTGGTCGCCGAGTGTCGTCAGGCGGGGATGAGGGTGGAGCTGGAGGTCGAGGCGGGCGAGGTGCCCGAGCGGGTGGGGCGGGACGCGTATCGGATCGTGCAGGAGGCGCTGACGAACGCGCGCAAGCACGCTCCCGAGGTGCCGGTGTCGATCAGTGTGGGCGGGGTGGCGGGTCAGGGGCTCGGCATCCGGGTGCGCAACCGGCTCCCGGCCAGGGCGGGGCGGGGGATGGGGATCCCCGGCTCCGGGTCGGGGCTGATCGGGCTCACGGAGCGGGCCTCGCTGCTGGGGGGACGGCTCAGCTACGGGCCGACACCGGAGGGCGAGTTCGAGGTGGAGGCCTGGCTCCCGTGGAAGACGTGAGCGGGCGGGCCGTGGGAGGCGTAAGCCGACGGCCGTGGAAGACGTGAGCGAGCACACCTTGGAAGACGTAGGGGAAGGTGGGTGTGACAGGGTGGACGGCATGATCCGTGTGGCCATCGTGGACGACGACGCCCTGGTGCGTGCCGGCCTGTCGATGATCCTCGGCGGTGTCGCCGACGTCGAGGTGGTGGGTGAGGCCGCCGACGGCGCCGAGGTGCCCCGCCTGGTCGCCCTGCACAAGCCCGACGTGGTGCTGATGGACATCCGCATGCCCGAGGTCGACGGCCTGACCGCCACCGAGGCCCTCAGGGCGGCCCCGGCGCCGCCCGAGGTGGTGGTGCTGACCACCTTCCACGCCGACGCCCAGGTCCTGCGGGCGCTGCGCGCGGGAGCCGCCGGTTTCCTGCTGAAGGACATCCCTCCGGTGGAGCTGGTGGAGGCCATCCGCAGGGTCTCGCGCGGCGAGCCGATCCTGTCCCCGGTCGTGACGCGCCAGCTGATCACGCATGTCGCCGACGGCAACGACGACCGGCGCACGCGGGCGCGCACCCTGCTCGGCAAGCTGAGCGAGAGGGAGCGCGAGGTGGCGATGGCGGTCGGCCAGGGCAGGTCGAACGCCGAGATCGGCGCGGAGCTGTACATGAGCGTCGCCACGGTCAAGGCGCACGTCTCGCGCATCCTGACCAAGCTCGACCTCAACAACCGGGTGCAGATCGCCCTGCTGGTCTACGACGCGACGTGACCCCGGGAGATCACGAAGCGAGCATGTGCTCGATCGCCGCGCGGTGCATCACCAGGTCGTCGGGATCGTCAGGCATCTCCTGCTCCCCGAAGTGGATCCGCCGGTGCCACACCCTGGCCATGATGATCCCGTGCCGGAGCGCCGCGTACATCTCGTAGAACCCCATGTCCCGCGGCTCGTACCCCGAAGCGTCGCGGTAGGCGGCGCAGACGTCCTCCCGCCGCATGAAGTCCGGTAACCCAGGCAGCTCGAACACCTCGGCGACGTCCTGGAAGAACCGGTGCAGGAAGATCATCCACCCCAGGTCGACCTCGCGGGGGGCGTGCGCCGCCATCTCCCAGTCGAGCACCGCCACCGGCGCGAAGTCGCGGTACATCACGTTCCCGATCCGCGCGTCGCCCCAGCTGAGCACGTCGGGTCCGGGCGCGTCCGGCCAGTGCTCCTCCAGCCACCCGAACGCCCGCTCCAGCAGCGGGATGCGCATCGCGGAGTGCGCCCACTCGTAGTAGGCCCGCGAGGCGTCGACGTGGGCGCGCAGCCCGGAGTCCGGGAACAGCCCCGGCGGCACCTGGGCCTGGTGCAGCCGCGCCAGCATCGCGACCGTGCGGTCCTGCAGGGCGCGCCGCTGCTCCGGCGCGGCTTCCAGGAGCCAGCCCTCGAAGGTGTACGGCATGACGTCCGGCGGCACCATGCCCTCCTCCCGCTCCATCACCAGGAACGGCGCCCCGAGGAAGCCGGGGTCCGGTTCGTACCACAGGGCCCTGGGGGCGGCGACCAGCTCTCCGGCCAGGCGCATCACCTCGAACTGCGTGCCCAGGTCGTAGCTGGGGAACACCGGGACGGCCTCCGCGGCCGGGGCCAGGCGGGCCACGCAGCGCTGTGCCGTACCGATGGTGAAGAAGAGCGTCTCGCTGGACATGCCGTTGGCCTCGGGCCGCTCCAGCTCGGAAACGGTCGCGGGGGCGCCCAGGCGGCCGCCGAGCCAGGCGGTCAGGCGGGTGCGCAGGTCGTCGAGATCCCTGGTGGAGGTGCGCAGCTGCTCCGGCATGGCACAGTCGTACACGCCAACCAAGCGCTTGTCTAGGTTCACCACTTGTTCGGCAGCCGTACCCTTGTGACAGAAAGACAACGTGATGGAGGCACCGGGATGAGCTCAGCCGGAGAGGGCCTGTCTCGTCCGCTTCCTGAGCAAGTTCGGCTCAACGTGGTGGACCTGGCGGCTCAGGTGCTCGGGTCGATGCCCTCTGCGCTCGTCCCGCCGCCCCTGCGCAACATCGCGAAGTTCGACCCGCGCAAGCGCGCCAAGCTGGGCAGCGCTCCCATCGCCGCGCAGCTCGAGAACGACAAGGAGTTCCGCGAGGCGGTCGCGGAGGCGGTCGAGAAGGGCTGGCCCGAGCTGGCCGCCAGCCTCGCCGAGGGCACCGTGCCGCCCGCCGCCGACCCGGTCGTGGTCGCCGCTGCCGCCTACCTCATGCGCCCGCCCGGCTGGCCCGACATGGTCGAGGCCGCCCGCGCCGACCTGGAGCAGGTGGCCGCCGCCGCCGAGGGCAGCGCGCAGGAGCAGACCGTCACGCGCCTGCGCGAGCAGCTGGCGGCGCAGAAGGCCGCCTCCAAGGAGGAGATCGAGCGGGTGCGCGAGCAGCTCAAGGCCGCCCGCGCCGAGAACGCCGACCTGCGGCGCAAGCTCCACGACGCGCGCGGGCGCGCCAAGGCGGCCGACCACCGCGCCGCCGAGCTCGACCACGAGGCGCACGCCGCCCTGGAGTCGAAGGCGGCCGCCTCCGGCGCGCTGGAGGCCGAGGTGCGCCGTCTCAAGGAGCGCCTGGCCGACGTCGAGAGGCAGCTGGAGGCCTCGCGCCGGGCCGCGCGCGAGGGCCGCAGCATCGAGGACGCCCGCATCCGCGTGCTGCTCGACGCGCTGCAGGACGCCTCGGCCGGCCTGCGCAGGGAGCTGGCGCTGCCCACGACCATCCACCGGCCCGCCGACTCCGTGGTCGGCGCGAGCGCCGAGGGCGGTGGCGTGCGCGTGCCCGCGCGTGCCCTGGCCGACGACGACCCGCAGCTGCTCGACCAGATCCTCGCCCTGCCCCAGGTGCACCTGATCATCGACGGCTACAACGTCACCAAGACCGGCTACGGCACCCTCACCCTGGCCGACCAGCGGGCCCGCCTGATGACGGCGCTGGCCGGCCTGGTCGCGCAGACGCGCATCGAGGTCACCGTGGTCTTCGACGGCGCCGAGCTCAACTCGCACGTCGCGGTCAACGCGCCGCGCGGCGTCCGGGTGATCTTCAGCCCGCCCGGCCAGATCGCCGACGACATGATCCGCCAGCTCGTGCGGGCCGAACCGGCCGGCCGGGCCGTGGCCGTGGTCTCCTCCGACCGCGAGGTGGCCGATTCGGTGCGGAAAATGTCAGCCAGACCCGTTTCGTCGGCATTGCTGCTGCGCAGGCTCGGACGGGCTTAGGTTACAAATCGGGCGAAGGTGGGTTTTCCCATCCGCCACTTCTGTACTATTTCGCCCCAGGCGTGATCACTGGGAGGCGAAGCTGTGAGGTTGGGCCGGGTGCCGCTGGCCGCCGCGTTGGCGGCGGGGGTGTTGCTGATGCATCCCGGTGGGGCCATGGCCGATCCCAGACCCACGATCAAACAGGCCAAGGCCCGCCTGGAGAAGCTGAACGACAAGGCCGACAAGGTCGTGGACCGCTACAACAAGGCCGCTGAGGAGTACCGTACGGCCCGCGGCCGCTACACCAAGCTCAACGGCACCTACAAGGAGAAGCTGGCCACCGTCGCCGGGCTGCGCGGCCAGGTCACCCAGATGGCCGCCGACACCTACCGGATGGGCACCACGGTCGTCTCCTGGCCCGCCATGATGGGCGGCGACGACCCCACGCTCCTGCTCAACGGCATGGCCTTGTCCAGCCAGATCACCGGCGAGCGCGCCCAGCGCCTGCAGCAGTTCGACGCGGAGAACCGCGGGCTCAAGGCCAAGCGTGACGCGGCCCAGGCCGCCCTCGCCGAGGCCGACAAGCACCGTGACAGCACCGCCGCCGAGCGCGCCGAGGTGCTCAAGCTCATCAAGCAGCAGAAGGCCCTGCTCGTGCGGCTCGGCGCCTACCGGGTCGGCGACCCCAACAGCGCCGGCATCAAGTACACCGGCCCCGCCACCGGCAACGCCGCCGCCGCCCTGTCCTTCGCCTACGCCCAGGTCGGCAAGCCCTACCAGTTCGGCGGCACCGGCCCGGGCGGCTACGACTGCTCGGGGCTCACCCAGGCCTCCTGGCGCCAGGGCGGCGTCGACCTGCCCCGCACCACCTGGGACCAGTGGAACTGGGGCAAGACCAACAACCGCATGGTCGACCTGAACTCCCTGCAGCCCGGCGACCTCATCTTCAGCGAGGGACTCGGCCACGTCAGCCTCTACGCGGGCGACGGGAAGATCGTCCACGCGCCGCAGACCGGTGACGTGGTCAAGGTCGTGTCCCTGTCCGACTACGGCAGACCGCTCGTCGGAGCCGTACGGCCGTAGCGGGCCCGCACGATCGACATCCCCTCGGCCGACCGGTTACAGCGGGCCTCGTCGGGGGATGCTGGCGGGATATGTCCCCCTTTGATCGCGAGGCCACCCATGACCGACTGGCTGCGTGACGCAGTGCTGTACCAGATCTACCCCCAGAGCTTCGCCGACGGCAACGGCGATGGCATCGGCGACCTGGCGGGCCTGGAATCCCGCCTGGAGTACCTCGCCTGGCTCGGCGTCGACGCCGTCTGGCTCAACCCCTGCTTCGACTCCCCGATGGGCGACGCGGGCTACGACGTGCGCGACTACCGCATCGTCGACCGCAGGTACGGCACGCAGGACGACATGGTCAGGCTCGTCGAGTCCGCCAGGAGCAAGGGCATCCGCGTCCTGCTCGACCTCGTCGCCGGGCACACCTCCGACCAGCACGCGTGGTTCCGCGCCGCCGCGGACGACCCCACGGACGACCGCTACATCTGGTCGGAGAGCCAGGTCGCCGGATTCGTGCCCTCGCCCGGCAGCCGTCCCGGCTCCTACCTGCCCAACTTCTTCTCCTTCCAGCCCGCGCTGAACTTCGGCTACGCCCGCACCGACCCCGCCGAGCCCTGGCGGCAGCCGGTCGACGCCGAGGGCCCCAGGCGCAACCGGCAGGAACTGCGCGACATCATGACCCACTGGATCGACCTCGGCGTGTCGGGCTTCCGGGTGGACATGGCCGCCTCGCTGGTCAAGGACGACCCCGACCGCGTCGAGACCGCCAAGCTCTGGCGCGAGCTGCGGGGCTGGATCGACCGGCGGCACCCGGAGGCGGTCCTGCTCAGCGAGTGGAGCGACCCCAAGGTCGCCGTGCCCGGCGGCTTCCACGCCGACTTCTTCCTGCACTTCTCCGGCATGGCCTTCCGCTCGCTCTGGGACAACGGCGCCGTCAAGACCCGCTGGGCGAAGGTCGAGTCGTGCTTCTTCGACGCGGCCGGTCTCGGCTCGCCCGAGGACTTCCTGGCGGAGTGGCGCGAGGCCGTCGAGGTCATCGGGGGCAGCGGGCACATCTCGCTGCCGACCTCCAACCACGACTGGCCGCGCCTGGCCAGCGGCGCCCGCACGGCGGAGCAGCTGCGCGCCGCCTACACCTTCCTGCTGACCTGGCCGACGCTGCCGGCGATCTACTACGGCGACGAGATCGGCATGCGCTACGTGCCCGGCCTGCCGGACCTCGAGGGCAGCCAGATCACCCCCGACTACAACCGGGCGGGCTCGCGCACCCCGATGCAGTGGGACAAGGCCGACCCGGCCGTCACCTACCTGCCCGCCGACCCCTCGCCCGACCGCCCCAACGTGGCCGACCAGCGCGCCGACCCGGGCTCGCTGCTGCACACCGTGCGCGACCTGATCGCCCTGCGACGCGCCAACCCGGAGCTGGGCACCTCGGGAGAGGTCGAGGTGCTGCACGCCGGATACCCGCTCGTCTACCGCCGGGGCAGGTTCCTGATCGCCGTCAATCCGGGGGCCGCTCCCGCCGCCGCGCCGATCGATCCGCCTCAGGGGCGGCTGATCTTCGGATCGGGCGCGGAGGGGGCGCGGCTCGACGGCTTCGGCTACGCGATCTACGAACTGGTGTGACATATGTGACAGGAGTGACTTGACCGTCGCTGTGAGGAGGCGACTGTGACGAGGCTCACATCTTGGTAACGTTCCACGGATTTATCAGGAGTTGACGCCCTGACTGTTAGGCGTCGAAATTCTGACTCTTTACGTTCGCTTTGCCCTGCCCTCACGACCCGAGTACCTTCTGGCCTCGCGGCGCTCAAGCCATGTCGTCGCATTTCACGCATCGGCCGCCCCAATGCCGCCGATCTGGACAGATAGAGATCCGCTTGCCGAATCCGCGCAGCCAGGAGGCGCGGAACCGGGGACCCAAGGTACTGGGGTGAGTCGGCGCGTCACCGTGCCGTAGGGCGACTTCCACGCCCGAATCCGTCAGCTAACCCGGTAGGCGTTCGTGGAAGTCCCAAGGAGACACACTGTCTACCCGTCGAATCCCCCGTCTGTCGTGCCTTGCCATGGGTGGAGTCGTCCTGACCACAGGACTGGCCGTCACCCACACCGCTCCCGCCGCCGCCTCCACGCGGCCGGTTCAGGTGCAGGCAGTGCCGGCAGGCACCCAGGCCGTCACCACCGCCAAGACCGCCAAGGTCACGATGAGCGCGCGTGCGGCCAGGGCCGCCAGGCAGAAGGTGAGGGCCTCCAAGGCCGTCGCCACCGCCAAGGCCCAGCTGGGTGACCCGTACCGCTACGGCGGCACCGGTCCCGGCTCGTTCGATTGCTCCGGCCTCGTCCAGTTCTCCTGGAGGAAGGCCGGGGTGAAGATCCCCCGCGTGACGCACAGCCAGTACGCGCGCATCCGCACGAAGGTGTCGTGGCGCAACCTGCGCCCCGGCGACCTGATGTTCTTCAGCGGTCGCGGGCACGTGGGCATGTATGTCGGCAACGGCAGGATGATCCACTCGCCCAGCACGGGCAAGACCGTGCGCATCGAGAAGGTGGACGGCTGGCGTAAGCGGTCGTTCGCGGGCGCGGTGCGTCCGGGCGGCTGACCCCGCGCACGAAGGCCCCGGCCCTACCCAGGCCGGGGCCTTCGCGCTGTCCGGCCGCCGCCCGGATACCCTTGCGAGGGTGTCCGTCCAGGTGAGCCGCAGAGCAGCAGCGCTCGCGCTCCTCACCGTGACCGCGACGGCCGCGGCGCCCACGGGTCTGTCCCTCTACTTCCCCGACGCCGTCTTCGCCAGGGGCGAGCGCTCCACCGTGATCGGCCGGAGCGTGCCGTACGGCATGCTCGGCGATCTGGCCCGCAGGGCCGACCGGGCGGCGGTCAGGGTCGGAGCGGTTCTCGGGACGCCGGTGCGCCCCCTGATCGTCGTCCCCGCCTCCGACGCCGGGGCCGCGGCGCTGGCCCGCACCGGCGCCGTCGACGGGCTCGCCGCGCTGGCCGACCGGGGCAGGGTCATCGTCGTCCCCTCCACCTTCGCCACGCTCTCCCCGACGGGCCGCGACGTGGTGCTGGCCCACGAGCTCACCCACGTGGCCGCGGGCACCGGCCGGGCGCCGCTGTGGCTGCGGGAAGGCCTGGCCGACTACGTCGCCTACCGCGACGCGGGGCTGCCCGTGCCCGTCGCCGCCGCCGAGCTGGCGGCGGAGGTGCGCGCGGGGCACGTGCCGCACAGGCTGCCCGGCCCGGAGGCGTTCGCCCCCGGCGGGACCCGGCTGGCGCAGGCCTACCAGGAGTCGTGGCTCGCCTGCCGCATGATCGCGGCCGAGTTCGGCGAGGAACGGCTGGTGAGGCTCTACCGTGATGCCCTGGAGGGTGACGCGGATTTGTCGCCCTTCGGCGACTTCACCACCCGATGGCGCGCTTATCTGCGCGAGCAGCTCGAAGGGGGAGCGGGATGAGCGAGCGGCAGGACGCCGGGCCCGAGGCGGGCGAGGCGGCGCCAGACGGCACCGGCCTGTCCGGCGCGGGCAACACGCGGCCAGGGCTGCGGAGGGAGGCGGGCATCGCGCTGGCCGTGCTGGGCGCGGCGATCGTGGCGGTCGTCGGCTTCACCACGCCCTGGCAGCTCCTGCCGCTGACCGTGCAGCCCGACCCCGCCCGCGACTTCACCGCCGCCGAGATCGCCCGCTCCCAGGCCTTCGACGCGGCCGTCAGCACGCCCTCCTACCTCTCCCTGGGCCTGACGATCCTGTTCGCCGGGATCCTCGTCGCCACGCCCTTCGGCCGCGGGGCCCTGGCCCGCCTGAAGGGCCCCTGGTGGCTCCAGGTGCTGCTGGCCGTCCTGGTGCTCACCGCGATCGTCGAGGTCCTGCGCTGGCCCCTGGGCATGTGGTACGAAGTCCAGCTGCGCGACTTCGGCCTGTCCACGCAGAACTGGGCCTCCTGGAGCGCCGACCGGCTGAAGAACATCGCGGTGCGCGTCGTGATGCTCGGCATCATGATCGTCGTCCTGGTGGCTCTGGCCAGACGCCTGAAGCGGTGGTGGATTCCGGCCGCCGCCGGGGCGTTCGCCTTCACGCTGCTCGCCTCCTTCGTCTACCCGCTGGTCTTCGAGCCGCTCTTCAACGACTTCCGCTCGATGCCGCCGAGCAAGCTCAGGACCGACCTGCTCGCCATGGCCCAGCGCGACGGCGTGCCGGTCGAGGACGTGCTCATCGCCGACGCCTCACGCCGCACCACCGCCCTGAACGCCTACGTCTCCGGCTTCGGCGCCACGCGCCGCATCGTCGTCTACGACACGCTGCTCAAGGCCCCCGAGGACGAGGTCGAACTGGTGGTCGCCCACGAGCTGGGGCACGCCAAGACCAACGATGTGCTGCACGGCACGCTGATCGGCGGGCTGGGCGCCGCGTTCGGCGCGGGTCTGCTGTTCCTGCTCTTCCCGCTCGTACGGCGGCGCGCGGGGGTGTCGTCGATCGCCGACCCGAGGGCCGTGGGCGTGGTGATGGGCCTGATGAGCCTGGCCACCGTGCTGTCCGGCCCCGCCCAGAACGTCGTCAGCCGCCACATCGAGGCCAGGGCCGACCTCAACGCACTCGACCTGACCCGCGACCCCGCCACCTTCATCGCCATGCAGAAGCGCCTGGCGATCACCAACATCGCCGACCTGTCGCCGGATGCGCTGGAGTACGTGCTCTACGCCTCGCATCCCACCGCCCCCCAGCGCATCGCGATGGCCCGCGCCTGGGCCCTGGTGAACCGGCTCCCAGAGCCGTGACGCGGGTCCTGGTCGTCACCAACGACTTCCCGCCCCGGCCGGGCGGCATCCAGTCGTTCGTGCACGGCCTGGTCTCCAGGCTGCCGGGCGTGCTCGTCTACGCGCCGTCCTGGCCCGGTGCCGCCGACTTCGACCGGCGCCAGCCGTACCCCGTCTTCCGGCATCCCACCTCGCTCATGCTGCCCACCCGCGACGTGGGGCGCAGGGCCGCGGCGCTGGTCGAGCGGCACGACGTCGAGACGGTCGTGTTCGGCGCGGCGGCGCCGCTCGGGCTGCTCGCGCCCCGGCTGCGCGCCGCCGGGGCGCGGCGGATCGTCATGCTCACCCACGGCCACGAGGCCTCCTGGGCGGCCACGCCCGGCTTCCGCGCGGTGCTGCGCCGCATCGCGCGCGGAGCCGACGCCGTCACCTATCTGGGCGGCTACACGCGCCGCCGGCTGGAGGGGGTGATCCCTTCCGCTCTGCTCGTGCCGCTCGCGCCCGGCGTCGACCCGGGGCGCTTTCATCCCGAGGTGCCGGGAACGGTGGTCAGGCGGCGCCTGGGTCTGGGTGAGCGCCCGATCGTCGTGTGCGTCTCGCGGCTGGTGCCGCGCAAGGGGCAGGACCGGCTGATCCGCGCCTGGCCGCGGGTGCTGCGCGCGGTGCCGTCCGCCGTGCTGCTGCTCGTCGGAGAGGGGCCCTACCGGCGCCGCCTGGCCCGTCTCGGCGCGGGCCTGGGCGACGCGGTGCGCTTCGCGGGCGCGGTGCCCGCCGAGGAGCTGCCGCTCTACTACGCGGCGGGTGACGTCTTCGCGATGCCCTGCCGTACCCGATGGCGCGGGATCGACGTCGAGGGGCTCGGCATCGTCTTCCTGGAGGCGTCGGCGAGCGGCCTGCCGGTGGTCGCCGGCTCCTCCGGCGGGGCTCCCGACGCCGTACGGCACGGCGAGAGCGGCCTCGTCGTCGACGGCGACGGCGTCGACGAACTGGCGGAAGCCCTGGTCGACCTGCTGTCGGACCCGGTGCGGGCCCGCAAGATGGGCGAGCTGGGCCGCGAGTGGATCCTGGGGGAATGGGCCTGGGACCAGGTGATGACGCACTTCGACGACATCCTGCGTCAGTCATGACGCCGACGACCGTCACAGAGGGCTTGCGCTGACGTCGCGATGATGTCATGATGACGTCATGGAGTTGACGACCTACATCGAAACCCTCCGCCGGGAGCTCGGCTCCGCGGCGGAGGTCGCCGGGCCGGACGTGAGCGCGGCCGCCGAGCGGCTGGCCATGGCCCTGGACCCCGCGGTCCGCATGACGCTGATCGAGGTCCTGTCCGACGCGGCCGACGAGGTCACCAGGCAGATCGACCCGGGCGTCGTCGAGCTGCGGATCAGGGGCCGCGAGCCCCAGTTCGTGGTCACCGCGCCGCTCGTCTCCGAGCACGCGGCCCCCATGGAGCCCCCGGCGCCGCCGGCCCCACCGGCCCCGCCCTTCCCGGGCGAGGGCGAGGACGGCACCGCCCGGATGACCCTTCGGCTGCCCGAGTCACTCAAGTCGCGCATCGAGCAGTCGGCCGCCTCGGCCGGGGTCTCGGTGAACGCCTGGCTGGTCAGGGCGCTGGGAGCGGCGGTCGGCAATCCGCAGTCCGGCCCGCCCTTCGGCCCCCCGCCCGGCTACGGTCCGCCCCCCGGCCGCTCCGGACCCGGCAAGCGCATCAGCGGCTGGGCCCGCTGACCCACGAGAGGACCAGAGATGACCGAGTTCCCCACGCCCAAGCCGATCACGCTCCACGTCGACGTGCCCGCCGGACGCGTCGACATCACCGCCTCCGACCGCACGACCACCGAGGTCGAGGTGAAGGCGGCCAGGTTCACCGACGAAAGCTACGCCGAGCAGGTCAGGGTCGAGCAGAACGGCGACACCGTCTCCATCGTCGCCCCGCACGAGCGCCGCGGCCTGCGCTCCTCCAGCCTGCGCGTCACGGTGGCGCTGCCCACGGGCTCGCGCCTCGACGTGACCACGGCCTCCGCCGACGTCACCGTCAACGGCCGGGTCGCCGACGTGATGCTCGGCACCGCCTCCGGCGATGTGAAGGTGGAGGCGGCCGACAACGTCCGCATCAAGACGGCGTCAGGTGACGTCAGATGTGACGTCATCGCCGGTCAGGCCACTGTCACGACCGCCTCGGGTGACATCGTCCTGCGCTCGGTCGGCGGCACCGCCGAGGTCGGCACGGCCTCCGGCGACGTCACCCTCACCGAGGTCGGCGGCGACCTGATCGCCAAGTCCGCCTCCGGCGACCTGTCCTTCGCGGCGGTGCGAGGCGGCCACGCCGAGGTGCGCTCCACATCGGGCGACGTGCGGCTCGGAGTCCCCGAGGGCACCGCCGCCTGGCTCGACCTCTCCAGCCTGTCCGGAGACGTCTCCTCCTCCCTCCACCAGGGCGAGCAGCCCGCGGAGGGCGAACGAACCATGGAAGTCAGCGTCCGCACCCTGAGCGGCGACATCTCGATTGTGAGGACCCGATGAACGACGACATCATGATCCAGGCTCTGGCCATCGAGCACCGCGAGCGCATCGCGCAGGCCGATCACCACCGCCTCGTGCGCAACGCGCCCCGGCCCCGCCACACCGTCCGGCACCGCATCGCCAGCGCCCTCCACCAGCTCGCCAACGCCATCGACTGACGGCGGCGCGCCATGACGACGACCGTGAACCCCGCTCCGGCAGACCCCGGGGGCTCTGCCGGAGAACTCCCCGGCGCGGCGGCCCGCCACGCCCGCCCGGCCACCCGCCCGGCGACCCGCCCGGCCGCCCATCCGGCCGCTCGCCGGTCCAACGACCAGGGTCAGGCCGGAGCCCCGCGGCGGGCGCGCAGGGCGGTGGTCGTGGCCAGCGCCACCCGCAGGACCGCCGGCCCGTGCTCGGCCAGCCGGCTCTCGTTCGCCTGACCGGCCACCCCGACAGCCATGCAGATCCGCCCGTCGGGCCCGAAGACCGGGGCCGCGGCGCAGGAGACGCCCCCGGAGAACTCCTCGCGCGAATAGGCCACCCCACGCCGGTGCACCACCGCGAGCTCCTGCTCCAGGGCGGAGAGCCGGGTGATGGTCCGGCGGGTGAAACGTTCCAGGACCCCGTGGCTGAAGAACGCCCGGCGAAGCTCGGGATCGAAGGCCAGCAGCACCTTCCCGGCCGCCGTGCAGTGCAGCGGAGCCCGGTCGACGCCGTCGGAGGGCGACTCCACCCGGTCGCAGCCGTAGAGGCGCTCGATGTAGCCGGCCTCCAGGCCCTGGCCCACGGCCAGATTGACCGTCTGCCTGGTGGTTTCGTACAACCGGAGCAGATGCGGCAGCACCACCCGGCGCGTGCCGGGCACCCGGGTGCGCAGCGCCCCCGTGAGCTCCGACAACTCCTGGTCGAGCGTGTAGTCCGTGCCCACCCGGCGGGCCAGTCGCTGCCCGCACAACATGCCCAGCAGCCGATGCACCGTCGACTTGGGCAGGCCGGTCTGCCGTGACACGTGGGCCACGCCCACCGGATGCGCGTTGCCGGCCAGCGCGCGCAGGATCTCGACCCCCTTCTCCAGACTGCTGGGCTGTGCTTGCGTGGAAACGTCCTCATGAACGGAGAGGGTCCGCGCCATCCGTTGATCGAACCTCTCTGTGGCCCCGATGCCGTGCAGGTCAAACCCTCCTCAGCGGAGGTCAAAACTTTGACTACCCTGCGTCGCGGGCGATCACACCTGGTGTTCCAGCCGGACGGCACGCGCGATGGCCGGTCCTGTCAGCCCCGCGGATGTCAGGAGTTCCTCGCGCGTGCCGTGCTCGACGAACGTCCGCGGGAGCCCGAGGGTGCGGACCCGGGCTCCCGGGGCGCAGGCCTGCATGACGGCGGCGCCCACGCCGCCGCTGACCACGCCGTCCTCGACGGTGACGACCAGGTCGTGCCCGGCGGCCAGATCGACCAGGGCGGGCGCGACGGGCAGCGCCCAGCGGGGATCGACGACCGTCACGCCGATCCCGGCCGAGGTCAGCCGCTCCGCCGCATCGACGCATGCCGCCGCCATCGCGCCGACGCCCACCAGCAGCACGTCACGGCCGCCGCGCCACAGGATGTCGAGGCCCTCGGACCGTTCCAAGGCGGCCAGCTCCGCGCCCGCCGCGCCCTTGGGGAAACGCAGCACCGCCGGGCCGGGCAGTGACAGGCATTCGCGCACCAGCTCGCGCAGCCGTACGGCGTCTCTCGGAGCGGCGACGGACAGGCCGGGCACGGCCGACAGGATCGCCAGGTCCCACATGCCGTGGTGGCTGGGTCCGTCGGGGCCGGTGAGGCCCGCCCGGTCCAGCACGATCGTCACCGGCAGCTCCCGCAGCGCGACGTCGAGGAGCAGCTGGTCGAAGGCGCGGTTGAGAAAGCTCGAGTAGATCGCCACGAGCGGGCGCAGCCCGCCCACCGCCATGCCCGCCGCGGAGGCGACGGCGTGCTGCTCGGCGATGCCGACGTCGAACATGCGGCCCGGATACCTGGCGCCGAAGGCCGACAGCCCGGTGGGGCCCGGCATGGCGGCGGTCACGCACACCAGGTCGGGCAGGTCCTCGCCGAGGGCGCACAGCTCCTCGGAGAACACCCTGGTCAGCGACCGCGCGCTGGAGGCGGGCACCGCGTGCAGGTGATCCTCCAGGTCCTGCTCGGCGGGACGGTACCCGGCGCCCTTGCGGGTGATGCAGTGCACCACGACGGGACCCCTGAGCTGCCGGGCCGTGCGCAGCGCCGACTCCAGGGCGGCCAGGTCGTGGCCGTGCACCGGGCCGAGGTAGCGGAAGCCCAGGTTCTCGAAGACGGTCACGCTCAGGCGGTCGCCGCGCAGCGCCGCCAGGTGGTCGGCGATCGCGCCGTGGGTGGGGGCGTAGGAACGGCCGTTGTCGTTGAGGACCACGATCACCGGGCGGTCCTTGGCGGTCCCGAGGTTGTTCAGCGCCTCCCAGGCCATGCCGCCGGTCAGCGAGCCGTCGCCGACGACCGCCACGACCGCGTGCTCGCGGTCGCCGGCCAGCTGCCTGGCCTTGGCCAGGCCGTCGGCGTAGGACAGGGCGGTCGAGGCGTGGGAGTTGCCGATCACGTCGTGCGGCGACTCGGCGGGCTCGGGATACCCCGACAGGCCGCCGCGCTTGCGTAGTTTGTCGAAGGCCCCGCGCCGCCCCGTCAGCAGTTTGTGCACGTACGCCTGGTGGCCGGTGTCGAAGAGGATCGTGTCGCCGGGGGAGTGGAAGACCCGGTGAAGCGCGATCGTCAGCTCCACCACGCCCAGGTTCGACCCGAGATGCCCGCCCGCCGCGGTGACCTTGCGCACGAGAAAGCTCCGGATCTCCGCGGCGAGCGCGGGCAGCTGTTCCGGCGCGAGCGCACGGAGATCGTCCGGGGAGGAGATCCGCGCCAGCAGCCGGCTCAGAGTCGTCGACATGTGGTCGAGTGTGGGCGGATCGGACGCCCGAGTGAACACATTGTTCCGCTCTTCGGGATGCGGCATTTACTTCCTGTGATAGATACATGACCTTGCGTATACCGAAGGTTCGGGGGACGGAAGGTTCTGGAGTGACAACTGAGACCATGGGACGCACCGACGAGCGCACGCGCTGGCTGCGCGCGCGCGTGGACGAACGGCTGGCCGCGTTCCTGACCGAGCACGTCTCGCCGGTCGACGACCCCGACGTCGTCTCGGCCTACGCCCTGCTGCGGGAGTTCGTGCTCGACGGCGGCAAGCGCATCCGCCCGGTCCTGTGCTACTGGGGCTGGCGCGGCGCGGGAGGCGACGACTGCGACGAGATCATCTCGGCGGCCGCCTCGCTGGAGCTGTGCCACGCGGGCCTGCTGATCCACGACGACATCATGGACGCCAGCAACACCCGCCGCGGCCGGCCGACCGTGCACCGCGTGCTCGGCGAGTCACCCGCCATCCTGCTCGGCGTGCTCGCCATGACCTGGGCCGACGAGCTGATGGCCGGCTGCACCTCCGACGCCGCCCGCCTGCGCGGCGCCCGGCTGCGCTACGACGCGATGCGCACCGAGGTCATCACCGGCCAGTACCTCGACCTGCTCGCCCCCGCCCGCGACGGCGTCACCGTCGAGCAGACCCTCACCACCATCCGCTACAAGACGGCCAAGTACACCGTCGAGCGCCCGCTGCAGATCGGCGGGGAGCTGGCCGGGGCCGATCCCGCGCTGCTGGGCGCCTACAGCCGCCTGGGCCTGCCCCTCGGCGAGGCCTTCCAGCTCCGCGACGACATCCTCGGCATGTTCGGCGACCCCGCCGAGACCGGCAAGTCACGTCTCGACGACCTGCGCGAGGGCAAGCACACCGTGCTCATCGCCCACGCCCGCGACCACGCCGCCGGGCCCGCCGCCCACCACCTGCGCACCTGGTACGGCAACGCCGCCCTCGACGAGGAGCACGCGGCGCAGATCCGCGAGATCGTCGCGGCCACCGGCTCACTCGCCCACGTCGAGCAGCTCATCGCCGATCGGGTGGGCGAGGCCCTGGAGACCCTTCACGCCGCGCCGATCACCGAAGAAGGGCGGCAGGCGCTCAGCGCGCTGGCCGACCGCATCGCCAATCGTTCGCGATAACCGCGACCGACGTCCTCACCAACTGATGGGTGGTGTTCAGCATGACCGAAACCGTCGAGAACGGCCAGAGCCAGCTCAGCCTCGGGACCGCTGCCGCGAGGAACCTTGCCACGACCACGAAGACACCTCCGCAGATGCAGGAGATCACCTCCCGCCATCTGCTCAAGGTGCTGCCGTGGATCCAGGTCGTCGGCGGCGCCTACCGCGTCAACCGCCGCCTGTCCTACGCGCTCGGCGACGGCCGGGTGACCTTCACCAACACCGGGGCGACGATCCGCGTCATCCCGGCCGAACTGTGCGAGCTGGCGCCGCTGCGCGGCTTCGACGATCCGGAGGTGCTGAACGAGCTGGCCGAACGATTCGTCCAGCGTGAATACGAGCCCGGCCAGGTCATCGCCGAGGCGGGCACCCCCGTCACCGAGGTGCTGCTGCTGGCCCACGGCAAGGTGAGCAAGATCGGCGAAGGCGCCTACGGCAACCAGACGCAGCTCGGCGTGCTGGCCGACGGCGACCACCTGGGCGACGAGGTGCTCACCGGCGAGGAGGCGGCCTGGTCGTTCACGGCGACGGCGGTGACCGCGGTCACCATCCTGGCCCTGCCCGCCGCCGCCCTGAACGACCTGCTTGACCGTGAGGAGGGCCTTCGCGCGCACCTGCTGCTGCAGCGCGACGGCGGAGACGGCAGGGCGTCGAACGCCTTCGGCGAGGCGGCGATCGAGCTGACCTCGGGACACACGGGCGAGCCGGTGCTGCCGGGCACGTTCGTCGACTACGACCTGGCGCCCCGCGAGTACGAGCTGAGCGTCGCGCAGACGATCCTGCGCGTGCACTCGCGCGTGGCCGATCTGTACAACGAGCCGATGAACCAGACCGAGCAGCAGCTGAGGCTGACGATCCACGCCCTGCGCGAGCGTCAGGAGCACGAGCTGGTCAACAACCGCGACTTCGGCCTGCTCCACAACGCCGACCTCAAGCAGCGCATCCACACCCGGTCGGGCCCGCCCACCCCCGACGACATGGACGACCTGCTGGCCACGGTCTGGAAGGAGCCCGCCGTCATGCTGGCGCACCCGAGGGCCATCGCCGCCTTCGCCCGCCAGTGCAACGCGCGCGGGCTCTACCCCGACGCCGTCGAGATCAACGGGCAGAAGGCGCCCTCCTGGCGCGGCGTGCCGCTGCTGCCTTGCAACAAGATCCCCGTCACCGAGCACGGCCTCAGCTCCATCATGGTGATGCGCACCGGCGAGCAGAACCAGGGCGTCATCGGCCTGTGGCGCACCGGCCTTCCCGATGAGTACGAGCCCGGCCTCTCGGTCCGCTTCATGGGCATCAACGACCAGGCGGTCGTCAACTACCTGGTGACGACCTACTACTCCGCCGCGGTGCTCGTCCCCGACGCGCTCGGCATCCTGGAGAGCGTCGAGGTCGGTTAGTGTTCAAGGTCGACTACTACCTCCCTTATCCGGCGCGCCTCAACCCGCACATGGAACGTGCCAGGGCCCACACCAAGCGGTGGGCCCACGACATGGAGATGATCGACGACGTCGTCTGGACCGAGGCCAACTTCGACGGCATGGACTACGGGCTCATGTGCGCCTACACCCATCCCGACTGCCCGGCCGAGGAACTGGACCTGGTCACCGACTGGTACGTCTGGGTCTTCTTCTTCGACGACCACTTCCTGGAGACCTTCAAGCGCAGCAGGGACATCGCGGGCGGCCAGGCCTACCTCGACCGGCTCGAGCTGTTCATGTCCGACGACCCGCCCGAGCCGGGCAACCCGTGCGAGCGCGGGCTGAAGGACCTGTGGGAGCGCACGGTCCCGCACCGCAGCCAGTGCTGGCGCGACCGCTTCGTCGACGTCACCCGCGACCTGATGCAGGAGTCGATGTGGGAGCTGTTCCACATCGAGACCGGCCAGGTCTCCAACCCCATCGAATACATCGAGGAGCGCCGCAAGGTCGGCGGCGCCCCCTGGTCGGCCTGCCTGGTCGAGCACGTGTCAGGGGCCGAGGTGCCCCCGCGCGTGGCCTACAGCAGGCCGGTCAGGGTGCTCATGGAGACCTTCTCCGACGCCGTGCACCTGCGCAACGACCTGTTCTCCTACCACCGCGAGGTCGAGGTGGAGGGCGAGCTGTCCAACTGCGTGCTGGTGTGCGAGCGCTTCTTCGGCTGCGACACCCAGCAGGCGGCCGACCTGACCAACGACCTGCTCACCTCGCGGCTGCACCAGTTCGAGAACACCGTGATGACCGAGCTGCCCCCGCTGTTCGCCGACCACGGCCTGCTCCCTCACGAGCAGGCGGCGGTGCTCCTCTACGTCAAGGGGCTGCAGGACTGGCAGGCCGGCGGCCACGAGTGGCACATGCGCTCCAACCGCTACACCAAGGGCGGGCAGAGCGCCGGCGTCTCACCGCACCACCTGCTCGGACCGGGCGGGATGCGCAACCTGACCGCCCCGCCGTACCCGAATGTGGGGGTGGTCGACGAGCCCGACTTCTACATGCCGTTCAAGGCGGGCGACAACCCCCACTACGACGCCGCGCGCCAGGCGGAGCTGGCGTGGGCCCACGCCATGGGCTTCAACGACGGCGTGTGGACCGCCCACAAGATCGAGATCTTCGACTTCGCGCGGTGCGCGGCGGGCATCGACCCCGACGCGACCGAACGCGAGCTGATCCTGTCGACCAACTGGCTGACCTGGGGCACCTACGCCGACGACTGGTTTCCGGCGGTCTTCGGCCGCCGCGACCTGACCGCGGCCAAGGCGCAGAACGCCAGGCTGTCGCTGTTCATGCCGCTCGACCTGGTGCCGGTGGCCACCCCGCTCAACCCCCTGGAGCGGGGCCTGGCCGAGTTGTGGCTGCGTACGGCCGAGCACATGGAGGAACCCGGCCGCGCGGTGTTCCGCCACACGGTCGAGACCATGACGAGCAGCTGGATCTGGGAGCTGGCCAACGTCATGCAGAACCGGGTGCCCGACCCGGTCGACTACATCGAGATGCGCCGCAGGACCTTCGGCTCGGAGCTGACGGTGGAACTGTCGAGGCTGAGGGCCGGGCGCGACGTGCCGGCCGACGTCTGGCGCAGCCGGCCGCTGTGGAGCCTGACCAACGCGGCCCACGACTACTGCTGCCTGATGAACGACATCTTCTCCTACCAGAAGGAGATCCAGTTCGAGGGAGAGGTCAACAACGGCGTCCTGGTGCTGAAGACCTTCTTCGGCTGCGACCTGCCCGAGGCCATCGGCATCGCCGACGCCCTCATGACCTCGCGGATACGGCAGTTCGAGCACGTGGCCGCCACCGACCTGCCCGCCTACCTCGACGACTACCAGATCGATGAGAACGCCAGGGCGACCGTCGCCGGATACGTCGACGGCCTGCGGGACTGGATGTCGGGCGTGCTGCGCTGGCATCGCGAGACCGGGCGGTACGTGGAGTACGCCCGCTGGGAGCCCGGTCCGCGTGGCTTCGGCACCGCCACCACCCGCATCGCCAACCTGCTCGGAGGAGCCCGATGACCACAGACCAGTCCGAGATCGCCTCACAGCTCAGCCTGAGCACGGCGGCGGCCCGCAAGCTCGCCTCGCTGAGCAAGACCCCGCCGCAGATGGCCGAGATCACCCCTCGCCACCTGCTGCGGGTGCTGCCCTGGCAGGAGGTGACCGGCGGCGCCTTCCGGGTCAACCGCCGCCTGACCTACACCGTGGGCGACGGCCGGGTCTCGTTCGTCAACACCGGCGCGTCGGTCCGCGTCATCCCCGAGGAGCTGCGGGAGATCCCCGCCTTCCGCGACCATGACGACGTCGAGGCCCTGGCGGGGCGGTTCGTCCAGCACGACCTGCAGCCCGGCGACCGGGTGCCCGACGCCGGGCTGGTCCTGGTCGCGCACGGCAAGATCAGGGCGTTCGGCGCGGGCACTTACGGCTCGCGCGCCGACCTCGGCGTGTACGCCGACGGCGACCACTTCGCCGTCTCGGCCGCCCCCTCGGTGCCCGCCCCGGCCGCCGAGGCCATGCCCAGCTTCGTGCCCTCGGTCGAGCCGGCCGCGCCGGGCGTCAGGCCCCCGGCGGGCCGCGAGGTGCGCGAGGCCGAGGCGATCACCCCCTGCACCGTGCTCACGCTCTCGGCCGAGGAACTGGTCCGCGTCGCCGGGGAGGGCGACGCGGACCGGCCGGCCAGCAACAGGTACGGCGAGGCGGCGATCGAGCTGACCTCCGGCCACATCGGAGAGCCGGTGCTGCCGGGCACGTTCGTCGACTACGACGCGGCGCCCCGCGAGTACGAGCTGAGCGTCGCGCAGACGATCCTGCGCGTGCACACCCGTGTGGCCGATCTGTACAACGAGCCGATGAACCAGACCGAGCAGCAGCTGAGGCTGACGATCCACGCCCTGCGCGAGCGGCAGGAGCACGAGCTGGTCAACAACCGCGACTTCGGCCTGCTCCACAACGCCGACCTCAAGCAGCGCATCCACACGCGCACCGGCCCGCCCACCCCCGACGACCTCGACGAGCTGCTGTCGCGCCGCCGCAGCTCGCACTACTTCTTCGCGCACCCGAAGGCGATCGCCGCCTTCGGACGCGAGTGCTCCAGCCGCAGGATCTATCCCGACACGGCCGGTCCGGGCATCATCGCCTGGCGGGGTGTGCCGATCCTGCCGTGCGACAAGATCCCCGTCTCCGACCGCGGCCTGACCTCGATCATCGTCATGCGCCTCGGGGAGGAGAAGCAGGGCGTGGTGGGCCTGCGCCGCACCGGGCTGCCCGACGAGTACGAGCCCGGCCTGTCGGTGCGCTTCACCGGCATCAACGAGCAGGCGGTCGCCTCCTACCTGCTCAGCACCTACTACTCGGTGGTGCCACTGGTGCCCGACGCGCTCGGCGTGCTGGAGAGCGTCGAGGTCAACCGGTGAAGATGTCCTCAGGCAGGAAGGCCGAGACCAGGAAGCTGGGCACGTCTACCACCTGGCTCACCTTGAGGTCGACGGCGACGCTGCAGATGGCGTAGGCCTGCTGGGGACTCCACCCGCGCTCGCCGAGATGGTCGATCATCTCCAGCAGCGCGTTGCGGATGGCGAGGGTGGCGTCCTCGGCGGCCACCTCGCCGTCCCTGGTGACCGACATGCCGGTGGTGGCGTAGAAGCGGCGTGGCGCGGCGAACTGCGGCGCCACCCAGTAGTCGTCGCGCACGAAGCGCGGGCCCCTGATGCGGCGCTCGGCGGCCAGCCGCGGGTGCAGGGCGAAGCGCACCCGCAGCGTCGCGTTCATCTCGATGGCGGTGCCGCAGGTCTCGCTGTCGCCCTGGGCGAAGTGGGCGTCGCCGGCGGAGAACAGCGCTCCGGGGGTGTCCACCGGGACGTAGAGGCGGGTGCCGGCGCCGAGCTGCTTGATGTCGACGTTGCCCGCCTGCTCGCGGGGCGGGATGGTGCGCAGGGCGCTCGCGGCGATGGCAGGTTCGCGCGGCACGGCGCCGTCGGCCGAGGGCGGCAGGACGAACCCGCCGCGCTCCATGGCCCGGCGCTCGCGCTCGGTGATGCGCTCCAGCGACCGGTGTCCTGGCGCCAGGCCGATGGTGCCCATGAAGGGCGCGGCCGGGATGCGGATGCCGGGCAGGTCGTCGGAGACGGCCCAGCCGTCCGCCAGCTGCCAGCGCACCATGAACGGCTCGGGGAAGACATCGCGCAGGAAGCCGAAGCCCGGCACCTGGACGGTGTAGCCGTAGGAGTCGGGCACGACCTCCAGGATCTCGATCTCCAGCAGGTCGCCGGGCTGCGCGCCCTCGACGTGGACGGGTCCCGTGAGCGGGTGGACGACGTCCAGGTCGGGCGCGGCCACGGTCTTGAGGGTGGCCGACGGGCCCATCTGGCCGTCGAAGGCGTCGCGGGTCTCCATGACCACCTCGTCGCCCGGGGCGCAGCGCACCACCGGCGGGATGTCGGGATGCCAGCGGTTGTGCCCGGTCTCGGGCTGCTCGGCGAGCGTGAGCGCGCGGTCGATGCGGATCTCGTGTACGGCCATGGCGGCCCCCTTCGGCTCCTCTGTGCGTCACGCTGAACCGAGCGGGAGCCGGGGTCAAGGGGTGCGGTTGCGCAGCCTGCCGTACGTCTTGAGCAGGCGGTCGGCGGGTGCCCGCAGGGCGGGGCTGGCCAGCACGGTGTTGCGCAGCGCGCGCACGGGCACGGTGGTGGCCCAGTGCAGCGCGGCGGCCGGGGTCGCGCGGGCCAGCCGGCCCTCGGCCACCGTCAGGGAGCCGTTGCTGAGCTTGTCCTTGTACTCCTTGGCGCCGCGGCCCAGGTCGATGAGGGCGATGCCGTGGGCGGCGGCCTCGCGCGCCATGGCCAGGTGGTGGATGAGGCCGGGGGAGTAGCGGGAGAAGGCCGGGTCGTAGGCGGGGAACCAGCCGGTGAGCACCTTGTCGCTGCGCAGGCCGAAGTGCCCGGCCACCGGCAGGTCGTCGGCGTAGACCAGGTCGAGCACGCCGCCGAAGTCGGGGGTGTCGATCAGCAGCAGCTCCTGGACCAGGCGCACGATCCACGGGGCGGCGAAGCGGTCGGTGCGCCCGGTGCGCCGGTACTGCCTGCTCTTCCAGCCCAGCAGCGTGCGCAGCGCCTCGGGGTCGGTGGTGGCGTAGTCGTGGCGCACGGCCCCGATGTCGCGCTCGAGCTTGCGCTCCTTGGCCATCGTGGTCTTGACGGTCTTGTTGGACGGCAGGCCCTTGCGCAGGTCGATGACGGGGGAGGGGTGGCGGCTGGTGTGGAAGGCGGGGAACTGGTCGGCCACCAGGTGGTCGAACTCCCACACCGACAGCCCGCACGCCTTCAGCAGCGCGCCCGGCTCCAGCTCCAGGCCCTCGGCCAGCGCGGCGCCCTGGGCGTCGGTGAGCCCGGCGCCGACCGGCCTGCCGATGCCCAGCCGGTCGCGCTGGAAGGCGAGGAAGCCCGACGTCCGGCCCGACTCCTCGATCACGGCCACGCGCACGTCGTCGCGGCAGCGGCCGACGGCCTGGGCGAACTCGGGGGCGAGAAACGGGTTCACCAGCTCGTGGCGCGACCGCAGCAGGTCGTGCCAGGTCGTCACCTCGCTCGCGCCCAGCTCTTCCGGGCGAATCACAGTGATCTTCAGGGAACCCACAAGAAATCACGCTAGGCGGGGCCCGTGAAGATTAGATGAGAGTCAGCTGCAGGTTAGCTTCGGCTCCGGCGAGTAGACCGTGTGGAAACGCTCCTCCTTCAGGACCTTGCCGTCCCGCTTGAAGACGCGCCACACGTCGATGTCGAAGCCCTGGGCTCCCGGCATCGGGATGCACTCGGGGCCCGACTCGCTGAGCGTCTCGAACGAGCGGTGGTTGTACGGCCCCGAGGTGCGCGAGGAGATGTCGTAGCGTTTGGTGCTCCAGAACTGCACGGTCACCGAGGTGGCGGTGTAGGAGGTCTTGACCAGCACGCCGTACTTCGAGTCGTTCTTCCACCGGAAGTCCGGCTGCGGGAAGGAGACGGTCGACTCGCGCCCGGCCGGATAGCGGGAGATGTAGTACTGGTGCGCCCGGTGCTGCACGTCCTTGAAGCCGCCGAAGAACACCGCGTTGAACATGGTGGTGGCGAACTGCGAGACGCCGCCGCCCACGTCGTTGACGAACCGGTTGTTGAGGATCATCGGCGCCTCGACGAAGCCGCGGGCCGTGTCGCGCTTGCCGACGACGCCGTTGAGCGAGAAGGTCTCGCCCGGCATCACGAGGTGGCCGTCGAGGATGTCGGAGATCACGTGGATGTTGGTCACCCGCGGCGCGCAGCAGGGGTAGTTCGTGGTGAACTGGCTGACCTTCTCCTTGACGCCGAGCTTCTCGGCCTTCTCCGTGGTGAGCTTGGGAGCGGTCTCCTTCAGCGGCACCTCGACCGTCCGGCTGCCGCCCTGCGCCAGGGCGGCGGCGACGGCCTCGCCGAGCGCGGGCTCGTCCAGTCCTTTGCCGGGTACGGCGGGCACCACGCGGGGCTTGCCCTTGACGATCTTGAAGGTGGCGTCCTTGGGCAGGTGCTCCTCGTCGACGAGCCGGCCGCCCAGGTCAGAGGTGAGCTTGCCGGCGTTGAAACGCGGCTCGAAGCCGCCCTTGCCGTCGGACAGGAAACGCAGCCTGGCGGCGAGCCGCTCGCGGGAGAGCGTCGCCTTCCTGGAGCCGTTGACGAGCGTCAGCGGGGACGCGACCGCCTCGCGGGCGGCGGTCGCGGCCAGCTTCTCGACCGTGGCGCGGTCGGCCTGCGGCAGCACGGGCTTGACCGGGATGGTGATCGGGCCGTCGTCGCGCAGGTACGCCTGCCGTACGGCCTGGGCGGCGGCGTCTCTGTCGACGGCGCGTCCCGCCTTGGGCAGCACCGTCACCGGCTCCAGGCCCCGGTAGAGCACGCCGCCCTCGCGCGGTTTCTGGTCGACCTTCTCGGACTCCTCGGCGATGGCGGCCGACAGCTTGGCCTCGTCGACCTTGACGACGGGCTGCACGGCTCGGCGGCCGAACAGCGAGCGGGCGACGCCGGCCGGGGTCAATGCGCCGTCGCGGGCGGCGGCCACCGTGGCGGCGCTGTCGAGGGACAGGCCGAGCTGTCCCGGCCTCAGCCGCACCTCGGTGCCGGCGAAGTCGAGTGTCAGGGGTCCGTCGGCCAGGTAGGCCAGGTCCGTGGTGAGCTTCGCCTCGGCGGCACGGGGATCCAGGCCGCCCAGGTCGACGTCGGCCACGCGGGTGCCGGGCGGCACCTCGCCCGCCAGCGCGGCGGCGGGGATGCCGTAGGCGAGGGCCGGGAGGAGGACCAGCGCGGCGGCGAGCATGATCCAGGGCCGCTTAGCGTGCGTCCTCATAGGCACACTTTAGTGGGATTTAACCACCAAAAAGGGCGTCGATCTCCCTGGCGAAGTCCCGCATGACCAGGTTGCGCTTGACCTTGAGCGTCGGCGTGAGGTGGCCGGACTCCTCGGTCAGATCCGACTCCAGGACCACGAACTTCTTGATCTGCTCGGGCCGCGAGACGGTCGCGTTCGCGGCGTCCACGGCCTTCTGCACCTCGGCCTGGATCTGGTCCTCCGTCAGCCGCACCTGCGCCAGCGCCTCGGGGTCGAGCGTGACCAGCACCGCCACGAACGGCCGGTTCTCGCCCACCACCATCGCCTGGGAGACGATCGGGCTGGCCCGGATGATGTCCTCCAGCGGCCCCGGCGCGACGTTCTTGCCCGCCGCGGTCACCAGGATCTCCTTCTTGCGCCCGGTGATGCGCAGGTAGCCGTCGTCGTCGAGCTCGCCCACGTCACCCGTGGCGTACCAGCCGCCGGACAGCGCCTGGGCGGTGGCCTCCGGGTTGTTCCAGTAGCCGTCGAAGATGTGGCGCCCCTTGGCCAGCACCTCGCCGTCGTCGGCGATGCGGACCGAGGTGCCGGGCAGCGGGCGGCCGACCGTGCCGACCTTGTTGCCGCCCGGCATGTTGACCGAGATCGGGGCGGTGGTCTCGGTCAGGCCGTAGCCCTCGAAGACCTCGATGCCCACGCCGCGGAAGAAGTGGCCGAGCCGCTCGCCCAGCGCCGAGCCGCCGCTGACCGCCGCGGTCAGGCGGCCGCCCGTGGCCGCGCGCAGCTTGCCGTACACCAGGCGGTCGAAGATCCAGTGCAGGAACTTCGGCGAGCCGGTCCTGCTGTAGGAGACGGCCACCGCGGCGGCCCTGGCGAAGATCTTGCCCTTGCCATCGGCCGTCGCCTTCTGCTCGGCGCCGTTGTAGACCTTCTCGAACACGCGCGGCACGCCCAGTAGGAAGCTCGGCTGGAAGGTGGCCAGGTCGGGCGCGACGTTCTTCATGTTCGGCGTGTGGCCCAGGACCGCGCCGGTCTCCACGAAGACCACCTGGATCACCCGGGCGAAGATGTGCGCGAGCGGCAGGAAGAGCAGCGCCGAGACGTCGGGGCCGGAGAACAGCGGCGCCAGCGGTCCCTTGACCACGTTGAGCGCCACGAACAGCAGGTTGTCGTGGGTGATCCGGCAGCCCTTGGGGCGGCCGGTGGTGCCCGAGGTGTAGACGATCGTGGCCAGGTCGGCGGCCTTGATGCCCGCGCGGCGCGCGTGGAGCTCGTCGTCGGAGACGGCCGAGCCGTCGAGGGAGTCGTCGACGCGCCAGACGTTCTTCAGCTCGGGCACGGCCTCGGCGACGGTCTTGGCGTGGTCGTCGAGCTCGACGAAGGCCGCCTTGGCGCCGCTGTCGGTGAGGATCCAGCGCACCTGATCGGCCGAGGAGGTCTCGTAGATCGGCACCGTGACCGCGCCGGCCGCCCAGACCGCGTAGTCGACGAGGGTCCACTCGTAGCGGGTGCGCGACATCAGCGCCACCCGGTCGCCGGGGCCGACGCCCGCGGCGATCAGGCCCTTGGCCAGGGCGGCGACCTCGTCGCGGAACCGGGCCGCGGTCACCTCGGGCCAGGCGTCGCCGTCCTTGCGGCGCAGCACCACCGCGTCGGGCTGCTCCTGGGCGCGTCGGAAGACGGTCTCGGCCAGATTCGCCGACTCGGGCACATCCACCAGGACAGGGACGCTGTACTCACGCACGGAAATACTCCTCAGGACGGACGATACTCACGCTAGCAGCAGCTCCGTAGGATGACGGCCATGCGACTCCATGTCGTCAGCGACGTCCACGGCAGGGCCGACGCCCTCGCCCGGGCCGGTGAGGGCGCCGACGCCCTGATCTGCCTGGGTGATCTCATCCTCTTCGTCGACTACGACGACCCCGCGCAGGGCATCTTCGCCGAGCTGTTCGGCGCCGAGAACGCGGCGCGGTTCATCGCGCTGCGCACCGCCAAACGGTTCGACGAGGCCCGCTCGATGTCGGCCGCGCTGTGGGCGTCGTTAGACGGCGACCCGCGCGAGCACATCGAACGCAACGTGCGACGGCAGTACGAAACGCTCTTCGCCGCGATGCCCGAACCCGCCTACCTCACCTACGGCAACGTCGACCTGCCCCGCATGTGGGCCGACCACCTGCGCCCCGGCCACCGGGTGCTCGACGGCCAGACCGCCGAGATCGGCGGGCTGCGCTTCGGCTTCGTCGGGGGAGGGCTGCGCACCGTCTACCGCACCCCCAACGAGCTCGACGACGACGTCTTCGACGCCAAGGTGGCGGCCCTGGGCGAGGTCGACGTGCTGTGCACGCACATCCCGCCCGCCGTCCCCCAGCTGCTCTACGACACCGTCGCCCGGCGGCACGAGCGCGGCAGCGAGGCCACCCTGGAGCTGATCAAGAGGGTCCAGCCCCGCTACGCCCTCTTCGGCCACGTGCACCAGCCGCTCTACCCGCGCATGCGCATCGGCCGCACCGAGTGTGTCAACGTTGGACACTTCCGGGGAAAGGGCGTTCCGTACGTCCTCGAATGGTGACCCGACCGGTACGGTGGTCGCATGGCTGATCGCACCACTTCGAGCATCACCATCGCCGCCGGCCGCGCGAGCGTGATGGCGGTCATCGCGGACTTCTCCGCCTACCCCGAATGGGCCGGGCAGGTGAAGAAGGCGGAGGTCCTCAGCTACCACGAGGACGGGCAGCCGGCCGAGGTGCGCTTCGTGCTCGACGCCGGGGTCATCAGCGACGCCTACACCCTGCTCTACCAGTGGGAGGCGTCGGGCGTCTCCTGGCAGACCTCCGAGTCGGGCACGATGGTCTCCACCCTGACCGGGAGTTACCTCCTGGCCGACGCGGGCAGTGGGACCCAGGTGACATACGAACTGGCCGTCGAGCTCAAGGTGCCGATGATCGGCATGATCAAGCGCAAGGCCGAGAAGGTCATCGTCGACACGGCCCTCAAGGGCCTGAAGAAGCGTGTAGAGGCTTGATGAGGGTCCTGCTGTTCACCGGCAAGGGCGGGGTGGGCAAGACCACGGCCGCCGCCGCGACGGCCACGCTCGCGGCGCAGCGGGGGCTGAAGACCCTCGTGGTCTCCACCGACACGGCGCACTCCCTGGCCGACGCCCTCGGCGTGGAGGTCGGCGACGAGCCGGTCGAGATCGCTCCGGCGCTCCACCTGCACCAGGTCGACACCCAGCGCTCGCTGGAGCGCCACTGGGGCGAGCTGCAGGAGTATCTGCGCAACGTCCTGGGCGAGCTGGGCCTCGACGAGATCACCTCCGAGGAGATCACCGTCCTGCCCGGCGCCGAAGAGGTCATCGCCCTGCTGGAGCTGCGCGAGCAGGCCCAGACCGGGCGCTGGGACGTGATCGTGGTCGACTGCGCGCCGACCGCCGAGACGCTGCGCCTGCTGGCCCTGCCCGAGGCGCTCGACTGGCACGTCAGCAAGCTGCTGCCGGTCGGCCGCAGGATCCTCAAGATCGTTGGGCCGTTCGTCAAGAGCATGGCCAGGGTCAGCACCCCGGGCGACGACGTCATGAGCGCCACCGAGCGTTTCCACCGCGGCATGCTGGAGGTGCGCGAGCTGCTCACCGGCCCCGGCGCCTCCGTCAGGCTCGTGTTCACCCCCGAGTCCGTGGTGCTCGCCGAGGCGCGGCGCACCCTCACCCTGCTCAACCTGTACGGCTACCGCGTCGACGCGGTGATCGCCAACCGGGTCTTCCCGTCCGAGGGCGCCGACGCCTGGCGCGCCAGGTGGGTCGAGGCGCAGTCACGCTTCCTGGGCGAGGCCGAGCAGTCGTTCGCGCCGCTGCCGATCCACACCGTGCCCTACCTGGCGGCGGAGCCCGTCGGCGTCGAGGCGCTGGCCGAGGTGGGCGAGGCGCTGTACGGCGACGCCGACCCGTTCGCCGCTCCCACGATGGATCCGCCCCTGCGCGTCGAGGGCACCACGCTGACGCTCGACCTTCCCGGAGCCCGCAAGGGTGACGTCGACCTGGCCCGCAAGGGCGAGGAACTGATCGTCACCGCCGGGCCGTACCGCAGGATCATCGCCCTGCCTGCGGCGTTGTCGCGGCGCAAGGTCGCCTCGGCGGCGCTCGACGACGGCGTCCTGGAGGTACGGTTCGAGGCATGACTGAGACTCCCAGCCAGCCGGGCAAAGACCCCATCGGCACCGTGGCCGACGAGGCGCGCAAGCTCTTCGACACCATCCAGGGCCGCGCCACCCGCCAGGTCGGCAAGTCGGTGCTCGGCTCCTTCACCGGGGGCGGGCGCCAGGACCGCGGAGACGTGTGGAGCGAGGCGGTCTCCGAACACGACGAATACATCTGCCGGGCCTGTCCCTGGTGCCGGGCCATCGCCGCCCAGCGCGAAGCCGGAGGGCTGCGTGAGAGCGGCGCCGACGTCGCCGAGCACCTGGCCGCGGCAGGCGGCGAACTGTTCGCCGCCTTCCGCCAGGCACTCGACACGCTGAGCCGACCCGCACCCAGGCGACGCCCGGCCGACGAGACCAGGCAGAATGTGGAGCACATCGACCTGGGCTGAAAGGTGATCGGCGGAATGCTCACGATCGGCATTGACATCGGCGGCACGAAGGTGGCCGCGGGCGTGGTCGACGAGGAAGGCACGATCCTCGCGCAGGCCCTGCGGCCCACTCCCGCCGACCGGCCTGACCAGGTCGCCGAGACCGTGGCCGACGTGGTGCGCGAACTGTCGGCCGACCGGCAGATCGAGGCCATCGGCGTGGGCGCCGCCGGATTCGTCGACGAGACGCGCTCGGTGGTGCGTTTCGCCCCCAACCTCGCCTGGCGCGAGGAACCGCTGCAGAAGAAGATCACCGAACTGGTCGGCCTGCCCGTCATCGTCGAGAACGACGCCAACGCCATGGCCTGGGCCGAGAGCAAGTTCGGCGCCGGGCGCGACCAGGACCACATCGTCTGCATCACCGTCGGCACCGGCATCGGCGGCGGGCTCATCTTCGACGGCGTCCTGTACAGAGGGCGCTGGGGCATGGGCGCCGAGCTCGGCCACATGCAGGTCGTGCCCGAGGGCAAGAAGTGCGGCTGCGGCAACCTCGGCTGCTGGGAGCAGTACGCCAGCGGCAACGCCCTGGTCGCCCACGCCCGCGAGATCGCCACGGCCGAGCCCGACCGCGCCCGCACCCTGGTGGGGCTCGCCGGAGGCACCATCGAGGGCGAAGAGGTCACCGAGGCCGCCCGTCAGGGCGACGAGGCGTGTCTGGAGGCCTTCGCCTCCCTGGCCGAATGGCTCGGCCAGGGCATGGCCGACCTGGCCGCCATCCTCGACCCCGGCTGCTTCATCGTCGGCGGCGGCGTCTCACGCGCCTCCGACCTCTTCCTCGACCGCGCGCGCGAGAGCTTCCAGCGCAGGCTCACCGGCCGCGGCCACCGGCCCTTCGCCGAGGTGCGCCTGGCCGAGCTGGGCGCGTCGGCAGGGCTCGTCGGGGCTGCGGACCTGGCCCGCCAGCGCTAACGTCTGGGTGTGCGGATCGGCACCTACAACATCAGGGGCATGCACGACGACGTCCCCGCCCTGGTCAGAGTCATCCAGGCGATGGACTGCGACGTGTTGTGCGTCCAGGAGGCCCCCAAGTTCCTGTGGTGGCGCAGCAAACGCCACGAACTGGCCGACCTCACCGGCATGCGCATCGCCGCCGGACGCCGCCTGGCGGGGCTGGCCGTCTACGTCCGCCCGGGGGTGAAGATCCTGCACGAGGAGACCCACGTGCTGAAGATCTTCTTCCCCCGGGAGATCCGCGGCCTGGCCCTGGCCGTCGTCGAGGTCGAGGGCGTGCGGCTCGCGGTCGGCTCCATCCACCTGGCCCTCGTGCCCGCCCAGCGGCTGCACCACGCGAACCAGATCATGAGCCTCGTCGAGGCCGCCGCCGCCCGCTTCTCCGCCATCCCCGTGGTCTGCGGCGACCTCAACGAGACCGACCACCAGCCGACCTGGCGCTACTTCGCCGGGCGGCTGTCCGACTGCTACCCGGCGGCGCCGCGCGGCGACGGCCGCACCTTCACCGCGCGCAACCCCTCCTCGCGCATCGACGCCGTCTTCGCCGGGCCGGGCCTGCGGATCGACTGGTGCGGAGGCGCCGAGGCCGCCCCCGCGGACCTCGTCAGCGCCACCGACCACCTGCCGGTCATCGCCTCGCTGACACCGGCGCCTGCGCCCGCCGATACTCCATGAGCCAGTTCGTCTCGTAGGTCGCCCCGTCGTCCTCCGAGACCGCCTGCTCCCACGCCACCGTGCCGTCCGCCCTGCGCTCCCACCGGAAGCGCAGGCCGGGCGCGTGGAACTCGCCGTGGTTGCCGTCGAACCTGCCCACCACCGGCGTGAAGTCGGGGGAGACCCGCGAATCCAGCCACGCGTGGTGCCACAGATCCGTCGCCGGGTCGTAGGCGATGATCGCCAGGCCCTTCACCCGCTGGCCGTCGGGGAAGACCGCCTGGAAGTTCTCCAGGATCACCCGCCCGTCGAGCCTCGGCTCCGCCGTCACCTGGGCCGTGAACTCCTGCCACCGGCCGTCGCGTGACTTCTTGGAATTGACCACGGTCCACGAGCCGAGCAGGAAGTCGAATGCGTTCATGAGCCCAGGCTGCCGGGGCCGGGCCGTTCACAGCCACCATTCAGCCGTGGCCTAATCCACGCCACGGTACGATCAGGACATGACTCGTCGCTTCGTGCGGCGTGCGATGGCTACGTGGGCGGCCGCCCTGCTCGCAGCATTCGCTGCCGGGCCAGCCGCGCACGGCGATCCCAAACCTCCGACGGTCGAGGCCTGGCAGCAGTCGACCAGCATCAGCCTCGACGCCGACGGCGCTCTGACCGACGTCCAGGCGCTGCCCTCCGGCGACGTGTGGGCCGTCGGGCAGCAGCAGATCTGGGACGTCTGGCGCAATCGCGGCGCCATCCGTCACTGGAACGGCACCGCCTGGAGCGAGGTCGCCCTGCGCGACTCCATGGGCGCCAGTGTCCTGCGCGGCGTCTCGGCCTCCTCCGCCACCGACGTGTGGGCGGTCGGCGACGGCCACGACGGCCTGCCGTACCTCGCCCACGGCGACACCTCCGGCTTCGACCGCATCCGCGTGCCCGCGCTCACCTCCCGCGACCGCCTGACCGGCGTCGACGTCCGGCCGGGCCGCGTCTTCGCCGTCGGCAGCCGCGGCGGTCACCCGCTCATCGTCACCGGCCAGCAGCAGCAGTGGAACGCCGCCTCCTTCGACCGGACCGGGTCGCTGTACGCGGTCTCCGGCTCCATCGCCGTCGGCGACACCGGCAAGGCCCCCCTCGCCTTCCGCTACTCCTCGGGCGCCTGGGCCCCGATGCCGATGCCCTCCGTGCCCGGCGGCTACCTGCGCGACGTCCAGGCCGACGGCGCCAAACGAGCCGTCGCCGTCGGGGGCGTCTACACCCCGGCCGGCGACGTGCAGCCGCTCGTGCTGTCGTGGAACGGCAAGCGGTGGAGCCGCGTGACCCTGCCCGTGACCGGAGCGCAGCTGTACGGCGTCGCCGGCGACGGGCAGGGGCGCTTCTGGGTGTCGGGGTTCGACCCGTCGACGCCGGGCGAACCTTTCCTGATGCGGCTGGAGAAGGGCGCGGCGACCGTCATCCGCGGCGGATCGGTGACCGGGCGCAGCAGCGTGCGGCTGCAGGCGGTGACGTATCTACCGGACAAGCGGCTGGTGTGGGCCGTGGGGCACGCGGTCGACGCGGACGACCGCTACACGGGGGTCGTGGAGACCTTCGGGCCGCGCACGGCCAAGTCGACCGTCAGCTGACCGCGGGCGGGGTCGCATCGGGTCCTAGATGCCGCGGGTGTGGTAGGTGCAGCTCGGGTCGGACGAGGCGCTGGTGTCGAAGAGCGCCGCGAACTTCACGAACACCTGGTGTCCCTTCGGCCGGCTGACCGAGATGTTCCGCTCGCCCGTCTTGCCTCCGGTGTAGTTCAGCGCCTTGAACAGGATGTCCGGCTGCGCGTCCTGCATGAAGGAGACGCGGATGGTGTTGTTGCCGCCGACGGTGCCGGAGATGCGCCACTTCACCTGGTTGAAGTGGTGGGTCGTGCCCGAGGTGACGTAGCGGACCGAGACCTGGATGCCGTAGCCGTTCTTCGCGCACTGCGCGATCAGGTAGGTGTCGGCCGACGCCGGGGCGGGGGCCACGCCGAGCGTGGCGACCAGGCCCAGGGCGACGACGGCGGCGTTGCGAAGGATCTTCATGAGGCCCGACCCTAGGGAGGCCGGGTATGCGAGGAGTATGTTGTCGGACCCGCCTGCCATGCTGGGCGCGTGAAGGTCGAATTCGATGCCGAGTTGTGGATCTGGGACGCCCGCAAGGCCGACAGCTGGACCTTCGTCAGCCTGCCGGTGGCGGAGTCGGAGGAGATCCACGACCTGACCGGCGGGGCCCGGCGCGGGTTCGGCTCGGTGCGGGTGCGGGTGACGATCGGCGCGAGCAGCTGGAAGACGTCGATCTTCCCTGACAAGGGCAGCGGCCGCTACGCCTTGCCGATCAAGCGGGCCGTGCGACAGGCGGAAGGCATCGACGCCGGAGACGTGGCGAGCGTCATGGTCGAGCTGGTCGACTTCTGACCACCGACTTCTGACCACCGACTTCTGACCACCGGCTTCTGATCACCGGCTTCTGATCACAGGCTTCCGGCCAGCGGCTCGCCGATGGCGCGGGGCGTTGACGGCCGCCCGGGGGAGGGCGGCCGTACGGCTCACACCACGGCGCCGTCGTCCCAGCCCGAGTCGTTGGGCGGGCCGTCACCCATGCGCACGACCAGCACCACGAAGCCGCCGATGAAGGCCGCCACCGCGAGGATGACCGCCCACCCCTCCAGCGGCCACTTCGCCATCGCCGCCACCAGCAGGTAGGCGGGCCCGCCGAACAGCGCACCCCAGGCGACCTTGGTCGTCACGTCGACCTTGGGCAGCGGGGGAGGGGGCGGCGGGGTGTACCCGTCGTCCTCCTCGGCCGGTGCCTCGCCGTCGTCGTCGGCCTCGTCGCCCGCGTAGCGTTCGCGCGCGAACTCGTCGGGGTCGGCGTCGGTGTCTTCGGTGGGCTTGACCACGCGACGGCTCGGCTCGGCGGGAACGTTCTCGCTGTCGGGCCATGGCTGATCCGCCGAGTCGCGCTCGGCCGTGTCGTTGAAGGACGCGACGATCTGGCGCCAGACCTCGTCCTCGTCACTCTGGGGCGTCACCCTCGCGCCTTCCCCTCCGCACGAACACACGTACTTCCACCGGACCCGGAGCCCCCCGGCGTGCGTTCAGTCCCTCTGCAAGGGTACCGAGGCATGTGTCCTGATGAAGTCGAGGCTCCCGGCAAAGATCGTGTCCGCATCGTTGTCCAGAGTCGCAACATGGTAGCTATCTGACAATTCCTCAATCTGAGTGTTAGGCAGGATTCTTCTGATGATGGCGACACTGGTCGGTTTCACCACGTGGTCGTCGGTGCTGTGGTAGACGAGCAGCGGCTGCGTGACCTTCTCCAGCTCCGCCTGGACCAGCGACCACAGCCGGGGAAGGGTCGAGGCGGCGGCGACGGGTGTGCGCGTGTAGGCCAGCTCCGTCACCCCCTCCTTCTTGACGTCGTTGGCCACTCCCGGAACGGAACGCACGAACCAGCGCAGCACCGGGGCGATCCTCAGCAGGGGCACGTCGTTGGCGATCGACGGGTTCACCGCGACGACCCCCCTGATGGCCTCGCCGTGCACCTGGGCGAGCCGCAGCGCCATGCATCCGCCCAGGCTCAGCCCGGCGACGAACACCTCGGGGCAGCGCCCGCGCAGATCCTGGAAGGCCTTCTCCAGCTCCGAATACCAGTCCTCCCACCGCGTGCGGTTCATCTCCTGCCACGTGGTGCCGTGACCCGGCTGGCGTGGCAGCGACACGCTCAGCCCGTGCGCGGCCAAGTACTCCGCCCACGGCCGCAACGACTGCGGTGTCCCGGTGAACCCATGGCAGAGCAGCACCCCTACCTGCCCAGCCTCGTACCTGTACGGCTCCGCGCCCGCCATGAGCGGCATAACAAGCTCCTCGGATGGAAATCATCCCGAATTTCCCGATCGTTGCACGATCGGGGGCGGTTGTGCGAGAGCTGGGTGTAGGAGCACACGCGAACTGATGCGAAGATGACCGTGCACGACATTGATGGAGGTGGCCGGGTGTTCTACTGGGTGGCTAAGGCGATTCTGGCGCCGATCCTCCACCTGCTGTTCCGCCCCTGGTTCGAGGGCATCGACAACGTCCCCAAGCAGGGTCCGGTGATCCTCGCCGGCAACCACCTGTCCTTCGCCGACCACTTCTTCGGGCCGCTCCAGCTCAAGCGCAAGGTCATCTCGCTGGGCAAGTCCGACTACTTCACCGGGCGCGGCATCAAGGGATTCTTCACCCGGCTGTTCTTCAGCGGCGTGGGCACCGTCCCCATCGACCGTTCAGGCGGCAAGGCGTCGGAGGCGGCGCTGCGCACGGGCCTTCGCATCCTGCGCGAGGGCCAGATCCTCGGCATCTACCCCGAGGGCACCCGCTCGCCAGACGGCCGCCTCTACAAGGGCAAGACCGGCGTCGCCCGGCTGGCCCTGGAGTCGCGGGCGCCGGTCATCCCGTGGGCGATGGTCAACACCTTCGAGATGATGCCCCCCGGTCACCCGCTGCCCAAGATGGGCATCCGCCCCGGCGTGCGGTTCGGCAAGCCGCTCGACTTCTCCCGCTACTACGGCATGGAAGACGACCGGCTGGTGCTCAGGGCGGTGACCGACGAGATCATGTACGCCCTGATGGAGCTGTCGGGCCAGGAGTACGTCGACAAGTACGCCGCCAGCGCCAGGGTCGAGATGGAACGCGCCGCCCGCGCGGCGTCGGCCGCCGAGTCCCGCTAGCGGGTCACCCGGGCAGGTGGGCGCGCACCTGCCTGATGTGCTCGGGTGTGGTCCTGCAGCATCCCCCGACGAAGGCGGCGCCCCACGAGGCCGCCGCCTGGCCGTACTCCACCGGGTCGGCCAGGCCCTCCCAGCGGCGCGCGGCGGCGTCCCACCGCTCGCCCGAGTTGGGGTAGGCCACGGCGGGCCTGCCGCTGAGCCGCTCCAGCAGGCCGGGCACGAAGCGGGGCGCGGTGCAGTTGACCCCGAACGCCATCACCTGCGGCACGTCGGCGAAGAGCTTGGCCGCCTCCTCGATGGGGGTGCCGTCGTTGAGGTGCCCGTCGTCGCGGCACGACACCGCCACCCACGCCCGGGTGCCGGGCGACTCCTCCAGCAGGCGGGCGACGGCCCTGAGCTCCACGACCGAGGGCACGGTCTCGACGGCGAGCAGGTCGGCGCCCGAGGAGGCGAGGATCTCCCAGCGCGGCCGGTGCCAGGCGACCAGGCCGTCCTCGTCGAGGTCGTAGTCGCCGGTGTATTCGGCGCCGTTGGCCAGATAGGCGCCGTACGGCCCGACGGAGGCGGCCACGAGCCCGCCGCCGTGCTCGTCACGAGCCTGGACGGCGAGCGCCACGGCCTTCCTGATCAGCGCCTCCGCCTCGGCCACGCTCAGCCCGCGCCGCGTGAAGCCCTCGATGGAGGCCTGGTAGCTGGCGGTGGTGGCGACCTCGGCGCCGGCGGCGAAGTAGTCGCCGTGCACCCGCCGGATCAGACCGGGATCCTCCAGCAGCAGCCGCGCCGACCACAGCTCGTCGCTGAGGTCGGCGCCGAGGGTTTCGAGATGGGTGGCCAGGCCGCCGTCGAGCACACGCGAAGTCATCTGATCAGGCTACTCACTCGTAACGCTGCCCGATCTGCCTGACCACCTCCACCCAGTTGGCCCCCGCGTCCGGCGCGTACTCGCCCGGCGTGTAGACCACCTCGGCGATGCGCCCGGTGAACGGGAAGGAGCCGTTCTCCCACACGACGGGCGAGCGGCGGTCGACGCCGACGTCGATGCCCTCCATCGGGCAGAAGCCCGTCAGCATGGGCAGCCCCGCGAGCTTGCCGCGTTCCTCGCCGTCGACGCTGACCGTTGCCTCCCACATCCAGCCGCCCGGCGCGGCGACGTCCAGGCGGATGCGGTCGCCCGCAGGGCCGCAGCGCAGGGTGCGCAACTCGCCGTGGCCGTTGTGGGTGAAGGTCACCTCGTCGTCGACGTAGAGCACGTAGCCGCCGCCCTGGCCGCCGTGGGCGACCAGGACCCCCCTGCCGGGCCTGGCGAGGGTGACGTCGACCGTGAACGCGCGCCACTGGATGAGCTGGAGGGCGGTCCAGCGCTCCAGCGTGTGCACCTCCGGCGTCAGCCGTACCGGGGCCGGGGCGGAATGCCACGGCGGGCGCAGCAGGAAGCGCAGGCGCGAGCCCTCGTCGAGCGGGTAGACCTGGTTGGCGTGGGCGGCCCGCTCCCACGCCCCGGCCAGCTCGGCGACCAGGTCGGGACGGTCGGCGGCCAGGTCGCGGAGCTGGGTGCGGTCAGCGGCGCGGTGGTAGAGCTCCCACTCGTGGTCGCCGAACGACGTGAGCGGCGCGTGGCGGGTGACGATCTCCCACTCGCCGCGCACGTAGCCGCGGTGGCCCTGCAGCTCGGAGTACTGCTCCTGGTGGGTGTGGACCGCCGCGGCGTCGCCGACGATCCCGGCCATGGAGTGCTCGGCGCCGGGCTGGAGCCCGGTCAGGTCGAGCAGGGTGGGCAGCACGTCGGTCACGTAGGCCCACTGATGGCGCAGCTCGCCGCGCTGGGGCAGGGCGGCGGGCCACGACAGCAGGAAGGGTACGGCGTGGCCGCCCGAGTGGGTGTTGCACTTGTACAGGCGGAAGGGCGTGTTGGAGGCCATGGCCCAGCCGCGCGGGTAGTGGGCCAGGACCCGGGGGCCGCCGATCAGGTCGAAACGTTCCAGGTCGGCGGCGGGATCCTCGCGGTCGTTGCCGCTGATCTTGGAGATCAGGGTGCGCAGGTACTGCGTCGTGCCGTACTCCTCACCCTCGCGAGAGCCGCCGTTGTCGGAGGTGAACACGAAGATCGTGTTGTCGAGCTCGCCCAGGTCGGCCAGGGCGGCGCGCAGCCGCCCGACGCTGCGGTCGATGCCGGCGACCATGGCGGCGTAGACCTCCATGTAGCGGGCGTAGAGCCGCTGCCGCTCGGGCGGCAGCTCCGCCCAGGCGCTGACCTCGTCGCCCGGCTCGGCGTTGCGCTCCGGCAGCTCGGTGCCGGACGGGATCAGGCCCAGCTCCAGCTGCCGCTCGAAGCGGCGGCGCCGGATCTCGTCCCAGCCGTCGTCGTACACGCCCGCGAACGCCTCGATGTCGGCGGCGGGGGCCTGCAGCGGCGCGTGCGCGGCGCCGTGCGCCAGGTAGAGCAGGAACGGCTTGCGGGTATCCGACGCCTTGGCCTGGCGGATCATCGAGACGGCCTGGCCGGTCAGGTCGTCGGTCAGGTAGTAGCCCTCCGGGTACTCGTCGACCTCGACGGGGGAGTTGTCGCGCATGAGCCGGTGCGGCTGGTGGAAGTTGGTGAACGCATCGAGGAAGCCGTAGAAGCGGTCGAAGCCGCGCTGCAGCGGCCAGGCGTGCTTCGGGCCGGCCTCGGACATGTCGCTGTCCTTGGTGAGGTGCCACTTGCCCACCGCGAAGGTGTGCCATCCGGCGGCGCGGAACAGCTCGGCCATCGTCGGCACGTCCGCGGCGATCTCGCCCGCGTAGCCGGGGAAGCCGGGGTCGGAGTTGGCGATGTGGCCCACGCCCGCCAGATGCGGGTTGCGCCCGGTGAGCAGGGCCGCCCTGGTGGGGGAGCACATCGGGGTGGAGTGGTAGTCGGTCAGCCGCACGCCCGACCCGGCGAGCTCGTCGAGGTGCGGGGTGGGGATCTCCGACCCGTAGCAGCCGAGGTCGGCGAAGCCGACGTCGTCGACGAGCACGACCACCACGTTCGGCGCCCCTGCCGGGGCGACGGGGCGCTCGGGCCACCACGACTCGGATCCGGCGATCGTACGGCCCACGCGGCCCTGGAACCCGCCATAGGGGATCATGCCCGGAGTATAGAACGATGTTCTACACCCCGGGCAGGTCCTGGATCCCGGGTCAGCCGCGCTTCCAGAACGGCGCGTACTCCCGCCTCTCCGTGGGCCCGGTCAGCCGCGCTTCCAGAACGGCTTGCGTTCCGGCGTCTCCTCGGGCCCGTCGGTCAGGCGGGTCAGCGCGTCGACCGCCCGCTGCCACAGCGCGTCGACGTCGGCGCCCGGCCGGTCGGCCGGCTCCAGCTCGCCGGCGAGCGCCTCCAGCTCGGCGTGGCCGCCGAGGAAGGCCGCCAGCGCGGACAGGCGGCTCGCCAGGTCGGCCAGGTAGAGCCCGCGATCCGCGCGCACCTCGCGCAACCGGGCGAGCTCGGCGGCCAGCTGGGCCCGCACGTGGTCGGCCGGGGCGGGCGCGGGACGCATGGCGCGCTTGGCGAACCCCCGTCCACGCGCCGCGGGCGGCGGCGGGGGAGCGGCGGGACCGCCGGAGCCGCCGGAGCCGCCGGAGCCGCCGGGACCGCCAGGCGCGGCGGGGCCATGCGCGGGCGCGCCGGGTGCGGCGGGGCCGCGTGCGGGGGCGCCGCCCGGGGCGCCTCCGGTGAGGAAGTCGGGCAAGTCAAGCTCGGCCTCCTGTGCGGAGTAGACGGCGGGCGCGAAGGAGCGGGAGGCGGGCTTGGGCATCGGCATGGCGGCGGCCATCATGGGCGCCGCGGCGGCCACCGGCATCTCCCACCCGCTGGGCAGCTCCACGGGCTGGATCACCTGGTGCTGCGGCCCGCCCTCGGCCACCACCCGGTTGTCGACCGCGATGTAGGCGGTGAAGCGGCACAACACCCCGTGGTCGAGCGAGAGCCGTACGATGCGCGGCTCCAGCGCGTGCTCGCCCATCGCGTAGCGGTCCTCGAGCTCGCGCAGCCGCGCCCGCGCCCACAACGCGGGCAGGGCGGGGTTGGCGACGGTCACCGGGGCGACGCTCTGCTCCCACGGGCTGCCCGCCGCCAGTCCGTGCACGGTGACCGGCCCGTCGCCGGAGTAGCGCCCGAACACCTGCAGCGGCACGCCGGGGAAGATCGACCCGAGGTGGGTGACCTCCTCCAGCCCCGGACCCTTCAGGGTCAGGTCGGTGACGAGCGGCGCGCCGATCCTGCGGTGGATCTGCTCCATCGCGGCGTCGAGCCGGTCCTCCGACTCCACCAGCTCGCAGCGGCCCGCACCGAGCCCGGCCAGCCGTCCCAGGAACCCGGCGTTGACCGCCCGGTCGATGCCCACGACGTGCACCCGCATGGCCGACAGAGCGCCGCCGACCTGCTCCAGGATGTGGTCCTCGTTGCCGACCTGACCGTCGGTGACGAGCACCACGACGCGCTCGCGGCCGGGCTCGCCCAGCAGCGAGACCGCCTGACGCAGCGGGTCGAGCAGCTCGGTGCCGCCGCGCGCCTCGACCCGCGACAGGTGCTCCACCGCACGGAAACGGTGGCGGTCGCTCGCCTCGCGCAGCCCGTCGAAGGCGGGCTCGACCACGCTGTCGAAGGCGAGGACGGCGAAGCGGTCGGCGGCGGTGAGGGTGTCGACGATCCTGGCCGCCGCCCTGCGGGCCGCGACCATCTTCCAGCCGCCCATGCTGCCAGAACGGTCCAGGAGCAGCACCACGTCGCGGGGCACCCGGCCCTCGGGTACGGCGGGCGGCACCACGGTGAGCGAGAAGGCTCCGCCCTCGTCCACCTGCAGCGACGTCGAGGCGGCGAAGCCCAGGCGCAGGATGAAGTCACGGTCGAGCCGCTCGCCCGGCCGCACGCTGACCGTCGTGCCCTCCTGCTCGACCACGTGCAGGCTGGAGGCGAGCTCGGTCAGCTCCAGCCCGGCCGCGTCGACCGTGGCGGAGAGGCTGAGCCGTACCGGGTTGGGGAAGCCGGGCAGCAGCACGGGCGGCGTGATCCGGGAGGCGTCGGGCACCTGGTCGGTGTCGGGGTAGGCGCCCGGGCCCGCCTGCTCGCCGTCGAGGGGCGCGCCCGGGATGTAGCGAGGGGCGACCACGAGCGGGAAGCGGAAGGTGGCCGCGCCGTCCTCGTACGGCAGCGGCTGGCTGAGCGTCAGCCGGACCGTGACCCGCTCGCCGGGCACGATGTTGCCCACCGTGATGGTGAAGACGTCGGGGCGGTCCTCCTCCGCGAGCGCGGCGCGCCTGCCCTCGCGCACGGCCTTGGCGTAGTCGGCCCTGGCCTGGCCGCGCTCCTTGAGCACGCCCTCGATCACCCGGTCGTCGGCCTCCATGCGGAAGCCGGTCACCGCGGCCCTGTCGGGCAGGGGGAAGACGTAGGTGGCCTCCAGGGAGACGTCGAACGGGTTGCGGAAGCCCTGCGCCACCTCCACTCCGGCGATCAGGCCGGTGACGGACGCCTTGACGTCGAGGGATTCGAGGGGCAGGTTGCCCTGCTCGGTCTTGAGGGCGCCGAAGCCGGAGTCCTCCAGGGGGCGGCACAGGGTCGGGTCGAGCGAAGTGATCTTCACAGGAGGCTCCGTTCTTCGAGTACCTCGAGGAGCGGCCCGGCGGCGGCCAGGACTGCCTCGATGTCGTGTGGAGTGGGAGTGCGGGTGGCGCCTTCGAGGAGGAGGGTGACGTGCTGGGTGAGCTTGATGCCGTGCATCGGGGCGGGCGGCTGCGCGGGCGCCGGGGCCGGGGCTGAGGGCGGGGACGAGGCTGTGGGGCGGGCCGTCCAGAACCTGCCCGCCGCACCGGCACGAGGAAGGGAGGGGGAGGAGGGCGCGGGGGAGGAGGGCGCGAGGGTGCCCGGTGCAGGGGTGCCCGGTGCAGAGGCGGCCGGGGGCCGGGCGGGTGGGGTCTGGCCCGGCTCCGGTGGTGAGGTTTCGGCCACCTGGGCGAGGACCAAGTCGGGTGCCCCCGCCAGCGCCGCCTGGATCTCGGCGATCGAGAGCCCGCTCGCCTGCAGTCGCTTGACGGCCACCAGCTGCAGCAGGTGGCGCCTGCCGTACCTGGCCACCCGCCCGCGGCGGGTCAGCGGCGGGTCGACCAGCCCGATCGTGGTGTACCAGCGGATGAGCCGCTCGCCGGGCACCTCGCGCACGCGCCCGTTGGCGGCGGGGGATGCGCCGCCGAGGGCGTCCGCCGCCTGCTGGGCCAGCTCGCCGATCGTCCAGGTCTCGCTCATGCTCCCACAATGACACTGTCATAGTTACAGTGTCAAGATGGGAAGATTCGGACGCTGAGAGTGGTTGTTTAAGGAGTACGACAAACGCCGAACGACGGAGGAAAACAGCTCATGGCACCCATCACCGGCCCGCTGTCCGGCACTGACAAGGCGACTGTCGCGGAGGCCCTCCAGGGCGCGCTGGTCGACCTCGTCGACCTGTCGCTCGTGGCCAAGCAGGCGCACTGGAACGTCGTAGGCCCGCACTTCCGTTCCATCCACCTGCAGCTCGACGAGCTCGTCGCCCTCGCGCGCGAGCACGCCGACACCATCGCCGAGCGCGCGGTGGCGCTGGGCGTCAACCCCGACGGCCGCTCGGCCACCATCGCCGGCAACACCGCCATCCACCAGCCCGAGAACGGCTGGATCGAGGACGGCAAGGTGATCGCCACGGTGACCGACATCCTGGAGGGCGTCGGCAAGAGGCTGCGCGAGCGCATCGCCGCCACCGACGAGGCCGACCCGGTCACCCAGGACCTGCTGATCGCCGTCGCCCAGGACGTCGAGAAGCAGCACTGGATGTTCCAGGCGCAGCGGTGACCCCCGCGCGGCGCCCGGCGGACGACGGTCCGCCGGGCGTTTTCGCGTTTCAGGGGACTGTCAGAATTGCGAGAGACTGTCAGAGCAGGTCGCGGGCCAGCGGAGCGATCACCGGGCGGGTGGCGAGGAACTGGCGCAGATCGCCCTCGTCGGTGAGGTCCGCCTCCATGAGGGCGCGCGCCCACGTGTCGCCGTCGGCGTTCTGCGCCGCCGTCTCCAGCCGGGCGAGCAGGCTGGTGCCCGGGTGCGACTCGCGGCCCAGAGCCGCCAGCAGGTGCGGCCAGCGCACGGTCAGCGCGGCGAGCTTGGCCACCTCCATGTCGGTCACCCTGATCCCTCCCGCCTGGTGACGGCGGAAGGTGACGAAGGCGTAGAAGCGGTAGACGTTGAGATAGCGCTTGACCTCACGCGGGTTGCGCAGGCCCAGGGCGGGGAGGGCGGCCTCGATGGCGCGGAAGGCGTTCTCGTCGCTGTGGAGCTCGTCGAAGATCCGCTCGGCGGCGACCCTGGCCGGCTCCGACAGCTGCCCTGGCTGGGTGGGGAACCCCAGCGCGTCCTCGGCCCGGTGGGCGGCCTCGTCGAGGGTGTCGATGGTGGGGGCGTGGGTGCGGATGAGGGCCTCGAGGTGGTCGACCAGCTCGGGATGGACGACGGTGCGGGCGGCGGCGCGGGCGTCGGCCAGGGAGGCCGCGGGTGTGCCGGAGGCCGCCTGGGCGGGCGCCCCGGTCCTGGGGCCGGGCTCCGCCGTACCTCTCCTCATCGCGCCGGCGCGGTGAGGAGCGGGGTTCACCGGGTCGGACGGCAGGCCGAGGAGGGAGCGGACGTAGGCGGGCAGGCGCTCGTCGTCGTCCAGCAGCGGCACGCTGAGCGGCAGCTGCACGATCTTCTCCAGGAACCTCCACCCGATGCTCTCGTCCGGCAGGTGCCGCATCAGCTGCCCGTAGGCCACCTGCACGTGCGCCGCCACCACCTCGGGCTCCATGGCCAGCACGAACACGCAGTTGGGGAACTCCCCGGCCAGGAACAGGTTGATCGCCTCGATGACCTGCGCGACCGTGCTCGACGAGCACCGGTCGAGATCGTCGACGAAGACCACCAGCGGCCGGTCCTCGGTGGCGACGAGCGCGAGCACCCGGCGCATGTCCGTCTGCACCAGGTGCAGGAAGCCCGCTTTCGAGCTGTAGGCGTGCTCGGGGATGATCCCGCTGGTCGCGAAGGGATCGGGCTGGTTGATCAGCGTGCCGAAGGCGCCGTCGGCCGACTCGCCGAAGAAGGAGCTCAGCCGCAGGGTCCCGGCCACGACCGAGGCCAGGCATCCCGCCGAGGCGACGGCCGCCGCCGCCTCGGTCAGCCACGGGAACAACGACGCCCCGGCCCACGCCGAGCCCGCCAGCACCAGCGTGACCGCGAGGCCCAGGGCGACGGGCGCCAGCCTCGTCACGGCCAGCCGGTACATGCGGCGCCTGACGGCCTCCCTGTCGATGCGCGACAGGTTGAGCTCCAGCCAGAACCGCTCGCGGTCCGTGCGCGACATACGCCCGGTGACCTGGCTGATCACCTCGTGCGCCAGCCCGGCCCAGACCTGCTCGCCGTTCTGGTACATCCACGGGTTGAACCACACCGTCGGCCGCCAGCCGGGGTCGGCGACGGACTCGGCGCTGTCGTACGGCACGCCGCCGGTGTGCAGCCGCTGCAGCACCTCGGCGTTGGTGACGTCCCCGGCCCGTCCGCCCAGCCGCAGCGTGCCCGCCGAGCCGGGGTCGAGCAGCTCGCGCACCATGCGCATCAGCGAGGTCTTGCCCGCCCCCCACGGCCCCTTGATGCCGATGGTCAGCGGCGGCGCGGTGTCGGGGTGGCGGATGAACGCGGCGATCGCCTCGGCGTACACGCGGTGCCCGAGCCGGTCGTCGACGGTCCACTGGTCGGGGGTCAGCCGGGTCCTGGGCGGCACGGGACGGCTCTCGGCGCGGTGGCGGCGCAGCAGGACCGAGACGCGTACCGCCTCGTGGGAGGGCATGCGCGCCAGCCCGAGCTCGCGCACGGCCGGGTGCAGCGGCCCGGTGAGCGCCCACCCGGCCAGCTCGGCGAAGCCCTCGGCGGCCTCCAGCCGGGCGGCCAGGCCGGGGGTGAGCGGCTCGCGCAGGAGGCAGGAGCGCCGGAGCAGGGTCTGTGCCGCGGGCGACAGGTGCAGGTCGTAGACGCGTGAGGCGATCTCGGCGGGGGTGCGGGGCAGGGACTGCTCGCCCCGTTCCGCCAGGCGCCGCAGCGTCTCGGCGAGCAGCTCCTCGACCGTCTCGTGGCCGCTCTGCGCAGGGATCAGGGGGATCGCCTCGGCCGCGGGGCGTCCTGCGGAGACCACGACGTCCTCGATGTCGCCGTGGCTGAACAACATCGGGCACAGCTGGGAGCCGAGGCGCTCGTAGTGCTCCTTGGCCAGGCCGTACAGGTCCTGGACGGTGACCCGGCCGCGCCCGGCGAGCAGGCCGTCGGCGAGCACCTCGGTCAGCGAGGGCGCCGCGCCCGGCCGGTCGCCGGGTGTGGTGGTTGAGGCGGAGAGCGAGGCGGTGAGGGCGGCGGCCGCGACCGGCGGGTCGCCGGGCACGTTGAGGCGGGCGTGGCCCGGCTCCGGCGCGCCGCTGGACAGCACCCAGCCGAAGTCGACGACGAGCAGCAGCGCGGTGGCGCCGGAGTGGCCGACCCCGCGCCCGAAATCCATGATCAGCTTGGTGAAGGAGCTCGGCACCCACCCGGAGTCGGACGGCCATCGGATGACCAGCAGCTCCCCGGGCGCCGCCGCGGCCAGGAAGGCCGCGAGCGCAGGGTAGGGATCCTCGCCGGTGTCGGTGGTGACCTCGAAGCCCGACACCCGCAGGGCGTGGGCGAAACGTGCCGCCTCGCCGTCGAGGAAGACCAGGGCTCTGCGGGCGCGGATGGCCGGAGGGAGCTCTACCAACGCTGTCATAGGTGAGGAATGTGCCGACTCGGGGAAGCCGTCAGCGTAGGGTTTGCAGAGAGTTTGACGTTCCCCAGCAGCCTCATTCACGTTCCCCCAGTCGGATAGTGCTCATGTTGCGCAGAACTCTCCTCCGCAATGGCGCCCTGGCGGCGCTGGCCGGTTCGTTGTGGCGTGGATCGTGCGAGCCCTCGGCGGTGTCGCCGGCGTCACCGCCGGCCCGGCCGACCCCGTCCGGTCCGACGGTCCCCTACGGCCCGCTGCGCCCGCCGAACGCCGACGGCCTGGCCCTGCCGGAGGGTTTCTCCAGCCGCGTCGTGGCCCGCACCGGCCGCAAGGTGGCCGGGCTGCGCTGGCATCCCGCCCCCGACGGCGGCGCCTGCTTCCCCGACGGCGACGGCTGGATCTACGTGTCGAACTCCGAGGTGCCGGTGGTCGGCGGCGCGTCGGCGCTGCGGTTCGGCGCCGACGGCCGGGTGCGCGAGGCCTACCGGATCCTGTCGGGCACCGACGTCAACTGCGCGGGCGGCGCCACCCCGTGGGGCACGTGGTTGTCGTGCGAGGAGGTCGAGCGCGGCCGGGTCTTCGAGTGCGACCCGTACGGCACGCGCTCGGCCAGGCCGCGCCTGGCGATGGGCCGCTTCAAGCACGAGGCCGCCGCCTGCGACCCCGAGCACGAGGTCGTCTACCTGACCGAGGACGAGCCCGACGGCTGCTTCTACCGCTTCACCCCCACCGATTGGGGCGACCTGACCGAGGGCCGCCTGGAGGTGTTGTGCGGCCAGGGGCGCGAGGTGCGCTGGCGCAGGGTGCCGCAGCCCGCCGCCCTGCACGAGCAGACCCGCCACCAGGTCGAGCAGGCCCGCCACTTCAACGGCGGCGAGGGCTGCTACTTCTCCGGCGGAGTCTGCTACTTCACCACCAAGGGCGACAACAGGGTCTGGGCCTACGACACGAAGAGGTCGACGCTGGAGGTGGTCTACGACCGGCACTCGCCGCTGACCGGCGTCGACAACCTCACCGGCACCCCGGCGGGCGACCTGTTCGTCGCCGAGGACGGCGGCAACATGGAGATCAACGTCATCACCCCCGAGCGCCTGGTCGCGCCCTTCCTGCGCCTCGACGGCCACGAGCGCTCCGAGATCACGGGACCGGCCTTCTCGCCGGACGGCACGCGGCTGTACTTCTCGTCGCAGCGCGGCCGCAGCGGCGTGCGCGAGGGCACCGACGGTCACACCTTCGAGGTGACCGGCCCCTTCAGGACGGGCTCCAGGTAACGCACCGGCTCCGGCTCGAGGTCCGCGGCCGTGGTGGTCACCGTTCCAGCGGACGTGACCAGATCTGCTCGGTGACCGGCAGGCCGTTCTCCGTGCCGGGCTCCGACGACTCCAGCTCGAAGCCCGCCGCCTCGTAGATCCTGCGCGCGCCGGCCAGGCAGTCGCGGGTCCACAACATGATCCGCTTGTAGCCCGAGGCGGTGGCATGCCGCACGCACTCATCGACGAGCCGCCCGCCGATGCCCAGGCCGCGCGCGGACGGCTCGACGAGCAGCATGCGCAGCTGGGCGGTCTCGGGATCCTTCTCGTAGCAGAAGACGCAGCCCGCCCGCTCGCCGCCGACCTCGGCGATCCAGCCGGCGTCGGTGCCGGGCCGGTAGCCCTCGCAGATGCCCAGCACGACCTTCTCGAACTCGTGACCCCAGCCGTATTCGCGGGCATAGACCTCCGCGTGCCGCCACGCCACCCAGCCCAGGTCGCCCGAGCGCGGGGGACGGATGAGGTACGGCTCGCGGGCGTCGCCTGGCTGGAGCACATCGCGGATGGCGGCCATGCTCCGCGCCAGCCGCCGCTGGCCTTCCTCGGGCAGGTCGTCGAGCATCGAGCGGACCTGCTCGGCGCTGAGGCGGTCGAGCTCGGCGAAGGCCTGCGAGCCGGCCGCGGTCAGCCGCAGCACCTGCTTGCGCGCGTCGGCGGCCGAGCGCTCGCGCACCAGGAGCCCCTCGGACTCGAAGCGGGTCAGGATGCGGCTGAGGTAGCCCGCGTCGAGCCCGAGCATGCGGCGCACCTCGCCGGTCTCGAGCAGGCCCGCCTGGGCCAGCTCGAACAGCACGCGACCCTCGGCGAGAGAGTACGGGGAGCCGTGCATGCCGCTCTGGAGCACACCGATGACCTTGGTGTAGAAGCGGTTGAACGCCCGGATCTCGGAGACCCTTGCTTCGGTCAACGAATTCATTGCCATAGTCAACCATGAGAGGATGCCTGCTGTGAAGCACCTCTACCTCGGCGGGTACGGCCCGGCCGTCGTCCGGATCGACGAGGCCCTGCAGCCCCAGGCCCGCGTCCCCTTCCCCCGCGCCTCCTTCCTGGCGCTCCACCCCACCCTCCCGGTGCTGTACGCCATCGGCGAGAACGATGAGGGCGTGGTCGCCGCCTTCGACCGTGACGGGCTGACCCCGATCGGCGAGCGCTCCAGCGGGGGATCGGCCGCCTGCCACCTGGCCGTGCACCCGTCGGGCGGCGTGCTCGCGGTGGCCAACTACGGCGACGGCACGGCGAGCCTGCACCTGCTCGACGAGCGCGGCCACTTCACCGGCGAGCCGATCCTGCTGCCCCACACCGGCAACGGCCCGGTCTCCGACCGCCAGCAGAACCCCCACGCCCACCAGGCGGTCTTCGACGACGACGTGCTCCACGTCTCCGACCTGGGCACCGACGAGATCCGCCGCTACAGCCTGTCGGGCGAGCCGCTCGGCTTCGTCCGGCTCGCGCCCGGCCTGGGCCCGCGTCACTTCGCCTTCGACGGCACCCACTGGCACGTGGCGGGCGAGCTCGACAACTCCGTGACCTCCTATGACGCCTCCTGGCGACCGGTCGCCCGCGCCGACGCCTCCGCCACGCCCGGCAGCTTCCCGTCGCACCTGGAGGCGCGCGACGGCCTCGTCTACGTCGCCAACCGCGGCCCCGACACGATCAGCGTGCTGCGCGCGGGCAGCCTGGAGAAGGTGGCCGAGGTGTCGTGCGGCGGCGCCTGGCCCCGCCACTTCGCGCTGGCCGACGACCGCCTGCTGGTGGCCAACCAGAACTCCGGCGAGGTCGTGGGCTTCATCCTGAAGGACGGCGTGCCCCAGCCCGACGGGCTCGTCATCGCCATGGAGAGTCCTGCCTGCGTCTTGCCCGCGTAAGGAGAACACCAAGCCGGTCGTGGGGCCCGCGCGGGCCGGTCCAGCATCGTGGGTCGTGCGCATCCTGTTCATCATCGCCGCCCTGCTGCTGCCGTCCGCGTGCTTCGCCGTACCCGAGGCGGAGCCTCCGCGACGCGCGGTCCAGGGCGAGGCGGTCCAGGGCGAGGCGGCCCTGGACGCGGCGGCCGGGGGCAGCTCGGTCGCGACGCGGCAGGCCGCTGGCACTCCGGTCGACTGGCGCATCGAGCGCCCGCGCGGCGTCGAGGGCTTCGCCGACCGGGTGAGCGTGCTGCCGGGGGAGAGCTTCAGGCTCTACGTCTCCACCCGCGCGCCGCGCTTCGTCGCCAGGGCGATGCGGGTGGGCTCGCCCACCACCCAGGTCTGGGTCTCCAAGCCGGTCGAGGCCGCCGCCCAGCCCGCCGCCCGGCTGACGGGCGGCATGGTCAGCGCCGCCCACTGGAAGCCGTCGCTGACCGTCGAGACCACCGGCTGGCCTGAGGGCGCCTACCTGATCAGGCTGGAGACCTCGCGCGGCCACCGCTACGTGCCGATCACCGTGCGCTCGGCCTCGACGGCGGGCAAGGTGGTCATCCTCAACGCGGTGACCACCTGGCAGGCCTACAACCGGTGGGGCGGCAGGAGCCTGTACAGCGGGCCCGGCGGCTTCTCCGGACGGTCGCCCCGGGTCAGCTTCGACCGCCCCTACGACCGTTCTGGCGCGCGGCTCTTCCTCGACTTCGAGCGCGACGCGATCGAGCTGGCCGAGCGCAGCGGGGCGCCGCTGGCCTACCTGACCGACCTCGACCTGAAGCCCGGGGCGCTCGACGGCGCGACGGCCCTGTTCTCGCTGGGGCACGACGAATACTGGTCGCCGACGATGCGCTCGGTCGTCACCCGGGCCCGCGACCGCGGCACCAACCTGGCCTTCCTCGGGGCCAACGCCGTCTACTGGCGCATCGCCGTCAAGGGCAGGGTGGTCGAGTGCGACAAGGCGGTCCGTTGCCGGCTGTGGCGGTCGGTCAAGCCGGAGAGCGAGCTGATCGGCCAGCAGTACGACTGCTTCCCCGCCGAGGCCGCCTACGTCGTGACCAGGGCCGACCACTGGATCTTCGAGGGGACCGAGGGCAGGAGGTTCCCCGGCCTGGCCGGGGTGGAGACCGACAAGGTCTCGCCGGGCTCGCCGGCCAACGTGCGGATCCTGGCCGAGTCGCCGGTCGACTGCGGCGGGAGGCGGACCGTCGCCCACTCCACCTACTACGTGGCCGACAGCGGGGCCGGGGTGTTCGCCTCGGGCACCATGCGCTGGATCTGCGGGATGCGCGGCAGCGCCTGCGGCCACGGCGTGACGGACGCGGCCGCGCCCTTCACCCGCCGCGCGACCATGAACCTGCTGCGCCGCTTCTCCGCCGGACCGGCCGAGTCAGTCCGCTGAGGGCTTCCTGCCCGCGATGAGCGCGTCGAGCTGGCGCTTGATGTCGTCCTCCGCCTTCTGCCTGGTGACGCCCATCTCCTCCAGCACCACCACGCCGGGGGAGTCGGCGCCCAGGTGGAGCAGGCCCAGCAGGATGTGCTCGGTGCCGACGTAGTTGTGGCCGAGCCGCAGCGCGTGGCGCAGGGTCAGCTCCAGCGCCTTCTTCGACGACGCGCTGAACGGGAAGGGCGGCGACAGCTGGTCGGCGGCGGGCCTGAGGCACGCGGTGACCCGCTCGCGCACGTCGTCGAGCGGGGCGCCGAGGTTGACCAGCGTCTTGCCCGCGATGGCGTCGGGCACGTGCAGCAGGCCCAGGATGAGGTGCTCGGGCTCGATGTGGCTGCAGTTGGACAGGCGCGCCTCCTCCTGCGCCGCCACCACGACGTGGCGGGCGCGCTCGGTGTAGCGGCTGGCCTTCTCGATCTCCTCGGCCAGCGAGGAGCCGCCCTCCTTGGGCACGAACCGCTTCTGCGCGGCCTGCTTGGACACGCCCATGCTGCGGCCGATGTCGGTCCACGAGGCGCCGCCGCGCCTGGCCTGGTCGACGAAGTGGCCGATGAGGTGATCGGCCACTTCGCCCAGGTGTTCCCCCAGGGTCACCGCGTCGCTGAGCTGGGTGAGGGGGTCGGTGTCGCGGCTCTTGATGGCGCTGATGAGGTCGTCCAGGCGGACTGTGTTCTCCATGCGTCAACCATAGGTTGACGATCCGGGAGCGTCAACCCTGAGTTGACGCCAGCCGTACGGCATGCCGCCAGCGCGCGTAGGCCTCCTCGTCCCGCGTGCCCGGGTCGAAGCGGCGGTCGAGTTGCCACGTCTCGTGCAGCTCCTCCTGCGACTTCCAGATCCCCGCCCCCAGCCCCGCCAGGAACGCCGCGCCGAGCGCCGTCGTCTCCTGGATGCGCGGCCGTTCCACCGGCACCCCGAGCTGGTCGGCCTGGATCTGCATGAGCAGGTCGTTGGCGCTGGCCCCGCCGTCGGCCTTGAGCACCGAGATCGGCGGCATCACCCCGACGACGTCGCGCACCTCGTAGGCGACGGCCTCCAGGGTCGCCCTGACCAGGTGGGCGCGGGTGGTGCCGCGCGTGATGCCGGTGATCAGGCCGCGGGCCTCCGGGTCCCAGTGGGGGGCGCCCAGGCCGGTCAGCGCCGGGACGAAGACCACGCCGCCGCTGTCGGGCACGGTCCTGGCGACGGCCTCCGACTCCGGCGCGCTGCCGATCACGCCGAGCCCGTCGCGCAGCCACTGCACGGCCGCGCCGGTGACGAAGATCGAGCCCTCCAGGGCGTAGGTCAGCTCGCCCGACGGGGTCTGCCAGGCGACCGTCGTGAGCAGGCCCGCGTCGGAGCGCACGATCTCCGCACCGGTGTTGACCAGGATGAACGAGCCCGTGCCGTAGGTGCACTTCACGTCGCCGGGGGTGAAGCACGTCTGGCCGAACAGCGCCGCCTGCTGGTCTCCCGCCACGCCGCTGATGGGCAGCTCCAGGCCGAGGAAGGCGCCCGGGTCCGTGGTGCCGAAGTCGCCGTAGTTGGGCAGGATCTCGGGCAGGGAGTCGCGCGGCACCCCGAACAGGTCGAGCATCGCGGGCTCCCAGCCGCCCGACGCCAGGCCGTAGAGAAGGGTGCGCGAGGCGTTGGACGGGTCGGTCACGTGGCGCGCGCCGGCGGTCAGGCGGGCGATCAGGTAGGAGTCGACGGTGCCGATCGCGTAGTCGGCCAGGTTCGTCCCGTTCTCGGCCAGCCAGGTGAGCTTGGTGGCGGTGAAGTACGGATCGAGGCGCAGGCCGGTGAGCTCGGAGACCTCGCTCTCGTGGGGCTTGAGCCGTTCGCACAGCTGGGCCGTACGACGGTCCTGCCAGACGATCGCGCGGCGCGGCGCGGCCAGCGTGCGCCGGTCCCACAGGACCGCGGTCTCGCGCTGGTTGGTGATGCCGACGCAGGTCGGCGCGACCTTCGTCTGCGCCAGCGCGCTCTGGCACGCCGCCAGCGTGGCCTGCCAGATCTCCTCGGGGGCGTGCTCGACCCAGCCGGGCCGGGGGAAATGCTGGGCGAACTCCTCGTAACCGCGCGCGGCGATCCGGCCGTCCTCGGTGACGATGAGCGCGGTGACTCCGGTCGTTCCCGCGTCGATGGCCAAAACGCTCACGTGCGGAGCCTCCTTATGACACCGTTTGGTCTAGACCAATGCCCGCGCGCGCGGGCACAATGCGATTCTGGTTCGTGAACCCCATCGGGAGGAACCCCGCCATGCGTATAGGAGTGCTGACCGGAGGCGGCGACTGCCCCGGTCTCAACGCTGTGATCAGGGCTGTCGTGCGCAAGGGGGTGAGCGTTTACGGGCACGAGTTCGTCGGATTCCGCGATGGCTGGCGAGGCCCGCTCGAAGGCGACACCATGCCGCTCGACATCCAGGCCGTCCGCGGCATCCTCCCGCGCGGCGGGACGATCCTGGGCTCGTCCCGCACCAACCCGATCAAGATCGAGGGCGGTGTCGACCGGATCAAGGACAACCTCGCCACCGGCGACGTCGACGCGTTGATCGCCATTGGCGGCGAGGACACGCTCGGCGTGGCCAAGCAGCTGTACGACCGGGGGGTGAACGTCGTCGGCGTGCCCAAGACGATCGACAACGACCTGTCGGGCACCGACTACACCTTCGGCTTCGACACCGCGGTCAACATCGCCACCGAGGCCATCGACCGCCTGCACACCACCGCAGAGTCGCACCACCGGGCGCTGATCTGCGAGGTCATGGGCCGCCACGCGGGCTGGATCGCGCTGCACGCCGGCCTCGCCGGCGGCGCCAACGTCATCCTCATCCCCGAGAAGCCGTTCGACATCGACCGGGTCTGCGAATACGTGGAGTCGCGCTTCCGCACCCGCTACTCGCCCATCATCGTGGTCGCCGAGGGCGCGCACCCGACCGAGGGCTCGATGGCCGTGCAGACCGGCGAGCTCGACTCCTTCGGCCACGTACGGCTCGGCGGCATCGGCGAACTGCTGGCCAAGGAGATCGAGAAGCGCACCGGCAAGGAGGCCCGCACCACCGTGCTCGGCCACATCCAGCGCGGCGGCACCCCGACCGCCTACGACCGGGTGCTGGCCACCCGCTTCGGGCTGGGCGCCATCGACGCGGTGCACGACGGCGACTTCGGCAAGATGGTCGCCCTGCGCGGCACCGACATCGTGCGCTGCGGGCTCGACGAGGCGACGGCCGAGCTCAAGACGGTGCCGGAGTCGAGGTACGCCGAGGCCGAGGTCTTCTTCGGATAGGAACTTGCAGGCGGGCTGCAAGCGGCCCGCCGTACGTTGAACACGCAAATCCCCTCGAGAGTACGGCTGGCGCCGGATCCATCGGCGGCCCACCACACCCGGTGCCAAGCCGTACTCTCTCTTTTTGCCCTCAGGCCTTGAAGAGGCTGCCCTCGCTGGAGGTCGGCTCGTCGTCGCGGCGGTTGAGCCGGGCGCGGAACTCCTCGTCGCCGCGCAGCTCCTTCTCCGACGGCGACAGCAGCACGGTCAGCAGCAGGCCGACGGTGATCATGCTGATGCCGACGATCAGCGGGAGCAGGAAGTCGATCGCCTTGGCGCCGTGGATCTCCCCGTGGTCGGCCATGACCTGGACCGACATCGAGAACATGCCGGTGTAGTGCATGCCCGTGACGGCCACGCCCATGATCAGCGCCGCGGCTCCGATGGCCAGCGCGCCGCGCACCCGCAGCGTGAACCACAACGCGACGGTGGCGGCCACGACCGCGATGAGCACCGACAGGGCGACGATCTTGACGTCGTAGTTGACGTGGCCGGCCATGTTCATGGCCGCCATGCCCAGGTAGTGCATGCCCGCGACGCCCACGCCGGCCAGCGCGCCGCCGCCCAGCAGGTAGGCCGGGCGGGTGCCGCCCCTGTTGACCAGGAACAGGCCGGCGCCGACCACGATCACGGCCAGGAGCGCCGAGACGACCGTGCGCAGGACGTCGTAGCGGATGGTGGTGCCCTCGACGGAGAAGCCCATCATCGCGATGAAATGCATGACCCAGATGCCGGTGCCGCCGATGGACACGGCGGCTCCGACGAGCCACCAGCGCGCTTCCTTCGGGCTGAGCAGCCGGGCGCGCGAGGTGAGCAGGAGCCCCAACATGGAGCCGGCGCTCGACATGATGTAGGCGAGAGCGGGTGTCAGAGCACCAAAGGAGAAATGATCAATCGGCGACATGGGGGTCCCTTGAAAAGTGAATTCAAGGGAGTATGAGGGATATTCATAAAAAAAGGCAACTAGCGGTGAGCAGGTGGCGGCAGAGGGCTGCGGTGATGGCTCCTGCGCCGGGCCCGCAGGCGTTCCAGGAGCTCTTCGTCCTCGCGTTGCTCGGCCTCCGACGGCGACAGGACCGCCATGAGGAGCATGGTCAGGGTGATGAGGCTGACCACGGTCATGAGCGGCACCAGGAAGTCGATCGCGTCGGCGCCCGCGACGTGGGCCGCGGGGTCGGACAACGTCACCTCCATGGCGAACATGCCGGTGTAATGCATGCCCGCGACGGCCACGCCCATGATGGCCGAGGCGAGGGTGATCCAGACCGCCTTCCTGACGCGCACCGTGAACCACAGCGCGACCGTGGAGGCGACCACGGCGATGACCACCGACAGGGCCACCGTGGGCAGCCGGTAGGTCACGTGCGCGGACATGTTCATCGCGTACATGCCCAGGTAGTGCATGCAGGCCACGCCCAGGCCCGTCAGCAGGCCGCCGCCGAGCAGGGCGGGCAGGTGGCCCTCCCCGGCCGAGACCAGGAAGAGCCCCGCGCCCACCACGGTGATCGCCACCAGGGCCGAGGCGACGGTGAGCGTCACGTCGTAGCGGATGGTGGTGCCATGGACGTCGAAGCCCATCATGGCGATGAAGTGCATGACCCAGATCCCGGTGCCGCCGATCGAGATCGCGGCGCCCGCCAGCCAGCGGTAACGGGTCGCGCCGCGGCTGCGGTGGGCCTGGGCGGTTAGGCGGAGGCCGAGCATGGATCCGACGCATGACATGGCATATGCCAGAGCCGGAGTCACGGGGCCATAGATGAAATGATTGACAACGGACATATAACGGTGCATCCCATCGATCAGGTACCTTTCCCGATTTTTACGGGGATGCCGTACGTCACGCATGGATATCCCAACTATCTGTCAAGAAGTTCTGTCGGAAACGCGAGAAACTTTCATGGGTATTGAGGGGCCGTTCTGGCGGGCGATCGCGGTCTTCCGCGTCGCCTCCCTCGCCTACGCGGCGGCGCTGATGGTCCAGCACGACGGCTACGCCGAACCCGCGCTCGGCTGGACCGTCATCGGGCTCATGGCCCTGTGGACCGCGGCCTCCATCTACGCCTACTCCGTCGAAACCCTGCGCCGCTGGCCGCTGCTCGCGATCGACATGCTCGTCACCCTCGCCTGCCTCCTGGCCACCCCCGACGTCCAAGGCGACCAGCAGGCCGGACCCGGCACCATGCCCGTCCCCGCCACCTGGGTCGCCGGACCCGTCCTGGCCTGGGCCGTGTACGGCGGACGCCGCCTCGGAGCCGTCGCCGCCGCCATCGTCGGAGCGATCGACATCTGGCTGCGCTGGCAGGTGCCCGGCGTGCCCATCCTGCTCAACGGGACCGTGCTGCTCTTCCTGTCAGGCGTGGTCGTCGGACACGTCGCCCGCCTCGCCAAACAGGCCGAGGAACGCATGCAGCGCGCCGCCGAGATGGAAGCCGCCCAGCGCGAACGCGACCGGCTCGCCCGCGGCATCCACGACTCCGTGCTGCAGGTGCTCGCCCTCGTCCAGCGGCGCGGCCAGGAACTCGGCGGCGAGGCGGCCGAGCTCGGACGGCTCGCTGGCGAGCAGGAGCTCGCGCTCAGACAGCTCATCGCCACCCGGCCGCAGTCCATGGACGAAGGCTCGACCGACCTGCGCGCGCTGCTGCTGCCGTACGCCACCGCGAGGGTCACCGTCTCCACGCCGGCCACCCCGCTCGACCTGCCCGCCCGCGTCGCCGCCGAGACCGCCGCCGCCGTGGGGGCGGCGCTCGACAACGTCCGCGAACACTGCGGGGCCGACGCTCGCGCGTGGGTGCTGGCGGAGTCGGGAGAGGGAGTGGTGATCGTCAGCATCAGGGACGAGGGGCCCGGCATCCCGGACGGCCGCCTCGCCGAGGCGGCGGCGCAGGGGCGGCTGGGGGTGGCCCAGTCGATCGTGGGACGGGTCGCGGACCTCGGGGGGACGGCGGAGGTGGTGTCGCGGGCGGGGGAGGGGACGGAGATCGAGATCACGGTGCCCGCCTGAACGCGCCACCAGTTCCGGCCTCGCTCCCCGCCTCGCTCCCCGCCTCGCTCCCCGCCTCGCTCCCCGCCTCGCTCCCCGCCTCGCTCCCCGCCTCGCTCCCCGCCTCGCTCCCCGCCCCGGGTCCTGCCGCTCCGCTCCGTCCTGCCCCCGGGGTCCTGCTGCCCCTTGGTTCGCCCCCACTCACGGGCCCCCCTCCCTGGCCCCGCATCCCCTGGGTGCGAAGCTCCTGCTCCCCGGCATGCTGAAGTACGCTGCCGACATGGTGCGGGTCATGGTGGTCGACGATCACCCGATGTGGCGCGACGGGGTGGCCAGAGACCTGGCCGAGGCGGGCTACGAGGTCGTCGCCGCCGTGGGCGAGGGGCGGCAGGCGGTGCGGGTGGCGCAAGCCGTACGGCCCGACGTCGTCGTCCTCGACCTGCAGCTGCCCGACCTGTCAGGAGCCGAGGTGGCGCGCGGCCTGGCGACGCTGGAGTCGCCCCCGCGGGTGCTGGTGCTGTCGGCGAGCGCCGAGCAGGAAGACGTGCTCGAAGCGGTCAAGGCCGGAGCGTCGGGATATCTGGTGAAGTCGGCCCAGCGCGAGGAGTTCCTCGACGCGGTGCGCAGGACCGCCGACGGCGACGCCGTGTTCACGCCGGGGCTGGCCGGGCTGGTGCTGGGGGAGTACCGGCGGCTGGCCGCACAGCCCACGCCCGCCGAGGGGCCGCGCCTGACCGACCGCGAGACCGAGGTGCTGCGCCTGGTCGCCAAGGGCCTGTCGTACAAGCAGATCGCCGACCGCCTCGTGCTCTCCCACCGGACCGTGCAGAACCACGTCCAGAACACCCTCAACAAGCTCCAACTGCACAACCGGGTCGAGCTGGTCAGATATGCGATCGAGCAAGGTCTCGACGAGGACTAGACTGGAGGGCTGTCTCCCACGGAAAGGTCCCTGCCATGACGATGTCCGCCCTCGGTGAGCCATGCGTTCTGCTCAAGCTGGGCGAACTCGTACTGAAAGGCAAGAACCGCGAGTTGTTCGAGCGGCGGCTGGTCGCCAACATCCGCGCCGCGCTCAAGGAGTTCGAGCTCAAGGTCGACGTGCGCGCCCGCCACGGCGTGATCGCGATCTTCCTGCCTGAGGGGACCACGGTCGAGCAGGCCGACGCCGTCGCGCAGCGCGTCACCGACGTGCCCGGCACCATCTGGATCCACCGCGCCTGGCGCGTCGCCAAGGACCCCGACTCCGTCGTGAAGGCCGCCGTCGAGCTGGTGCGCGACCGCCCCGAGACCGCCCGCGGCGCCTCCTTCCGCGTGCGGTCGCGCCGCCGCGACAAGCGCTTCCCGCTCACCTCCGCCGAGCTCGACCGCATGGTCGGCGGCACCATCAACGACGAGTTCGGGCTGCCGGTCGACCTGAAGAACGCCGAGCTCAGCGTCTACGTCGAGGTCGACCGCGACGAGGTCTTCGTCTTCACCGACGGCCTGCCGGGACAGGGCGGCCTGCCCGTCGGCATCAGCGGCCGCGCCCTGGTCCTCATGTCCGGCGGCATCGACTCTCCCGTCGCCGCCTACCGCATGATGCGCCGCGGCCTCCACGTCGACTTCCTGCACTTCTCCGGCATCCCGTTCACCACGAGCGAGTCGATCTACAAGGCCTACGCCCTGGTGCGCAAGCTCGACCGCTTCCAGGGCCGCTCGCGGCTGTGGGTGGTGCCCTTCGGCAAGGCCCAGCAGTCGATCCGCACCTCCGGCCAGGACCGCCTGGCGGTGATCGCCCAGCGGCGGCTCATGCTGAAGACCGCCGAGGAGGTGGCTCACCGCATCAGGGCCGAGGCCCTCATCACCGGCGACGCCCTCGGACAGGTCTCCTCCCAGACGCTGGCCAACATCACCGCCCAGGACAACGCCGTCGAACTGCCGATCCTGCGGCCGCTCGTCGGATGGGACAAGACGGAGATCATGGCCGAAGCGCGGCGCATCGGGACACTGGAGATCTCGGAGCTGCCCGACGAGGACTGCTGCTCGCTGCTGGCCCCCAAGCGGGCCGAGACCCGGGCGAAGATCGAGGATCTGAAGCAGATCGAGAAGCGGCTCGACGCCGAGGAGCTGTGCGTGCAGCTGGCGGACTCGATCCAGGAGTACACCCTCTGAGCCGACGCGACGGCTCGGTCTTCGCGGGTCGGGCGCCTTCGGCGCTGGCCGGGCTCAGGCTGTGTCCAGTGGGGGTGGTCCTGCGGCCCACCCCCACGCCCCCGAGGTCGATGGCCCGGGGGCCATCGACACCCCGCGCGGGGTGCTCGTTGGGAAGAGCTTGTGGGCCTGGGAGCTGAGAGGTACCGGTAGGCGGCCCATGAAGCGGAGTCGAGGCATGCTGGTGGGCGGCATAAACGGGGCCTGCTGCATCTCTTGACGCAGCAGGCGCGCAGACCCTGGCCTGTGGCGCTATGTAGAGGGCGTGAGCTGTCCCTGATGAGGGCATCGAGGTGCGAGGTAGCACGTCCGGGGTATGGGCCGGGCGGGTTGAGTCCGGCCGGGCAGCGCCTGCGGCTGTGAGAGCGCGGCCTGGCCGAGGCGGCCGTTGGCGAGATCACTGCCAAGTCATCAGCAGCTTCGTGTAGAAGGTCCGCACCAGAGCAGACTGGCTAGACTCCACCGTCCAGGCGCTCGCAACGACAAGGTGGCCGACTGGTGCCGGGCTGTGGTCACGATCGTCAGCCTGGCCCTGTGGCTCAACCACGAACGCAAGACGCGCCCTAACCGGTGCCCTCACGTTCCGCCAGCGTGCTCACCAGCTTCATGCCCTCGCTCGCGAACAAGGCCCCCGCCTGTTCCCCCACTTCACGCTTCTCCAGCAGCACCAACCGCGGCGCCCCGTCCGGTTCGCGGACGACCCGGACGGTGCGGACCTCGCTGGAGCCCACCTCCTGCAGCTCCGGGTGGATCGCCGTGGGCGACCAGTTGACCTTCCACGCGCCGTCGAACTCGATGATCTCGAACTCTCCCTGGTACGAGTAGGGCACGGGGCCGTCGAGGGTGACCGGGAAGGTGGCGAAGTACGTGGCTGCCTCGCCGACGTTGAGGTGTTGCTTGGCGCGCAGGCCGATCTCGCCGACCGTGATCCGGCGGATCTGGGCCTCCTTGGTGAAGGCCGTGTTGATCTGCTCGAAGGATCGGGGTGCGTCCACGACCTGGGCTCTCATGGCGCCCAGGTCGCCCTTCTCCCAGGCGGACAGGAAGGCGGTGGCGGTCTGTTCGGGGGAGCCGTGGGTGCGCGTGGCGAGGACGGCGGTGGCGCCGAGGGCGATGATGACGCCCGCGGCCAGGGCGGCGGCGAGGCGGGGAGGGGAAGCTGCCATGTGCCGACAGAGTCTAGATGACGGCGAGGAAGGCGAGCGTGCGCTGGGTGAGCAGCGCGGCGGCCTCCGGGTCGTAGGTGGGCAGGCTGCTGTCGGAGAACAGGTGCCGGTCGCCGGGGTAGAGGAACAGCTCCCCGCGCTTGGCCGAGGCGACGAGGTCGCGGGCGGCGTCGAGGTCGCCCTCGCCGGCGAAGCTGGGGTCGGCGTCCATGCCGTGGATCTGGACCGGCAGGTCGTCGGGCCAGGAGGTGCCGAACTCGGAGGGGGGCACGCAGGCCTCGAAGAACAGCGCGCCGAGCGCCCCCGGCCTGGTCTGGGCGAGCTTCTGGGCGGGCATGACGCCGAGTGAGAAGCCCGCGTACACAAGTTCGGCGGGCAGCGGGTCGGCGGCGCGGGTGCCGCGCTCCAGGAGGGTGGCGAAGCCGACCTCGCGGGCGTGGGACAGGCCGTCGTCCAGGGTGGCGAAGGTGCGGCCGTCGAAGAGGTCGGGTGTGTGCACGGTGTGCCCGGCGCGGCGTACCTGCTCGGCGAAGTCGTGGAAGCCGGCCGTCTGGCCCTGGACGTGGTGGAAAAGCAGAACCTCGGTCATGAGGAGCACCTTTCATCCCGGAATTGCGGAACGTATGGGAAATGTCGAACGATCGATGAGGCTAGACTAATCGGACCATGTCGAGCAATCCACCTGTTCCGGATTACGACCTGGCCGAAGTGATCGAGTTGACCACTCCGGCGCAGGTCAGAGCCATCGGCGATCCGTTGCGGACCACGATCCTCGGCCTCCTGCACGAGCGGGCCGCGACCGTGACGGAGCTGGCCGCCGCGGTCAGGCGGCCCAAGGGCACGGTCGCGCACCACGTCAACGTCCTGACCGAGGCGGGGCTGCTGCGCGTGGTGCGGACCCGGCGGGTGCGCGCGCTGGAGGAGCGTTACTACGGCCGTACGGCGCGCATGTTCTACGTCGGCGTCGGCGAGTCCCCCGAGGGGGGAGCGATGCCGCTCGACTTCAACGACTTCGAGGTGGCGGCGAAGGAGTCGGCGGCGGCGTTCCAGGCTCACCGGCTGTGGGCGTTCATCCGGCACGCCCGGATCCCGGAGGAGCACGCCACGGCGTTCTGGCACCGGATCAAGGAGCTGGTGCAGGAGTTCGACCACCTGCCGCGCTCCGGCGAGACGACCTACGGGTTCGCCGTGGGGCTGTACCCCGTTGCCGACTATCCGGCGCTGCCGGAGCAGGACGACGGCTCTTGATCTCGAGTGTGAGCTTGTACATGGTGCGTCCGCCGGGCCTGTGAAACCTTCGTCGGTGTGAGACGGTCACGCGTTCTGATCGCGACCCTCGCACCGCTGGCCACGGGTGGGCTGGCGTGGTGGGCGTGCGTCGCCGGGGGCATGGATCTCGACACCACCGGGATCGTGGTGGGGCTCGTGGTGCTCCTGCCCGCGACCCCGCTGGCGATCTGGGCGGGAGCGGGGGAGCCCAGGAGGGCTGCTGCGCGGGAAACGGTGAAGCCGGCGGACGGCATCGCCGCGATCGGGGAGGTGCCGTGCCGGCCCAGGGCCTTCCAGCCGCGGCCCGACCTGCGCGACCGGATGGAGGACATCCTCGCCTCCGGCCGCCCCTGCTGCCTCATCGGCGGCGAGGGGGTGGGCAAGACCCAGCTGGCCGCCGCCTACGCCAGGGCCTGTCTCGACGACGGAGTCCCCGTCGCGTGGCTGGCCGCGGAGTCGCTCACGGTGGCGCTCGCGCAGATGGCGGGCGAGCTCGGCCTGCTGCGCGAGGGCGACGGACCGGAGGAGGTGCGCCGCAAGGTGAGGAGCTGGCTGGCCGGGCGGCGCGAGCCGTACGTGCTGGTCATGGACAGCGCGGCCGACCCGGACGAGGTCGCGGCGCTGCTGCCCGCCACCGGCGGGACCCGGGTGCTGATCACCACGAACACGCACGCGTTCGAACGGGTCGCCGAGCCGGTCGTCGTCGACCGGTTCACGGCCGGGGAGGCGCTGGCCTATCTGAGGGAGCGGGTCGGGCCGGGCGACGTGGCCGCCGCTCGGGCGCTGGTACGGGAGCTGGACCGGCTGCCGCTGGCGCTGGCCGTCGCGGCGGCGTGCATGGTGGGCCCGCCGAGGCTGCCCTACGCCGCCTACATCGCGCGGCTGCGCGCCGTGCCGGTGGACCGGCTGCTGGAACGCCCCTCGGGCGAGCCGTACCCGAGGGGGGTGGCGCAGGCGATCCTGCTGTCGCTGCGCGCGGTGGGCCGCGACTCGCGGGAGCTGCTGGCGCAGTTGTCGGTGATGGCGCCCGCCGGGGTGGGGACGGAGTTCCTGCGCGGCGAGCGGCTGACGGAGCTGGCCGGGCAGTCACTGGTCAGCTTCAGCCGTGACGGCTCGGCGGTGGTGCACCGGCTGGTGCAGCGCGTCGTCAGGGAGAGCGAGGGCTCGCTCGCCGCGACGGTGGAGCGCGCGGCACGGCGGCTGCTCGGGATCAGGGGGGTGGCCGACGAGGACACCTGGCGGCGCCTGCCGTACATCAACGCGGTCGACGGGCACGCGGCGGCGCTCTGGCAGCACGCGGGCGGCGACGGGGGCACGGCGGCGGAGCTGGTCCTGGAGGTACGGCAGGCGGTCGCGCAACATCTCCTCTACCTCAACGACGGCCTGAGGGCGGCGCCGATCCTGCGGGAGGTGGCCGAGGGCTGGGCGCGGCTGCACGGCCAGGACGATCCCCGCGTCCTGGAGGCGCGGGACCGCCTGGCGACGGCGCACGAGTTCGCCGGCCGCTTCGACGAGGCGGTCGAGCGGTTCGGCCAGGTGGTCGCCGATCGGGAGCGGGTCCTGGGCCCGGACGATCCGGCGACGCTGATCACCCGGCTCAGGCTGGCAGCGGCGCACGAGGCGGCGGGTGACTGGGACGAGGCGCGGCGGGAGTACGGGCGTGTGGCCGAGCGGATGGAGGCGGTGCTGGGCGCGCAGCAGCCGATGACGGCGGCGGCGTGGGAGGGGCTGGCGAGGGTCTCGGCCGGATGAGCGCTCAGGCGGTGCCCGTGGCGGTGCCTTCCTCGGGCGCGTGCAGGTCGGCCAGGTTCACGATCTCCTCCAGCTCGTGCAGCTGGTAGTAGCCCGGCACCCCCAGGGCCATCCCGCGCCGGGTGATCCGGTACCAGACCTCTCCCGGCTGGGCCCCCGGCTCGCGGATCTGGGCCATGAGCAGGTGGAGGCTGCCTGCCTTCAGCTGGACGGGCTCGACGCGGAGCCCGTCCGGACCCTCGAGGTATGGAGACACGCCTCCAGATGTATCACGCGTCCACTTTGAACGGATCGTGCTGGGCGAGCAGTTTGTCGAGGCGGGCCTGGTCGACGCGGGTGGAGACCGTCGACAGCTCCTGGCGGTCGCGCACGACCTTGGCGAGCATGAAGGTGGAGGTGACCAGGTAGAGCATGCCCACGGCGAGGAAGCCGCGGACCCAGGCGTCGGCGGGCAGGTAGGCGATGCCGAGGGCGACGGCGACGAGGGCGAGGCCGAAGGAGATCACGGCCTGCAGATAGAACGCGGTGGTGCTGGTGGGCTGGATCGGCTTGGTCGTCGAAGTCATGGTCACATGCTGATACAGCGCGATATAGCGGCACATGAGGAGAAGTACTCAAGTTACCGGTGAGTACAACGGCAGCCCGCTGCAACCGCCCCGAACCCCCGGTGGCAGTATGGCCAGGGTGAGTGAGGCCAAGAGCGAAGAGTCGCGCCTGCCCCCGGGCCAGTACGTTCCTCGTGGGAGGCCCGTCATTCACTACGGAAGGGTGCCGGAGTTCAAGCCCGACAAGTGGGACTTCCGCGTCTTCGGCGCCACCGCCGACGGCCGGGAGCACGTCTTCACCTGGCCCGACTTCGATCAGCTTCCCAAGAGTGCGACCCTGGCCGACTTCCACTGCGTCACCCGCTTCTCGATCATGGGCAACGAGTGGGGCGGGGTGGACCCCGCCGTGCTGCTGAAGATCGCGCCACCCGATCCCGGCGTGAAGCACGTCATGATCTGGGCGGAGTACGGCTACAGCGCCAACATCCGCATGAGCGACCTGATGGCCGACGGCACCCTGCTCGTCACCGAGCTCGACGGCAAGCCCCTGTCGGCCGACCGCGGCTTCCCGCTGCGCATCGTGGTCCCGCACCTGTACGCCTGGAAGAGCGTCAAATGGGTGCGCGGCATCGAATACCTCCTGGAGGACCGGCGCGGTTTCTGGGAGGAGCGCGGCTACCACAACGTGGCCGACCCCTGGCGGGAGCAGCGTTACTCCTATCAGGAGGAACCAGGCGAGGGCCCACCTTAAGTATTCGTCCCGCTACAGAGGGCAAACGCCGCTACGGTTACCCGCATGTCGACCCCGGCCTGGATGGCCCTCGTCGCGATCGCGTTCGGGTGCGGCCTCCTGCTCTCGCGCCGCCGCCCCCACCTGCCGTCCGGCAACTGGAAGGACGAGGCCACCTTCACCACGCTGCACATCGCCGCGCTGGCCGGCCCGTCGCTGCGTGGCGGCCTCACCCGCGACTCGGCCCGCAAGGCCGTACGGCACCTGCGCCGCCTGCTGGGCACCGAGGCCGTCGCGCTGACCTCCACCGAGGCGGCGCTCGCCTCCGACGGCCCGTGCGGCGGCGACGTCCTGGAGCAGGTGCGCCAGGCGCTCTCCTCGGGCCGCCCCCAGGTGACGGGAGCCTCCGTGGCCGTGCCGCTGGCCGTGGCGGGCCGCACGGTGGGCGCCCTGGCCGCTTACGACGCCGAGGTCAACGGGGCGCTCGTGCGCACGGTCACCGAGGTCGCGCGATGGATCGGCGGGCAGCTGGAGCTGGCCGAGCTCGACTCGGCCCGCCGGGAGGCGCTGGCCGAACTCGACTCCTCCAGGCGGCGGGCCGTCGAGGCGGAGATGCGCGCGCTGCGCGCCGAGATCTCCCCGCACTTCATCTACAATGCCCTGACCACGATCGCCTCCTTCGTGCGCACCGACCCGGTGCGCGCCCGCGACCTGCTGCTCGACTTCGCCGACTTCGCCCGCTACGCCCTGCGCCGCACCCGCGACTTCACCACCCTGGCCGACGAGCTGACCTGCGTCGACCGCTACCTGCTGCTCGAACGTGCCCGCTTCGGCGACCGGCTGCGCTTCACCGTCCAGGTCCCGCCCGAGGTGCTGCCGGTGCCCGTGCCGTTCCTGTGCCTGCAGCCGCTGGTCGAGAACGCCATCAAGCACGGCATGGGAGGCGAGGTCCGGGTGGTGGTGCGCGACGCCGGGCCCGAGGTGGGCATCAGCGTCGAGGACGACGGGGTCGGCATGGACCCCGAACGTGCCCGCGACCTGCTCGACGGCGACACGCGCCGCGAGGGCGGAATCGGCCTGGCCAACGTCGACGTGCGGCTGCGCCAGATCTACGGCGAGGACTACGGGCTCGTCCTGGAGACCGCACCGGGCGCGGGGACCAAGGTGCTCCTGCGCATCCCCAAGACCTCTACCTAGCTCTTTGTAGTCAAACTTTTACCCAACGTAGGCGAGTCGCTTGTGGTGGGCGCGCTCTTGCGGCAGGTTGGTCGGCATGCTGCGCGTGCTCGCCGTTGATGACGAGGTGCCGGCCCTGGAGGAACTCGCCTACCTCCTGCGCCGCGATTCACGGGTGGAGCACGTCGTGACCGCCTCCGACGGGGTGAGCGCGCTGCAGGACATGGTGGCGATGATCGGCGCGGGGGAGCGGATCGACGGGGTCTTCCTCGACATCCGCATGCCAGGCCTCGACGGCCTCGACCTGGCCAGGATGATCGGCGGATTCCCCGATCCGCCCCGGCTGGTCTTCGTCACCGCCCACGACGACAGCGCGGTGCAGGCCTTCGAGCTGCGCGCGGTCGACTACCTCCTCAAGCCGGTGCGCGCCGAGCGGCTGGCCGAGGCGGTCCGCAGGCTCGAGGCGGTCACGGCGCCGGTGTCCGACACGGGCCCCGACGACGTGATCCCGGTGGAGCTGGGCGGGCGCATCCGCTTCGTGCCGCAGCAGGCGGTCTGGTTCGCCGAGGCCAAGGGCGACTACGTGCGCCTGCACACCGGCGACGGCAGCTACCTGGTGCGCATGTCGCTGGCCGCGCTGGAGCGGCGCTGGGCGAGCGCGGGCTTCATCCGCGTGCACCGCAGCACCCTGGTGTCGGCGCGGCACGTCACCGAGCTGCGTTTCGAGCAGGGACGGGTGCTGCTGATCGTGGGCACAGAGACGTTGCCGGTCAGCCGCCGTCACACGCGCCAGGTGCGCGAGCAGCTGGTCCACCAGTACAGGGCGGGGCTGGTGTCGTGAAGCGCGTGACCGTCGAGCGGCGTCCGGCCCCCGTCGGCCGCGTCGTGCTCGACCGCACCGCCGGCCTCCACCCGCCCGGCCACGATCCGCGGAGCGTTGCCCGCGTCAAGTCCGCCCAGCTGCGCCAGGCCCTGGCCACCGTCTCCGCGGTCCTCGGGATCCTGGTCGGCCTGCCGCTGCTGGTCGCCTCGCTCGACGGCCCCACCGGCTGGGCGGTGCTCACGCTGGCCGTGCAGCCGCTGTGGGTGGCCATCGCGATGTGGCAGCTGCACCGCGCCGAGCGACTGGAACGCTGATGCTCGCCGCGGTGCTGGCCGGCGTCGCCGCGGTGCTGGTCCTGTCGGTCGTGGTCGGGGTGGTACGGCCCCGCCGCTACACCACGGTGGAGCAGTTCTACCTGGCCGCCCGCGCGGTGCCGCCCTGGAGCAACGGCGCGGCGATCAGCTCCGAATACACCTCGGCCGCCGCCTGCCTGGGCCTGGCCGGGCTGATCGCCACCCACGGCTCCCAGATGCTCTGGTATCCGGTCGGCGCCGCCGCCGGCTTCGTGGTCCTGCTCGCCCTGGTGGTGGCGCCGCTGCGCCGGTCCGGCACCTACACGCTCTCCGACTTCGCCCAGTGGCGTTTCGGCTCCTCCGGCCTGCGGCGCCTGACCACCTGCACGGTGCTGGCGATCGGGCTGGTCTACCTGGTCGCCCAGTTCCACGCCGCGGGCGTGGTGCTGCGCCTGCTGACCGGGCTGCCCGCGTGGTGCGGCTGGCTGGCCGTGGCGGTGCCCGCGGTCGGGATCGCGCTGGCCGGGGGCATGCGGAGCGTCACCCGGGTGCAGGCGACGCAGTTCTGGCTCAAGCTCGTCGTCTTCACCGGCTGCGCCCTGGTGCTGTGGTGCACCTGGCGCTGCCTGGCGGCGCCGGAGCCGCTGCGGATCCCCGGCTTCGCCGGGCCGTACGAAAGGGCGGGCACCCTGGCCGGGGCGGGCGACCCGTCGTTGCCCGGCATCCTGACCGTGCTGCTGGCCAGCGCGCTGGGCACGATGGGCCTGCCGCACATCGTGGTGCGCGTCTACGCCAACCCCGACGGGCGCAGCGCCCGGCGTTCGATCGTCGTCGCGCAGGTGTTGCTGGGCGTCTTCTTCCTGATCCCGCCGCTGTACGGCATCCTCGGGCGGGTGCACGTGCCCGGCGCGCACTCCGACGAGGTCGTGCTGCTGCTGCCGTCCACGATGATGCCGGGCGCGGTGGGCGACGTGCTGACCGGCCTGCTGGCCGCCGGGGCCTTCGCCGCCTTCCTGGCCACCTCCTGCGGGGTGCTGGTGGCGGTGGGCGGCGCGGTCTCCTCCTGCGTCAGCCGGGTCTCGGTCACCTCCTTCCGCGTGGCCGTCGCGGTGGTCGCCGCGGCCGGCCTGGGAGCGGCGGCGCTCACGAGCCCCGGCAGCTCGGTCATGCTCGTCCTGGTGGGCTTCAGCCTCTCCGCGGCCACCTTCTGCCCCCTGCTGGTCCTGGGGATCTGGTGGCGGCGGCTGACGGCCGCCGGGGTGGTGGCCGGGCTCCTGACCGGGGGAGGCCTGACCGCGGTCCTGGTCTACGCCGACCTGGTGGGCTTGAAGGCAGGGCTCGCGGCGGCCTATCCGGCGGCGTTCACGGTGCCGTCGGCGTTCGTGGCGATGGTCGTGACGTCGCTGGTCACGCGGGGTCGGGTGCCGGGGAACGTGGACGCGCTCATGGCACGCATGCACTGGCCGGAAGACCGCTCGTCGCGCCAGGATGCCCGCTCGTCGTTCTGACACTCTCCGTATGTCGATGACTACAGACCGTTGGGCGAGCTGGGCCGAAACCAGGGTTCGCTTCCAAGATCGCGACCGTAGTGTCTACGCATCGGAAGCCACACCGCCGCAATGGGGGGGCACGGAGCCACTGGCTCAGGACAGGCCCCTTGCGTCGGATCCACGGCGGCCCTCGGGGCCGCCACGGTCGCCGGGCCCTCAACCGGGGGGTAGGGCCCGGCGACCGAGCCGTGGGGGGATGTCCGCCGGGCCGCGGAAGCACCGCGATCCGGCCAAACGGGGGCGGCCGGATCGCGGGGCGGACATCCCTTCACAGGCACGGCCCAAGGGTTCGGGGAACGATGCCCGCCCCTCCCCGCGTCCTCGTCACGCGAGTGCTTCGTGGCCTGGGTTCACGCGTCGCGCAGGGACTTCAGCAACGCGATGTCGACGCGGTAGTCGTCGGCCTTGCCCGGCGTCTCGATGCAGAACGGGATGCCCGCCGCCACCGGGTGGGCGAACAGCTCCGCGAAGGCCCGCTCGCCGATGTGGCCCTGGCCGATCTTCTCGTGCCGGTCCTTCTTGGCGCCGCAGACGTCCTTGGAGTCATTGGCGTGGATCAGCTTCAGCCGGCCCGGCGCGATCTTGTGCAACGCGTCGAGCGTCTCGGTCACCCCGCCCTCGGCGGCGAGGTCGTGGCCGGCGGCGAAGGCGTGGCAGGTGTCGAAGCAGACGCCCGCCTTCGGGTGCCAGTCGAGCGCCGCCAGGTAGGGCTCGAGATCCTGCACGGTCGCGCAGAGCATCGCCCCCTGCCCGGCCATCGGCTCCAGCAGCAGGTCGGGGCCGCCGTCGGGGATCTCCTCCAGCAGGGGGAGCAGATGCTCGTGGAGCTGGCGCATGGCGTCGTCGCGCGGCTGCGAGACGGCGCTGCCGGTGTGCACCACCACGCCCTTGGCACCGGTCTCGACGCCGCGCTGGAGCGTGTAGCGGGTCAGCGCGATGGAGTTGGCCAGCGTCTCGGGATTGGGCGAGCCGAAGTTGACCAGGTAGGGGAGGTGGATGTAGCTCTCCACTCCCGACTCGGCGAGCTTGGTGTCCTCGTCGGGCTTCCCCTCGGTCAGCGCCCAGGCGCGGGGATTGGTGACGAACACCTGCATCATCTCGGCGCCGATGTCGGCCATGTACTTCAGGCCGCCCGTCGCCAGGCCGCCGGCGACGGACACGTGCCCGCCGATCAGTGATTTGTGAGAGCTCATGATGGCGCCAATTCTAGGAGATGCCCTGGAGCTCCTTGAGATATTCCGCCAGCGGCCGCAGCCCCGCCTCGGCGCGGCGCTTGTCGACCTCGGATTCGTTCTCGATGCCGATCTGCGGCTTCCACTTGCCTTGGGCGTCGGTCTCCCACTGCGTGCCGTACACCTGGGGCTTGTTGTCCTTCACCCTGACCCGGTCGGTGAGGTAGGCCAGGTCGCCCTTGGAGGCGTCGCCGGCCTCCACGGCCTTGCGCAGCAGGTCGAGGCCGCGCCGCTGGAAGCCGGGGTCGAGGTCGGCGTGCTGGACGAGCGCCCAGGCGGCCGTGGAGCCGTCCTTGCCCACCATCTTCCAGCCCGGCCAGCCGTACTGGTCGAGGACCTGCTTCATGCGGGCGGTGTTGGCCTTCTCGACGCGGTCGAACTGCTCGGGGGTGACCTCTGCCGTGCGGGTCAGCTGGTCCTCGTCGAGCATCTTCAGCAGCTCCGCCCGCAGGAGCGGGTTGCTCGGACGGCTGGTCGGCTCCTCGGCGGTGGAGCACGCCGACAGGGTGGCGAAAGCCAGGAAAGCGCATAAAAGTGCTCGCACGGACGCACCGTACCACGGAGCATCAGCCCAGGCGGAGGGCCAGGAAGAAGTCCACCCGGTCCTCCAGGCGCGACAGGTCGCGGCCGGTCAGGTCCTGGATGCGCTGGATGCGGTAGCGCAGCGTGTTGACGTGGACGTGCAGCAGCTCGGCGCATCTGGTCCAGGAGCCCGAGCACTGCAGGAAGGCCTCCAGCGTGCGCACCAGCTCGGCGCGGTGCACCTGGTCGTAGGAGCGCAGCGGGTCGAGCAGGCGTACGCGGAACATGTGGCGCACGTCGTCGGGGACGCTGGCCAGCAGCAGCACGTGGGTGGCCAGCTCGTCATGGCCGACCACCGCGTCGGGGCCCGACGCCGAGACCGGGCGGCCCTCGGCCATGCGCCGCGCGTAGCGGGCCTCCTCGACCGCGCCGCGCAGGCCCTCCACGGGGGCCACGCCGCTGACGCCGACGGTGAGCCTGGTGCCGCCCAGCCCGGGGGCCAGGGCGTGCACGGCCGCGCGGATGCGGGTGGTGAGCTCGGCGTCGGCGGCGGGGACGAGGGCGATCGCCTCGTCCTCGATGACGCCGATCACCGGATGCGCCGGATGTCTCGTGGGCGCCGCCGCTCCGCCGCCGAGGATCTCGCGCACGACGGAGCGCAGCTCGCCGGGACGCAGGCCGCCGTCGGAGCCGCCGCTGGCCTGGGCGGCGACGGCGACGAACCCCTCGGCGCCGGCCAGCCCCGTGACCTCGAGCCTGGGCAGGATGTCGCTGGGCTTGCCGTCGGTCAGCACGAGCCGCACCAGCTCCTGCGCGATGCGGCCCTCCGGGCTGAGCCGGTCGTCCTGCCGCACGCGCTCCAGCGCCGCCACCGCCGCCAGCTCGCCCGCCAGCGCCTGCCGCTCCTCCGGCCAGTCGTCGTAGGAACCTTCGAAGGCGACGAACCAGTCGGCCACCCGCGAGGTGGTCTGCTCGTCGACCGGGAAGATCGAGTAGCCGCCACGCACGCACGGCAGCCGCTTGGCGGTGAGGAAGACGCGGGCCAGCACGGCGGCGGCGTCCGCGGCCAGCTCGGCGTTGCCCGACACGACCCGCCCCGACGCCGTCAGCACGGCGCACCGCATGCCCAGGTCGCGGCCGATCATCTCCAGCACCGGGTCCAGCCCGGCGCCCGAGACGAGCTGCCGGTGCCGGTCGAGCACGGCCTTGACGTCGGAGGCCCGCTCGCCCGACAACCGCCGCACGATGTGCTCGGTGACCTCGGCGAACCCGAGCGCCTGCGGCACGTGGAAGAGCGGCACACGATGGCGCTCGCACGCCTCGACCAGGTCGGCGGGCAGCTCGCCGCTGGAGGCCTCGCACGCGCCCAGCGCCGAGACCCCGGCGCGGGCCAGGGCCGCCACGAAGGTCTCGCTGTCGGCCGGGCGGGTGCGCCAGACGAGCCCGGTCAGCACCAGCTCGCCACCGTTGAGGTAACGGCCGGGATCGAGCAGGTCGGTCGTCACCACCCAGCGGATGGGGCGGGCCAGCTCGTCGTGCCCGCTGAGCGCGGACAGGCCGAGCTCGGGCATCTCGAGCAGGGCTTGCAGTCGCATGTCTATTAGTAACGCACAGGTGAACGTGCAAAGAACTTGGAGCATGACACGAAAGGGCCAGGCCAAGCCTTGGGCTGTTTCGGAGTTCTCGCCGCTGGACCGGGCATGCCGGGCATGTGTGTACTGCTGGCATGCCGATCGCTCCAACCGAGCAGGACCTGCTGACCTGCTGCGCCTCCCGGGCCTTCGCCCGGCATGTGGCCGCCCTGCGCCCCTACCGGGACCTGGCCCAGCTGACCACCGTGGCCGACGCCGCCGTGCGCGGCCTGGAGTGGCCGGACGTGCTGGAGGCGCTGGCCGCCCACCCGCGCATCGGACAGCGCGCGGCCGGCGCCGACCGTGAGGCCGCCTGGTCGCGCCAGGAGCAGTCGGGCGTGACCGACGGCACGCGCGCCGAGCTGGCCGAGGGCAACAAGGCCTACGAGGAGCGGTTCGGCCACGTGTACCTGATCTGCGCGACCGGGCTGAGCGGCGAGGAGATGCTGGCGCGGCTGCGCGAGCGGCTCCTCAACGACGCCGAGGCCGAGCAGGCCGTGGTCCGCGAGGAGCTGGCCAAGATCACCCGACTGCGATTGGCGAAGATGCTGTGAGTTTCTCCAGTCATGTTCTGAACGCGGCGAGCGGCCGCCCGGCCCAGGGCGTGCACGTACGGCTGGAGCACGAGGGGCGGACCGTCGCCGAGGGCCGCACCGACGAGGACGGCCGCGTCAAGGGCTGGAATCCAGGCCCAGGAGTCCACCGGGTGATCTTCACCGACCTGCCCTACCAGGACTTCTACCCCGAAGTGATCATCACGTTCCGGATCGACGACCCCGCCCAGCACTACCACGTGCCCCTGCTGCTGGCACCCTTCGCCTACTCCACCTACCGCGGGAGCTGAACCGTGACCCTCCTCCTAGGCCCCAACAGGTACGGCAAAGCCGAGACCCGCCTGGTGCGGGTCGTCCGCGACGGCGACGTCCACCACCTCAAGGATCTCAACGTCTCCTCCTCGCTCTCCGGCGAGATGGAGCCGGTCCACCTGACCGGCGACAACGCCGCGGTGCTGCCCACCGACACGCAGAAGAACACCGTCTACGCCTTCGCCAGGCGGCACGGCGTCGACCAGATCGAGGACTTCGCGCTGCTGCTGGCCTGCCACTACGTCGACAGCCAGCCCACCATCCACCACGCCAGGGTGGAGATCGAGGAGTACGCCTGGGAACGCATCCCGGCGACCGGCCACTCCTTCGTCCGCACCGGGCAGGAGGTGCGCACCTGCGTCGTGCACTACGACCGCGACGGCTCGGTCAGCGTCGTGTCGGGGCTGAAGGACCTGGTGGTGCTCAACTCCACCGGCTCGGAGTTCCACGGCTACATCGTCGACGGCTACACGACGCTGAAGCCGACCACGGACCGCATCCTCGCCACCGCGGTGGCGGCGCGGTGGCGGCACTCCGTTACCGACGTGGATTTCGGGAAATCATACGCTGAAGTGCGGAAACTCCTGCTGGAGGCCTTCGCCGACACGCACAGCCTGTCGCTGCAGCAGACGCTGTACGCGATGGGGCGGCGGGCCCTGGAGGCCAGGCCAGATGTGTGCGAGATCAGGTTCGCGATGCCGAACAAGCACCACTTCCTGGTGGATCTGGAGCCCTTCGGATTGGACAACGACAACGAGGTGTTCTACGCGGCCGACCGGCCCTACGGGCTGATCGAGGGCACGGTGCTGCGCGAGGACGCCCCTGACGCCGGACGCGCGTGGGAGTGACGGGCATGGACTTTCTGCGACCTTCGAGCTGGGACGAGGCGCTGGCCATGAAGGCCGCGACGCCGGGCGCCGTCCCCATCCAGGGCGGCACCGACGTCATGGTCGAGATCAACTTCGACGTGCACAGGCCCGCCGCGCTGCTCGACCTCAACAAGGTGCCCGAGCTGTTCACGTGGGAGCGCGTCGACGGCTCCTACCGGGTCGGCGCCGGCGTGCCGTACGTGCAGATCATCGCCGAGCTCGGCCACGAGCTGCCCGGGCTGGCCCAGGCGGCGCGGACGGTCGGCTCGCCGCAGATCCGCAACCGCGGCACCGTGGGCGGCAACCTCGGCTCGGCCTCGCCCGCCGGCGACAGCCACCCGCCGCTGCTGGCCGCAGACGCGATCATCGAGGTGGCCTCGCCGGCCGGCACCCGGATGATCCCGGCCCACGAGTTCTACCTCGGGGTCAAGAAGTCGGCGCTGCGGCCCGACGAGCTCATCAGGGCGTTCTGGATGAAGCCCGCCGACGGGCCGCAGTACTTCTCCAAGGTCGGCACCCGCAACGCCATGGTCATCGCGGTCTGCTCCTTCGCCGTCGCCCTGCACCCGTCGGAGCGGCGCGTCGGCACCGGCATCGGCTCGGCCGCGCCAACGCCGCGCAGGGCGCTCGAAGCGGAGGAGTTCCTCGCCGGGTCGCTCGACTGGGGGGCGCGTATGGATCCCGAGGTGCTGCGCCGCTTCGGAGAGCTCGTCGCGGCCGCCGCCTCGCCGATCGACGACGTGCGCGGCACGGCCGACTACCGCAGGCACGCCCTGGCGGTCATGGCCCGAAGGACCCTGACCTGGGCATGGAACGACTACCGGAAGGTTCGTGCGGCATGAGAGTGAACTTCACCGTCAACGGCCGCGCCGAGGCCGTCGACGACGTCTGGGAAGGCGAGAGCCTGCTCTACGTGCTCAGGGAGCGGGTCGGGCTGCCCGGCTCGAAGAACGCCTGCGAGCAGGGCGAGTGCGGCTCGTGCACGGTCTACCTGGACGGTACGCCGGTGTGCTCCTGCCTGGTCGCGGCCGGGCAGGTCGAAGGGCGCACGGTGCAGACCGTCGAGGGCCTGGCCACCGACGACGGGCTCGACCCCGTGCAGGAGGCCTTCGTGGAGTGCGGGGCCGTGCAGTGCGGCTTCTGCACCCCCGGCCTGATCGTGCAGGCGCACGACCTCATCGCCCGCGTGCCCGACCCGTCCGACGCCGAGATCCGCGAGGCCCTCGCGGGCAACCTGTGCCGGTGCACGGGCTACGAGAAGATCCTCGACGCCGTACGGCTCGCCGCCTCGCGGAAGGCCGTGTCCCCGTGAGCGAGCTTGTCGAGCGAACCAATAAGCACAGCATCGGAATCGATGGCCGCGGAGCGGTCATCGAGAACGTCTACATCGCGCCGGTCGCGGGCGCCGAGATCGAGTCCGGCTACCTGCGCATCGAGGGCGACCGGATCGCCGACCTCGGCCCCATGACCCAGGCGCACGCCGTACCCGGCGAGCGCATCGACGGGCGCGGCATGCTGGCCACCCCCGGCCTGGTCAACACCCACCACCACCTCTACCAGTGGGCCTCCCAGGGCCTGGCGCAGGACGCCACGCTGTTCGAGTGGCTGGTGGCGCTCTACCAGGTGTGGGCGGCCATGGACGCCGAGGTCGTGCACGGCGCCGCCTCCGCGGGGCTCGGCTACCTGGCGCTGTCGGGCTGCACCCTGTCGAGCGACCACCACTACGTCTTCCCCAAGGGCCGGGGCGACCTGTTCGCCGCCGAGATCGAGGCCGCGCGGAGCATCGGGCTGCGCTTCCACCCGGCGCGCGGCTCCATGGACCGCGGCCAGTCGCAGGGCGGCCTGCCGCCGGACGTCGTCGTCGAGCAGCTCGACGAGATCCTGGCCGCCACCGCCGAGGCCGTCGACATCTACCACGACCCCTCCTTCTCCTCGAAGCTGCGGATCGCGGTCGCGCCCTGCTCGCCGTTCTCCGTCAGCCGCGACCTCATGACCGAGGCCGCCTCGCTGGCCAGGTCCAAGGGCGTACGGCTGCACACCCACCTGGCCGAGACGGTCGACGAGGAGGAGCACTGCCTGGAGCAGTTCGGGCTGCGGCCGGTCGACTACATGGAGAAGCTCGGCTGGCTCGGCCCCGACGTGTGGTTCGCGCACAGCGTGCACCTGTCCGACGCCGACATCGACAAGTTCGCCCGCACCGGCACCGGCTCGGCCCACTGCCCCTCCTCCAACGGTCGGTTGGGGGCGGGCATCGCGAGGGTCTCGGAGATGCTCAGGCGCGGCGCCAACGTCGGGCTCGGCGTCGACGGCAACGCCTCCAGCGAGCTCACGCCGTTGGCGGGCGAGATGCGCCAGGCGATGCTCTTCCAGCGCGCCAGATACGGCCCGACCGCGCTGACCGCCCGGCAGGCGCTGGAGATGGCCACCCTCGGCGGCGCCCGCAACCTGGGACGCCAGGGCGAGCTCGGCACGCTGGAGGTGGGCAAGCTCGCCGACATCGCGCTGTGGCGGGTCGACGGCGCCTTCACCTCGGCCGTCGCCGACCCGGTCGCGGCCCTGGTCTTCGGGCCGCAGCTGCCGCTGGCCAGGCTGCTCGTCGGCGGCGAGACCGTCGTGGAGGACGACGAGCTGAAGACCGTCTCGCAGGACCACGTCGGCCGCCTGGGCGCCGAGGCCTCGCGCCGGCTGCTGAACCTGGCCGAGAAGAAGGGCGTCACCGCCCAGAAGGAGGTGCACCAGTGACCGCGCCGCTTCGCGCGCCGCGCGAGATCGCCGCGCCCGGCAACGGGGGGGTGGGCGACAGCCCGCTGCGGCCCGACGGGACGCTGAAGGTCCGCGGCGAGTTCGCCTACTCCAGCGACCTGTGGATCGAGGGCATGTTGTGGGGCGCGACGCTTCGCAGCCCCCACCCGCGCGCCCGCATCGTCTCCATGGACATCGGGCCCGCCCTGGCCATGAACGGCGTGCACGCCGTCCTGACCCACGAGGACGTGCCGGGGCGCAAGCACTACGGCCTCGACCTCACCTGGGACCAGCCGGTCCTGGCGATCGGCGAGGTGCGCCACCAGGGCGAGCCGATCGCGCTCGTCGCCGCCGACCACCCTGAGATCGCCCGCCGCGCCCTGAAGGCGATCGTGATCGAGTGGGAGGTGCTCGAACCCCTCACCGACGCCCGCAGGGCCGCCTTCGACCCCGCCTACCCGCAGGTGCAGGAGCGCCCCAACCCCGCCCGCCACCAGCCGGTGCGCTTCGGCGACGTCGAGTCGGTGCGCGACCGGGCCGAGGTCGTCGTCACCGGCGCCTACGAGGTCGGCATCCAGGACCAGGCCTTTCTCGGGCCCGAGTCCGGCCTGGCGGTGCCGCGCGAGGACGGCGGGCTCGACCTGTACGTCGCCACCCAGTGGATGCACAACGACCTCAAGCAGATCGGGCCGTGCCTGGGCCTGACCGACGAGCAGATCCACATGACGCTCTCGGGCGTCGGCGGAGCGTTCGGCGGGCGCGAGGACCTGTCGATGCAGATCCACGCCGGCATGCTCGCCCTGCGCACCGGGCGGCCCATCAAGATCGTGTACAACCGCGAGGAGTCGTTCTTCGGCCACGTGCACCGGCACCCGGCCGAGATGCGCTACGAGTACGGCGCCACGCGCGACGGCAGGATCCTCTACGCCGACGTGGAGATCCTGCTCGACGGAGGCGCCTACACCAGCGCCACCCTCAACGTCGTGGGCAACGCCGCCTCCCTGGGCGTCGGGCCGTACGCCATCCCGAACGTCAAGATCGACGCCTACGGCGTGTACACCAACAACCCGCCCTGTGGCGCCATGCGCGGCTTCGGCGCGGTCCAGGCGTGCTTCGCCTACGAGTCGATGATGGACAAGCTCGGCGCCGCCTGCGGCATCGACCCCGTCACCATCCGGCAGATCAACGCCGCCTCCCAGGGCACGCCCCTGGCGACCGGCCAGATCATCTGGGCCCCGCTGCCCATGGCCGAGATGCTGGAGCAGGCCAGGCGGCTGCCCATGCCGGCCGACCTCGACGCCTCCGACATCCGCAACCTGCCGGGCGGCGCCTCCCAGACGACCCACGGCGAGGGCGTACGGCGGGGCGTCGGCTACGGGGTGGGGCTCAAGAACATCTGCTTCTCCGAGGGCTACGACGACTACTCCACCGCCCGCGTGCGGCTGGAGGTCATCGGCGGCGTGGCCACCGCCCTCGTGCACACCGCGGCCGCCGAGGTCGGACAGGGACTGGTCACCGTCGAGGCCCAGATCGCTCGCACCGAGCTGGGAATCGAGCACGTGGTCATCCACCCGGCCGACAACGGCGTCGGCAGCGCCGGGTCCAGCTCGGCCTCCCGCCAGACGTACATGACCGGGGGCGCGGTCAAGACCGCCTGCGAAGCCGTACGGCAGGAGCTCTTCGCGCGGGTGCCCGGCGGGCACACCGACCTGTCCCTCGTCGGCGGGAAGATCGTCTCCGAGAGCATGGGCGTGCTGGCGGCCATCGAGGACGTCCTCGGCGAGGACGCCGTCGAGGAGACCCGGCGCTTCCACCACCACCCCACCACGGGCATGGACGAGCGCACCGGCCAAGGCGACACCCACGCCCAGCTCGGCCTGTGCGTGCACCGGGCCGTCGTCGACGTGGACGTCGAGCTGGGGCTGGTCAAGGTGGTCGAGCTGGCGGCCGTCCAGGACGTCGGCAAGATCATCAACCGGCTGTCGCTCGAAGGCCAGATCCACGGCGGCACCGCCCAGGGCCTGGGCCTGGCGGTGATGGAGGAGATCGTGGTGCGCGACGGCAAGGTCCGCAACCCGTCCTTCACCGACTACCTCATCCCCACGATCCTCGACATGCCTCCCATGCGGCTGGAGATCCTCGAGAACGCCGACCCCCGCGCCCCCTACGGCCTGCGCGGTGCGGGAGAGCCACCCACGCTCTCCTCCACGCCCGCCGTCGTCGCCGCCATCCGCGACGCCACCGGCCTGGACCTGACCCGGGTCCCCGTACGGCCGGAACACCTCACGGAGTGATCCCTGCTCCGGGTTAGTTGATCAACAGGGGCAGTCCCCCCACGGCTCCACAACCAACCCGAGCGGCAGGACTCGGCGAGTCCTGCCGCCGGTCGACCACGCCCTTAGGAGGGCCCGACCGATGACCCAGCTCCAATCCCCTCCCACCACCGGCCTCGACCGGTTCTTCCAGATCACCCCGCGCGGCAGCACCGTCGGCCGGGAGGTGCGCGGCGGCATCACGACCTTCGTGGCCGTCGCCTACGTGATCCTGCTCGTGCCGATCATCCTGTCCGGTGCGAAGGACGTCACCGGCGCCTCGCTGACCATCCCGCAGCTCACCACCGCCGTGGCGTTGTCGGCCGCCGTCACCACCATCCTCATGGGACTGGTCGGCAACGCGCCCTTCGCCCTGGCCTCCGGCCTGGGCATCGCCCCCGTCGTCGCCTTCCAGGCCGCGCCCCACATGACCTGGTCGCAGGCGATGGGCCTGGTCGTGCTCGAAGGCGTCGTCATCGTCATCCTCGCGCTGACCGGCGTCCGGCAGCTGATCATGGACGCCATCCCCACCCCGATCAAGCACGCCATCGGCGTCGGCATCGGCATGTTCATCGCGCTCATCGGCCTCGTCGACGCCGGCTTCGTCGGCAAGGGCGCGGGCACCCCCGTCACCCTCGGCGAGGGCGGCCACCTCGTCGGCTGGCCGATGGTCGTCTTCTGCGCAGGCCTGCTGCTCACCTTCGCCCTCTACGTGCGGCGGGTGCCCGGCGCGATCCTCATCGGCATCGTCGCCTCCACCGTGCTGGCCATCGTCGTCAACGCCCTGGTCTCAGGCATCACGTGGCCCGGCGTCGTGCAGCCGGCGATGCCCTCCGACATCGTCGCCCTGCCCGACTTCGGGCTCTTCCTCGACATCGACCTGTTCGGCGGATTCGCCCAGGCCGGCCCGCTGACCGCACTCGTGGTGCTCTTCACCCTGGTGCTGTCGGGCTTCTTCGACGCCATGGGCACCATCCTCGGCGTCGGCGAGGCGGCCGACATGGCCGACTCCCAGGGCCGCATCCGCGGCATCGGCAAGATCCTCACCATCGACGGCTTCGGCGCCATCATCGGCGGCGCCACCGGCGGCTCGGCCAACACCATCGTCGTGGAGTCGGCGGCGGGAGTCGGGGAGGGCGCTCGCACCGGCCTCGCCAGCCTCGTCACCGGCACCCTGTTCGCCGGCGCCATGTTCCTCACCCCGCTGGCCGCCGTCGTCCCCGCCCAGGCGGCCGCGCCCGCCCTCGTCCTGGTCGGCGCGCTCATGATGACCGCCGTCCGCAAGATCGAGTGGGACGACCTGGACCTGGCCATCCCGGCCTTCCTCACCATCTCGCTGATGCCGTTCACCTACTCCATCACCAACGGGGTCGGCGCCGGCGTCATCGCCTACACGGTGATCAAGGCCGCCCGCGGGCGCACGGACCAGATCCACTGGCTGTTGTGGGTGATCAGCCTGATCTTCGTGGGCTACTTCGGGATCGGCGTCCTCAGCTGACATCCACGGGGCCGCGCCCGCCTTCCCGGCGCGCGGCCCCCGTCCTGTTGTAAGGAGCGCTTTGATGCGGGAACTGGCCACCACCCTGCGGGCCTGGCTCGACGAGGGACGCGCCTTCGCCGTCGCCTCGGTCGTCACCACGAGCGGCAGCGCGCCCCGCCGGCCCGGCGCCGCCCTCGCCGTCAGCATCGACGGCGAGGCGATCGGGAGCGTGTCGGGCGGGTGCGTGGAGGGCGCGGTGTACGAGCTGTGCCTGGAGGTGATCGCCTCGGGGGAGCCGGTGCTGCGGCGGTTCGGCTACAGCGACGACGAGGCGTTCGCGGTGGGGCTGACGTGCGGGGGGATCATCGACGTGCTGGTGTGGCCGGGGTCGGACGAGCTGGCGGGGTACGTGGAGTCGCTGGCGGCGGACGAGCCGGTGGCACTGGCGCGCTCCCTGCCCGCGTCGGACCTGGCGCCGGGTTCGGACTTCACGCCCGCCGTGCCACCCGAGCCCGCTCCGTCGCCCGCCTTCGCCGATGTGCGGCCCCGGCTCGCCGTCGTCTGGCCCGCTCGTGACACCGGCGGCGACCCCGAGCTGGTCGCCGAGGTGCGGGCCATGCTGGAGAACGGCCGGACGGGCGTGCGCGACCTGTGCTCGCGCCGCGTCTTCGTCGAGTCCCACACCCCGCCCCCGCGCATGATCGTCTTCGGCGCCATCGACTTCGCCGCCGCCCTGACGAGGGTCGGCCGCCTGCTCGGCTACCACGTCACCATCTGCGACGCCCGTCCCGTCTTCGCCACCCCCCGCCGGTTCCCCGACGCCCACGAGGTCGTCGTCGAATGGCCCCACCGCTATCTCGCCCGCACCCCCGTGGACTCCCGCACCGTGATCGCCGTCCTCACCCACGACGCCAAGTTCGACGTCCCCCTCCTGGAGGTGGCGCTGCGCCTGGAGGTGGCCTACGTGGGCGCGATGGGCTCGCGCCGCACCCACGACGACCGTCTCGGCCGCCTGCGCGCGGCCGGTCTCACCGACGGCGAGCTGGCCCACCTTCGCTCGCCGATCGGCCTCGACCTCGGTGCCCGCACCCCTGAGGAGACCGCGCTGTCGATCGCCGCCGAGTTCGTCGCGCTGCGCCGCGGCGGCACGGGCCTGCCGCTGTCGGCGACCACCGGCCCGATCCACTCCCGCCTGCGCGCCGCCGTCTGAGCCCGCACCGAGCCGGGCGGGCTCAGACGTGGGCCAGGGCGGACGGCGTGCGGCACCCGTTGATGGCCGGAGCCTCCTGGACGAGCGCGTCGTCGGTGAGCGCCGCCACCATGAACAGCGCGAAGTCCACCCGCCGCGTCCTGTTGCTGGCCAGGATCGGGTCGCCCACGTGCCTGCTCCACACCGGCAGCCCCTGGCTCTCGCCCTCCTCCAGGTCGCTCCCGCGCACGACGGTCCACCGGGTGTCGCTGGCGAAGACGCGGCGGCACGCCTCGATCTGGTCGTCGATCTCGGCGAAGCGCGCGAAGCGCATCAGCGGGGCGATGACCTTCAGCATCAGCCGGAAGGTCCACGGGTAGACGTCGCGCCCGTCGCGCGTGATGTGCCACCCGCACGAGAAGATCAGCCGCGCCCCCGGCTCGGCGTGGTCGAGCACCGCCTGGGCGGTGCCGCTGGAGTACTTCTGCACCCTCCACGGCACCAGCACGGTCAGCACCCCGTCGCACCCGGCGACGGCCTTGCGGATGACCTCGCGGTCGTTGGTCTTGCCGGGCACGATGGTGATGCGGTCGGCGTACGGGGCGAGCTTGTCGACGCTGCCGGGCCGGCAGACGCCGACGACCTCGTAGCCCCGCTCCAGGCAGTGCCTGACCATGTAGCGCCCGAGTTTCCCCGAAGCGCCGACGATGCAGACCTTCATGCGATCCCTCCGATGACGACCTTGCCGCGGGCGTGGCGGCTCTCGACGTGGCGTACGGCCTCGGGCACTTCGGCGAACTGGAAGACCTGGTCGATGACGGGCCTGATGTCGCCCGCCTCGGCGTGTGCCGCGAGGCGGCGCAGCGACTCGGCGCCCGGCTCCCAGGTGATGGGGGTGATGCTCTGGCGCACGAAGCGGGTCATGAGCGAGCCCGCGAGGATCTGGATGAGCGGGCCGAACAGCCGCCCTCCGCCGGTCAGGCCGCCGACCAGGGCGAGCGTGCCGCGGGGGGCCAGGGCGCGGCGGAAGCGACGCAGCGAGTGGTTGCCGACGAGGTCCACGATGAGGTCGTAGCGCTCGCCCGAACGGGTGAAGTCGGTGCGGGTGTAATCGACGACGCGGTCGGCGCCGATGGAGCGGACCAGGTCGGCGTTGCGGGTGCCGCACACGCCGGTGACGACGGCGCCCGCGGCCTTGGCGAGCTGGACGGCGCAGGTGCCGATGCCGCCCGCCGCCCCGTTGACCAGGACGTGCTGGCCGGGGCGGAGCGTCTCCAGCGCCTTCATGGCGGTCTGGCCGGCCATCGGCAGGGCGGCGGCCTCCTCGAAGGTGAGGCCGTGCGGCTTGGGGGCCAGGCGGCCCACGGGGGCGGAGACGAGTTCGGCGAAGGCGCCGAGCTGCACGTCGCCGAAGACCTCGTCGCCGGGGCGGAAGGCGGAGCCGGCGGGCGCGTCCTCGACGACTCCGGCGAGGTCGGCGCCGAGGATGGAGCCGGGCTTGGGGCGGCGCAGCCCGGCGTACAGCCGGATGAACTGCGGGTCGGCGCGCAGGTGCCGCCAGTCGTAGGGGTTGACGGAGGCGGCGCGCACCCGCACCAGGACCTCGCCCTCCTTGCGCAGGGGCGGGTCGATGTCACGCATCTCGAGCACGTCGGGAGAGCCGTAGCGCTCCCAGGTCCAGGCCTTCATGATCGCTCCATACGCTGTAAGGTAGCCATACACCATAAGGGTGCCATACGGCGTAAGTCTGTCAAGGTCCTGAACTGAGAGAGTTCTCAGGAGGAGCGGCGGCGCTCCAGGCCCTCGAGGAGCAGATCGAGCCCGAACTCGAACTCGGACTGGTCGTCGCACCAGCTCAGCGTGGTGTCGGGATCGTCGTGCACGATCGACGCCATCATCCCGGCGATGTTCGGGAACTGCTGGGCCATCATCGCCATCATCTCGGGGTCGTCGTCGCCGGAGCCGGCGTCGTCGGGCTGGAAGAGCTCCATGGCGAAGCCGATCGCCCTGCTGCCCAAAGCATGGATCGCGTGGTGCGCCAGGTCCCAGGAGAAGCCGCCGGAGCGCAGGATGCCCAGCACCCCGTCGTAGTAGGCGATCAGCGGAGCGGCGATCTCCTTGCGGGTCTGGAAGACGGCCGGCGCCCACCGGTGGCGCAGCAGCACCTCGCGGGCGGTCAGGATGCGCCTGCGCAGCGCCGCCTGCCATCCGTCGTCGCCGGGCAGGCCGCCCACCGCCTCCAGGATCTCCCCGACGATCACCTCGATGAGGCCGTCGAGGATCGCCTCCTTGTTGGCGACGTGGTGGTAGAGCGACATGGGCTCGACGCCGAGCTCGGAGGCCAGCCGCCGCATGGTGAGCGCCTCGACGCCCGCCTCGTCGGCGATCGCGACGGCGGTGCGCAGGACACGGCGTTTGCTCAGCGGGACGCGCGGCTGCGCGTCGGTCTCCTCATCGATCCACATGGGACAGCTTACGCTCCAGGGGAGTACGGAACCTCGGGGTGACCTTCGCACCGCCGAGCCAGGCGGCCAGGCCCGCGGCCTCGGCCTCGATCATCGCCACGGCGTCGGACCCGACGTCGTCGAGCAGCTCCCAGACGATCTCGCCGTCGGCGCGGGTCGCCCAGCCGCCGACGATCCGGCCCTCCCACCATACGGTCGGCCCGATGTTGCCACTGCGGTCGAACAACGCCGGCCGGTGCTCGGGCGCCAGGTAGAAGTCGCGCTGCTGCCAGCCCATCGGCGTCGGGTCCAGCGCGGGCAGGAACGCCGCCCAGGGGGCGGGCGCGGCCACGGGTTCGAGGTCGTCGGGCAGGACGAACCCGGAGTCGACCTCCACGGCGCCCACCGCCGCGAGCGCCCTGCGGGTGTCGCCCAGGTTCCAGCCGGTCCACCACTTGACGTCGGCCTCGGTGCCGGGACCGAAGGCGGCCAGCCAGTGCCGGACGAGCTCGGCCTGCGCCGCACGCACGTCGAGCTCCAGGAGCGGCAGCGCCGCCGACCAGTTGTGCTGCTGGCTGATCCAGGTGCCCGCGGTACGGCCACGCCGGACGATCCTGCCCTCCATGCCGAGCAGGGCGATCAGCCGCGAGCCGATCGCCTGGCTCGTTTCGTACGGCTTGCCGATCGCGAAGCGCATCTGCTCGCGCAGCCGCGGCTCGGCGGCGGTCAGCTCGTTCACGCTGATCTCACCGCGCTCGGCCACCAGCCGCAGCACCGACGCCTCGACGTCGGCCAGGGCCTCGGCGCTCCAGTCGAGCCCACCCTCGGTCATGTGCTTGACCAGCTGCCTGCGCTCGCGCACCGCGATGGCGGCGCTGGTGGAGAAGTGCACGACGGGCGCGAGCTCGGCGGGCACCACGAAGACGGTGCGGCGCATGCCGTGCAGGCGCACCAGCGAACCGTCGTACAGCTCCCGCTCGATGCGCTCCAGCCCGGGATCGGCGATGCGGGCCCCGGCCGACAGGTAGACGGTAGCCGGGTCGGTGGCGTGCAGCGCCACGACCGCCGAGGTCGCGGCGGCCACGCCGGAGGCAGGGGCCGTCAGGGCGTGCCGCACCCCGAGGCGGGCGCGGCGCTCGGCCACCGGGATCGTACGCACAGCACCGATTGGACCATGGCACAACTGCGGCGCGCCAACCGGCGTGGAGCTTCGGACGTCTTGCCGCTATCGCGGACGGCGGAGCGGATTGTGTACTGGGACACACGAAGCCAGCAGGTACCGCGCCGCCCGGCTCGCACCCGGGCGGACCTACGGGCCTCACCTTGCGAGAGGACCTGCGATGGCCCTGATGTTCCTCAACGGCGGCGCCATGCGCGGCGGACCCCTCCACCACCTGCTGGACGGGTCGCCGCTCGTCGCCGAGACCGAGACCGCAGCCAAGTACCGGTTCTACTCCGTCGGCGGCCGCTGCCCCGCCCTGTCGCCCGTCTCCCACGGCGGCGCGGCGATCGCGGGCGAGCTGTACGACGTCGACCTGGACGTGCTGCGCGACAGGCTCCTGCCCGCCGAACCACCCGAACTCGAGCTGGGGGTGATCGAGCTGGCCGACGGCGGCTCGTCGCTGGCCATGCTGCTGCGCCGGCCGGTCGTCTCGCACGCCGAGCTGGTCGACATCACGACCCGGGGAAGGTGGGCCGGATGATCAGATTCGACGTGAACTGCTCCATTCTCTTCACGCACCTGCCGGTGACCGAGCGGCCCGCCGCCGCCCGCGCCGCCGGATTCGAGGGCGTGGAGTTCTGGTGGCCGTTCGCCGCCGACGTGCCAGGAGACCGCGAGGTCGACGCGTTCGTCCGCGCGGTGGAGGAGGCGGGGGTGCGCCTGGTCGGGCTGAACTTCGCCGACGACATCCCCGAGGGCGGGCGCGGGCTGTTCTCCCGTCCCGCCGACGCCGTACGGCTGCGCGACAACCTGGACGTGGCGGTCGGCATCGCCGGGCGCCTGGGCTGCACCGCGCTCAACGCCCTGTACGGCAACCGCGTCGGCGGACTCGACGCCCAGCAGGACGAGCTGGCGCTGGAGAACCTGCGCCTGGCCGCCTCCAAGGCCGCGGGCATCGGCGCCGTGGTGCTGGTCGAGGCGCTCAACTCCTACGAGTCGCCCTCCTACCCGCTGGTGTCGGCCGGGGCCGCGCTCGACGTGATCGAGGCGGTCGGCGAGCCCAACGTGCGCTTCCTGTGCGACCTGTACCACCTGGCGCGCATGGGCGAGGACCTGCCCGCCGCGCTGGCGCACCCGCTGACGGGACACGTGCAGATCGCCGACAACCCCGGCCGCGGCCGTCCGGGCACGGGCGAGCTGCCCCTGGCCGACCTGCTCGACGGCTACGACGGCTGGGTGGGCCTTGAGTACAAGGACCCGGAACTCGACTTCGACTGGACCAAGGAGTTCACGCAGTGAAGATCGCCTTCATCGGGCTGGGCATCATGGGCCGTCCCATGGCCGGTCACCTCGTCGCCGCGGGGCACGACGTCATCGGGTACGACCTGCAGCCGGTCGACTTCGGCGGGCGCCTCGCCGGCAGCGTGGCGCAGGCCGTGCAGGACGCCGAGGTGGTCGTCACCATGCTCCCTGCCGACCCGCAGGTCCTGGCGGTCTTCCCCGAGATCGCCGAGCACGCCCCGCCCGGCGCGCTGTACATCGACTTCTCCACCATCACCCCGCAGACCTCCCGCACGCTCGCCTCGCAGTGGAAGCGCGCTCTCGACGCCCCGGTCTCCGGCGGCGAGAAGGGCGCGGCCGACGCCGTCCTGTCGATCATGGTCGGCGGATCCCCCGACGACTTCGAGGCGGCCCGCCCGATCTTCGAGGCGGTCGGCAAGACCTTCAAGCTCGTCGGCGGCCCCGGAGCGGGCCAGTTCGTCAAGGCGGCCAACCAGCTCGTCGTCGGCGGCACCTACGCCCTGGTCGCCGAGGCCATCGTGCTGATGGAGGCCGCGGGCGTCGACGCCGGGGCAGGGCTCGACGTGCTCGCCGGAGGACTCGCGGGCTCGCGCATCCTGGAGCTCAAGCGCACCTCGATGCTCGAGCGGGAGTTCGCCCCCGGCTTCCGCATCGACCTGCACCACAAGGACATGGGCATCATCCTCGACGCCGCTCGCACCGCCGAGGTCGCCCTGCCGATGGGCGCCCTGACCGCCCAGCTCATCGCGAGCGCCCGTGCCCAGGGGTACGGCTCGCTCGATCACTCCGCCCTGCTCAAGGTCGTCGAAGGGTTGTCGTCCCGATGAAGATGCCCGCAATGAACGCCGTCGTCCACGTCATGCGCGACGAGGGCGTGGACGTGGCCTTCGGCTGCCCAGGCGCGGCGATCCTGCCGCTGTACAAGGCGATGGAGGAGCTCGGCGGCATCGAGCACCTGATCGTCCGGCACGAGGAGGGCGCCACCCACATGGCCGACGGCTGGGCCCGCACCAACGGCCGGGTCGGCGTCGCCATCGGCACCTCCGGCCCCGCCGGGACCAACATGATCACCGGCCTCTACACCGCGATGGCCGACTCCATCCCGATGATCGTCATCACCGGCCAGGCCGTGTCGTCCAAGCTCCACCAGGAGGCCTTCCAGGCGGTCGACATCGTCGAGATCGCCAAGCCCGTCACCAAGTGGGCGGTCCAGCTCAAGGAGGCGGGACAGGCGCCGTGGATCTTCCGCGAGGCCTTCCGCGTCGCCCGCTCGGGACGGCCCGGCCCGGTGCTCATCGACATCCCGGTCGACGTCGCCAAGCAGATCATCGAGTACGACCCCGCGATCGACGCCCCGCTGCCCGTCACGAAGGTCGAGCCGCACCCGCCGCGCGTGGAGCGCGCCCTGGACATGCTGCTGGCCGCCGAGCGCCCGCTCATCCTCGCGGGCGGCGGCGTGATCATCGGCGAGGCCTCGGCCGAACTGCGCGAGCTCGCCGAGCTCCTGCAGATCCCGGTGCAGGCCACCCTCATGGGCAAGGGCTCCATCGACGAGGACCACCCGCTGTACGCCGGCATGACCGGCATCCAGACCTCCCAGAGGTACGGCAACGCCTCGTTCCTGGAGTCGGACCTGGTCCTGGCCCTGGGCGCCCGCTTCGGCGACCGCCACACCGGCACCCTCGACGTCTACCGGGGCGAGCGGCGGTTCATCCACGTCGACATCGAGCCCACCCAGATCGGCAGGGTCTTCGAGCCCGACCTGGGCGTCGTCTCGGACACCCGGCTGTTCCTGCGGGCCCTCATCGCGCTGGCCAGGAGCCGCGGGCTGAGCCGTACGCCCGGAGCCTGGGTCTCCCGCGTCGGCGAGCTCAAGCGCACCCTCACCAGGCGCGAGGACTTCGACGACATCCCGGTCAAGGCCCCGCGGGTCTACAAGGAGATCAACGACTTCTTCGACGACGAGACGTACTTCGTCACCGCGATCGGGCTCTACCAGATCTGGGGCGGCCAGCACCAGAAGGCCGGCAAGCCCCGCCGCTACCAGGTCTGCGGCCAGGCGGGCCCGCTCGGCTGGGAGATCCCGGCGGCGATCGGCGTCAAGAAGGCCGCCCCCGAGGCGCAGGTCGTGGGCGTCGTCGGCGACTACGGCTTCCAGTTCCTCGTCGAGGAGCTGGCCGTGGCCGCGCAGTACGACGTGCCGTTCGTGCTGGTCATGCTGAACAACGAATACCTGGGCCTGATCCGCCAGGCGTCGATCCCGTACTCCATGAACTACGAGGTGAACATCCACTTCGACGAGTACGGCACCGACAACGTCAAGATCATGGAGGCGTACGGCTGCGCGGGGCGCCGGGTGTTCGACCCCGCCGACATCCGGCCCTCGCTGGAGTGGGCGGTCAAGGAGTCGCAGCGGCTGTCGCGCCCGGTGCTCGTCGAGATCATGATCGAGCGCGAGGCGAACACCCCGCACGGCCCGTCGATCGATGCGGTGGCCGAGTTCGAACCGCTTGTGGCCCAGGTGTGATGATGGGGCACGCCTTCCTGCCCGCTCGCACCGGGCAGGAAGGCGTGTTCCGCCTATTGTTCATCATCGCCGGAGGAGTTCGCAGTGGTTGACCCCGCCCAGAACCACGTCCTGATCGCGCCCGACAAGTTCAAGGGCTCACTGACGGCCGCCGAGGTCTGCGCGCACCTGGCGGCCGGGCTCGGCGTGCCCAGCCTCGCGCTGCCCGTCGCCGACGGGGGAGACGGGACTGTCGACGCGGTGGTGGCCTGTGGTTTCGCCCGGGTCGAGGTGTCCGTCACGGGGCCGACGGGCGAGCCCGTGACCGCCTCCTACGCCTGGGACGCAGGCGGCGGGACGGCGGTGGTGGAGCTCGCCGAGGCCTCGGGCCTGCGCCGCCTGCCCGGTGAGCGGCAGCCGTTGACGGCCACCAGTTTCGGCACCGGCGAGCTGATCGCCCACGCGCTGGCCGGGGGCGCCCGCCGCATCGTGCTCGGGCTCGGCGGCAGCGCCTGCACCGACGGGGGAGCGGGCATGGTCCAGGCGCTCGGCGCCCGCCTGCTCGACGCCTCGGGCGGCGAGCTGGCCAGGGGCGGCGCCGCGCTGTGCGAGCTCGACCGCATCGACCTGACGGGTTTCGCCCGCCTGTCGGGCGTCGAGGTCGTCGTGGCCAGCGACGTCGACAACCCGCTGCTCGGCCCGCACGGCGCCGCCGCCGTCTACGGCCCGCAGAAGGGCGCCACGCCCGACGACGTCGTCCTCCTGGAGTCGGCGCTGGCGCGCCTGGCCGCGGTCGCCACCCACACGCATGGCCTGGTGGGCGCGGTCGAGCACGACGGCACGCCGCGCCCGATGGGCGTCGCCGGAGCTCCGGGCGCCGGCGCGGCGGGCGGCGTCGGCTTCGCCGCGCTCGCCTTCCTCGGCGCCGAGGTACGGCCCGGCATCGAGTACCTGCTCGACCTCCTCGGCTTCGCCGAGCACGTCACCGGCGCCCGCCTGGTCATCACCGGCGAGGGCTCCCTTGACGCGCAGTCGCTGCGCGGCAAGGCGCCCGTCGGCGTCGCCCAGGCCGCGGCCAAGGCGGGCGTGCCCGTGATCGCCGTGTGCGGCAGGCGCGACCTCGGCGACGAGGAGCTGCAGGCCGCCGGCATCGAGGCCGCCTACGCCCTCACCGACCTCGAACCCGACACCGACCGCTGCATCGCCGAGGCGGGCCCCCTGCTGGAGAGGCTGGGCGCGGTGGTGGCGCGGGAACGGTTGTCATGAGCCACGAAGGAGGACAGGCGAACATGAGCGAGCACGACCTGGTGATCCGCTCCACTAGGGTCGTCACGCCCGGCGGCGTCACGCCCGCGACGGTGGTGGTCGACCGGGGCAGGATCACCGCCGTCGAGCCGCACGAGTCCGAAGCGCGCGGCGTGCGCGAGGTCGACCTCGGGACCACGGCGCTGCTGCCCGGCCTGGTCGACACGCACGTGCACGTGAACGAGCCGGGCAGGACCCACTGGGAGGGCTTCGCCTCGGCCACGCGCGCGGCGGCCGCCGGTGGCGTGACGACGATCGTCGACATGCCGCTCAACTCCCTGCCGCCGACGGTCGACGCCGACGCTCTGCGGACCAAGCAGAAGGCCGCGACCGGCCAGTGCTGGGTCGACGTGGGCTTCTGGGGCGGGGCGATCCCCGGCAACCTCGCCGACCTGGCCGCCCTGCACGAGCAGGGCGTCTACGGCTTCAAGTGTTTCCTGTCGCCCTCGGGCGTCGAGGAGTTCCCGCACCTGGACCTCGACGAGGTGCGCCAGGTCATGACCCGCCTGGCGGCGCTCGACGCGCTGCTGGTCGTGCACGCCGAAGACCCCCAGCTGCTGACCGAGCCTGAAGGGCCCTCCTACGGCCAGTTCCTCGACAGCAGGCCCGGCCGGTCGGAGCGACGGGCCGTCGAGCAGGTGATCGAGCTCGCCCGGCAGACCGGGGCCAGGACCCACATCCTCCACGTGTCGAGCGCCGAATGCCTGGAGCCCCTGGAGGCGGCCCAGCGGTCGGGCGTGCGGATCACGGCGGAGACCTGCCCGCACTACCTGACCCTGGAGGCCGAGCAGGTGCCCGAGGGCCAGACGGCCTTCAAGTGCTGCCCGCCGATCCGCGACTCGGCCAACCGTGACCGGTTGTGGGAGGGGCTGGCGCGGGGGGTGCTGAGCTGCGTCGTCTCCGACCACTCGCCGTCGACCGCGGACCTGAAGGTGCCCGACTTCGCCAGGGCGTGGGGCGGGATCGCCTCGCTCCAGCTCGGGCTGACGGCCATCTGGACGGAGGCGTCGCGGCGCGGGCACACGCTGCGCGATGTGGTGCGGTGGATGGCCGAGGCACCGGCCGCTCTGGGCGAAATTTCAGGAAAAGGTGCTATTAAGCCAGGTAACGATGCCGACCTCGTCGCCTTCGACCCGGAAGCCGATCACCTGGTCGACGCCGGAGCACTGCACCACAAGAACCCGGTCACGCCCTACCACGGCAGGCGGCTCAAGGGAGTCGTGGAGACGACCTGGCTGCGCGGCGGCGAGATCGGCAGCGAGCCGAACGGAACGTTCCTGAAGAAAGTGAGCACGTGAGATGACCCGCTTCACCAGCCTGCCCGATCTGGCGCTGCGCGGCCACGGCGGGGCGGTGATCGCCGCCAACGACGAGTCGTTCGCCGAGAGGGAGAGCCTCATCCGTCCGGGCCGGCCGGCCTTCCAGGCCGAGACGTTCGGCAACAAGGGCCAGGTCTACGACGGCTGGGAGACCCGCCGCCGCCGCGAGCCCGGCCACGACTGGGCGATCGTGCGCCTCGGCCTTCCCGGCGTCATCCGCGGCATCGTGATCGACACCGCGTGGTTCAAGGGCAACTACCCGCCCCACGCCTCCGTGGAGGCCAGCGCCGACCTGGAGACCTGGGTCGAGATCGTGCCCAGGAGCGAGCTCAAGGGCGACGCCGAGCACCACTTCGAGGTCGACGACGACGCCACCTACACCCACGTGCGGCTCAACATCTTCCCTGATGGCGGCGTCGCGCGCCTGCGCGTGCACGGCGAGGTGCGCACCGACCTGTCGATCTACGACGGGCTCGGCCTCGACCTGGCCGCCCTGGCCAACGGCGCCCTGGTGACCGAGTGCTCCAACGAGTACTACTCCGCGCCCAACAACGTCATCGCCCCCGGGCTCTCCCGCCACCAGGCCGAAGGCTGGGAGACCGCCCGCCGCCGCGTCGAGGGCAACGAGTGGCTGGTCATCCGGCTGGCCGCGCGCGGCACGATTAAGCTGGTGGAGATCGACACCACCAACCTGATCTTCAACGCGCCCGGCTGGGTCTCCCTCACCGGCATCGACGGGGACACCGAGGTGGAGCTGCTGCCGAAGACCAAGCTCGACCCCGACGCGCCGCACCGTTTCCGCCTGGCCGACGCGCCGCCGGTGACGCACGTGCGCGTCGACATCTACCCCGACGGAGGGCTGGCCAGGGTGCGCCTGCTGGGTCACATCACCGACACCGTGTGACCGTCCGGCAGGTCGACCCGCTCCACGATCAGGTACGGCAGGCCGGGCCGTACCGTCACCACCGCCCCTGAGTACTCAGCGGGACGCACCGCCCCCGTCGTCGGGAAACGCCCGGCCAGCACCAGATCGCCCGTCGCCGTCCAGCGATGGGCGATCGTCTTGACGGCGGCGGGCACGGGCATGCCGGGCGCCCGGCTCCATGCCGCCGACTCCAGGTCGAGCAGCCACAGGTCGAAGGACTGCCGTGGTCCCGGCCAGGCCGGCTCCACCAGCGCGACGGCGGCGGTGCGGCCGTCGGGCGACAGGGAGACCCAGCCCAACTGCCCGTCGGGCGCCGGGGGCGGCGCCAGCTCGACGATGGAGCCGGGCTTGCCGCCGCCCGGGTGCAGCTCGACGCGGAAGAGCTTCTCGCCCCGCGTGACGACCGCCCAGCGGCCCGCGGCGTCGTGCACGGACATGCCGGACAGGATCGACCGGCCGTCGGGGGCGAACAGGCCGCCGGCGCCGATCAGCCCGGCGGAGGTGTCCCGGTACGGCACGGTGGAGCAGGGATAGTCGCGGTCGGAGGCCGCGACGCCGCCCAGGCTGTAGAGGACGAGCGCGCAGGTGTCCTTCGAGCGCGGACGCACGACGTAGACGCCGGTCCCCGCGTGCTGGGGGAAGGCGGAGCCGCCACGGGCCAGGGGAGTGGCCGCCGCGCCGTCGAGCAGGTAGACGCGCCCCTTCTGCGGATCGGCGGCCGGCCCGCCGTACAGGACGTGCAGGCCCGCCGAGCTCTGCGACCACCACATCCAGCCCTGGGGCAGGCCGGTGACGGGCGTGCGCACGCCGGAGTTGGTGTCGAGCACGAACACCTCGTCACCCGAGACCAGCAGCCGCGTCCCGGCCGGACGGCCGGGCGGCCTGCCCGACAGGGGCGTCATCGGCGCGTGCATGCCCGACGGCGACGGGGACGGCGACGGGACAGCCTGGGGCTCAGGGGCCGACGTGCAACCGGCGAGCAGCAGGGCGGTGACGAGGAGGGTTCTCACGCCTGCCCATACACCGCCGGCCGCTCGCCGGTTCCCCGCCGATCAGTGCCAGAGCGTGACGGTCGAGCCCGGAGGCACCTCCGCCAGCGGCGGGCCGGGACGCTGGAAGCGCACCACGCCGGTGCCCAGCAGCCGCTTGACCCGCACCTTGAAGCCCAGTTGCTGCAGTTCCTGCTGGGCGTCCTTGACGTTCTTGCCGACCACCGACGGGACCGTGGCGAAGCCGCTGTCGTCGCGCGCCTCGCCGTCGTTGCCGCGCATCCACCAGTCGGGCAGGCTGAAGCCGCAGTTGACGACGGTCAGCTGGGTCTGCTGGCCCTTGGTGACCGGCGACTTGGCCTTGGGCACCTGCGCGATGACGGTGCACGGCTCGGCGTCGTCGTCGACCTCCTGCACCTGCACGCCCAGGCCGAGCCCCTGCAGGTGAGCCTCGGCCTCCTGGCGCGGCAGACCGGCCATGTCGGGCATGAGCATGCCGTTGCTGATGCGCACCTCGACGGTCGTCCCGGCCTTGACCTGCTCACCGGCGGCGGGGCGGCTCTCCAGCACCTTGCCCCGCTCGACCTCCAGGTTCTCCATCTTGACGATCTTGGCCTTGAGCCCGGCGTCGGCGAGCTGGGTGCGCGCCTGCTCCTCGGTCAGGTCGCGCAGGCCCGGCACGGTGACCAGCTTCGGCCCGAGCGACGGCACGATCGTGAACGCCGAGGCCTCCTCGACCGACGTGCCCGCGGGCGGATCGGTCGACAACACCCGGCCCTTGGCCACCTTGTCGTCGTACTGGCCGTCGGCGAGCGTCACCTTGAAGCCCTTGGAGGCCGCCGCCTGCCTGGCCGTGGTGACGTTCTGGCCGACCAGGTCGGGGATCTGCACGTAGGTGGGCTGGGCGACGAAGTACGCGGTCAGCCCGATCGCCGCCGCCATCATGATCGCCAGGCCGATGAGGAACCAGTTGGGCCGGAACCCGCGGCGCTCGGCCCGCACCTCGGCACGCGGCTGGATGAGCGTGTGCGAGGGCGCGGCCTGCGGCGCGCTCGGCATCGCGTGCACGCCCGTCACCGGCGGGGCCGGCATCGGCGACGCCGTCACCTGATGCGCCCCGCTCCCGACGCCGTGCCTGGGCAGCAGGCGGTGCGCGTCGACGGCGGCCACCAGCATCGCCGAGGCGTCCTGGTAGCGGCGTTCCGGCTCGTGCGCCGTGGCCTGGGCGATCAGCAGGTCGATCAGCTGGGGCGTGTCGGGGGCCAGTGAGGCGGCCGGAGGCACGGTCTCGTGCACGTGCTTGTAGGCCACCGCCATCGGGGTCTGGCCTTCGTACGGCTGCCGCCCGGTGATCAGCTCGAACAGCATGATGCCCGCGGCGTACACGTCGCTGCGCACGTCGGCGCCGCCCGTGGTCACCTGCTCGGGCGACATGTAGCCGATCGTGCCGATCATCATGCCGGTGCGGGTCTGGTTGGTCGCCTCGATCGCGCGCGCCAGCCCGAAGTCGACGACCTTGACCCGGCCGTCGTCGGTCAGCAGGACGTTCTCCGGCTTGACGTCGCGGTGCACCATGCCCGCCTGGTGGGCCGCGCCGAGCGCCGCCAGCACCGGGATCATGATCTCCAGCGCCTCTCGCGCGGACAGCCTGCCGCGCTCGCGCAGGATGTCGCGCAGGGTGCGACCCGGCACGTGCTCCATCGACAGGTACACCACGTCGTTGTCGGTGCCCTGGTCGAAGACGTGCACGACATTCGGGTGAGACAGGCTCGCCACCGACTTGGCCTCGCCGATGAACCGGCGCACGAAGGCGGGGTCCTCGGCCAGGGAGCGGTGCATCACCTTCAGCGCGACCGTGCGGTCGAGCCGGACGTCCAGGGCAAGATAGACGGTCGCCATTCCGCCGCGGGCGATCCGGGACTCGACGCGGTATCGCCCGTCGAGTAGCCGCCCGACGAGGGGGTCCGCAGTCGTCGTGTCCACGGAGCCGAGTTTACGGGCGATTTGCCACCGGGAGGGCAGGAGCATCCGAAACCGATGCCGTTTCGATGGCCGGAGCGCCTTCCCGCAGGTTGTTTCGGGCGGATGTGAGAGGTGAGGGCAAAGAGGCGGTCACGCCGAGGCCACCGCCGCCCGGCCCCCACCCTCCCGGGCTCACTCCATCGGCGACGACGCCAGCGCGTGGTGCCGTTTCGGGATGCGTCCCGCCTGCCTGGCCATGCGCCCCGACTCCACGGCCAGGCGCATCGCCCCCGCCATCAGCTCGGGGTCGCGGGCGCGGGTCACCGCGGTGGCCAGCAGGACGGCGTCGCAGCCCAGCTCCATCGCCAGCGCCGCGTCGCTCGCGGTGCCGATGCCCGCGTCGAGGATGACCGGCACCCCGGCGGCCTCGACGATCAGCTCGATGTTGTGCGGGTTGCGGATGCCCAGGCCCGAGCCGATGGGCGCGCCCAGCGGCATCACCGCCGCGCACCCCGCCTGCTCCAGCCTGCGGGCCAGAGCCGGGTCGTCGCCGATGTACGGCAGGACGACGAAGCCGTCGGCGACCAGCTGCTCGGCGGCGTCGAAGGTCTCGATCGGGTCGGGCAGCAGGGTGCGCTCGTCGGCGATGACCTCCAGCTTCACCCAGTTGGTGTCGAGGGCCTCCCTGGCCAGGCGGGCGGTCAGGACGGCCTCGCCCGCGGTGAAGCACCCGGCGGTGTTCGGCAGCACCTTGATGTCACGCTTTGTCAGGACATCGAGCACGGAACCCCGCACCCCCGGATCCAGCCGCCGCATCGCCACGGTCGTCAGCTCGGTCGCCGACGCGACCAGCGCCCGGTCGAGCACCTCCAGCGACGGAGCGCCGCCCGTGCCCATGATGAGCCGCGAGGCGAACTTCTCGCCCGCGATGATCAGGTCATCCACCTTGCACCGCCGTCAGCACCTCGACCCTGTCTCCTTCGTCCAGGGCGGTGGACTCCCACGCGCCCCGCCGTACCACCTCGTCGTTGACCGCGACGGCCACACCCGAGGTCTGCTCGGTCAGTCTCTTCACGGCCTGCGCCACGGTGATGCCCGCGGGCACCTCGTGCGCCGACCCGTTGATCGTCAACTTCATGTGAACCTCTCCGGTGAGCACAGCGCGGCCGGCTCGCTCGCCTCGCCCAGGACGATCGCGGCGGTGAGCGGGGCGAGCAGCACCCCGCCGCGGTGATGGCCGGTCGCCAGGGTCAGGCCCCGGTGCGGTCCGATCAGGGGAAGGTTGTCGGGGGTGCCGGGGCGCAGGCCCGCCACCGACTCGGCCAGCTCCAGCTCGGTGACCCCGGGCACCAGCTCGCGGGCGTCGCGAAGCAGTTCGTAGACGCCGCCCGCCGTCACCGTGGTGTCGAAGCCGAGCTCCTCCTGGGTCGCGCCCACGACCAGCTCGCCGTCGCCGCGCGGCACCAGGTAGACCGGGCGGCCGTGCACCAGGCCGCGCACGCACCTGGACAGCAGCGGCCTGGGGGAGCGCAGGCGCAGGATCTGGCCCTTGACCGGGCGCACAGGAACGTCGGCCAGCCTGCTGCTCCAGGCACCGGCGGCCAGCACCACCCGCTCGGCGTCGACGACCTCGCCGCCCTCCGTCACGACCGCGTCGGGCCGTACCTGCTCCGCCCTGGCGCGCACCAGGCGCACGCCCCGGCGGTCGATGGCCCTGAGCAGGGCCGCGGTGACCTTCCTGGGATCCACCCAGGCGTCCTGCGGCGCGTGGATGCCGCCGCGCACCGACGGGGCCAGCATCGGCTCCAGGCGCCGGCACTGGCGGCCGGTCAGGCGCTCCACGGGCAGGCCGAGCTTGTCCATGAAGGAGGCCAGCTCGTCGAGCACCGCCAGGTCGTCGGCGTCGAAGCCCACGTCGAGCGTGCCGTCGGTGCGATAGTCGAGCATCGCCGCCCAGTCGTGCGCCCCCGCTGCCCCGGCGGGCGCGGCGTCGGCGGCCAGTTCCGCGGCGAACGACGGCCACAGCCGCAGCGACTCCACCCCCAGCCGCAGCAGCGACTCCTCGGTGTAGTCGGTCTCGCTGGCCGGGGCGAGCATCCCCGCGGCCGCGTGGGAGGCGCCGGAGGCGGGCGCCGGGTCGACGACCGTCACCGGCCGCCCGGAGCGGGCCAGCCGCCAGGCCACGGAGAGCCCGGCGACCCCGCCGCCCACGACCACATCCATGTCCGCTCCCTTCGCCGGCATGATCCGGATCAGGTGTCTGCGGTCGAAGGCCCGCGAAGCCTTCCTCTCAGCCCGGTTCGGCCGGACTCCCGCGCGTCTTGCGGCTTCAGCCTACCGGTTAGGGTCTCAGTGTGAATCGAGTGGTGGTCGTCGGCGCCGGTCTGGCCGGGATACGCAGCGTTGAGGCCCTTCGCGGGCGCGGCTTCGAGGGACAGATCACCCTGGTCGGGCAGGAGAGACACCGCCCCTACGACCGTCCACCGCTGTCGAAGGCGGTGCTCATGGGCCAGAGCGACACGACCACCGTCGACTCCGACCTCGAGGCGCTGAAGGTCGACTTCCGCCCTGGCGTGGCAGCCAAGGGCCTGCGCGAGGGCGTCGTCGAGACCACCGAGGGCGAGCTGCCCTTCGACCGCCTCATCATCGCCACCGGCGCCGACCCGATCACGCTGCCCGGCGACGGCCCGCAGCAGACGCTGCGCACGATCGACGACGCCCACCTGCTGCGCGTGACGTTCGTGCCCGGCGCCCGCGTGGTCGTCATCGGCGCCGGCTGGATCGGCGCCGAGGTCGCCACCGCCGCCCGCAAGGCCGGATGCGCCGTGACGGTCGTCGAGGCCGGTCCCGCGCCGCTCAGCCACGTCCTCGGCTCCGAGATCGGCCTGCGCACCCTGCCCTGGTACGACAACATCGACCTGCGCCTGCGGACCATGGTCAGGGAGGTCGACGAGGGCGGCGTACGGCTGGCCGACGGCGAGTTCCTCGACGCCGACGTCGTGGTCACCGGCATCGGCGTGCGCCCGGCCGTCGAATGGCTGGCCGACGCCGACATCGACCTGCACAACGGCGTCGTCACCGACGAATACCTGCGCGCCTCCATGCCGGGCGTCGTCGCCGTGGGCGACTGCGCCAGCTGGTGGTCGCGCCGCTACGGCCGCCACCTGCGGGTGGAGCACTGGGACACCGCCCTCAGCGCCCCCGAGGTCGCCGCCGCCACCGTCCTCGGCGAGGAGCAGGCCTACGACCCGGTGCCGTACTTCTGGTCGGAGCAGTTCGGCCACATGGTCCAGTTCGCCGGAGACCAGCAGGGCGCCAGGCTGGTGTATCGCGGCGAGCACGAGCCGAAGTGGACTGCGTGCTGGCTCACCGACGACGACCGGCTGAGCGCCGTCCTCACCGTCGACCGCCCGCGAGACCTCGTCCAGGGCCGCCGTGTCATCGAATCCGGTCAGCATGTCGACGTGGCGTTGCTGGTGGATCCACAGGTACCTCTACGAGACTGTGTAGTTTGAGCAAGGACGGCATGTGGTAGTTGTGGTGTCGTGACGCTCTCTGTTGCACAGATAGACCGGGAGACCGAGCAGCTCGTCGACGAGTGGCTGACTCTCCCCGAAGTGGCCAAGCGCCTCGACCTGACGATCGGCCGGGCCAAGCAGCTCTTGAAGGACCACAAGCTCCTCGGCGTACGACGGGGCCCCGGCGGGCCGCAGGTGCCCGCCGCCCTCCTCGACGGCAAGGACGTGTGGAAGGGGTTGCCCGGCACCCTGACCGTGCTCTTCGACGCCGGCTACGACGACGTCGAGGCGCTGCGCTGGCTCTTCACGCCCGACGAGTCGCTGCCCGGCGCGCCCATCGACGCGATCAAGGCCGGCCGGCACACCGAGGTCAAGCGGCGGGCACAGGCCCTTGCTTTCTGACGCCAGGCTCTACCTCTGCACCGACGGACGACGGGAGCGCGGCGACCTGGCCGACTTCCTCGACGCGGTGCTCGCAGGCGGCGTCGACATCGTCCAGCTCCGAGAGAAGGGGCTGGAGGCGCGGGAGGAGCTCGCGCTGCTCGAGGTCTTCCGCGACGCCTGCGACCGCCACGGCAAGCTGCTGGCCGTCAACGACCGCGCAGACATCGCCTACGCCGCCCGGCCCGACGTGCTCCACCTCGGGCAGGACGACCTGCCGGTGGCGGTGGCACGCGACCTGCTCGGGCCCGACATCCTCATCGGCCGCTCCACGCACTCCGTCGAGGAGGCGTCGGCGGCGGCCGTGGAGGAGGGGGTCGACTACTTCTGCTGCGGGCCGATCTGGCCGACGCCGACCAAGCCGGGGCGCCACGCCCCGGGCCCGGCGCTGCTCAGGCACGCGGCAGGGCTGGGCGTCGAGCGGCCGTGGTTCGGCATCGGCGGCATCGACCTCGACAACCTCGACGAGGTCATGGCGTACGGCGTGCGCCGCGTCGTGGTGGTCAGGGCGATCACCGAGGCCGACGATCCCGGCGCCGCGGCGGCGGAGTTCGCCAAACGCCTGAGCCAAGCCGCCTGAGCCAAGCCGCCTGAGCCAAGTGGTCCCTTCTTCGAGCCGCGCAGCCTCCTGGTTGCGCGGCTCCCGACCTTCTCAGGTCTTGCGCGCCGTGGCGGCGATGGCCAGCTCGATGAGCGCCCGCCGCGAGCCGTCGGTGATCGGCGCGCCGTCCAGCGCGGTCAGTGCCTGCTCCAGGTAGTCGGCGATGAGGTCCTCGCACTCCTGCAGCGCCCCGGTGTCCTCGATGATCGCGCGCAGCGTGGTCACCCCCGCCGCGTCGAGCCCCGGGTCGCCCAGCAGCTCGCGGACGGTGGCCGCCTCGGAGGGGGCGGCGGCGGCCAGGGTGCGGGCCACGAGCATGGTGCGCTTGCCCTCCCGCAGGTCGTCGCCGGCGGGCTTGCCGGTCTCGACGGGGTCGCCGAAGACGCCCAGGACGTCGTCGCGCAGCTGGAAGGCGATGCCCACGCGCGTGCCGTACCCGACGCACAGCTCGTCGATCCACGGGGCGGGCGCGCCGTTGCCCAGGGTGAGGCCGAGCCGCAGCGGCTGCTCGACGGAGTACTTGCCGCTCTTGTACAGCGCCACGCGCAGAGCCGAGTCGAAGGTGTTCTCGCCGTGGGCCTGCTCCAGCAGGTCGAGGTACTGCCCGCACATGAGCTCGGTGCGCATGTGGTCGTGCACCGGCTGCGCGGCGGCCAGGGCCGCGGGCGGCAGGCCGCTGGTGCGCCACATCTCGCCCGACCAGATGAGCAGCAGGTTGCCCAGCAGGATGGCCGAGCCGACGCCGAACTGCTCGGCCGAGCCGTACCAGCCCGACTCGGCGTGCAGCGCCTCGAAGCGGCGGTGGGCCGAGGGCTTGCCGCGGCGCAGGTCGCTGGAGTCCATCACGTCGTCGTGGACCAGCGCGCTGGCCTGCAGGAGCTCCAGCGAGGCGGCGGCGGTGAAGATCTCGGGGGTCTGCTCGCGGCCGGCGGCGCGCCAGCCCCAGTAGCAGAAGGCGGGACGCAGTCTCTTGCCGCCGGACAGCAGCTCGCCGGCCGCCTGGAGGAGCGGGGCGAGCTCGGGTCCGCTGACGATGGCCGTCTGCCGGTCGACGAACTCGCGCAGGGCGTGCTCGACCGAGGTGCGCAGGCCGTCCATGCTCGCGGCTTCGATGGTCATGCTTTGAGACTAGTGGCTGGGTCGGAGCTCCCAGTGTCGGTACCCTTGGTGCATGGCTTTGGGTCGCCCCTCCGTTCTGCCCGACCGTGTTCCGACCGTCCGCGAGTTCCTCGCGACGGGGCGCCGCACGTTCTCCTTCGAGTTCTTCCCGCCGAAGGACGACGCGGGCGAGCGGCAGTTGTGGCGGGCGATCCGGCAGCTGGAGGCGTTGCGGCCGACGTTCGTCTCGGTGACGTACGGCGCGGGCGGCTCGACGCGCGACCGCACGGTCGACGTGGTCGAGCGCATCGCCCACGAGACCACACTGACCCCTGTGGCGCATTTCACGGCCGTCAACCATTCGACCCGCGAGCTGCGCCACCTGGTGGGGCGCTTCGCCGACGCCGGGGTGCGCAACATCCTGGCCGTGCGCGGCGACCCTCCCGGCGACCCGATGGGCGAGTGGGTCCAGCACCCCGAGGGCGTGCTGTACGCCGAGGACCTGGTCCGGCTGATCAGGCAGTCGGGCGACTTCTGCGTGGGCGTGGCCGCCTTCCCGTACAAGCATCCGCGCTCGCCGTCCATCGAGTCCGATGTGTCCTACTTCGTCAAGAAGTGTCAGGCGGGCGCCGACTACGCGATCACGCAGATGTTCTTCGACGCCGACGACTACCTGCGCCTGCGCGACCGGGTCGCCGCCGCCGGATGCGACACCCCGATCATCCCGTGCGTGATGCCGGTGACCGCCATGGGCACCATCGCCCGCTCCGAGCAGCTCACCGGCGCGCCCTTCCCGGCCGCGCTGGCCGCGAGGTTCGAGGCGATCGCCGACGACAAGGCCGCCGTGCGCAGCCTCGGCATCGACCACTGCGCCGAGATGAGCCAGCGGCTGCTCGACGAGGGCGTCCCCGGGCTTCACTTCATCACCTTCAACCGCTCCAGCGCCACGGCCGAGGTCTTCCAGCGCATCGAGACCGCGCAGGCACTTTCCGCCTGACGGAGCCGATGTCATAGTCGAGGTATGCGAGCGGACCTCGCCGCCGGGGCGCGGGCAGGTCTGGTCATGGGAGCCGTGTTCGGCGCGCCGCTGGCGCTGGCCGCACCCGGTTCCCGTAGCCTCCTGCTCGTCTGGCTGCTGATCTTTCCCGCGGGCTGGGTGGTCGCCCGATGGTGCAAGGTGCGCGATCCGGCCATTACCGCGATCTGCGCGCCCGTCGGGGCGCTGGCCGCCCTCCAGCTGGCCGAGGTGCCGGTGGCCCTGAGGTACGGCGGGGCGATCCTGCTGGCCGTGGCGAGCTACGCGGTGGCGGCCTACGTGACAGGGGCGCCGCTGTGGCAGCGCGTGACCGCGGCGGGCCTGCTGGCGGTCGCGGTGGTCGTCCCGGCGATGCCCAGGCAGGCCGAGCCGGAACCGGTGCGTCCGGTGCTGCTCGTCCCCGAGGGGCCGCCCGTCGTCCCGCTGTCCGAGCCGATGGTCCGCTTCTACGTCGGCTTCGGCGGGAACATCACCGAGTTCGACGACTGCCCGCGCATCGACGCGTCCACCATGGAGGAACTGGTCCGGATCGCCGAGGTCCGGGACGAACCGGCGAGCGCCATCACGGGCGAGCTCACGCGCGAGCTCATGAAGCGCGTCCAGGAGATCGAGGCGGCCGGCTCACCGTAGCGGGAGGGTCGTCCCCGCGATCGCGTACAGCTCGTGCCCGCCGGGGAAGACGAACGGGCTCAGCAGGTCGACGAACCCCAGCTTGCGATACAGGTGCCGCGCGATCGTGGGCTGGTCGTGCGTCGACAACACGACGGAGCGTTCCTGCCGCCCCGCGCACAACGTCGTGATCAGCGCCCGCCCGACCCCCTTGCCCTGATAGTCGGGGTGCACGTGGATCTCCGCCAGCTCGAAGGCGTTGCCCAGCCAGGCGTCGGCCGCCTCCCTGCCCTGCTGCTCGGCCAGGGCCCGGTGCACGACGTCGTGCCACCACTGGCCGTGCGCGCCGTGGAAGCCGTAGGCGAAGCCCACCGTCCGGCCGTACAGCTCGGCGAACAGGCACTGGAACGCCGGGTAGGACCCGTGGCTGCGCATGATCGACTTGCGGCCCGGCAGCTGCTCCACCGGCGCGCGCATGGCCTGGGCGTAGACGTCGATCACCTCGTCGAGGCGAGTGTCGAACTCCGCCGCTTCGGCACCGCGCAACTCGATCATTCGACGTCCACCGGGGTCCCATCCGTGATCCGCAGCAATTCCTCGAAACCGGTGGGGAAGACGGTGTGCGGATGTCCGCCCGCCGCCCACACCACCTCGTGCTTGGCCAGCCAGGTGTCGACCAGGGTGCGCACCTTGGCCGGATGGCCGACAGGTGCGACGCCTCCGATCGGCTGCCCCGTCGCCGCCCGGACGAACTCCGGCGAGGCCCGCCGTACCTTGGTCACCCCCGCGGTCGTGGCCAGCAGCTCCACGTCGACCCGGTGCGCGCCGCTGGTCAGCACCAGCAGCGGCTCGCCGTCCGCGTCGAAGATCAAGCTGTTGGCGATCGCCCCGACCTCGCAGCCCAGCTGGGCCGCGGCGGTCGCCGCGGTGGGCGCGGACTCGGGCAGGACCACGATCTCGCCGGTCGCGCCGAGCTCTCGCAGAGCGGACGCTACCCGTACGGCGTTGGGGTGCAACTTTTCCGACATGCGGACACTCTAAACAGCTTGACCGGCGAATTACCCTTTCATGGTGGTGCGCTAGGGTCGCTTGATTCGATTGTTAACGCTATGTGGGGGTGATATTCGTGAGCCTTCGGCAACGGGGATTGGCCGTGGCGCTCCTGACAGCGGGCGCCGTCCTTGTGGCGGGATGCGGTTCCGCATCCGTGCCGGGCAAGATCGCCACTTCGTCGATCCTGTCCACTCCGGTTGCTTCGGTCTCAACGGTCGTGCCCACGGCCGCCGCGGGGGCGGCGGTCGATCCTGTGGTGGCACCGGGCAAGACTCTCAAGCTGGGAGCCAAGGGCAAGGCCGTCAAATGGCTGCAGCAGCGGCTGACCTCGCTGGGCTACCGGCCCGGCAAGGCCGACGGGAAGTACGGCGGCAGCACGCTGACGGCGGTATGGGCCTTCCAGAAGGTCAACGGCATCAAGCCGACGAGCACGATCGGCAAGAAGACCTGGGTCGCGCTGGAGAACCCGGCCACGCCCAGGGTCCTGGTGCCCAAGGGCAAGCCGACCAGGGCCGAGGTCGACCTGACCAAGCAGCTCATGGTCCTGTACGTCGACGGTGAGCAGAAGCTCATCACGCACATCTCCTCCGGCAGCGGCGTGCCGTACTGCGAGACGGCGGTCTGGCAGGGCAAGAGCCAGCGCTTCTGCGGGTCGGCCACCACGCCTACGGGGAACTACAAGACCACCTGGCGGCGCGACGGCTGGCACAAGTCCTACCTGGGCCAGCTCTACAACCCGATCTTCTTCAACGGGGGCATCGCCTTCCACGGCGCGCTCTCGGTGCCGCTCTACCCCGCCTCTCACGGGTGCGTGCGGTTGCCGATGAACGTGGCCGAGGCGCTGCCCGCGATGCTCGGGAAGGGCGTGCCTGTGCACGTCCGAGGCAAGTTCAAGCGCTGACCGCCCAGCGGCGCCCCGGTCGTCGACGCTCGCGCGACGACCGGTGCGCCTCGCGTCACCGGGTCCGGCGTTCCTGCGTCTGGCGTTCCTGGGGCCCAGCGCCCCCTGAGGCCGTTCGTGGGCTCAGCGGTCCCGGAGGGTGAAGCGTGTCCTGATGGCGACCGCGGCCGCGCCGCGCGCCCACTGCTCGAACGCCCGCGGCCGCAGCACGATCTCGCAATCGGCCGCGGCGCCGAACGCCCGCGCGGCGAACGTACGGCCCAGCAGCTCCCGCAGGGGCTCGTAGGAGGCCAGCCCGTCCGCGTCGCCCGTGACGACGATCCTCGCCGGCCCGAACAGGTTGGCCATCGCCGCCATCGCCAGCCCCACCGCGTGCGCGGCACGGGCCAAGACCTCGCGCACCCGCTCGTCACCGCCGTGCGCCCGCTCGACGACCTCACCGATCGTCAGCTCGACGGCCTCGCCGGTCGCCCGCTCGACGGCCTCGACGGTCGTCAGCTCGACGGTCTCGCCGGTCGTCAGCTCGACGGTCTCGCCGGTCGTCAGCCCGACGGTCTCGCCGGTCGCCCGCTCGACGGCCTCGCCGGTCGTCAGCTCAGGACGGCCGAGCGCCTCCCGCGCCGCCGCCAGGATCGCGGCCGTCCCCGCGATCGCCTCGACACAGCCCCGGCCACCGCAGTGACAGGGCGGCTCGTCGCCGCCCATCGGGATGTGGCCGATCTCGCCCGCCACCCCGCGCGCGCCCGCCACCACCCGGTCGCCGACCACCAGGCCGCAGCCGATGCCCACGCCGACGGTGACCAGGGCGAAGTGCGACAGGCCGACGCCCTCGCCGAACCACTGCTCGGCCGTGGTCAGAGCTCGGACGTCGTTCTCGATCGTGACGTCCAGCCCGGTCGCGTCCGACGCGAGCGCCGCCAGGGGGACCTGGCGCCACCCGAGGAAGGGCGAGTAGCGCACCAGCCCGCTCGCCTTGTCGACGTCTCCCGCGAGCGACAGGCCGAGCTGCACGCATCGCTCGCCGTACTCGGGGCTCCGGCCACGCAACTCGGCCACCAGCCCGGCCAGCGCGGCCACCACAGACTCCACATCGGCCGGCCCGGCCACGGCCTCCGCGCCGCCCGCCACCGGCTCTGTGCCGCCCGCCACCGGCTCCCCGCCGGTCACAGGTTCCACCTCGTTCACCCCCCGCTCCACGCCAGCGCGCGGCAGGGGTCGGTGGGCGGTCTCCAGGACCCGGGCACGCAGGCCGGTGAGGACGCCGATGAGCGCGTCACCGGTGATCTTCACGCCGACGAAGAACTCCCGCTCCGCACGAACGTCCAGCGGGCTGGCCGGACGCCCCGCGCCCGGCCCCGTGTGCTCGGTGGCGCCCAGCTCCTCCAGGTAGCCCGCCTCGATGAGGGGCCGCGCGGCCTTGGTGACGGCGGCCGACGACAGGCCTGCCCGCCTGGCGATCTCGACCCTGGAGATGGGCCCCCTGGTAAGCACCATGGTGAAGACGGTGGCCGCCGCCGGGCTGGCGATCGGAGCGGTCATGGGCGCATGGTAACAGTCATTAACTTCGTCAAGAATTGAATTCACCCCGGAGGCCCGATCATGGACGGATGGCGCGTCGCCCTGGTGACAGGCAGCTCGCGAGGCCTGGGGAGCGCCATCGCCCGCAGGCTCGCCCGGGACGGCCTGGCCGTGGCCGTCAACGGCCTGCGCGGCGACGGGCGCGCCGACGAGGTCGCCCGTTCGATCGTCGCCGGCGGCGGCAGCGCCGCCGCCTTCGCGGCAGACGTCACCGACGAGGAGCAGGTCGCCGCCCTGGTGGGCGCCGTCACCGCGAGCCTCGGCCCCATCGACGTGCTCGTGCTGAACGCCACCGGCCCGCAACCCGAGGCGCCGGTGACCGAGGTGGCCTGGCAGGACCATCTGGCGCAGCTCGACTTCTTCGTCAAGAGCCCGGTCCTGCTCGGCCGGGCCGTCCTTCCGGGCATGGGGGAGCGGCGGCACGGCAGGATCGTCATGATCGACTCCGAGGTGGCCGACCGGCCCCCGCCCGGCCGGTCCGCCTATGCGGCGGCGAAGAACGCCCAGATCGGGCTGATGAGAGCCTGGGCCCGCGAACTGGCCCCGGCCGGGATAACGGTCAACGCGGTGGCGCCCGGGTTCGTCCCGGTCGAGCGCCACGCCGACGTGTCCGAGGAGGTACGGCAGGCGTACCTCGCCACCGTTCCCGCCGGACGCATGGGAACCCCTGACGACGTCGCGCACGCCGTCGCCTTCCTGGCCTCCGAGCAGGCCGGATTCATCACCGGGCAGCGCATCGTCGTCGACGGAGGTCGTTCGCTCGGCGGCTGATCACCCTCGCGAAGCGCATCATTGATCGAACCCGTGTTCGGCGTTTCAGTTGACACTGAAGGTGATCGAAATTATGTTCGATGTAGCGATGTGAGGCTCGCGGCTCACGTCGAGAGCCTGGTCGGGGGTGTTGCTTTCCCCAAGTGGCGCCCCGGGCCAGGCTCGCTCGGGCGAAGGGCGCGTCCTCGTCGTCGGCGGAGACGAGTGGGCGTGTCCCGGCCGGACGGGGAGAGGGGAAGCTCCTCGTCCGGCCGCCCGGCGGAAATGTCGGTGGGGTCTGCGATTGTTGGCTTCACCGGTGGAAACGCTGGGAACGGCCATGACCCCAAGGAGGCTGGCAGAGATGACCCCGCGGCGAGACGACGCGCACGGGCCCCGGCTGTCGACCGCGGTCCGGGCACACCTCAACGACTCACGTTCCTGCCTGGCGGATGCGGCCACGGCCCGCACTCCGGCGACCCGATACCAGTCGGCGCACATGGCGGCCCTACGTGCGGCCGCGGCCATCCTGGCCGCCCGTCCCCTGCCCATCCAGGGCCGTCGCCGACGCCTGCGCAGCGCCTGGGACCAGCTGCCCGAGGCCGAGCCCCAGCTGGCCGAGTGGGCGGCGCTGTTCAGGGCCAGCGCCACCAAGCGAGCCGAGGTCGAGGCGGGCATCGTCCGCAACGTCTCGGCCGCCGACGCCGACGAGCTCCTGGCCGAGGCCGAGACCTTCGTGACCAGAGTGGAGGAGATCCTGGGCGTCCCCGCCCAGCCCCTTCTACCCCTCGAGGTGCCCTTGGCCGGTTGAAGAGTGAAGCCCGAGATCAACCGCCCAGCATGACGGAGAGCATCAGCGCGGCGGTGATGACGAGGATCAGCATGGCCCAGTGCGAGATCGTGCGCATCTGCCCAGCGTGAGAGCGCGCCCTTGTGACCGGGTTGGAGCTCGGAAGGAGCCGCGGCGCGCACGCGGTGCTCCCGCCTGGCGAATCCCCACCCTGTGACCAGCCGGCTCTCGAGCACCTCGTGGAAGGTCGGGAAGGTCTTCTTCACGCACCCGGGTCGTCGAGCGTGAGTCCCGGCGTGCGCAGGCCAGCGCCGCAGCGGCGAAGAAGTGGCTCGCGCAGCTCGGTGGGGCCGTGGCCGCTGCCGTCGACGATCCAGGTGTTTTCGTCCTGGTGGACCTGATAGCCGAGGGCCTTCAGCGCTTCGGCGAAGCCCTCGGTGTCGTCGGACCACAGAGGGTCGCGCAGGGTGGTGCGCCCCTCGGCCGCGGCGGCCAGGAAGAGGGCGCGGGCCATGATCGACTTGGAGCCCGGGATAGGGATGACGGTCGCGGTTGACCTTAGCGAGGGAGATCCTTCTCGGTTCCGAGGGGGTGTTTTTGCAGGTAGAGCGATATTTCCTGACAGGTCGGAAAATACGCTCACGAGTATGAGCAGCGATCAGAGGTCTCCGTCCGGCCCGCCGTCACCCGGCTCGCCCTACGGGGGCGCCGAGTCGGGCGGCACCCCGCCCGACCAGGGCGCGGCACCGTACGGCGGGACGGACCCCGACGGCTCGGGCCGGCGGGGCCCTGAGGGCTCGCCGACGGGACGAGGGGAGCCGGAGGCTCCTGGAGGTGGGGGAGAGGACGCGGAGGCCCCAGCGGGGGCTCCAGGGGCCGCAGGCGGGGCGCCGCGCGTGCCGGGGGGCCCGCCGCCGGGCGGGGGAGATGGCGAGGTGCCGGTCGGCGGGGCGGCGTCTGGTGGGGCGGCGTCTGGTGGGGCGGCGCCTAGTGGGGCGGCGCCCGGCGGGGCAACGCCTAGTGGGGCGGCGCCCGGCGGGGCAACGCCTGGTGGGGCGGCGCCCGGCGGGGCAACGCCTGGTGGGGCGGTGCCTGGTGGGGTGGGGGCTTCTGCTGCGCCGCCGGATCCTGCCACGCGCCCCGACTTCCAGCCGCCTCCGCCACCCGGCCATCCGGGTGCCGCGCCGATGGCAGCTGGGGCGCAGGGGCAGGCGGGGAACGGGGAGCAGGGGACGGGGCAGCAGGGCTACGGCCATGGGGCCGGGGCCGGGGCTCCGCCGTCCGGGCCGCCGCAGGGGACGCCCGATGCGCCCGATGCGGTGGGTACCTCGTATGGCACGGCGTCCGGGCCTGCGCTCGGCCCGCCGTTCGGTCCACCGCCCGGCTCGTCACCTCAAGGTCCGCCTCCTGGCCCGCAATACAGTGCGCACGCCGGCCCGCTTCAAGGTCCGGCCTCTGGTGCACCGCAGGGTCCGCCGCCTGGCGCGCCGTACAGGGCGCCAGCAGGTGCGCCGCCAGGTGCGCCGTACAGCTTGCCTTCGGGCCCGCCACCCGGTGCGTCGTCCGGCCCGCCGTATGGTGCGCCGTCGGGCCCGCCAAGCGGCCCGCCAGCTGGTCCGCCAAGCGGTGCGCCGTCCGGTCCGCCAAGCGGCCCGCCAGCTGGTCCGCCAAGCGGTGCGCCGTCCGGTCCGCCAAGCGGTGCGCCAGCCGGTGCGCCAACTGGCTCGCCGTCCGGTGCGGCGTATGGGGCGCCTCCCGGCACGCCGCCGGGCATGGCTCCCGGGACGCCGCCGGGCATGGCTCCCGGGACGCCGCCGGGCATGGCGGCCGGGGCGCCGCCGGTCGGGGCGTCAGCGGCTGCGGGGGCGGGGCGGGTCGGGCGGTCCGTGAGTGCTGTGGCTGAGCAGGTGCCCAAGGTGGGCATCGTGGTGTCCGCCGTCCTGGCGTTCACGGCGCTGCTGCCGTGGCTGTCCGTCGACTTCCTGATGTCCATGTCCGTCTCCGGCGTGCGCTCCACCGAGGGCAAGCTCGTGCTGCTCCTGGGTGTCGTGGGACTGGCGCTGGCGGCCCTGTGGTTGACGAGGCAGCACCTGGGCTTCCTGCTGGGCACGGCGGCGACGGGAGTGCTGGCGATCATCGTCCTGATCGTCTTCGCGAGCCGGGTGGGTTCGCTGTTCGACGACGCGCTCCCGGCCGGGTTCGGGGACGAGCTGGTGCGGAATGCGGTGAGCCTGGATTACGGCTGGTATCTGGCCATGCTGGCGGCGATCGCGCTGGTCGGGGTGGCGGGGTACGGGTGGTGGGTGCGAAGGAAGGGCTGAGCGGGACGCAAAAACGCCCTTACCCCGAAAAATCGGGGCAAGGGCGTTTCGCTGTCGTCAGAACGACTCGACCGCCCGGCGGGCCTCGGCGTCGAGTACGCCCCAGCTGATGAGCTCCTCGGTCAGCTCGCTGGGCGACTTGTCGTAAATGACGGCCAGGGAGCGAAGGTCCTCCTGCCGGATCGACAGGACCTTCCCGTTGTAGTCACCACGCTGCGACTGGATCGTGGCCGCGTACCGGGCCAGAGCCCCGGCCTTCTCCTTCGGCAGCTGAGCAAGGCGCTCAAGGTCGATCACAAGCTTCGGCGTCGGCCCGAGCGGCGACGGCGCGGCACCGCCGGGCAGCAGCTCGGAAACAGGAACCCCGTAGAAGTCGGCAAGCTCGGCCAGCTTCTGCACGGTGACCGCACGGTCGCCGCGCTCGTAGGAACCCACGACCACGGCCTTCCAGCGGCCACGCGACTTCTCTTCGACTCCGTGCAGGGACAGGCCCTGCTGGGTGCGGATGGCGCGGAGTCGAGCACCCAGCGACTTTGCGTACTCAGACGGCATCGTGTGGCCCCCCGGCTTCTCTATGTAGTGCTCTCAGTAGATTGTGCTACCTCGCGGCTAATGCCCGTGCCACCGGGGGGTCTGGTGCCACGAGGGCACCATCGGTAGCCATGGGTCTGGTTCACCCAGAATCGCCACGAGGTGTGGTTACGCACAGTGACGGTAAAGGTGTGGAAGCCTAAGGTCAAGCTGATTGGAAAAAAGATGCCGAATCCGGTCCGGCGGGATGTGCCTCATATGTCCCAAGGACAACACCTGCACCACTACGTCGTCATTGTTTGCCAGGCTGTCTAGTGAGGATCATCACAGGACGCTGAGCCGCCTTGACGATTTTCAGCGAGGTGTCCCCGAGGAAGACGCGGCGCAGGGGCCCGGTGTTACTGGACGCGCAGATGATCAGCTCGCCCGGCAGCCACTCGCACGAGTCGAGCCCGTGCTTGACCGAGGCTCCCTCCAGCATCTCGACCTCGACCTGGATGCGCCGGCGCTGGCCGCGCGCGGCGGCCTTCAGGTCGGCGGTCGCGCGTTCGCGCAGGTTCTCCAGCATCTCCCGCTCGATCTTGGCCTTACGGCCCGAGGAGACGACGAGCGTGACCAGCCGGAGCGGCACGTCGAGCAGCACCGCGGCCCGCGCGGCCTCCTTGACCGCCTCGTCCGCGCTCGGCCCGCGCCGGTAGGCCAGGGTCAGGCGCTCGAACTCCGGCGGAGGCGCGTCGCCGTATCCTCGCGGCGCCAGCAGGACCGGCACCGAGGAGGAGTGCAGCAGCTGGTCGGCGGTGCTCCCCAGGCCGATGCGCCCCCTGGCGCCGCCGGGGGCCGAGCCGATGACGACCACGTCGGCGTCCTGCTTGCGCGCCATCTCGACGAGCCCGCGCCCGCTGCCCTTGTGGAAGCCGACGATGTACTCGGCCTCGGGACCCGCCAGTTCGCGCGCCTGGTCCAGCGTGGCCCCGGCCTGCTCGCGCAGGTAGGCGAGCCAGGCGCTCTCGTCGGCCCGCGCGGGACCGGGAGGCTGCCACCTCGGCGGCTGCACGACCGCGACGCTGAGCGCCGCGCGAGCCTGCCTGGCCAGGAGTACGGCAAGCGCCAGCCCGTCCCTGCCACGCGATTCCGGGATGAACCCGTTCAGCACTTTGTCGATCTTCATGCCAGCCTCGAATGGCGGTAGCCGTACAGGAAGTAGGCCAGCAGCCCGATCGCCATCCAGATCAGGAACGCCAGCCAGGTGACGCCCGCCAGGCCCGCCATCACCAGCACGCAGAAGATCACGCCGAGGATCGGGGTGATCGGGAACAGCGGGGTGCGGAAGGAGCGCGGCAGGTCGGGGCGGTTGTACCGGAGCACCAGCACGCCGATGTTGACGATCGCGAAGGCGAACAGGGTGCCGATGCTGGTGGCCTCGGCGAGCTGCCCGAGGGGGATGAGCCCGGCCAGGATCGCCACGAAGGTGCACACGATGATGGTGTTGGCCACCGGCACCTGGCGGCGCGGGTTGACCTTCTGGAACACCCTGGGCAGCAGCCCGTCGCGTGACATCGCGAACAGGATGCGGGTCTGGCCGTACAGCACGGTCAGCACGACGCTGGCGATGGCGATGACCGCTCCGAAGGAGACGATCATGCCGGGCCAGGTGGCTCCGGTGGCCTGGTTGACGATCAGCGCGAGGCTGGCCTCGGTGCTGTCGGGGTCGAACTCGGTCCACGGCATGGCGCCGATCGCGGCGATCGCGACCAGGACGTAGATCACGGTGACGATGGCGAGGGAGAAGATGATGGCCAGCGGCAGGTCTCGCTTGGGGTTCTTGGCCTCCTCGCCGGCCGTGGACGCGGCGTCGAAGCCGATGTAGGAGAAGAACACCTGCGAGGCCGCGGCGGTGACGCCCGCGATGCCCATCGGGGCGAAGGGCGCGAAGTTTCCCGACTGGAACGCGGTGAAGGCGACGATGCAGAAGAACGCCAGCACCGCGATCTTGACCAGGACGAAGATCGCGTTGGCCGCGGCCGACTCCGACGCGCCGCGCAGCAGCAGCCAGGTGGCCAGCACCACGATGAGGATCGCGGTCAGGTTGACCACGCCGCCGCTGTCGCCGGGCGAGTGGGTGATGGACGCCGGAAGGCTCCACCCGAACAGGCTCTCCAGGAAGCTGTTGAGGTACTCTCCCCAGCCGACCGCCACGGCGGCCACCGACACGGCGTACTCCAGCATGAGACACCAGCCGCAGATCCAGGCGACGATCTCGCCCATGGTCGCGTAGGCGTAGGAGTACGACGATCCGGAGACCGGGATGGTCCCGGCCAGTTCGGCGTAGGACAGGGCCGAGAACAGGGCGGTGATCGCCGCGAGCACGAACGCCAGCACCACCGCAGGCCCGGCCTTGGGCACCGCCTGGCCGAGGATGACGAAGATGCCGGTGCCGAGCGTGGCGCCCACGCTGAAGAGCGTGAGCGACCACAGCGACATGGTGCGGCGCAGTTCGCCGCCCTCACCCTGGCCGCCTTCGGCCACGATCTGGTCGGTTGGTTTGATGCGGAACAACCGCTGCGCCAAGGTTGCCATCAGAGCGTGCTCTCCAGGGGCCAGGTGGCATTGGGTGTGATGATGGTTCCCGCCGCGCCTTCGAGAATGTCCATGGCCTGGTCGAGCTTGCCGATGGCGGCCATGTCACCCGTCGTCTCCACGAACCGGCAGACCGCCTCCACCTTCGGGCCCATGGAGCCGGCCGGGAAGTCGATCGAGCGCAGCTCGTGCGGCGTGGTGTGGCCGATCTCGGTCTGCGACGGGGTGCCGAAGTCGCGCATGACGCGCGGCACGTCGGTCAGGATCAGGAAGGCGTCGCACTCGAGCACCTCGGCCAGCATCGACCCGGTCAGGTCCTTGTCGATGACGGCCTCGACGCCAGACAGGCGGCCGTTCTCGTCGCGGATGACCGGCACGCCGCCGCCTCCCGCGCAGACCACGGTCACGCCGTCGCGCACCAGCTTGCGGATCAGCCGGGTCTCGACGACCCGCTGCGGCTTGGGCGAGGGCACGACGCGCCGCCAGTACTGGCCGTCGGGCTTGACGATCCAGCCGTTCTCCTTGGCCAGTTTCTCGGCCTCGGTCTGGTCGTAGACCGGTCCGACGAACTTGGTCGGGTTGTCGAAGGCCGGGTCGACCGCCGAGACCAGGGTCTGGGTGATGATCGACAGCACCTGGCGGCCGGGCAGGGCGTTCTGCAGGGCCTGGAGCATCCAGTAACCGATCATGCCCTGCGTCTCGGCTCCGAGCGTGTCGAACGGGTAGGGCCTGGTCAGGTTGGGGTCGCCGGCGCTCTGCAGCGCCAGGACCCCGACCTGGGGGCCGTTTCCGTGCGTGATGATCAGCTCGTGCTTCTCGGCGATCTGCGCCAGCGTCTTGACCGCCGTCTGCACGTTGGCGATCTGGATGTCGGCGTCGGGAGTGTCGCCGCGCTGCAGCAGCGCGTTGCCCCCGAGCGCGACCAGGACTCTCATCACTGGTCTCCCAGGGTGGCGACCATGATGGCCTTGATCGTGTGCATGCGGTTCTCGGCCTCGTCGAAGACGATCGAGCGCGGCGACTCGAAGACGCTCTCGGTGACCTCGAGCGCGTCGAGCCCGGTCTTCTCGTAGAGGTCCTCGCCGACCTTGGTCTCGCGGTTGTGGAAGGCCGGCAGGCAGTGCATGAACTTCACGTTCCGGTTGCCGGTGGCCTTCACCACCTTGTCGTTGATCTGGTACGGCTTGAGCAGCTTGATCCGTTCGTCCCACACCTCCTTGGGCTCTCCCATGGACACCCACACGTCGGTGTAGAGGAAGTCGACGCCCTTGACTCCCTTGGCGACGTCGTCGGTGATCGTCACGGTCGCGCCGGTCTGCTTGGCCAGGTCCTTGGCGGGCTTGACCACCATCTTGGAGTCGGGCCACAGCGACCTGGGCGCGACGAGCCTGACGTCCATGCCGAACATCGCGCCGGTGACCAGCAGCGAGTTGCCCATGTTGTTGCGGGCGTCGCCGAGGTAGGCGAAGGAGATCTCCGACAGCGGCTTGTCGCTGTGCTCCTGCATAGTGAGGATGTCGGCGAGCATCTGCGTCGGGTGCCACTCGTCGGTCAGGCCGTTCCACACCGGGACTCCGGAGTAGGCGGCCAGCTCCTCGACGTTGGCCTGGGCGCTGCCGCGGTACTCGATGCCGTCGAACATGCGGCCCAGCACGCGGGCGGTGTCCTTGACCGACTCCTTGTGGCCCATCTGCGAGCCGGACGGGTCCAGGTAGGTGACGTGCGCCCCCTGGTCGTGCGCGGCGACCTCGAACGAGCAGCGGGTGCGCGTGGAGGTCTTCTCGAAGATGAGCGCGATGTTCTTGCCCTTGAGCCGCTGACGCTCGACCCCCGCGTACTTGGCCGCCTTCAGGTCGGCCGAGAGCTTCAGCAGGAAGGCGAACTCCTGGGGCGTGAAGTCCAGCTCCTTGAGGAAGCTGCGCCCCTTGAGGTTGAAAGCCATGACGTTTCCCCCGAAAAGTCGTGTCTAGATGCCGTCGCGCTCGAGCGGGCAGCTCATGCAGCGGGGTCCGCCCCGGCCGCGCCCCAGCTCGCTGCCCCGGATGGTGATGACCTCGATGCCCTGGGAGCGCAGGAAGTTGTTCGTCGTGGTGTTGCGCTCGTAGGCGACCACCACGCCCGGCTCGATGGCCAGCACGTTGCAGCCGTCGTCCCACTGCTCGCGCTCGGCCGCGTAGACGTCCTGCGTCGCGGTGAGGACCTTGATGTCGTCGAGGTCGAGCGCCCTGGCGATGGCCTTGTGCATGTCTTCGGGAGCGTGGTCGGTGACCTTCAGCTCCTTGTCGTTGTCGCCCGGCTCGATCGTGTAGGACGACAACATCCCGAGGCCGGCGTACTTGGTGAAGACGCCCACGTCGACGTTGGTCATGACCGTGTCGAGGTGCATGAACGCCCTGGCCTTGGGCATGTTGAGCGCCACGATCTTCTTGGCGGCGCCGTTGGAGAACAGGTTGTGCGCGAGCATCTCCACCGCCTGCGGCTGGGTGCGCTCGCTCATGCCGATCAGGACGGCGCCGCGGCCGATGACCAGGACGTCGCCGCCCTCGATCGTGGCGGGCGCGGCGGCCTGGCCGGGCATCCACACGTGGAAGCCGCCCGTCTGGGGCCGGTTGTAGCCGTCGGCGAAGAGCGGGTGGTAGCGGTAGATCGCCTCCATGTTGACGGTCTCCCGCATCCGCGCCTTCTTCTTCATGGCGTTGATGGAGACCCCGTTGTACACCCAGCACGAGGTGTCGCGGGTGAACAGGTGGTTGGGCAGCGGCGGCAGGATGAAGTCGTCCATCTCCAGCACGCGGAAGGCGACCGACTTGGGGTTGCATCCCATGTCCATGAGCTCGCGCTTGGTGATGCCGCCGGTCAGGTACGGCTGGAGCGTGGCGGAGTCCATCGAGTCGAGTGTGTTGCGGATGGCGTCGGTGGCCATCGGCCCGAACCAGCGGTCGTCGATGATCCCGTCGAGGATGTGCTTGCGCGCCTCGGGGATGTCGGTCGACTGCTGGAGCAGCTCGGCCAGCATGTAGACGGTGATGCCGCGGTCGCGCAGCACCTGCTGCCACTCCTCGTGCTCCTCCAGGGCGCGCTGAACCCACAGCACGTCGTCGAAGAGGAACTCGTCCTTGTTGGTCGGGGTGAGGCGCTTCAGGGCCAGCTCAGGCTTGTGCAGCATGACCTGGTAGAGCTTGCCTACCTCGGAATCGACGTGAAATGTCATGATTTGGCCACTCCATATTCGCCACGCCTGGCCTTCTGCCAGATGTAGACAGGTACCCCGATGAGCATGATGAGCATCGCCAGCAGCACGGCGTCGGCGCCGGAGCCGTAAACGATCCAGAAGGAGAAGAAGATCGCGATGATCGCGATGGTGATGTCCTTGGCGAGACTGCCCTTGTGGACCTGCCGCTCACCCGTGTAGAGCCACCACAGCTGCGCGCAGGCCGAGAAGAAGTACGGGATCGCCGTGGTGAAGGAGGCCAGGAGCACGACCGAGTCGAAGGCGTTCTCCTGGAAGTAGGCGAAGACCGCCATGAGCGAGGTCAGGATCGTGCCGATGAGGATGCCGTTGATCGGCGCCCCGCGCCGCGACTCCTTGGCGAACAGGGTGGGGAACATCCCGTCCCTGGCCGCCGCCAGCGGCATCTCGGCGACCAGCATGGTCCAGCCGTTCAGCGCGCCGATGCCGGAGATGATGGCGCAGGCGGCCATGATGCCTCCGCCCCAGGTGCCGCCGAACATCGTGTTGATGGCGTCGGCGAAGGGCGCTCCCGAGTTGACCAGCTGGCCGTGCGGGATGATGCCCATCACGGCCACGGTGCTGAGCAGGTAGAGCACCGCGCAGGCCAGGACTCCGAAGAGGCTGGCGCGGCCGATGTTGCGGGCCGGGTCCTTGATCTTCTCGGCGGCGATCGAGACGCTCTCGACGCCGGAGTAGATGAACAAGGCGATCGCGCCGGCCCCGCTGATGGCCACCAGCGTGGAGGCCAGGCCCGAGCCCTCGGCCAGGAACGGGCCGAAGTTGCCGCCCTGGATGAAGAAGATGCCGACCAGGCCGACGAAGAGCAGCGGGACGAACTTCAGGACCGTGGTGACCATCTGGAAGAGCGCCATGTTCTTGGCGCCCGCCATGTTGATCAGAGCGGGGATCCACAGGCCGATCAGTGCGATCACGATCTTGCCTGGCCGGCTGTCCCACGGGACGAAGTAGTTGACGTAGGCCACCCAGCCGACGGCGATGGCGGCGTTGCCGATCCACGCGGTCAGCCAGAAGGACCAGGCCGTCCAGAAGCCGATGAACTCGCCGAAGGCCTCGCGCGCGTAGGCGTACGGCCCGCCGCCGGCGGGCACGCGTGCCCCGAGCTTGCCGAAGACCAGCGCCAGCGCGACGGCGCCGATCGTGCACAGCACCATCGCGATGAGGCTGACCGTGCCGAAGGCGGCCAGCGAGGTGGGGAGCACGAAGATGCCGGTGCCCACCACGTTGCCGACGAGCAGGGCGATCGCCGCGCCCAGTCCGAGCGTGCGCTTGCCGTCACCGGCGGCGACCGCCTGCTCGGGCGTCGTTGTCAGGCCGCCAGGCGGCCTCGGTTCCCCCATGAGTGCCCCCGCACATAACCCCCCGATATTACGAAGAGTGACGTGCCCGGCACGAAAAGTGTCAAAACGTGGTGGTCAGGGTGAGCGTGACGGCGAACACGGCCAGGCAGACGGCCAGGAGCGCGATCGGCCAGGCGTCCCATCGGCCGGGGATGCGCTCGGCGTTCACCGAGCCGCGCCCGTGATCGGCGAGGTCACGGCTGAGAATCGGGTCTTCGGCGATGAGCTGCGCGGCGATCTTGCGAAGCTTGCGCTCTTCCCGAGACGTCAAAGCCATGGAAACCTCCCCCAATGAGACTTGAGGGATGTTTTATCCGGTTTTACCGTTTTATGCCAACTACTGCTTCAGTGCCTCCACGCCGCCCACGATCTCCGTGAGCTCGGTGGTGATCTCCGCCTGCCTGGCCTCGTTCGCCTGCCTGGTGAGGGCGGAGATGAGGTCGTGGGCGTTCTCCGTGGCCGACATCATCGCCGTGCGCCGCGCCGCCCACTCCGCGGCGGCCGAGGTGAGCATCATGAACCAGATCCGCGAGCGCACGTACTTGCGCAGCATCTCGTCCAGCACCTCCCTGGCCGAGGGCTCGAACTCGTACGGCGGCAGCGCCGCCCCCTCTTCGCCCTCCGGCGGCTCCTCGATCTCCATCGGCAGGATCCGGTGCACGGTCGTGCGCTGGTTCAGCATCGAGACGAACTCGGTGTAGACGACGTGCACCTCGCCGACGCCTCCGTCACGCGTGGGCATGTCGAAGGCGTCGATCAGGCGCTGGCCCACCTCGGCCGCTGTGGCGTAGTCGGGCTGGCCCGTCATGCCCGCCCACCGTCCGGCCATGTCGCGGTCGCGGAAGCGGAACCAGTCGACTCCCTTGGTGCCGATCACGTAGTACTCCGGCTGCTTGCCCTCGTCGAGCAGCAGCTCGGTGAGGGCCAGGGCCTGGCGGATGACGTTGTTGTTGTAGCCGCCACAGAAGCCGCGGTCGCTGGTCATGAGCACCACGGCCACCCGCGAGGTGTCGGGCCGCCGGTTCAGCAACGCGTGGTTGACCGCCAGGTTGTGGCTGACCAGGATCGAGGCCGCCTTGGCGATCTCCCGCGCGTACGGCCCGGCGGCCTGAGCGCGGTCGCGGGCCTTGCCCACGCGCGACGAGGCGATGAGCTCCTGGGCGCGGGTGATCTTCGCGGTCGACTTGATGGACTTGATCCGCTGGCGGATCTGGCGCAGCTGTGCACCCACTGCATCCCCCCGATGGCAGAGTGTGATTGCCCACGGTACCCCCCACCTGTCGCAGCAGGTGGTGCCTGGTACTGTGTGTCTCGACCGACACCCTTTTAAGACCCGTCCCGTGAGGCGGGAAAGGCGGTGAGTTTTTCGCATGTCCGAAAACTCCTCTTCCAGGGCCGTGCTTGAAGGCCCTGACATCCACCGGGCCCTGACCCGCATAGCCCACGAGATCCTCGAGCGCACCAAGGGTGCCTCCGACGTGATCCTCCTGGGCATCCCCACCCGCGGCGCCACCCTCGCCCAGCGCATCGGCGAGCGGCTGGAGCAGGTCGAGGACGTCAAGGTGCCGGTCGGCTCGCTCGACATCACGATGTACCGCGACGACCTGCGTACCAAGCCCGCCCGCGCGCTGGGCCACACCGAGCTCCCCGCCGACGGCATCGACGACAAGCTGATCGTGCTGGTCGACGACGTCCTCTTCTCCGGTCGCACCATCCGCGCCGCTCTCGACGCGCTCAACGACCTGGGCCGGCCGCGTGCCGTACAGCTGGCCGTCCTGGTCGACCGAGGGCACAGAGAGCTGCCCATCCGCGCCGACTACGTCGGCAAGAACCTGCCGACCGCCAAGAGCGAGAAGGTCAAGGTCTTCCTCGCGGAGACCGACGGACGCGACGCCGTGGAGCTGATCAAGTGAACAAGCACCTCATTTCCGCAGCCGACCTGTCCAAGGACGACGCGCTGCTCATCCTCGACACAGCCGAGGAGCTGGCGAGGGTCTCGGAACGTTCCATCAAGAAGCTGCCGACCCTGCGCGGCCGCACGGTGGTCAACCTGTTCTTCGAGGACTCCACCCGCACCCGCATCTCCTTCGAGGCGGCGGCCAAGCGCCTGTCGGCCGACGTCATCAACTTCTCGGCCAAGGGCTCGTCGGTCTCCAAGGGTGAGTCGCTGAAGGACACCGCGCTGACCCTGGAGGCCATGGGCGCCGACGCGGTCGTCATGCGCCACGGCGCATCCGGCGCGCCGTACCGCCTGGCCAACTGGGTCCGCGGCAGCGTCGTCAACGCCGGTGACGGCACCCACGAGCACCCCACGCAGGCCCTGCTCGACGCCTTCACCATGCGGCGTCATCTGAAGAACCTCGAAGGCCGCAAGATCACGATCGTCGGCGACGTGCTGCACAGCCGCGTGGCCCGCTCGAACGTGCTGCTGCTGGCTACCCTGGGCGCCGACGTGACCCTGGTCGCGCCGCCCACCCTGCTGCCGGTCTCGGTCGGCACCTGGCCGTGCGAGGTCTCCTACGACCTCGACGCGGTGCTGCCCAAGTCCGACGTGATCATGATGCTCCGGGTGCAGAAGGAGCGCATGAACGCCGCCTACTTCCCCAGCGAGCGCGAATACTCCCGCCGCTACGGCCTCGACCGCGACCGGTTCGCCAAGCTGCCCGACGACGCGATCGTCATGCACCCGGGGCCGATGAACCGGGGCATGGAGATCGCCGCCGAGGTGGCCGACTCGGCGCGCTCCACCATCGTCGAGCAGGTCGCCAACGGCGTCACCACTCGCATGGCCGTCCTGTACCTGCTGCTCGGGGGAGAGATCTGATGATCATCAAGAACGTTCGCATCCTGGGCGGCGAGGCCGCAGACATCCGGATCGAAGACGGCGTGATCGCCGAGATCGGCACCTCGCTCGACGGCGACCACGTGGTCGACGGCCAGGGCGCCATCGCGCTGCCCGGCCTGGTCGACCTGCACACCCACCTGCGCGAGCCGGGCCGCGAGGACGCCGAGACGGTTCTCACCGGCACCCAGTCGGCCGCCAGGGGCGGCTACACCGCCGTGCACGCCATGGCCAACACCATGCCCGTCGCCGACACCGCCGGCGTCGTCGAGCAGATCTGGCGGCTGGGCCAGGAGCACGGCTACTGCGACGTGCAGCCGGTCGGCGCGGTCACCGTGGGCCTGGAGGGCAGGCAGCTGGCCGAGCTGGGCGCGATGGCCGACTCGGCCGCCCGCGTCCGGGTCTTCTCCGACGACGGCAAGTGCGTCGACGACGCCGTGCTGATGCGCCGCGCCCTGGAGTACGTCAAGGCCTTCGACGGCGTCGTGGCCCAGCACGCCCAGGAGCCCAAGCTCACCAAGGACGCCCAGATGAACGAGGGCGTCGTCTCCGGGCGACTGGGCCTGGCCGGCTGGCCGGCGGTCGCCGAGGAGGCGATCATCGCCCGCGACTGCCTGCTGGCCGCGCACGTCGGCTCGCGCCTGCACGTCTGCCACGTCTCCACCGCCGGCTCCGTCGAGATCATCCGCTGGGCCAAGTCCAAGGGGTGGAACGTCACCGCCGAGGTCACCCCGCACCACCTGCTGCTCACCGACGAGCTGGTGGAGGAGTCGCCGGTCGGCTCCTACAACCCGATCTACAAGGTCAACCCGCCGCTGCGCACCCACGCCGACGTCGAGGCGCTGCGCGCCGCCCTGGCCGACGGCACGATCGACATCGTGGCCACCGACCACGCCCCGCACCCGGTCGAGGACAAGGAGACCGAGTGGGCCGCGGCGGCCATGGGCATGATCGGCCTGGAGACCGCGCTGAGCGTGGCCCAGGAGTCGATGGTCGACACCGGCCTGCTCGACTGGGCGGGCGTCGCCGAGCGCATGTCGGCCGCCCCGGCCCGCATCGGCCGCCTGACCGGCCACGGCCGCCCGCTGGAGGTGGGCTCCCCGGCGAACATCGTGCTCTACGACCCCACCGCGCGGACCGAGATCAAGCCCGACATGTTCGCCTCCAAGAGCCGTAACACCCCTTATGAAGGCATCTCGCTGCCCGGCAAGGTCGTCGCGACCTTCCTGCGCGGGAAGGCCACCGTCCTCGAAGGGAAGCTCGCTTGAGTAACGCCGTCCTGGTCCTGGAAGACGGACGCGTCTTCCGGGGCACCCCCTACGGCGCCGAGGGTGAGACCTTCGGCGAGATGGTCTTCAACACCGGCATGACCGGCTACCAGGAGACCCTCACCGACCCCTCCTACCACCGCCAGATCGTCGCGATGACCGCGCCGCACATCGGCAACACCGGCGTCAACGACGAGGACCCCGAGTCGTCGAAGGTCTGGGTCGCCGGCTACGTCGTGCGCGAGCCCTCCCGCGTCGTCTCCAACTGGCGGGCCAACCGCTCGCTCGACACCTACCTCAAGGAGCAGGGTGTCGTCGGCATCGCCATCCAGGGCACCCGTGCCCTGACCCGCCACCTGCGCGAACGCGGCGCGATGCGGGCCGGGATCTTCTCCGACGCCTCCGAGCCCGTCGAGGCCCTGGTCGAGAAGGTGCGCCGGGCGCCGCAGATGACCGGCGCGGAGTTGGCCACCGAGGTCTCGGCCGCCGAGCCGTACGTGGTCGAGGCGATCGGCGAGAAGCGTTTCACCGTCGCCGCGATCGACCTGGGCATCAAGGGCATGACCCCGCAGCGCATGGCCGAGCGCGGCTGCGAGGTGCACGTGCTGCCCGCGACCGCGACCTTCGAGCAGATCACCGCCGTCGCACCCGACGGCGTCTTCTACTCCAACGGCCCCGGCGACCCCGCCACGGCCGACGTCTCCGTGCTCCGGCAGGTGCTCGCCGCCAAGATCCCGTTCTTCGGCATCTGCTTCGGCAACCAGATCTTCGGCCGCGCGCTCGGGCTGGGCACCTACAAGCTGCGGTACGGCCACCGCGGCGTCAACCAGCCGGTCCAGGACCGGCGCACCGGCAAGGTGGAGATCTCCGCGCACAACCACGGCTTCGCCGTCGAGGCGCCGCTCGCCGGGCCCTTCGAGACCCCGTACGGCCCGGCCGAGGTCTCGCACGTCAACCTGAACGACGACTGCGTCGAAGGGCTGAGGCTGCTCGACGGCACGGCCTTCAGCGTGCAGTACCACCCCGAGGCGGCCGCCGGTCCCCACGACGCCGCCTACCTCTTCGACGAGTTCTGTGAGGTCATGAGCCGTGCCCAAGCGTGACGACATCAGGTCGATCCTGGTCATCGGCTCGGGGCCGATCGTCATCGGCCAGGCCTGCGAGTTCGACTACTCCGGCACCCAGGCCTGCCGGGTGCTGCGCGCCGAGGGGTTCCGGGTCATCCTGGTCAACTCCAACCCGGCCACGATCATGACGGACCCGGAGTTCGCCGACGCCACCTACGTCGAGCCGATCACCCCGGAGTTCGTCGAGAAGATCATCGCCAAGGAGCGCCCCGACGCGCTCCTGCCCACCCTGGGCGGGCAGACCGCGCTGAACACCGCGGTCGCTCTGCACGAGGCGGGTGTGCTGGAGCGCTACGACGTCGAGCTGATCGGCGCCGACTTCGACGCCATCCAGGCCGGCGAGAACCGCGAGAAGTTCAAGGAGATCGTCGCCAAGGTCGCCGAGGAGAAGGGCCTCAACGCCGACTCCGCGCGCAGCGTGATCTGCCACACGATGGAGGAGTGCCTGGCCGCGGTCGACGTGCTCGGCTACCCGCTGGTCGTGCGGCCCTCCTTCACCATGGGCGGGCTGGGCTCCGGCTTCGCCTACGACGAGGACGACCTGCGCCGCATCGCCGGCGCCGGGCTCGACGCCTCTCCGACCACCGAGGTGCTCCTGGAGGAGTCGATCCTCGGGTGGAAGGAGTACGAGCTGGAGGTCATGCGCGACAAGGCCGACAACGTCGTCATCGTCTGCTCGATCGAGAACATCGACCCGATGGGCGTGCACACGGGCGACTCGGTGACCGTGGCCCCGGCGCTGACGTTGACCGATCGTGAGTACCAGAACATGCGCGACGTGGCGATCGCGGTCATCCGCGAGGTCGGCGTCGACACCGGCGGCTGCAACATCCAGTTCGCGATCGACCCGAGCACCGGCCGCATGATCGTCATCGAGATGAACCCGCGCGTCTCCCGCTCCAGCGCCCTGGCCTCCAAGGCGACCGGCTTCCCCATCGCCAAGATCGCCGCCAAGCTCGCCATCGGCTACACGCTCGACGAGATCCCCAACGACATCACGAAGGAGACCCCGGCCTCCTTCGAGCCGACACTCGACTACATCGTGGTCAAGGTCCCGCGCTTCGCCTTCGAGAAGTTCCGCGGCGCCGACCAGACCCTCACCACCCACATGAAGTCGGTGGGCGAGGCGATGGCGATCGGCCGCTCCTTCCCCGAGGCGCTGCAGAAGGCGCTGCGCTCGCTGGAGAAGAAGGGTTCCTCCTTCTCCTGGACCGGCCACCTGGCGCCCAAGAGCGAGCTGCTCGACGACTGCCGCACCCCGCACGACGGTCGCCTGCGCACGATGCAGCAGGCCATCAGGGCGGGGGCGACGCCCGAGGAGCTGTTCGAGGCGACCAACGTCGACCCGTGGTTCATCGACCAGCTGTTCCTCATCGACGAGCAGGCCCGCGCCCTGGCCGCCGCCCCGCAGCTGTCGCTGGAGGTGCTGGCCACCGTCAAGCACCACGGCTTCTCCGACGCGCAGATCGGCGAGATCCGCGGCATGGACGAGTCGCGCGTGCGCGACCTGCGCCACGCCCTGGGCCTGCGCCCGGTCTACAACACCGTCGACACCTGCGCCGCCGAGTTCGCCGCCAAGACGCCCTACCTCTACTCCACGTACGACGAGGAGACGGAGGTCCCGTACGGCGACCGCCCGAAGGTCATCATCCTGGGCAGCGGCCCCAACCGCATCGGCCAAGGCATCGAGTTCGACTACGCCTGCGTGCACGCCTCGTTCGAGCTGTCGCGCGCCGGGTTCGAGACCGTCATGGTCAACTGCAACCCCGAGACGGTCTCGACCGACTACGACACCTCCGACCGGCTCTACTTCGAGCCGCTCACCCTGGAGGACGTGCTCGAGGTCGTCCACGCCGAGCAGCAGACCGGCCCGGTGGCGGGCGTGATCGTCCAGCTCGGCGGACAGACCCCGCTGGGCCTGGCGCAGGCACTCAAGGACGCGGGAGTGCCGGTCGTCGGCACCTCGCCCGAGTCGATCCACCTGGCCGAGGAGCGCGGCGCGTTCGGGCGGGTGCTGGCCGAGGCCGGGCTGCCCGCGCCCAAGCACGGCACCGCGCTGACCGTCGCCGAGGCCCTGGCCATCGCCGAGGAGATCGGTTACCCGGTCCTGGTCCGCCCCTCCTACGTGCTGGGCGGCGCGGGCATGGCGATCGTCTACGACGACGAGACCCTCACCACCTACATGGCCGCCCAGGAGGGCGGGCATCCGGTCCTGGTCGACAAGTTCCTCGACGAGGCCATCGAGATCGACGTCGACGCCCTGTTCGACGGCGAGGAGCTCTACCTCGGCGGCGTGATGGAGCACATCGAGGAGGCCGGCATCCACTCCGGCGACTCGGCGTGCGCGCTGCCGCCGATCACGCTGGGCGGCGCCGACATCAAGCGCATCCGCGAGGCCACGCTCGGCATCGCGCGCGGCGTCGGGGTGCGCGGCCTGCTGAACGTGCAGTACGCCATGTCCGCCGGCGTGCTCTACGTGCTGGAGGCCAACCCGCGCGCCAGCCGTACGGTGCCGTTCGTCTCCAAGGCGACCGCGGTGCCGCTGGCCAAGGCGTGCGCGAGGGTCATGATGGGCGCCACCATCGCCTCCCTGCGCGAGGAGGGCATGCTCCCGGCCGAGGGCGACGGCGGCACGCTGCCGCTGGACGCCTCGATCGCGGTCAAGGAGGCGGTGCTCCCGTTCAACCGCTTCCGCGGCGTCGACACCGTGCTGGGCCCCGAGATGCGCTCGACCGGCGAGGTCATGGGCATCGACGAGTTCTTCGGCATCGCCTACGCCAAGTCGCAGGCGGGCGCCTACGGCGAGCTGCCCACCAAGGGCCGCGCGTTCGTCTCGGTCGCCAACCGCGACAAGCGCTCGATGATCTTCCCGGTGCGCGCCCTGGCCGACCTCGGCTTCGAGATCCTGGCTACCGAGGGCACCGCGGAGGTGCTGCGCCGTAACGGAGTCCATGCCAAGATCGTGCGAAAGCAGAGCGACGGCGCGGGACCCGACGGCGAGCCGACGATCGTCCAGCGCATCCTCGACGGAGAGGTGGACCTGATCGTGAACACCCCGTTCGGCAGCCCCGGGCAGTCCGGGCCGCGGCTGGACGGCTACGACATCCGCACCGCTGCGGTGCTGCGCGGCATCCCGTGCATCACCACGGTGCAGGGTCTGGCCGCCGCCGCGGCGGGTATCCAGGCGATCGTGCGGGGAGATGTGGGCGTACGGTCCCTTCAGGAGCACGCACGATCCTTGCGGGGGTGAGCTTACGGCCACGACGCCGGTGCAGGTGACCGGCACGGTGCTGACGACGCGCCGTGTCGACGCCTACCATGCGCTGACCGTGGTGGCGCCCGGCATCGCCGAGCGGTTCCGCCCCGGCCACTTCGTCTCGGTGGCCGTCGGCGGCTCGCGCTCGTCGATGCTGACCCGGCGCTCGTTCTCCGTCCACGACGTGCGGCCCGACTACGGCGGCACGGTGGAGCTCGTCTTCACCGTGCGCGGCCCCGGCACCGAGTGGCTGGCCGAGCGGCGGGCCCGCGACACCCTCGACCTGGTCGGACCGCTGGGCAGGCCCTTCCCGGTGCCGCGCGATCCGGTCAGCGTGCTGCTGGTCGGCTTCGAGTACGGCTCGGCGGTCCTGTTCCCGCTGGCCGACACCCTGCTGGCGCGCAGCTGCCGCGTCGACTTCGTGCTCGGCGGGGGCTCCGCCGACCGGGTCTTCGGCGCCATGCGGGCGCGGCGCATGGCCGAGACCACGACCCTGTCCACCCGTGACGGCTCACTCGGACTCCGTGGGGAGGTGACGGACGTGCTGGCTTCGGTGATCACCGACACCCGCGCCGACGTCGTCTACGCGTGCGGTCCGATGGAGGTGATGCGGGCGGTGACCTCGGTGGCGATCAAGTTCGACATCCCGGTCCAGGTGGTCGCCGAGGAGGCGATGGCCTGCGGGATCGGCATCTGCATGACCTGCGTGCTGCCGGTGATCGGCGACGACGGGGTGACGCGGATGGTGCGGGCCTGCGTCGACGGGCCGGTCTTCCGCGGCGAGCGGGTGCGGTTCGAGGACGTCGGCACCATCCCGTTCGACGCCCAGGGAGCGCCAGGAGGAGGCGCCCGCCATGTCAGCTGAGCACCGGCAGGGAGGCGTCCGCCATGTCCGTTGACATGCGCACCTTCCTGGCGCACGTGGAGCTCGACGGTCCCGTCGTGACGGCCGCGGGCTGCGCGGGCACGGGCAGGGAGCTGGCGCAGTTCTTCGACCTGCACCGCCTCGGCGCGCTGACCACTCCGTCGATCACCATGGCGCCCCGCGCCGGCCGGCCGACGCCGCGCATGGCCGAGACGCCCTCGGGCCTGCTCAACGCCGTCGGGCTCCAGGGCCCAGGCATCGACTCCTTCCTGGAGCGGGAGCTGCCCTGGCTGGCCCAGCGCGGCATCAGGACGGTCGTGTCGATCGGCGGCGGGACCGTCAACGAGTACTCCGCGCTGGCCAGGCGGCTGGCCGACGCGCCGGGCGTCACGGCCGTCGAGGTCAACCTGGCCTGCCCCAACATCGAGGACCGCGGCAGGGTCTTCGCCCGCGAGGGCGCCGCCTCCGCCGAGGTGGTCGGCTCGGTGCGCTCGATCATGCTCGGCGACGTGCCGGTCGTCGCCAAGCTCTCGCCCGACGTGGCCGACATCGTGGCTGTGGCCACGGCCTGCGCCGACGCGGGCGCCGACGCCCTCTCCATGATCAACAATCCGCTGGGGATGGCGATCGACACCGCGACGCTGCGGCCCGCGCTCGCCGCCGGCACCGGGGGCCTGTCGGGGCCCGCCATCCTGCCGCTGGCCGTGCGCTGCGTCTGGCAGGTCCACGCGGCCCTGCCCCGCGTGCCGATCATCGGCATGGGCGGGGTACTGACCGGCTCCGACGCGCTTCAGCTCATCCTGGCCGGAGCCTGCGCCGTCGGCGTCGGCACCGCGCTCTTCCACGACCCGTACGCGGCCCTGCGCATCGAGCGAGAACTCGCCGACCTGCTGCAGGCCCGCGGATTCCAACGTCTCGCCGACGCGGTCGGCGTGGCCCACCGGCCGCCCGGCAGCCCGGCGCGGCACCTGCACGAGGAGAGTTCACTGTGAATCCGGGCATGACTCCCGCCCCCATCGCCGTCGCCCTGGACGCGCCCGACCTGGAGACCGCCGCCCGCTGGGCCGCCCTGGTCACCCCGCACGTCAGCACGGTCAAGGTCGGGCTGGAGCTCTACCTGCGCTACGGTCCCGACGTCATCGCCTCGGTGCGCGGCGCCTCCGGGGTCCAGGTCTTCCTCGACCTCAAGCTGCACGACATCCCCAACACCGTCGAAGGCGCCACGCGCGCCGTCGCCCGGCTGCGGCCGGCGTTCCTGACCGTGCACGCCGCGGGCGGTCCCGCCATGATCCGCGCGGCGGTGGAGGCGGCCCCGCACACCCAGATCGCCGCCGTCACCGTGCTGACCTCCCTGACCGACGCCGACCTGGCCGCCGTGGGCCTGGCCGGTCCCGCCGAGGACGCCGTGCGCCGCCTGGCCGCCCTGTCGGTCGGCGCCGGCGCCCGCGCCCTGGTGTGCTCGCCGAACGAGGTGGCGGCCGTGCGCGCCGAGGTCGGCCCCGGCATCACGCTCATCACCCCCGGCGTGCGGCCCTCAGGGGCCGACTCCCAGGACCAGGCCAGGGTCGCCACGCCCGAGCAGGCGCTGGCCGACGGGGCCGACCTCCTGGTGATCGGGCGGCCCATCACCGGCTCCGCCGACCCGGGCGCCGCCGCGGCGGGCATCGCGGCCTCGCTGCGCCGTACCTCGCACCCGGTCTGACCACGAACCGCTCCGGGGCCCGGCGACGGGCCCCGGAGCGATCGTTCCTACGGGGTGACCGTGATGTTGGTCAGGCCCGTCACCGCGTTGGTCACGGTGTTGGAGGCGTGCACGACGTTCGGGTTCGCCGCGCACTTCGAGGTGGAGCTGACGTAGATCGCGTACTTCCCGACGCCGCCGAGGTTCGAGCCGTTGCCGCGCCAGACGTTGCCGCACCCGTTGAGGAACGACGGCGTCGTCGACGGGTTGTGCGTCTCGTAGCCGTTGGCGAAGGTGCCGGGGGAGGAGAAGGTGCCGGTGTTGCCCTCGATCACGTAGCCGGTGCCCTTGACGTCCACCCAGGAGTCGCCGGAGTTCTGCCCGGAGATGCCGGTGCCGTTGAAGGTGTTGTCCTTGATGAGGCCGCCGGAGGTGCCCTCCTTGACGTCGATGTGCTCGGCCGCGATGCCGGGGCCGAACGTGTTGCCGACGACCTTGACCCGGTCGGAGCGGTCGACGCCGCCCGAGTTGCCGTGGCAGCCCCAGTTGGAGGCGGCCGAGCCGAGGTAGACGCCCTCGCCGTAGCCCGGCTGGACCAGCCCGGCGTGGGTGATCGTCGAGTTCTGGATCACCCCGTCGGCCGAGGACCTGCGGAAGTGCACGCCCTCCTCGTCGGTGTGGTGCACGGTGACGTCGTCCAGGGTCACGTGATGGGAGTCGTCCAGCACGATGCCCTTCTTGGACTCCTTGACCGTGAAGCCGGTGAGCCTCCAGTACGGCGCGCCGTACAGCCAGAGCCCGTAGCCGGAGTCCCAGCCGGCGGTCGGCGCCGGGCATGACGGGGCGCTTCCCGAGGGGCCGTCGTTGATCAGGACCGCGTTCTCCGGTCCGGTCAGGGTGATCGGGGCGGAGGCCGTCCCGGCCCGCTGGGTGACGAAGGAGCCGCGATACTCCCCGGCCGCCAGGCGGATGGTCTGGCCCGGCTGGGCGGCGGCCAGGGCGCTGCTCAGCTGGGCGGCGGTGGAGACGTCGACGACGGTGCCGCCCCCGCCCTGGGTGGTGGCGGTGACCTGGGCGCTCGCGGCGGAGGTGTTGCCCGCGGCGTCGCGGGCCCTGACGGTGTAGGTGTAGGCCGTCGACGGGGTCAGGCCCGTGTCGGTGTGGGTGGTGCCGGTGACCGTCGCGACCAGGGTGGAGCCTCGGTAGAGGTCGTAGCCGGTGACGCCGACGTCGTCGGTGGCGGCGTTCCAGGCCAGGCCCACCGTGGAGGACGTGGTGCCGGTCGAGCGCAGGCTGCCGGGCACGCCCGGCGGGGTCGTGTCGCCCCCGCCCGATCCGGGCGTGCCGTACACCTGGACCTCGAACAGGGAGTAGCCCCACTGGGTGCCGCGCGCCGTGCCGTACACCCGCACGTGGCGGCCGGTCCCGCCGACCGCGATGTCGTCGACGCCGCCGTCGCCCGTGGTGGTGCTGTGGACGGTCGTCCACGTCGAACCGTCGGGCGAGGTCTCCACGCGGTAGCTCCTGCCGTACGCCGCCTCCCAGGTGAGCTTGACGCGGGAGATGGTCGCGCTCGTGCCGAGGTCGACCTGGATCCACTGCGGGTCGACGCCCTCCAGCGACGCCCACCGGGTGGAGGCGGTGTTGCCGTCGAACGCCTTGGCCGCCTCGAAGCCCGGCGCCTCGACGGAGGAGGCGGTGGCGGGCCGGCCCTGCGAGAGCAGGCTCTCGCCGCCGCCCTGGGCGGTGGTGGCGGTGACGGCGTTGCTCGCGTTCGAGGTGTTGCCCGCGGCGTCGCGGGCCCTGACGGTGTAGGTGTAGCTCGTCGAGGCGGTCAGGCCCGTGTCGGTGTGGGTGGTGCCGGTGACCGTCGCGACCAGGGTGGAGCCTCGGTAGACGTCGTAGCCGGTGACGCCGACGTCGTCGGTGGCGGCGTTCCAGGCCAGGCCCACCGTGGACGACGTGGTGCCGGTCGAGCGCAGGCTGCCGGGCACGCCGGGCGGCGTGGTGTCACCCGGTTCGCCGCCGGAGCTCTTCAGGAACAGCGAGCCCGACGAGTCCGTCATCGACGCGTGCACGCCCGAGCCGGTGAAGTCGACCGTCTCCCGCCCGGCCCAGTCGGGGATGGTGCTCCCGCCGGTCGCCAGATGCTGGAACTGCGAGGCGCCGGAGGCCGAGCTGCCGAACTGGTACAGGCGCTGCCGGTCGGGATAGTAGGCCTGGTAGGCGCCGCCCTGCGTGGTCTGCTTGGTCAGCTGGTTGTTGTAGAACACGTTCTGGGCGCCGCTGGAGCCCGACCACTTGGCCGCCTTCGGCCCCGCGGCCCACCAGATCGGCCACCAGCTCGAATCGTCGGGCTCGGCGCCGCCCTCGCCGCCGCAGTTGGCCCGGCAGTTGCCCGACGCGTGCTCGTACGGCACGGCGACCTTGTTGTTCTCGAACAGGTTGCGCCGCTCCCAGCCGCCGTGCAGGTTGAGGTCGGAGTCGAAGTCGTTGCCGATCGCCACGTTGTTCGACGCCGACCACTGGAAGGTGAAGTGGCGCAGGTTGCGGCTGGTGTTGTGCGCGTACAGCGAGTCCCACACGCGCGAGCCGCGGAAGTAGCCGTTGCCGCCCTTGCCCTTGTTCCACGAGCCGTCGAAGCTCGACTCCTGGACCTGGATGTTCTTGGCGCTCTCGGTGACGACGGCGTGCGAGCCGGTCATCTGCGTGCCGACGCGGCGGATCCACACGTTGGCCGCCCACTTCAGCACGATGCCGTGCTGGGCGTACTCCGGCGCCATGTTGCCGTAGTTGAACCTCGCGTCGGCGGGGGTCACGTCGTAGGCGCCGCCGCCGAGCTTGGGCATGCCGTCGAGGTCCTGCGTGATGGTCAGGTCCTCGATGCCGACGCCCTGCACGACCTTGAGCGGGGTGACGCGGCTGGGGTAGACCGTGCCGCCGATCGCGGCGGAGCCGTCGGAGGTGGAGTTGAGCGGCAGGTCGTACTCCAGGGGCTTGTCGATCGTGAGGTTCCTGCCCGAGGCGTCGACGGCGGTGATCTGGAAGATCTGCTGGCGCATGTGCAGGTTCATGTACTGCGCCGGGTCGGTGACCGTCTGCTGCTGGTAGAACTTCACGCTGTTGGCCGCGCCGACCCACAGGTGGCCGCCGGCCTTGAAGCGCGACATGTCGGCGCTGGTGGCCAGCTTGATCTGGGTGCTGCCTGCGGCCGAACCCTCGCGCAGCGGCACGCCGCCGGCCCAGTGCTGGTTGACGCTGCCCTCGAAGATGTCCTTGCGGTTGGCGGGGGCCGAGGAGTAGTCGGAGGCGTACTTGCTGTGCACCTCGCGGGTCTGCACCCGCAGCAGGCCGCGGCCCGGCCACGTCCAGCCGCCCTTGCCTGCCCCGTGGACCATGCCGTCCTCGTCCCAGTCGCTGCCGTCCGGGGTGAGGGTGTCGTAGCGGGTGTTCGTGTCGGGGCGGAAGGCGAGGGTCGTCTGGCCCATGCCGGCGCCGCGCAGGATCAGGTAGTCGGCGTCGAGGCCGAGCTGCTTGGAGACCACGATCCGCCCGGCCGGCAGCGTGATCGAGGCCAGCTTGTCGTAGCCGCCGGTGGGGGTGCAGGTGGTGCGGACGAAGTCGATCGCCCGCTGCAGCCCCGCGCTCGCGTCGCTGCCGTCGGCGCGCACGCCGTACTGCGAGGCCAGCGTCGCGGGGGTCAGGTGGCAGGCCGCGCTGGGGTGTCCCGGACCGGGCAGCGCGGCGCCGCCCCGGTAGCCGGCCTTGCTCCAGTCGGGCAGGCCGGCGACGGGGGCGCGCCGGTTGGCGCTGGTCAGATCGGGCACGGCTGCCGCCGGGACGGCGGCGTGCGCCACGAGGGGCGTGGCCGAGAGGGCGAGTATGACAGCGGAGAGAACACGTAACATCCAGTGCTCCTGGCTGGGGGGTTTAGTTAGGAAGGATTCCTAACTGTTCCGGGAGCGTAGGTCGCCGCCGAGGGTCTCGGCAAGACCCAAATCCAGTTGGCTGTCATCAGTTCACATATGTGGACGATTCGGGGTGACGAGGCCCGACTCGTAGGCCAGCACCACCAGCTGGGCCCTGTCGCGCAGGCCGAGCTTCACCATCGCGCGGCTGACGTGCGTCTTGGCCGTCAGCGGGCGCATCCCCAGTCGGCCGGCGATCTCCTCGTTCGACAGGCCCGCCGCCACCAGGGCGACGACCTCGCGCTCCCGGTCCGTCAGCACGGCCAGGTCGCCCGGCGCCGCACCCGCCGCCGGATGGCGGTGCAGCTGCGCGAACCGCTCGATCACCGTCCTGGTCACGCCGGGGGACAGCAGGGCGTCGCCCCGCGCGACCACCCTGATGGCCTGCAGCAGCTCCTCCGGCTCGGCGTCCTTGGCCAGGAAGCCGCCCGCCCCGGCGGCCAGGGCGGCGAAGACGTTGGCGTCCTCCACGTACGTCGTCAGGATCACCACCCTGACCCCGTCCAGCGCAGGGTCGGCGGCGATCAGGCGGGTGGCGGTCAGGCCGTCGACGTGCGGCATGCGGATGTCCATGAGGACCACGTCCGGCTTCAGGTCGCGGGCCCGCTGCACGGCCTGGCCGCCGTCACCGGCCTCGCCGACGACCTCCACACCCGGCTCGGTGCCGAGCAGGGCGCGGAAGCCGGTGCGCACCAGCGCCTGGTCGTCGGCGATCAGGACCCGGATGGGACGGTCCGGCGCGTCGCTCACAGCGGCAGCCTCGCCGTCACCAGGAAGCCGCCCGCCGGGCCCGGGCCCGTCTCCAGGGAGCCGCCCAGCGCCTGGCACCGTTCCCGCATGCCCGCCAGGCCGTGCCCCGTCGCGGGCGTCCCGCCGGGGCCCCTGCCGTCGTCGCTGACCTCGACGGCCAGCTCCGCCGCGCCGTACCGCAGCAGGACCCGCGCGTTCGCGCCCGGCCCCGCGTGACGCAGGACGTTGGTGAGCGACTCCTGCACGCACCGGTAGGCCGCGTGCCCCGTGCCGTCGGGCACGGCACGCGCCCGCCCCTCCACCTCGGCCACCACCGGCAACCCGGCGTTGCGCACCGCGTCGAGGAGGGTGCCGAGCCGTTCGAGCCCTTCGGCCCGCGCGCCGCCCTCCCGCAGCTCGCCGACCGTGGCGCGCAGCGACGTCAGCGCCTCCTTGGCCGCCGAGCGGATCGAGGCGACCGAACCCGAGACGGCGCCGGTGTCGTGGGCGGGCATGCGTTCCAGCATGCGCAACGTCGCCGCCGCCTGGACCGCGATCCCCGCCATGCTGTGCGCCACCACGTCGTGCAGCTCCCTGGCGATGCGCAGGCGCTCCTCCACCACCCGCCGCTCGCCCTCGCGCCGCGCCTCGGCGACCCTGGCCTCCGCCGCCTCCCTGCGGGAGGAGACCATCTCGCCGAGCAGCACCGGGCCGCCGAAGATGGCCGCCACCACGCCGAAGAACGCCACCACGGTGCCCGTCGCCGTCGCCGCGTCGCCGTAGAGCGCCACGATCCTCGGCACCCAGCGGGCGGCGGCCAGCACCGCCACCGCCAGCGCCAGCAGCACCTCGCGCCGGTGCCTGCCGGTCAGCGCGACCGTGAGCAGGCAGAGCATCACCGGCAGCACCACCGGGCCGACGGGGTAGCCGCCCGCCATGTACGCGGCGAACAGGCCCACCGTCAGCCACAACGCCGTTCGCGGACGGGTGGAGCGCAGGACCAGGGCCAGCGCCGACAGGACGAGCAGGGTGAGCGCCAGCCAGTCGAGATCGGTGTTGCCGAGACGGACCGGAGGATTGCCGCCGGTGTCGTAGACGTAGACGGGCACCGAGACGGTGAGCGCGCCGGCCAGCTGGACCGGCACCATCGCCAGGGCCAGGAGCCAGTCGCGGGTGGGAGGCACGGTCAAATCGTACGGTGCACGACCTGCCGGCTCAGGGCCAGCAGCACGTCACGGGCGGGATTGGCGGGCAGCGCGCGGGCCACGGCCGCGGCCTCGGCGGCGTAGCGCTCGACCTCGGCCCGGGCGGTCAGCATCGCGGGGGAGCGGCGCAGCAGGGTCAGGGCCTCGGCGTGCAGGGCGGGGTCGGTCAGCGGGCCCATCGCCAGCAACTCCGCCAGCCGCCCGGCCTCGGCCCGCCCGGTGCGGAGGTCGGCTCCGGACAACGCCAGCGCGTGCAGCGCGGGAAGCGTCAGCACCCCCGCCCGCAGGTCCGTCCCCGCGCCCTTGCCCGACTCGTCCGGCTCCGACAGCACGTCGATCAGGTCGTCCGACAACTGGAACGCCATCCCCAGCAGCTCGCCGTACTCCGCCAGCGCGGCCGTGACGTGCGGCGGCGCGCCCGCGCACAGGCCCCCGAGCCGCGCCGAGAACCGGATCAGCGAGGCCGACTTCTCCTGAAGAACCTGCAGATAGTGGTCGAGCCGGTCGTCGCCGGGCGCGGGACCCGCGCTCTCGCGGACCTGCCCCGCCACCAGGTGCGCCACGCACCTCGCCTGCTCCACGCGAGCCTGCTCGGGCAGCTCCAGCCCGGCCGCGCGGGCGAAAAGGTAGTCACCCACCAAAATCGCGACCTTGGTGTCCCACTTCACGTGCGCGCTCGGCACCCCGTGCCGCAGCGGCGCCTCGTCCATCACGTCGTCGTGGTAGAGCGAGGCCACGTGCACCAGCTCCACGCTCGCCGCCGCCGGGATCACCGACGGGGCGCCCGGATCGCCGAACTCGGCGCCGAGGAGCACCAGCAGCGGGCGCATCCGCTTGCCGCCCGCCTCCAGGAGATGCCCGGCCGCCTCGCGCAGCATCGGGAAGCCGTCGGAGACCGCCTCCCTCAGGTGCATTTCCACGAGTTCTAGCCTGTCCGAAACTCGGGCGGCCAGGGCGGGACCGCCCGCTCGCACCAGTTCCCGCACGCTCGACAACCCCGGATCCGGCGTCATGTCGGTCTCCCTCCGTCCCTTCGATGCTGCCGCCCGGCGCGCGCGGGATCCTCGGCCCGCAGGAGGGTACGGAGGCTGCGCCCCGGGGAGAAGGCTGCTCCCCGGGGAGTAGTTCGCGAGCGGCTGAATACACGGAAGTGAGGGCGATTTGATGGACAGGCGGTAGTTTTGTCGGCACACAGGGTGATGAAGTTGATTTTGTGATGAGAGAAACGGCTCTTGACGTTGCTAAGGACGCGTTGACCAGCTACTTTCCCTTTTCGACCGAGTACATCGACAGAAATTCGAGGTGACCCGGCGTGGCTCTTCCTCCCCTGACCCCTGAGCAGCGCGCCGCAGCCCTGGAGAAGGCTGCCAAGGCCCGCAAAGAGCGTGCCGAGGTCAAGAACGATCTCAAGCACGGTCGCATCGCGCTCGCTGAGGTGCTCAAGAACGGGCAGACCGACGACGTCATCGGCAAGATGAAGGTTTCGGCCCTGCTGGAGTCGCTCCCCGGCGTGGGCAAGGTCCGCGCCAAGCAGCTCATGGAGCGGCTGCAGATCGCCGAGTCCCGCCGCGTGCGGGGCCTCGGCGCGAACCAGAGGGCCGCCCTCGAGCGCGAGTTCGGTGCCGGCGAGGGCTAATCTCGTTAGCACCACAAGCGCTAGCAGTACATGGGGGTAGGAGAAGTGACCGAAGGTTCCATCATTGGTGACTTCTCTCCCTCAAGACGCCTGACGGTCCTGTCCGGTCCGTCGGGCGTCGGCAAGTCCACGGTCGTCGCCGAGATCCGCAGGGCACACCCCGAGGTGTGGCTGTCGGTCTCGGTGACCACCAGGAAACCCCGCCCCGGCGAGCAGCACGGGGTGGAGTACTTCTTCGCCGACGACCCCGAGTTCGACCGCCTCGTCGCGAGCGGCGAACTCCTCGAGTGGGCGGAGTTCGCGGGCAACCGGTACGGCACGCCGCGCCGCCCCGTGCTCGACAAGCTCGCCGCGGGCGTGCCCACGCTGCTGGAGATCGACCTCCAGGGCGCGCGCCAGGTACGGCAGAGCATGCCGGAGGCGCTGCTCGTCTTCCTCGCCCCGCCCACCTGGGAAGAGCTCGAGAAGCGGCTGCGCGGCCGGGGCACCGAGCCCGACGACGTCATCGCCCGCCGCCTCGAGGCTGGACGCGTCGAGATGGCCGCCGAGCCCGAGTTCGACACCACGCTGGTCAACACGGACGTCCACGATGTATGCGTGCAGCTGATAGCCTTGATGACTGACCCATCCGCGGTCACTATCGCTTCCAACCGAGAGGTCTGACGCACGTGGCAGGCATTGTCCCGGTGGCCGAGGGCATCACCAACCCGCCCATCGACACGCTGCTCGACATCGTCGACAGCAAGTACTCCCTGGTGATCATGGGTGCGAAGCGGGCGCGCCAGATCAACGCTTACTACTCCCAGCTGGGCGAGGGCCTGCTGGAGTACGTGGGACCGCTGGTCGAGACCCACGCCCAGGAGAAGCCGCTCTCGATCGCGCTGCGCGAGATCTCCGAGGGGCTGCTCACCGCCGAGCCCATCGAAGGCGCGGTCTGAGCCTGGCTCCACAGACGCCCGGTGGCCGACGCCACCGGGCTTCGCTGTGCCCGGGGTCTCCGTCCGCTCCCCGCGCTGCGCGCTCGCCCCACGCCCGTCTGGCGCTCATACCCCTTGGGCCGCGCCCTCGTCACCCCCATTCCCCGGGGCCGGGTGACCATCGGGTCGCCGGCGATGGTTGGCTGGGCTCGGAAGCCTCACGCATAGGCGGAGGCCCGCGCGGGCGGTGACACGGAGGAGGACCTCGCAGTGAAGAACGTCGTGCTGGGAGTAGGAGCCGGCATCGCCGCCTACAAGGCGTGCGAGCTGCTGCGCCACTTCACCGAGTCCGGCCACCGGGTCCGGGTGGTGCCCACCCGCGACGCTCTGCGTTTCGTCGGCGAGCCCACCTGGGCCGCCCTGTCCGGCCAGCCGGTCACGACCGACGTGTGGGACTCGGTCCACGAGGTGCCGCACGTGCGCATCGGCCAGGAGGCCGACCTCGTCGTGGTCGCCCCCGCCACCGCCGACATCCTCGCCAAGGCCGCGCACGGCCTGGCGGGCGACCTGCTCACCAACACCCTGCTCACCGCCCGCTGCCCGGTCGTGTTCGCGCCCGCGATGCACACCGAGATGTGGGAGCACCCCGCGACCAGGGCCAACGTGGAGACGCTGCGCTCTCGCGGCGCGATCGTGATCGATCCGGCCGTCGGCCGCCTGACCGGCAAGGACACCGGCCCCGGCCGGCTTCCCGACCCGTCGTCGATCTTCGAGGTGTGCTCGCGCATCCTGCGCGGCGCGCCCCAGGATCTCGCCGGCCGTACGGTCGTGATCTCCGCGGGAGGCACGCGCGAGGCGATCGACCCGGTGCGCTTCATCGGCAACCGCTCCTCGGGCCTGCAGGGGTACGCGCTGGCCCGTACGGCTGCCGCGCGCGGGGCCGAGGTGGTGCTCGTCGCGGCCAACGTGGCGCTGCCCGATCCGGCGGGTGCGAAGGTGGTGCGCGTGGAGTCGGCGCTGGAGCTGCGCGAGGCGGTGCTGGCCGCGTCGGCCTCGGCCGACGTGGTGGTGATGGCCGCCGCGGTGGCGGACTTCCGCCCGGCGGATCCGCGCGGCTCGAAGATCAAGAAGACCGCGGGCGAACCCGACCCCATCGAGCTGGTGAAGAATCCGGACATCCTCGCGGAGCTGGGCGAGCGACGCCGCGACGGCGTGCCGTACCCGCGCGTGATCGTGGGGTTCGCCGCCGAGACCGACGACGTGCTCGCCAACGGCCAGGCCAAGCTCGAGCGCAAGGGCTGCGACCTCCTCGTGGTCAACCAGGTCGGCGGCGGCCTCGCGTTCGGCACTCCCGACAACGCCGCGACCGTCCTGGTGGCTGGCGGGCAGCCGGTGGAGGTGCCGCGCGGCCCCAAGGACGACGTGGCCGACGCGGTCTGGGACCAGGTCACCGCGCGGCTGTCCTGACAGGCCGGATCCGGACATTCCACTTATCTGATCAGCTGTTGCACCCCCTGGCCCGGCTACGGATACTGGGCCAAAGGGGGACAGTGCATGCCGGTGAGCTCCACTATCAGAGATCGTTGCCGTACCTTCCTCAGCCGTGACGAGGAGATCCGCTACGTCTTCCCGGCCCTGTCGACGGGGCCGCCGGGAATGACCAGCTTCCTCGTCGTGGTGACCTCCCGCTTCGTGCGCGTCCTGGCCACCCGGATGCTGCGCGCCGACCGGCCCGTCTCCGTCTACGCGACCTACCCCAGGGAGACGCGGCTGGGACCACTCCTGTACGGCCCCGGCCCGCTGATCGAGGTGGGACCGATGACGCTCGAGATAGACGAGGAGTACGCTGCCGTCGTCTGCGCCGCAGACGCGGAGGTGTTCGCCCCGGAGACGCTTCCGCCCGATCCCCTGCCCGATCTGTGAATCCACGGGGGATCGGTATCTGGACGATTTCGCTACGCGTCCCGGGGTACGGCTACACTTCGGCGAAGCCTGATTCGACGGAGGGGCGCCGGTCAACCCGCCGCAGGCGTTACAAACCGTCAGCAGCCGCTGCATGAGGAGCCACTGAGTTGTCACGTCGCCTGTTCACTTCCGAGTCGGTCACAGAGGGCCACCCGGACAAGATCGCCGACCAGATCAGTGACGCGATTCTCGACGCCATGCTCAAGGACGACCCCAAGAGCCGGGTCGCCGTCGAGACGCTGATCACCACCGGGCAGGTCCACGTCGCGGGCGAGGTGACGACCGAGACCTACGTCGACATTCCCGCGCTCATCCGCGAGACCATCCTGGGCATCGGCTACGACGCCTCCCACAAGGGCTTCGACGGCGCCTCCTGCGGCGTGTCGGTGTCCATCGGCGCGCAGTCGCCCGACATCGCCCAGGGCGTCGACGACGCCCACGAGCACCGCGAGGAGGGCGCCGGCGACGAGCTCGACCGCCAGGGCGCCGGCGACCAGGGCCTCATGTTCGGCTACGCGACGAACGAGACCGCCGAGCTGATGCCGCTGCCGATCCTGCTGTCGCACAAGCTCGCCCGCCGCCTGTCCGACGTGCGCAAGTCCGGCACCGTGCCCTACCTCCGCCCCGACGGCAAGACCCAGGTCACCATCGAGTACGACGGCGACAAGCCCGTCCGCCTCGACACCGTCGTCGTCTCCACGCAGCACGCCGCCGAGATCGACCTGCGCGAGATGCTGACCCCCGACATCAAGGAGCACGTGGTCGACTTCGTGCTCAAGGACGTCGGCATCGACACCGAGGGCTACCGCCTGCTGGTCAACCCGACCGGGCGCTTCGAGATCGGCGGCCCGATGGGCGACGCCGGCCTCACCGGCCGCAAGATCATCGTCGACACCTACGGCGGCATGGCCCGCCACGGCGGCGGCGCCTTCTCCGGCAAGGACCCGTCGAAGGTCGACCGCTCGGCCGCCTACGCCATGCGCTGGGTCGCCAAGAACGTCGTCGCCGCCGGCCTCGCCGACCGCTGCGAGGTCCAGGTCGCCTACGCCATCGGCAAGGCGCACCCCGTCGGCCTGTTCGTCGAGACCTTCGGCACCGAGAAGGTCGCCGTGGAGAAGATCCAGGCGGCCGTGCTCACGGTCTTCGACCTTCGCCCGGCCGCGATCATCCGTGACCTCGACCTGCTGCGCCCGATCTACTCCGAGACCGCCGCCTACGGCCACTTCGGCCGCGAGGGCTTCTCCTGGGAGTCGACCGACCGCGCCGACACCCTGCGCCAGGCCGCCGGCCTGTAACCCGCTCGTCTCGCCGAAGGAGCCGCACCCCGGAGCCGGGGTGCGGCTCCTTCCGTTGTGCCCACGCGATCGGGTACGGCAAGCGCGCGCCGGTGGCGGTTGGCAATCGATCATGGCGGGGTCTGGTAGACCTTTCCCGTGACCGACGACGCCCTCCTACCCCTTGAAGCCGTACGCGGCAAGACCAGTGCCAAGGGGGCGGTGGTCGCGGCCGAGAGGCTGCCGGTCGCCCGGGTCGCCGTCGACAACCCGCTGCCCCACCTCGACAGGACCTTCGACTACCTGGTGCCGCAGACCCTCGACGACGTCGCCCGGCCGGGCGTGCGGGTGCGCGTGCGGTTCGCCGGCAAGCTCACCGACGGGTACCTGCTGGAGCGGGTGGAGCGAAGCGACCACGAGGGACGGCTGACGCCGCTCGAGCGGGTGATCTCGCCCGAGGTGGTGCTGACGCCGGAGATCGCGGGACTGGCGCGCGGTGTGGCCGACCGCTACGCGGGCACCCTCGCCGACGTCCTCCGCCTGGCCGTCCCGCCACGCCACGCCCGGGTGGAGACGGAGGCGGCGAAGCAGGCGCCGAAGCAGGACGCGGGACGGGGCGTTTCGGCTCCGGTCGCCTCGCATCCGGCTGCCCCTGCCGCCAACGACGACGCCGCCTCCTTGGCCGCCGCCTCCTTGGCCCCGGCCTCCTCCGCCCTCCCCGCCTCCACCGCCCCCACCTCCGGATCCGCCCCCACCTCCGCCTCCACCGGCCCCGCCTCCACCGGCCCCGCCTCCACCGGCCCCGCCTCCACCGGCCCCGCCTCCACCGGCCCCGCCTCCACCGCCCCCTCCGGAGACGCCTCGGGCGAGGCTGGTGACCTGGGTCGTGACGAGGGGCGAGGTCAAGGGACGGGCAGCGATGCCGCGGCTTCCGGTGGCGCCGGCGAAACGGCAGAGAGCGGTGCCGAGGCGAGTGTGGCCGAGGGGCCGAGTGCCGAGGGCGCCGCTGAGGCCAGTGCGTGGGACGAATACCCCATGGGCCCCTCCTTCCTCGATGCCCTGGAGCACGGCAGGGCCCCCCGGGCCGTCTGGAACGCGCTGCCCGGCCGGTGCTGGGCGCGGCCGGTGGCGGAGGCCGTGCGGGCGACGCTGGCGGGCGGCAGGGGCGCGGTGGTCGTGGTGCCCGACGGCAAGGACGTCGCCTACCTCGACGAGGTCCTCACCGAGCATCTGGGCCCCGGCAGGCACGTGGCGCTCACCGCGCAGCTGGGTCCGGCCGAGCGGTACCGGCGCTGGCTGAAGGTGCTGAGGGGCGAGGTGCGGGCCGTCGTCGGCACGCGGGCCGCCGCCTTCGCGCCCGTCGTGGAGCTCGGCCTGGCGGCGATCTGGGACGACGGCGACGACCTGCATGCCGAGCGGCTGGCGCCGTACCCTCACGCGCGCGAGGTGCTGGCCCTGCGCGCGCACCGCACGGGCGCGGCGATGCTGATCGGCGGCCACGCCCGTACGGCGGAGGCCACGCAGCTCGTCGCCACCGGCTGGGCGCGGCAGATCGTCGCCCGCCGCGAGACGATCAGGGCGGTCGCCCCGAGGGTACGGCCCGCGGGTGAGGACGCCGAGCTGGCCAAGGACCAGGCGGCCAGGGCGGCCCGGCTGCCCAGCCTGGCGTGGAAGGTGCTGAAGGAGGGGCTGGAGCAGGGGCCGGTGCTGATCCAGGTGCCGCGGCGGGGGTACGTCCCGGTGATCGCCTGCCAGCACTGCCGCGCCCCTGCCCGCTGCAACCAGCCCCCGACCCGCCAGAGCCGCCAGGAGCCCGGCGGACGGCAGGAGCTCGGGGGACGCCAGGAGCCGACCGGCCGCCACGAGCAGACCGGGCGGCCTCAGTCGACCGCTGCGGTGCCCGGCTCGCCGTCCGATGCGCCCTCCGGCTCGCCGGCGGCCCTCGCGCTGGGCCTGCCCGGCCTTGACCCTGACCCGCAGCGAGGGGCCGCGAGGGGGAGCGGCCGGGAGTCCGGCGATCACGGCTCGGGCGGCGAGGCGGCCGGCCGGCGGCGTGACGAGGAAGGCGGGCACGGCGCCGAGGGTGACGGCTACGCTCTCGGCGCAACCCCCCGCGGCGAGCAGATCTGCCACGGCCCCCTGGCCCTCAGGGCGGGTCATGCCGCCCCCTACTGCCGCTGGTGCGGCCGGGTCGACGCCGCGTGGCGGTGTCCGGCGTGCGGCGGGGGCCGGGTGCGGGCCGTCGTCGTCGGGGCCAGGCGCACCGCCGAGGAGCTCGGCCGCGCCTTCCCCTCCGTCCAGGTGAAGACGTCGGGCCGCGACGGCGTCCTGGCCACGATCGGCTCGAAGCCGGCGCTCGTGGTGGCCACGCCGGGCGCCGAGCCGTCCCCGGAGGGTGGTTACGCGGCCGTCGTGCTGCTCGACGGCTGGTCGATGCTGGGCAGGGCGGATCTGCGCGCCTCGGAGGAGGCGCTGCGCCGCTGGATGAACGCCGCCGCGCTGATGCGCCCGGCGGCGGAGCTGGTCATCATGGCCGACGCCGCGCTCCCGGTGACGCAGGCTCTGATCCGCTGGGATCCGATCACGCACGCGGAGCGGGAGCTGGCCGAGCGGGCCGAGCTGGGGTTCCCGCCTGCCGTCCGCATGGCGACGCTCACGGGCGGCGCGCCCGCGTTGCGGCAGATGCTGGAGGAGACACGCCTGCCGCCGAACGCCGAGGTCCTGGGCCCCGTCATGGTCGGTGACGACCAGGAACGCATGATGGTGAGGGTGCCGAGACAGGAGGGTGCGGCGTTGGCGGCGGCGCTCAAGGGGGCCAGTGGGGTGCGTGCGGCCAGAAAGGCGCCTGACGTCGTGAGGGTGAGTGTCGACCCACTCGACCTGATTTAGTCGTTTTCCCCGATTCGCGGGCATGGCGGTAACCCGTTAGCGTGCCCCTGTGTCCATCGATTGGGTGAACAGAGCCATCGACGACCTACGAGCATGGGGGCGGGCCGGCGGCGTCGAGGTGGATGCCGACGAGATCCGGTTGTTGTGCGACTACGCCAGCGACTACCTCAAGGCCGAGCAACTGGCCGATTTCACCCCGGCGACCTTCGACGAACTCCTGCTGTCCATCTACCCCCGCAAGGTCATCGCCCCGCCGGAGAGCGCTCCGGAGACCGTCGCGGCGGCGCGCACGCTGGTCGACTTCCTGTGCGCCGAGGGCCACACCGGCCCGGAGACCGCCGTGGCGATGCGCGTGCGGCTCGACGACATCGCGGTCAGGCTGCCCGAGGCGCTGGCCGACGAGTCGAACTTCGGCATGACCAAGAGCCTGTTCAGCTCCATCGGCCCCGAGTCGCTGGAGCAGCCGATCTCCATCCCGTCGGGGGAGCAGCCCCAGCAGCAGTCCGACTGCGACTGCCCGGGTTGCTCGCCGCTGCCCGCCGTACGGCTGGCGCCCCTGCCGGAGCTGGTGGCGGCGGCCCGCGAGGTGCCGCTGCTGGCAGGTGAGAGGCCCGGACGGCTCGACGAGCACCTCGACGGCGTCACCGATCCGCTCGACCGCTGGGCGGCCACGGTGGAGTTCCTGCTGGAGCACGACACCGGCGGCGAGATCACCGGCAACGAGCAGGCCGACGCCGAGCTGTACGACCTGTTCGACATGCTCTTCCGCCTGCAGGTGCCGGTGCCGGTGGCGCTGATCGCCGAATACCTGGAGGAGATCGTCGAGGTGGGTCCCGTCGAGGTCGACAGGGCCGTGGCGGGCCTGGTGCACGCCGGGCTGGTCGCGCTCGACGACGAGACGGTGGCGCTGACCCCGCTGGCCGTCTGGGGGCTGCGCGAACTCTACCTCGAACGCGGCATGCACTCTCCCGAGGCGCCCGACCTGGCCGACGCCGACGCGATGGGGCTGATCGAGGGGCTGCTGCAGGGCATACCCACCGAGCTGGCCGAGGAGGACATCCGGCGCTGGCTGGAGGGCCGCACGCCCGCCGAGGCCGCCGACGAGCTGCTCGGCACCGCCTCGGGCGCGCCCGCCGTGGCGCGCGGCATCGCGATCACCATCGTCGACCGCCTCGGCAAGGAGGCCGAGCCCGCCGTACGCTCCTGCCTGGGCGACCCGGAGCTGCGCCCGCACGCCATCCACTGGCTCAGCGCGCGCGGCCTGCCCGCGCCCGCGCTGACCCAGCAGGAGCTCCTGTGGGTGAGCGTCGACATGCTCGCCCTGGCGATGCCCGCGGCCGAGGACGACCCCGAGATGTTCGCCGAGAACATGGCGGCCTCCGGACCGCCCGCGCATATGATCGAGGAGATGTGGCGGGTCGACCACCCCGACGTGGTCGAGGTTCTGGAGTTGCTGGGCCGTTCCCTTCCCGACGGCACTGTGGCAAAAGCTGCCAGAAAGGCCGCGTTCAAGGCCCGCTCTCGGGCGATCGGGTGAGCCTGTTACTGAAGTGATGTAAGTTTCCTGGGTGGCAAACAACGTCATCGACCTGCGCAGGCCCACCGGAGAAGGCTGCGGCTGCGCAGCCTGCGAGAAGCTGAGCTTCCCCCCGGTCGAGCTGGCCGCCGACGCCGAGCTGGCCGCTCGGGTGCCGGGGGTGCCGCTGGTGGTGGACGCGGTCGCCCTGGCCCGATGGACCGGCACCCGGCCCGTCGGCCCGCAGGCGCTGCTGCCGGAGGCCGACGCCGCGCGGGCCGTCGAAGAGCTGGGGCTGCGGCCCGAGTGGCTGCGGCTGATGTGGGTCGTGGCGGTCAACACCGGCCTGCTGCGCATCACCCGCCAGCAGGCCGTGCCGGGGCCGTTCACGTTCGGCAAGGGCGTGGAGGCCACGCTGGAGTTCTGGGACGGCGTGGTCATGGACGTCCTCGACCGCGCCGACGAGGGGCTGACCGGCTCGGCCGTCATCGACGAGCACCTGGCCGAGACGCTGGCCACCATCTACTCCGTGCGCACAGGGGTGTCGGTGCCGGTCCTGGCCAAGGGCATCCTGCAGTCGCACGAGGTGGCCTGCGGGCCGTACAAGGGCGAGTCGATCCTGCGCGAGCTGACCTCCGCCCTGGAGTTGCTGGCCTACTGCGGGCTGGTCGAGACGACGGGCGAGCCGATCGCGTCGGGCAGCCGCATCAGGCTCACCCCGCTCGGCACCTGGGCGGTCCGCCAGGACCTGCGCCGCGAGGGCCACGACGCGCCCACCGCCGCCCAGGTCAGGGTCTTCGCCGAGCTCGACGCCTCCGAGCTGGTCGCGGCGATGGTCGCCGGCGGCGTCACGCCGAGCGCCGTCGCCTCCTGGCTGGAGCGCCGCTCGCCGCTCGAGGCGGCCCGCGACCTGACGGCCATCGCGGCGTACGGCAACGCGGGCGAACGCGGCGCGGCCGGCACCGTCCTCGACGAGCTCGGCCCCGAGGCGGAGGGCCCCCTGCGGGCGGCGCTCACCGAGCCGCTGCTGTGGCGCTACGCCGCCTCCTGGCTGCACATCCGCGACCTCGACGCGCCGTCGCTGACCCCCGACGACCACGCCTGGCTCGCGGTCGACACCCTCGCCGCGCTGCTCTACCTGTCCGACGCGCCCGGCACGCTCGGCGGCCTCGACGAGGACCTGCCCGGCCTGGTCGCCCAGCTGCCCTCCGTCGACCATCCCGACACGCTGGCGGTGCTCGACCTGCTCGCCTCCCACCACGATGACCAGGTGGTGGCCAAGGCCGCGCGCAAGGCCGCGATGAAGGCCAGATCGCTGGGGCCGCTTAAGCTGTAGGGGTTCGATTCCGACGAGAGAGAGGTTCCCTTGGCGATCCAGGCGATCCGGCTGTTCGGAGACCCGGTGTTGCGCACCCCTGCGGCTCCGGTCGTCGACTTCGACAAGGAGCTGCGCAAGCTGGTCAAAGACCTCACCGACACGATGATGGACGCTCCGGGCGCAGGCCTGGCCGCTCCGCAGATCGGTGTGGGGCTGCGCGTGTTCACCTACTACGTCGACGACCAGCTCGGCCACCTGATCAACCCTGACCTCGACCTGTCCGAGGAGCTCGACGAGGAGGGGGAGGAGGGCTGCCTGTCCTTCCCCGGCCTGGCGTATCCCACCCCGCGTGCCGTACGAGCCGTCGCCAAGGGCTTCGACATGCACGGCGAGCCGGTCGTGCTCGAGGGCACCGACCTGATGGCCCGCTGCTTCCAGCACGAGACCGATCACCTCGACGGCATCCTGTTCATCGACCGCATGGACCTCAAGCAGCGCAAGCTGGCCATGAAGGCGATCCGCGAGGCCGAGTGGGCCGGCGCCCCGGCGCCGGCTTTCAAGCTGTCGCCGCACGCCACCGGCGGGCGGGCCCTGTGAGACTCGTCTTCGCGGGCACTCCCGAGACGGCCCTGCCGTCGCTGCGTGCCCTCATCGACTCGCCGCGGCACGAGGTCGTCGCCGTCGTCACGCGTCCCGACGCGCAGTCGGGACGCGGGCGCAAGGTGCACCCGTCGCCGGTGGCGCAACTGGCCGAGGAGTCGGGCATCGAGGTGCTGCGCCCGGCCAAGGCCTCCGACCCCGCCTTCCAGGAGCGGCTGCGGGAGATCGGCCCCGACTGCTGCCCGGTCGTCGCCTACGGCGCGCTGCTGCCGCAGTCGGCCCTCGACATCCCGCGCCACGGCTGGATCAACCTGCACTTCTCGATCCTGCCCGCCTGGCGTGGCGCCGCGCCCGTGCAGCACGCCGTGCTCCACGGCGACGAGATCACCGGGGCGTGCACCTTCCAGATCGTCAAGGAGCTCGACGCCGGGCCCGTCTACGGCGTGGTCACCGAGGAGATCCGGCCCACCGACACCAGCGGCGAGCTGCTGGAGCGGCTGTCGATCTCCGGTGCGGGGCTGCTGGCCGCCACCCTCGACGGCGTGGAGGACGGCGCGCTCGAGGCCCGCGCGCAGCCGCTCGACGGGGTGTCCTACGCCGGCAAGATCGGCGTCGACGACGCTCACGCCGACTTCACCGCGCCGGCCATGCGGGTCGACCGGCTGGTGCGGGCGTGCACGCCGAACCCGGGCGCGTGGGCGGAGTTCCGCGGTCAGCGGGTCAAGCTCGGCCCTGTACGGCTCGCGCCCGAGGGGGAGCGGCTCGCGCCGGGGGAGATCCTGGCGTCGAAGAAGTCGGTGCTGGTCGGCACCGCCACCCACCCGGTCGAGCTCAGTGACGTTCAGGCGCAGGGCAAGAGGGTGATGAGCGCGGTGGAGTGGGCACGCGGCGTACGGCTCGCGCCCGAGGATCGGCTGGGCTGATGGAAAGATCACCGGGGGGATCCGGCGAGCGCCGGAGGCAGGGCCAGCGGAGCGGCGGCTCTGGTCAGCCGAGCAGCGGTTCCGGCCAGCGGGGCGGAGGCTCTGGTCAGCGGAGCGGCGGTTTCAAGCAGGGAGGCGGCGGTTCTGGTCAGCGGGGCGGTGCGCGGCGGCCGGGCAAGCCGGTGCGTGACGAGGCGCGCAACGCCGCCTACGACCTGCTGCGAGCCGTCGACGAGCGCGACGCCTACGCCAACCTGCTGATGCCCAGGCTCCTGCGCGACCGCGGGCTCGGCGGGCGCGACGCCGCCCTGGCCACCGAGCTGGCGTACGGCACGCTGCGCGGCCTCGGCTCCTACGACAAGATCATCGCCACCTGTGTCGACCGCGACCCCGACCCCGAGGTGCTCGACGCGCTGCGCCTGGGCGCCCACCAGCTCCTGCGCATGCGGGTGCCCCCGCACGCGGCCGTGGGCACGACGGTCGACCTCGTCCGGCTGCGCATCGGCCAGGGCGCGGCGAAGTTCGTCAACGCGGTGCTGCGCAAGATCGCGGCCCGCACGATCGACGAGTGGCTGCCGATCGTGGCCCCCTCGAAGGAGGCCGACCTGCTCGGCCACCTGGCCGTCACCTACAGCCATCCGCGCTGGGTGGTGGCCGCCTTCCGCGACGCCCTGGGCGACGACGCCCGGCTGCCCGAGCTGCTGGAGGCCGACAACGCCCGGCCGACGGTGACCCTGGTCGCGCGGCCCGGCCGCAGCGACGTGGCCGAGCTGGAGGAGTCGGGCGCCGAGCCGGGGCGGTATTCGCCGTACGCGGCCTACCTGCCGGAGGGCGACCCGGGCAGGATCCCGGCGGTGGCGGCCTACCGGGCGGCGGTGCAGGACGAAGCGAGCCAGCTGGTGGCTCTGGCGCTGGCCAGGGTGCCGCTGGAGGGGTCCGACCGGTTGTGGCTCGACATGTGCGCGGGCCCCGGCGGCAAGGCGGGCCTGCTCGACGCCATCGCCGCCTACGGCGACGAGGCGGGGCTGGAGCGGGAGAAGAGAGCCTCCGACGGCGGGTCCGGTGGCATCCGGGCCTTCCCCGGTGGTGCCCATCTCGTGGCCGCCGATTCGCAGCACCATCGTGCCCGCCTGGTGTGGGAGACCACCCGCGAGGCGGCGGTGATCACCGCCGACGGCACCGAGCCCTCGTGGCGCCAGGGCGTCTTCGACCGCGTCATGCTCGACGCCCCCTGCACCGGCCTGGGCGCGCTGCGGCGGCGTCCGGAGGCGCGCTGGCGGCGCGACGCGCGCAGCGTGCCCGACCTGACGAAGCTCCAGCGTGCCCTGCTCGACAGCGCGGTCGCCTCGCTGCGCCCCGGAGGCGTGCTGGCCTACGTCACCTGCTCGCCCCACCTGGCCGAGACGCGGGTGGTCGTCTCCGACGTCCTCAAGCGCCATCCGGAGCTGGAGCAGCTCGACGCCCGCGCCTACCTGCCCGAGGTCGGGGATCTGGGCCCGGGCCCGCACGCGCAGTTCTGGCCGCACCGGCACGGGACGGACGCGATGTTCCTGGCCATCCTCCGGAAAACAAGCAAGCGTTAGGTCACAGTTCGGGGACGAAGGCTTGCCTGAGGCGAGCCCTCGTGTGATGCCATCACGGCGTGAGCCCCCTCGACGACCTGCGCGCCGCCGAACTCGACCCCATCGTCTGGCTCCAGAGCCTGCCCGCGGCCCTGGAGCCGGTGATGGAGTTCGTGTCGCTGTTCGGGACGGAGACCTTCTTCCTGTTCCTGCTGCCGCTCTTCTACTGGTGCGTCAGCCCGCGCGCCGGCCTGCTGATGGGCGTGGTGGTGCTGGCGAGCGCCTCCACGAACCTGGTGGGCAAGCTGCTTTTCCACGCGCCCAGGCCGTACTGGATCGACGCCAGGATCCGCCCGCTGGGCGTCGAGGAGCAGTTCGGCATGCCCTCGGGGCACGCCCAGATCGCCACGGCCACGTGGGGCGCCCTGGCGAGCCTGGTGCGGCGGCCGGGGGCCCGGTGGGCGTGGTGGGCCGCGGGCGTGATCACCGCGCTGATCGCACTGTCGCGGGTCTACCTGGGCGTGCACTTCATCTCCGACGTCGTCCTGGGCGTGCTGCTCGGCCTCGGCGTGCTGCTGGCCGTCCTGGGGCTCGAAGGGCGCGTCACGCGCTGGTGGCTCGCCCGGTCGCTGGGCGCGCAGCTGCTGTTCGCCGCCGCCGTGTCGGGCGTCATGATCGGCGCCGCGGTGCTGGCCAACCTGCCGCACGAAGGCTGGACGCTGCCGCAGGCGTGGGCGGCGGCGGGGCGGATCGACCCGGAGAACCTCGACTACATGGTCGCCCTGTCGGGCTCGGCGCTCGGCATGCTCGCCGGCGTCGCGTTCATGTGGCGGCTGGGCTGGTTCACCACCGCGGGCCCGGCCTGGCAGCGCGTGCTGCGCTGGGCGCTCGGCTCGGCGGTGGTCGCCCTGCTCTGGTACGGCACGCGCGAACTGCTCCCCGACGACAGCGCCTGGCGATATCTCCGCTATGCCGCGATCTCCCTGTGGGTGCAGCTGGGCGCCCCCCTGACCTTCATCGCGCTGGGACTCATGACCCGCGAGAAGATCGGGGCGCCCGCGCCCTAGACTCGGATCCATCATGGCCATGCAGATATTTCCCAGCATCCTGTCCGCCGACTTCGCCCGGCTGGCCGACGAGGCGGCGCGCGTGCCCAACGCCGACTGGCTGCACGTCGACGTCATGGACTACCACTTCGTGCCCAACCTGACGCTCGGGCTGCCCGTGGTGGAGTCGCTGCTCAAGTCGACCGGCACGCCCCTCGACTGCCACCTGATGATCGCCGAGCCCGACCGGTGGGCGCCCGCCTACGCCGAGGCCGGCGTGGGCAGCGTGACCATCCACGCCGAGGCGGCCAGGGCGCCGGTGCGCACCCTGCGCGAGATCCGCAAGCAGGGCGCCCGCTCGGGCTTCGCGCTCAGCCCCGCCACGCCGATCGAGCCGTACGAAGACCTGCTCGGCGAGATCGACATGCTGCTGCTGATGACCGTCGAGCCGGGCTTCGGCGGGCAGAGCTTCCTCGACCTGGTGCTGCCCAAGATCAGGCGCACCCGTGAGCTCATCGACCGCCACGGGGGCGAGATCTGGCTGCAGATCGACGGCGGGGTGTCGGAGGAGACCATCGAGCGGTGCGCCGAGGCGGGCGCCGACACCTTCGTCGCCGGCAGCGCGGTCTACGGCGCCGCCGACCCCGCCGCGGCGATCGACAAGCTGAGGGCGCTAGCTCAGGGCGGGGTCCAGGACGACGTCTGAGCCGTGGGTCGTGGGCGCCTCCGGGAAGTGACAGGCGGTCAGGTGCCCTTCTGCGTTGCCGCCGAGCCGTACGAGAGGTGGCTCCTCCAGGGCGCACCTGTCCTGCGCCTTCCAGCAGCGGGTGCGGAAGCGGCATCCGCTGGGCGGGTTGACCGGGCTCGGCACGTCTCCGGCCAGCCTGATGCGCTCGCGGCGCGGCGTGTCGGGGTCAGGGTCGGGCACGGCCGACAGCAGGGCGTGGGTGTAGGGGTGCCGGGGCCGCTCGTAGAGCGAGTCCCGGTCGCCGATCTCGACGATCTTGCCGAGATACATGACCGCGACCCGCTGCGAGAAGTGCCGCACCACGGCCAGGTCGTGGGCGATGAACAGGAAGGCGATCCCCAGCTCCCTGCGCAGCCGCTGCAGCAGGTTGACCACCTGGGCCTGGATGGAGACGTCCAGGGCGGAGACGGGCTCGTCGGCGACGATCAGCCGAGGGTTGAGCGCCAGCGCCCTGGCCACGCCGATGCGCTGGCGCTGGCCGCCGGAGAACTCGTGGGGGAAACGGTTGTAGTGCTCGGGGTTGAGCCCGACGATCTCCAGCAGTTCCTTGATCCCGCGCTCGGTGGGCCGCAGCCCGTTGACCTCCATGGGCCCGCCGATGATCGTGCCCACGGTGTGACGGGGGTTCAGTGACGCGTACGGGTCCTGGAAGATCATCTGGATCTCGGAGCGGATGGGACGCATGCGCCGCCTGCTCCAGTGGCTGATGTCCTGGCCGCGGTAGGAGACGGTGCCGGAGGTCGGTTCCTGGAGCCGGGCCACCAGGCGGCCGGCGGTGGACTTGCCGCATCCCGACTCGCCGACCAGGCCGAGCGACTCGTGCTCGCCGATCGACAGGCTGATGCCGTCGACCGCGTGCACCACGACGCGCCGCCGCTTGAGCGGGAAGTGCTTGGTCAGCTCGGTGAGCTGCAGGAGGGGCTCAGCCACGGATCCGGTCCTTCACGGTCTGGGACAGGTAGCACGCGCTGGAGTGCCCGGAGCGCGGATGCAGGTCGGGCCGCTCGGTCCTGCACAGGTCCACCGGCACCCGGTCGGCGAAGTCGCAGCGCGGGTGGAACGGGCAGCCGGAGGGCAGGGTGAGCAGGCTGGGCGGGGTGCCGCGCACCGGGCGCAGCGGGCTGTCGGGGTCGGTGGCCAGGTGCGGCATCGAGGCGAGCAGCCCCCAGGTGTAGGGGTGGCCGGGGGTCTTGAGCACCTCGCGCCGGGTGCCGCGCTCGATCGCGCGTCCCGCGTACATCACCATGACGTCGTCGGCGATGTCGGCGATGACCCCGAGGTCGTGGGTGATCATGATGATCGCGCTGCCGGTCTCCTCCTGCAGCGCCTTGAGCAGGTCGAGGATCTGGGCCTGCACGGTGACGTCGAGCGCGGTGGTGGGCTCGTCGGCGATCACCAGTTCCGGGTCGCACACCAGCGCCATCGCGATCATCGCGCGCTGGCGCATGCCGCCGGAGAACTCGTGCGGGTAGGCGTCGACCCGCAGCTTGGGCTGGGGGATGCCGACCCTGGCGAGCATCTCGATCGCCCGCTCGCGGGCCTCGCGCCTGCTGGCCCCCGTGTGCTTGGCCAGTACCTCGCCGATCTGGCCGCCGACCGTGTGGAACGGCGACAGCGAGCTCAGGGAGTCCTGGAAGATCATGGCGACCTTCCTGCCGCGCAGCGCCTCCATGCGCCGGGGCGTGGCGGTCAGCAGGTTCTCCCCGTCGAGCCACACCTCGCCGGAGACCTCCGAGTAGCGGGGGTCATGCAGGCCCATGACGGCCATGCTGGTCACCGACTTGCCGGAGCCCGACTCGCCGACGATGCCGAGGGTCCGGCCGCGGTCCAGGCCGAACGACAGGCCGTCGACCGCCTTGACGACGCCGTCCTCGGTCTTGAACTGCACGTAGAGGTCACGGACGGTCAGGAAGGAAGGGTCGGGGATCATGACAGGCGCACCCTGGGGTCGATGACGGCGTACAGGGCGTCCACCACCACGTTGATCATCACGATGGCGCCCGCGCTCAGCACGGTGATGCCCAGCAGCATGGGCAGGTCGGTGTTGGTGAAGGCCTGGGTGACCAGCTCGCCCAGGCCGTGCAGGCCGAAGGTGAGCTCGGTGACGATCGCCCCGCCGAGCAGCACGCCCAGGTCGATGCCGAACTGGGTGACCACCGGGATCATCGCGCCGCGCCAGGCGAAGCGGAAGAACGTGGTGCGGCGGGACATGCCCTTGGCGCGTGCCGTACGGACGTAGTCCTCGTTGAACTGCTCCAGCAGCATCGACCGGGTCAGGCGGGTGTAGTTGGAGTAGAAGATGACCGACAGAGCGATCCACGGGATGAGCAGGCCGATGAACCACTTGGCCGGGTTGTCGCCGAACTCGGTGTAGCGGGGCCTGGGCAGCAGGCCGAGGGTGTCGCTGAGCACGAAGACCATGAGCGGGCCGACGAAGAAGATCTGCATGCCGCCGCCGATGTTCGACAGTGACGTGGCCAGCGAGTCGATCCAGGTGCCGCGCTTGGCGGCGGCCAGCATGCCCGCGCCGATGCCGACGGTCAGGATGACGACCGCGCCGCCGAGGCTGAGCGAGACGGTGACGGGCAGGCGGTCCAGCACGGTCTCGGTGACCCACTCGCCCTTGGCGAAGGAGTAGCCGAAGCAGGGGGCCTCGCAGCGCCCGACCCCGGGGAAGTCGCGTCCGACCACGACGCCCTGGGCCCAGGCCAGGAACTGCTGCCAGATCGGCAGGTCCATGCCCATCTCGTGGCGCAGCAGCTTCAGGTTCTCCGGCAGGCACAGCTTGCCGCAGAAGGCGCGGGCCGGGTCGCGGGGCAGGGCGTAGAAGAGCAGGAAGACGGTGGCGGCGACCACCATGACGATGCCGACGGCGCTGACCAGCCGCCGCAGGAGGAAACGGATCATGTCGCTCCAGGGGGAATGCGGCCCCGGGGAGGAGGTCGGGGCCGCACGCTCGGCTGTTTACTCGTTGACGTAGGCGGTCAGCAGGTTGGTGCCGCCCCAGTAGTAGTCCATCTCCGCCCAGACCTTGGATCCGCGCATGTCGATGTAGGTCAGGTAGAAGCCGGGGATGAGCGCCGCGTCCTTGACGATCATCTCGTCGATCTTCGACCAGGCGGCGCCGCGCTCCTCGGCGGTGGCGAGCTTGTCGGCCTCGTCGATGGCCTTGTTGACCTCGGGGTTGTCGTAGTTGGAGTAGTTGCTGGCCCCGTCGGCGACCAGGCGGCCATCGAACAGCGGCGGCAGCACGGTCTGGCCGTCGGGCCAGTCGGCGCCCCAGCCCGAGCGGTGCACGTCGATGGCCTTGTCGACCTGGCCGATCGTGTCGCCCCAGCTGTTGGCGTCGATCTCCTTGCCGACGTACTTGAAGCCGGCCTTGGTCAGCGCCTCCTGCACGAGCACCGCGATCTTCTGCTGCAGCGGCCGGTTGGCGTAGGCGTAGACGATGGTCGGGTTCTGCTCGCCCGCCTCGGCCAGGAGCTTCTTGGCCGCCTCGACGTCGCCGTCGGGCTTGTCGAGCTGGCCCCAGACGTCGAACTTGCGGAAGCCCACTCCCGTCGGGCTCATGATCGTCGTGCCCAGGTAGCCGAAGCCCATGTCGCCGCCGGCGAGCTTGTGGATCGCGCCCATCGGCCAGGCCCTGATCAGCGCCTCGCGCACCTTGGGGTCGGTGATCCGCTTGGTGTTGATCGCCCAGTACTCCGTGAAGGGCGTGATGCCGGTGATGGCGCGCTTCATCAGTTCGGGGTCGGCCACCACCTCGGGCAGCCGCTCGGGCCCCAGGCCGAAGATGTTGACGGCGTACTGGTCCTCGCCGCTGTCGGCGATGAAGCGGTCGGTGGCCTGCTGGACGGTCACGCCGAACTCGAACGTCCACCGGTCGGGGTAGGCGTTGCGGATCGGGTCGGTGGCCGGATCCCAGTTCGGGTTGCGCTCCATCTCCATCGACTTGTCGGGCGTGTGCTTGACGATCCGGTACGGCCCGCTGGCGTGCGGCCGCTTGTCGTAGTTCTTCTCGTCCTTCACGTCCTGGGTGTGCTTCTTGGGCACGATCGCGTAGCCGGGCATGCCCAGCGCCATGTTGAAGTCGCCGTGCTGCTTGTCGAGGTGGAAGACGACGGTCTTGGCGTCAGGCGTCTCGATGGTCTTCAGCCCTTCGCCGCTCTTGTAGGGCCCCGGGTACTTGGCGCGGTAGTCCTTGGAGCCCACCAGCCACTGCTGGACGTAGGTGGGTCCCTGGTTGATCACCGGGTCGTAGAGGCGCTCGAAGCTCCACTTCACGTCCTCGGAGGTGATCGGCGAGCCGTCCTCCCACTTGACGCCGTCCTTGAGGGTGAAGGTCCAGGTCTTGCCGCCGTCGCTGCTGGCGCCGGTGTCGGTGGCCAGGTCGCCGACGATCAGGATGTTGCCGTCGCGCTGCTGCTTGAAGCCGATCAGGCCGCGGCTGATCAGGCCGGCGATCTGCGACTGGTCGGAGTAGTAGATCTGCCCGGGGTCCAGGTGGGCGGGGCCGACGCTGAACAGGCCGGTGATCGTGCCGCCGCGTTTGGCGCCGGAGACCTCGGTGGCCGGTCCCTGCGAGTCGGCGGCGCCGCCCACCTTGATGCCGGCCACCTTCGACTCGGAGGTGGCGGTCGGCATCGCCGGCGGCTGGGTGGCCTGGGACTGGGGTGCGCCGCCTCCCTTGGCGCACCCCGCCAGGACCAGGGCCCCCGCGGCCAGGACGGCTAACGCTCTGTTTCTCATCACAGCCCCTTGGTTTTCGGGTCCAGGGCGTCGCGGATGGCGTCGCCCATGAGGTTGAAGCAGACGATGAAGATCAACATGGCCAGGCCCGGCCAGAGGAGGTACGGGAAGTCCAGGTGGTAGTACTGCACGCCCTCCAGGAACATCCGGCCCCAGTCCGGCACGTCGGGACCCAGCCCCACCCCGAGGAAGCCGAGCCCCGCCTCGACGCCCACCAGGATCGGCAGCTGCCAGGTGGCCAGCACGATGATCGGCGACCACAGGTTCGGCAGGATCTCGCGGAAGATGATGCGCGCCGGGGAGGCGCCGCTGACCTTGGCCGCCTCCACGAACTCCCGCTCGCGCAGGCTGAGCACCTGAGAGCGCAGGATGCGCGCGCTGCCGGCCCAGCCCAGCGCGGTGAGCACGATGCACAGGGTCGCGAAGCGCAGCCACGTGGGCGTGGCCTCCTCGGGCCCGACCAGCATGCTGTCGACCACCGGCACCAGGGCGATCAGCATGAGCTGGCTCGGGAAGGCCAGCAGCACGTCGATCACCCGGCCGGCCCAGTAGTCGGTCCTGCCGCCCAGGTAGCCCGCCGCGATGCCGACCGTGATGCCGATCAGCATCAGGCCCACCGTGGCGATCAGGGCGATGGCGAGCGAGGTGCGGATGCCGAAGACCAGCTGCATGAACACGTCGCGGCCGAGGCCTGGCTCGATGCCGAGCCAGAACTCAGGGCTCATGCCCCCGGTCGGAGGGGGCGGATATCCGCTGGCGTCGAGAAGCCGGTACCCATACCTTTCATGGGCATTCTTTCCGTACGCCATGGAAATCAGGGGCGCGGTCGCGGCGATAATGAAGAAGGTCGCCGAGACGAAAAAGCAGAATACCCCTGTGCGATTTCTCTTGAATCGTCGCCAGGCGATCCTCCCTGGTGAAAGCCCGATGGTCACTAATGGCTCGGCCGTTTCCGGCAGCGCGACGGTCGCCATGATGCGCACGATGACATCGTTCTCGCGGCCTGTGAAACACATCACGGAATTGTGACCGGGCGCGGACGATACCGGCTCATCATCCGGAGTCCGTGACGTGTCCTGCACCGGAGTGTGACTTACCGCGAAACGGGGTAACGTTTTACTTACAGGAGGTGTCAGAATGGATCACGGACTGTTCGGTCCCGAGTCGGTCACCTGGCGGGTGATGGGGGAGCCGATCCTTCTGGTGGGTGGCTTCCGCGCGCTGCTGATGCAGGGGCTGCACCCCTGGGCGATGCGGGGCGTGCTTCAGAACTCCGCCCTGATGGACCCGCGCGAGGCGTGGTCGCGCTTCCTGCGCACCACCGAGTTCGTCCGGGTCAGGACCTACGGCACGCGCGCCGAGGTCGAGCGGGCCGGGAGCCGGGTGCGCAGGATCCACGCCACGCTCGGCTTCGACGATCCCGACACCGGGCTGCGCCACCGCCTCGACGAGCCGGAGGCGCTGCGCTGGGTGCACGTTGGCGAGGTCGACTCCTACCTGTCGGTCGCCCGTCGGGCCGGGGTGCGGCTGTCCGACGCCGACGCCGACCGGTTCGTCCTGGAATGGCGGGCGGCCGCCGAGGTCGTCGGGATCGACCCCTCGACGGTGCCCGGCGACGTGGCCTCGCTCCGGGCCTACATCGACGACGCGCGGCCCGGTCTGCGGTTCGTGCCGGAGGCGGCGCATCCGCTGCGGCTGTCGCTGAACGCGCCGCTGCCGGTCTACCTGGCGCCGCTCAAGCCGGTGCTGCCCGCGCTGACGCTGCTGGCCTTCGCCACGCTGCCGCGCTGGGCCCGGCGCCTGTACGGCCTGCCCGCCACGCCCGTCGGCGACCTGTGGGCCACCGCCACCCTGCGCAGCCTGCACGCCGGGCTCAGTTTCGTGCCCCCTCAGGTGCGCTACGCCCCGGACGCCAAGCGCGCCAGGAAGCTCATGGCCGCTTGACCAAGCGACCGCTTGGTATCAGGATGGGGGTGCGTCGCGACCTCTGGGAGCGGCGTGGCACACTGTGTGGAAGAACAGAGCTAGCGTGCTCCGGGGTCGGTGAAAGTCCGAACCGGCGGTGACAGTCCGCGACCCGGCCGATGCCATCGGCCGGTTGACCCGGTGGAATTCCGGGACCGACGGTTAAAGTCCGGATGGGAGGAAGCGCGCAGGTGTCCAGCCGTGCAGGCTGGGCGCCGCTGTGGTGCTTTGGCACCCTTATGTGACCCCGGGGACCGCTCCTTGCGTAACGAGGAGGTCCAGGGGTGGCCGATTCCACCGGTCCCACCGGTCCCACAGCCGACGCGTCCCCGACCCTGCCCCCGCTGTCCCCGCCGCCCTCGTGGGCCGCGAACGACGAGGCGCACATGGCGCGCGCCGTCGCGCTGGCCGCCCTCGGGCGCGGCACCACCAGCCCCAACCCCGTCGTCGGGTGCGTCATCACCACCGCCTCAGGCGACGTCGCGGGCGAGGGCTTCCACGCCTACGCCGGCGGCCCGCACGCCGAGATCGCCGCCCTGAGCCAGGCCGGCGAGCTGGCCCGCGGCGGCACCGCCTACGTCACCCTCGAACCCTGCGACCACACCGGACGAACGGGGCCGTGCTCCGAGGCGCTGCTGGCCGCCGGGATCGCCAGGGTCGTCCACGCCGTCGCCGACCCCAACCCCCGCGCCAGGGGAGGCGCCGACCGGCTGCGCGCCCACGGGGTGACGGTCGAGCAGGGCCTGCTGGCGGAGCGGGCCGAGGAGGTCAACGTCGAATGGCTGACCTCCGTACGGCTCGGCAGGCCGTACGTCACCTGGAAGTTCGCCGCCACCCTCGACGGACGCTCGGCCGCGGCCGACGGCACCAGCCAGTGGATCACCTCCCCCGAGGCGCGCGCCGACGTGCACCGGCTCAGGGCCGAGGCCGACGCCATCGTGGCCGGGATCGGCACGATCCTGGCCGACGACCCCCAGCTGACCGCCCGCCCCGCACCGCACCCCGCGCGGCAGCGCGCCCCGGGTCCGGGCAAGCCTCTCCTGCGCGTCGTGGTCGACGCCGACGGCCGCACCCCGCCCGCGGCCAGGGTCCTCGACGGTCAGGCGCCCACCCTGGTGGCGGTCGCCGACGACGCCGACGCCCGCCTCGACGCCGACCTGGTCCGCCTGCCCAGGACCGAACACGGCCTCGACCTGCGCGCCCTGCTCAAGGAGCTGGCCGGCAGGGGAGTGGTCAGCGTGTTCCTGGAAGGAGGGGCGACCCTGGCGGGTTCCTTCCTGAGAGACGGGCTGATCGACAGAGTCGTCGCCTACCTCGCCCCGGCCTTCCTGGGCGAGGGCCGGGCGGCGGTGGGCCGGGCGGGCGTCGGCACCATCGCCGACGTCCACCGATGGCACTACCAGGACTTCCGGCTGATCGGGCCGGATCTGCGGATCATCGCGCACCCCCTAGAGATGAAGGAGCGGTGATGTTCACCGGAATCGTGGAAGAGCAGGGCGAGGTCGTCGCCCTGGAACAGCTGGGCGAGGCCGCCCGGCTGGCCGTGCGAGGCAAGATCGTGACCGGCGACGCCGGGCACGGCGACTCCATCGCGGTCAACGGCGTGTGCCTGACCGTGGTGACCGTCGAGGGCGAGGTCTTCACGGTCGACGTGATGAGGGAGACCCTGGAGCGCAGCTCGCTCGGCGGGCTCGCGAGCGGCTCGAAGGTCAACCTCGAGCGTGCCGTACGGGCCGACCAGCGGCTGGGCGGGCACATCATGCAGGGCCATGTCGACGGGGTGGGCACGATCCTGGCCAGGGAGCCGGGCGAGCACTGGGACGACGTCACCGTCGCCCTGCCCGCCGACTTGAACCGTTATGTGGTGGAGAAGGGCTCGATCGCCGTCGACGGGGTGAGCCTCACCGTGACCAAGGTCGACGCGACCAGCTTCGGGATCAGCCTGATCCCGACCACGCTGCAGCTGACGAACCTGGGCGCCAAGCAACCGGGCGAGCAGGTCAACCTCGAGGTCGACGTGATCGCGAAGTACGTTGAGAAGCTGGTGGCGCGATGAACTGGGCGGAGTGGGGATTCGACCTGTTCGGCCTGCACGTCCTGTGGACCGACTTCGTGGGCAGCCTGGCCGCCCTGGTCCCGGTCGTGCTGGCGATGCGCAAGTCCATCTGGAACTGGCCGATCCAGTTCGTCGCCGCGGTGCTGCTGGCCATGGCCTACGCCACCATCCCGGCGACCGGCAGCGTGCTGAAGAACATCATGATGGCCGGCCTGGCCGTCTACGGCTTCGTCAAGTGGCAGCGCGGCATCCGCGACGAGGGCGAGCTGGTCATCCGCCAGGGCACCAGGCGCGAGCGCGTCGGCATGCTGATCGCGCTCGTCGGGGGCACGGTGCTGTTCTGGGTGCTGTTCTACGTCACCGGCTGGTCATGGGGTCAGTACTCCGAGCCGCCGGAGCGCTACTTCCTCATCGCGGCCGACGCCTACATCTTCGTCGGCGGCGTGGTCGCCACCTGGGCGATGAGCAAGGCGCTGGTGGAGTTCTGGCTCATCTGGATCCTGGTCGACCTCGTCGGCGTGCCGGTCGCCTTCCGCGGCGGCATCTACTTCAACGGCTCCGTCTACGTCGTCTTCTTCGTCCTGGCCCTGGTGGGCTTCTTCAACTGGCTCAAGCAGTCGCGACCCCAGGGGGTGACGGCATGACGATGCTCGACTCCATCGAGCGGGCGATCGAGGACATGCGCTGCGGCCGCCCGATCGTCGTGGTCGACGACGAGAACCGCGAGAACGAGGGCGACCTCATCTTCGCCGCCTCGAAGGCCACGCCCGAGCTGCTGGCCTTCACCATCCGCTACACCAGCGGCGTCATCTGCGTGCCGATGGAGGGCGACGAGCTCGACCGCCTCGGCCTGCCGCTGATGGTGCACCAGAACCGCGAGCGGCTGCGCACCGCCTACACCATCAGCGTCGACGCCCGCGACGGCGTTACCACCGGCATCTCGGCCGCCGACCGCGCCCTGACCATCCGCGCGCTGGCCGACCCCGCCACCGAGCCCGACGAGCTCGTCCGGCCCGGCCACATCTTCCCGCTGCGCTACCGGCCCGGCGGGGTCCTGGTACGGCGGGGCCACACCGAGGCGGCGGTCGACCTGTCCCGCATGGCCGGGCTGCCGCCCTCCGGGGTTCTGGCCGAGATCGTCAACGACGACGGCACCATGGCCAGGCTGCCCGAGCTGCGCGTCTTCGCCGACGAGCACGACCTGGCGCTGGTCTCCATCGAGCAGCTGGTCGACTACCGCCGCCGCACCGAGAGCATGGTCACCAGGGTCGCCAGGACCCGGCTGCCCAACCGCTACGGCGAATGGGAGGCCTACGGCTACGCCAGCGCCCTCGACGGCGGCGAGCACGTGGCCCTGGTGCTCGGCGACGTCTCCGACGGCGAGAACATCCTGGTCCGCGCCCACTCCGAGTGCCTGACCGGCGACGTGTTCGGCTCGCTGCGCTGCGACTGCGGCGTGCAGCTCGACAACGCCATGGCGATGATCGCCGAGGAGGGCCGCGGCGTGGTCGTCTACGTCCGGGGCCACGAGGGCCGCGGCATCGGCCTGCTGGCCAAGCTGAAGGCCTACAGCCTGCAGGACAACGGCAGCGACACCGTCGACGCCAACCTGGAGCTGGGCCTGCCGGTCGACGCGCGGGAGTTCTCCAACGCCGGGCAGATGCTGGCCGACCTCGGCATCAAGTCGATCAGGCTGGCCACCAACAACCCGGCCAAGCTTCGCGGCATGGACGGCTACGGCATCAAGGTGCTGGGCCGCGAGCCGATGCCGGTGGCGGCCAATCCGCACAACGAGAGATACCTGAAGGCCAAGCAGGAACGATTGGGACATCTGACATGAGTGGAGCAGGGCGTCCGGCGGTGGCGGCGGTCGAGGCCGGCGGGCTGAGCGTGGGCATCGTCGCGGCCAGCTGGCACGGGAAGATCACCGACCAGCTCGTGGCGCGTGCCGTACAGGCGTGTGAGGACAGCGGGGCCAGCCCGACGGTCGTGCGCGTGCCGGGGTCGCTGGAGATCCCGGTCGTGGCGCAGGCGCTGGCGCGGCGCTTCGACGCGGTCGTCGCGCTCGGCGCGGTCATCCGCGGCGAGACGGCGCACTTCGACTACGTCTGCGACTCGGTCACCTCGGGGCTGACGCGGGTGTCGCTCGACGAGGAGACGCCGGTCGGCAACGGCGTGCTCACCTGCGACACCCTCGACCAGGCCCTCGACCGCAGCGGCCTGCCGGGCAGCGTCGAGGACAAGGGCTACGAGTCGACCGTCGCGGCCCTGGAGACCGCGCTGCTGCTGCGCCGGCTCTGACCCCCCGCCGCCGTGGGGGCGTCCATCGCCGCTGGTAGGTTGACCGGGTGAAACCTCCGGCCCTGCCCGTGACCTGGCGCCCCCACCGCACGCGGTTCGTCGCGTACGGCTTCGCGGCGCTGATCATGATCGGCGCGGTGGTCATGGCGCTGGCCATGGCCGAGCCGTGGACCTGGCTCGACCGGGTCTTCCTGGTCTTGTTCGCGGGCCTCGTCGCCGGCGTCCTCCACCTGCTGGCGCGGGTGCGGGTCACCGCCGACGAAAGGGGCCTGACGATCGTCAACGCGCTCAGGACCCACCGCCGCACCTGGCCGGAGATCATCGACGTGGGCATGGTCCCCGGCGAACCCTGGCCCAAGATCGACTTCGCCGACGGCACCTCCGTCGGCGTCATGGGCATCCAGGGCTCGGAGAAGGCCAACTCCGCCCGCGCCCTGGCCGAACTCGACGCCCTCATCCGTGACCACAGCGACTCCAAGGACATCTGAATGCCCGCCTCGGTCGACCTGACCTCCTGGCCCCTGATCCGCGCCGTCCAGGGCGGCCGCCTGACCGTCGAGGAGGCCGACTCCCTCGCCGCCGGCCTGAGCGAGGTCCTCGACCGGGCCCGCGCGGAGGACACCCGCTTCGCCATCGTGGTCGACCAGCGCGACCGCCAGGCACCCCAGAAGGGCGCCCTGGAGGGCATCCACGCCTTCTGGGCCGAGCACGCGGAGGAGATCGCCCGCTGGTGCTGCGGCTACGCCAGCGCCGTGGCGACGCAGGAGCTGGCCGACCTGGTGGTCAACCCGGGTCCCGGCGGGCTCGTGGTGTTCGGCTCCGTCGACTACGAAGAGGCCCTGTCGTGGGCGAAGTCCCGCCTGGAGTGATCGGCCCTTCCGCTTTCCGAGTGGCGCAGTAGCCTGAAAGCGTGCTGCGGCGGACAATCAGGGCAATGAACATCGAGTCGCCGGACAAGCTCGTCGAGCTGCTCGACCGGCATGCCTACCTGGCCGACGAGGGCCTGGCCACCGCGGCCTTCCTGGCCCTGCGCATGGGCCGCCCGCTCTTCCTCGAAGGCGACGCGGGCGTCGGGAAGACCGAGCTGGCCAAGGCGCTGGCCGGGCTGCTGAAGGCGCCGCTCATCCGCCTGCAGTGCTACGAGGGCATCGACGCCGCTCAAGCCCTCTACGACTGGGACTTCGCCCGGCAGCTCCTGCACCTCAGGGCCGCCGAGGCGGCGGGCGTGAACGACGTGGGCCGGCTGGAGGCCGAGGTCTACGACCGGCGGTTCCTGATCGCCCGGCCGCTGCTCAAGGCGATCGAGACGCAGCCCAGCGTGCTGCTCGTCGACGAGGTCGACCGGGCCGACGACGAGTTCGAGGCGTTCCTGCTGGAGGTGCTGTCCGACTTCACGATCAGCATCCCCGAGCTGGGCACCGTCAAGGCCTCGACGCCGCCGGTCGTGGTGGTGACCTCCAACCGCACCCGCGAGGTGCACGACGCGCTCAAGCGCCGCTGCCTCTACCACTGGCTGGAGCATCCCGACTTCGACCGGGAGGTGGCGATCCTGCTGCGCAAGGTGCCCGGGTGCGGCGAGCAGCTGGCGCTGCAGGTCGCCAAGGCGGCCGAGCGGCTGCGCGCGGCCGACCTGGTCAAGCCGCCCGGCATCGCCGAGACGATCGACTGGACCCAGGCGCTGCTGACGCTGGGCGCCAGGGACCTCGACCCGGACCTGGCCGCCAGGACCCTGGGGGCGGCGCTGAAGTACCGCGAGGACGTGCAGGCCGTCGTCTCGAACGGGTTGCTCGCATGACGATCGCCGCCACCATGATCGGATTCGCCCGCACCTTGCGGGCGGCCGGGGTGGCGGCCGACCACGAACGCACCCAGCATTTGCTCAGGGCGCTGGAGCACCTCGACGTCACCGACCGGCAGGGCGTGTACTGGGCCGGGCGCCTGACGTTGTGCGCCACCAAGGACGACCTGCCCCGCTACGACCGCTGCTTCGAGGCCTACTTCGGCGGCATGCGCGCCGGCCGTGCCCAGGTCAGGACCGTGACCAAGGGGCTGAGCGCGGTCGACGACGGCGACGGCGAGGGCCGGGGCCGCGCGTTGCGCGCCAGCGCCAGCGAGCTGGAGGTGCTGCGGCAGCGCGACGTGACCTCGCTGAGCGAGGCCGAGCGCGCCGAGGTGCACCGCCTGCTGGCCCTGCTGTCGGGCCGCCGCGCCAGGCGCAGCTCGCGCAGGTTCCGTACGGCACGCAGCGGCCCCCTCGACCGCGCCCGCACCGTCCGCCGGGCGCTCAAGCGCGGCGACGTCGCCGAGCTGCTGCACCACCGCCACGGCAGCAGGCCGCGCAAGGTGGTCCTGCTCGTCGACGTGAGCGGCTCGATGGCCGCCTACGCCGAGACGCTGCTGCGTTTCGCGCACGCGCTGGTCAGGAGCGAGCCGGGGGCGACCAGGGTGTTCTCGGTGGGCACCAGGCTGACCCCGATCACCGCGGAGCTGCGCCACCGCGATCCTGGTACGGCCCTGCGCGAGGTGTCGAGGAGCATCCCCGACTGGAGCGGCGGGACCCGCCTGGGCGAGGAGCTGCGCTACTTCCTGAAGCGGCACAGCGCGCGCGGGGCGATCACCGTGATCGCCTCGGACGGCTGGGAGCGCGGCGACCCGGCCCTGCTGGGCGAGCAGGTGGCCCGCCTGTCGCGCCAGGCGCACCGGCTGATCTGGGTCAACCCGCACAAGGGGCACGCGGGTTTCCAGCCGCTGACCGGGGGCATGCGTGCGGCTCTGCCGTACCTGGACGACCTGGTGGCCGGGCACAGCCTGGCCGCCTACGAGGATCTGGCGGAAAGGCTCTCGGGGGAGCGGCGAGGGACGGGAGGTCCGGTCCATGCGTGACGTGTTGCCCGAGATCATGCGCTGGTGGCGCTCGGGACTGAGGTTCGGCCTGGCCACGGTGGTGAGCACCTTCAGCAGCGCGCCGCGACCGCCGGGCGCGGCCATGGCGGTGCGCGGCGACGAGGTGGTGGGCAGTGTCTCGGGCGGCTGCGTCGAAGGCGCGGTGTTCGAGCTGGCCTCCGAGGTCGAGGCGCCGGTCCTGCAACGGTACGGCGTGAGCGACGACGACGCCTTCGCCGTGGGCCTGACCTGCGGCGGCATCATCGACATCCTCATCGAACCCATCTCTATCGAGACATATCCGGAAATGGGGGAGATCTACCGCTCCGTTCAGCGCCACGAGCCCGTCGCCGTCGCCACGGTCATCGACGGGCCGGGCGTCATCGGCGCCCGCAGGGTGATCTGGCCGGAACGTTCGTCCGGCACCCTGGGCGTCGACCGGCTCGACGACGCCGTCGACGACGACGCCAAGGGCATGCTGGCCCAGGGCCTGACCGGCGTGCGCCACTACGGCGGCCACGGCGAGCGCCGCCTCGACGAGCTGTCGGTGTTCGTGCAGTCGTTCGCCCCGCCCCCGCGCATGCTGGTCTTCGGGGCGATCGACTTCGCCGCCGCGGTGGCCAGGATCGGCAAGTTCCTCGGCTATCACGTGACCGTGTGCGACGCCCGGCCGGTCTTCGCCACGCCCAAACGTTTCCCCGACGCCGACGAGGTCGTCGTCAGGTGGCCGCACGACTACCTGGCCACGCAGACGGTCGACGAGCGCACGGTGATCTGCGTGCTCACCCACGACCCCAAGTTCGACGTGCCGCTCCTGGAGGTGGCGCTGAAGACCGACGCCGGCTACATCGGCGCCATGGGCTCGCGCCGCACCCACGACGACCGCCTCGACCGCCTGCGCGAGGCGGGCGTGCAGGAGGAGCAGCTGGAGCGCCTGCGCTCGCCCATCGGACTCGACCTGGGAGCGCGCACCCCGGAGGAGACGGCCGTGTCGATCGCCGCCGAGCTGATCCAGCTGCGCTGGGGAGGCACCGGACGGCCGCTGACCGACACCGAGGGGCGCATCCACGGCGAATCGTGATCAGCCTGCGACGATGGAGGCATGATGGACTCTCGGGTGGCGGGACTGCTGCTCGCCGCCGGCGGCGGCACTCGACTGGGCACGCCGAAGGCGGCCCTGGAGCACGATGGGGAACGCCTGGTCGACCGCGGTGTCCGGGTGCTGGAGGAGGGCGGCTGCCATCCGGTGGTCGTCGTGCTCGGCGCGGCGACCCTCCAGGTGCGGCGGGCGGTGGTGGTGCAGAACCCCGACTGGCGCTCCGGCATGGGCTCCTCGCTCTGCGTCGGCCTGCGGGCGCTGCCGCCGCAGGCGGAGAAGGTGGTCGTCGCCCTGGTCGACCAGCCCTTCGTGGCGCCCGAGGCGGTGCGCCTGCTGATCGGCAGCGGCGCCGGCGTGGCGGTGGCCACCTACGAGGGACGGCGCCGCAACCCGGTGCTCATCGCCCGCGAGCACTTCGAGCAGGTGATGGAGTACGCCGTCGGCGACGTGGGGGCCAGGGAGTTCCTGCGCGCCTACCCCGAACTGGTCGCCGACGTGGAGGTGCCGGGGGACCCCCGCGACATCGACACGCCCGAGGACCTGCGCTACCTACAACCGGAACGCGGCTAGCGCCGCGCGGTGGTCGCTGCCGCTCGCCGGGGCCACATCGGCCCAGGTGGCGGTCATGCCCCGGTAGAGGACATGGTCGGGCCGCACCACCGGGAACGATGAGGGCCAGGTGAAGCCGAACCCGTCGCCCGCCTCCGCCTGCGCGTTGAGCAGGGGAGGGGTCAGGCCGTCGAGGGCCCGGTCGGTGGTGGCGGTGTTCAGGTCGCCCAGCAGCAGGATGCGCTCGCTCGGGTCGTCGTCGATCAGCTCGCGCGCGGCCGCCAGCGACTTGTCGCGCGCCGTCGTCTGCCCCGGCCGCGCCGAGCCCAGGTGCATGACGTAGACGGTCACGTCGCCCTTCGGCGTCTTCAGTACGGCACGCAGCGCACGTTTCCAGCCCAGCCCCGGATCGATGGACTTGCGCTCCACGATGGGATAGCGGCTCCACAGGCCGATCGTCGAGACGGTGTAGCTGTTGTCGAACATCGTGTTGAGCTGCTTGGCCGCCGGTCCGCCAGGGGTCAGCTCCTGGGCGGCCAGCACGTCGAGGTCTCCGGCGACGGTCTTGACCGCCACGCCCGAGCTGTTGTTCACCACGCCCACGTTGACCGTGCCCACCCGCAGGTCGCTGTCGCCGCCCGGAGGGTTGGCCAGGGCGGTGCCGCCGTACATCACCGCCCACACCGCGCCGGGCACCAGCACCGCCGCCAGGGCCAGCCCCGAACGCGCGGCCAGGGCCAGCAGGAGCAGGACGGGAACCCCCCAGCCGAGCCAGGGCAGCACGCTCTCCAGGAGGGTCGTGAACCCCTCCAGGGGAGGCAGCAGGCTGTGCAGCGCCAGCACGGCGGCCAGCAGCAAGGAGGCGACGATGACAGCCCGCTTCAGCATCCCGCCAGGCTATTATGCGTAGCGACAGAACAAGATTCGGTTGGTGAGGGGTGCGGCATGCGAATCGGGATGGCACTGAACTATTCGGGCGGCTTCAAGGAGACCGTCGCCGAACTGGCCGACTTCGAGAAGGCCGGGCTCGACATCGTCTTCGTGGCCGAGGCCTACAGCTTCGACGCCGTCAGCCAGCTCGGATACATCGCCGCCCGCACCGAACGCCTGCAGATCGCCTCCGGCATCCTGCCCATCTACTCCCGCACCCCGACCCTCCTGGCCATGACCGCGGCCGGACTCGACTACGTCTCCGACGGGCGTTTCACCCTGGGCCTGGGCGCCTCCGGGCCGCAGGTGATCGAGGGATTCCACGGCGTGCCGTACACCGCTCCGCTGGGCCGTACCCGCGAGGTCATCGAGATCTGCCGCAAGGTGTGGGCCCGCGAGCGTGTCACCTACGAGGGCAAGCACTACACGCTGCCGCTGCCCGTCGAGCGCGGGACCGGCCTCGGCAAGCCGCTCAAGCTGATCAACCACCCGGTGCGCCAGAACATCCCCGTCCTCATCGCCGCCATCGGCCCGAAGAACGTCGAGCTGGCCGCCGAGATCGCCGACTCCTGGCAGCCGATCTTCTACCTGCCGGAGAAGGCCGCCGACGTCTGGGGCTCCTCGCTGGCCGCGGGCAAGGCCAAGCGCTCGCCCGAGCTCGGGGAGCTCGACACCGTCGGCCAGGCCTTCCTGGCGATCGGCAAGCCCGAGGAGGTGCGCCCCTACCTCGAGCTCGGCCGCCCGATGGCCGCGCTCTACATCGGCGGCATGGGCGCCAAGGGCAAGAACTTCTACAACGACCTGGCCCGCCGCTACGGCTTCGAGAAGGAGGCCGAGCAGATCCAGGAGCTGTACCTGTCGGGCAAGAAGGACGAGGCCGCCGCGCTGGTGCCGCAGGAGCTCATCGAGGGCATGTCGCTCATCGGCGACGAGGGCTTCGTGCGCGACCGCATCCAGGCGATGCGCGAGTCCGGTATCACCACGCTCAACGTGGCGCCCCTGGGCAGGACCCACGAGGAGCGCATCAAGCTCATCGAGAGGGTGCGCGAGCTCTCACTGTGACGTAGTTCACGAAATAGTGCGTATCGGGCGTCTGTTGTAAAAACCCGTGAGGTTTTCTGTGACGCACGTGTGGCTGGTGGAGCGGCTGCACATCGACCTGTGCCGGGCCACCGGCGCGACGCTCTGTCGCTGAGTCTCTTCTTCGCGTCCTTCCTCATCCCCCTTCTTTCGGAGCTCCACAAGTGAAGAGACTCAGCTTCTCCCTGCAACTTCTCCTCGGCCTGGTGGCGGGCGTCGCCCTGGGCCTGGTGGCCAGAACCTGGGACGTGTCCTGGCTGGCCGCCACCCTCACCCAGGTCGGCGCGATCTTCGTCCAGCTGCTCAAGCTGGCCGTGCCGCCGCTCGTCTTCACCGCGATCGTCGTCAGCATCGCCAACCTGCGCAACGTCGGCGGCGCCGCCCGGCTCGCCGGCAAGACCCTGCTGTGGTTCCTCATCACCGCCCTGATCGCGGTGGCCTTCGCCATCGCCCTCGGCCTGATCATCAACCCCGGCCAGGGCGTCACCCTCGACCTCGGCAAGGCAGAAGCGGTCGACCTCGAAGGCCGCGGCACCTGGTTCGACTTCCTCGTCGGCATCGTGCCCACCAACATCTTCACCGCCTTCACCGAGCCGAACGTGCTCCAGATCGTCTTCCTGGCCGTCGTCTTCGGAGCCGCCGCCATCGCCGTGGGCGAGAAGGCGGAGCCGTTCCTCAACCTCACCCGCTCGGTGCTCGAACTGGTCCAGAAGGCCCTGTGGTGGGTCATCCGCCTGGCCCCCATCGGTACGGCGGCGCTCATCGGCAAGTCGATCGCCAACTACGGCTGGGACCTGCTCGCCCCCTTCGCCAAGCTCACCGCCGGCGTCTACATCGGCTGCGCGATCGTGCTCGTCGTGATCTACCCGGTGCTGCTGCGCGTCTTCGGCAAGGTCAACCCGCTGCAGTTCTACAAGAAGATCTGGCCCGCCTTCGAGCTCGCCTTCGTCTCCCGCTCCAGCGTCGGCACCCTGCCCCTGACCCAGCGGGTCGCCGTCGAGCGCCTCGGCGTCGACCGCGACTACGCCAGCTTCTCCGTGCCGTTCGGCGCGACCACCAAGATGGACGGCTGCGCCTCGGTCTACCCGGCGCTCGCCGCGATCTTCATCGCGCAGATCTTCGGCATCCAGCTCGGAGTCGGCGACTACCTGCTCATCGCCCTCGTGTCGGTGATCGGCTCCGCGGCCACCGCGGGCCTCACCGGCGCGATCGTGATGCTCAGCCTCACGCTGACCACGCTCGGGCTGCCCCTGGAGGGGGTCGGGCTGCTGCTGGCGATCGACCCGATCCTCGACATGATCCGCACCGCCACCAACGTGACGGGACAGCTGGTCGTGCCGGTCATCGTGGGCCGCTCGGAGGGCAAGCTGGACGACACCGTGTACGACGCTCCTCCGCAGGACCTGGACGACGAGCCCGCACAGCCGCCCGCCGACCGGGACAGGGAACCGGCGCTGGCCTGACGTCAGACGTGGGTTCGCGAGGGCGGGGAGCTTCGGCTCTCCGCCCTTTCCGCCCCGTAAGGGAGTTCTCACCTGCCCCGGCGCCCCACGCCCGTCGTCGTGGGTAGCGTGGAGATCGAGGTGCCCCGGTCCGTGGGGAAGCGGAGCTGGGGCATCTCTCAGAGCGTCCCGCCGCGTGCGTCCCTGGTCGCGGATCGTTCGTGCCGGTCACGCGTGGGCAGGCAACTCCGCGGGACGCCGGGTGTCGCAGCGGTGGCCGCGCAGTATGTCCTGCCACACGGCTCGGGCGTCGGTGTATCGGCCCCGGGCGGTCTCTTCGCAGACGCCGTCCGTCGTTCGCAGGACGAGGTACTGGCCCCCCTCGGAGGCCCACTCGAGCCCGCAGCAGCTCGTCTCGGTGACTCGCGTGACGGCTCGGGCGAGGTGTGGCTCGAACATGCACTCTTCTTCGTCGGCGACGCGGCGGCGGACGCGTGTGGAGGGATTCTCGTCCACGGATCAGGTGAGCGGCCAGCCGCGAATGAAGATCACGGCCATGCTCAGTGCCTCCAGCGCCAGACCCACGTACATCAGCATCTGACCCGCCTGATACCACCGCTTCTTCCGCTCCCACACCCCGTATCTGCCCGCCCAGAGCTGGCGGGCGTGCTTGGCGTCGGCCGAGGCGAGGCTGCGCACGATCGCCATGCGCGCGTAGTGCACCGCACGCACGTAGCCGAAAAAGGCGATCGCCGAGGCGCCGAGCGCGAGCAACCCGAGGAAGAGCGTCAGCCGCACCGCCAGGACCTGTCCGAAGACCAGCTCGTGCGGGAGCTGGGTGAGGAAGACGGCGACCACGGCGAGGGCGAGTGACACGTTGAGCGTCACATGGCGGGCGTCCTCGGCGGCCGTCTCGACCAGGCCCTTGATGTATTCGACGCGCAGTTCCTCCGGGCCTTCCAGATCGGACAGGTCCGGCGGGTAGTGGATCTCGTCGCTCACGTGCACCTCCGCATGGAGATCTGCCGCACGCCGCCCGGAGTTACGGCCACCGCGTGGCGGTCACGCGGTGGCCGTCCCCGCGTGCTAGGCGGTGAAGGAGCGCGAGCCGCGCGAGATGGTGGTGCCGCGCTCGCCCCAGTAGGACCGGGCGGTCGCCGTGTAGGTGGCGTTCTCGGTCAGGCTGAGGGTCCAGCAGAGGCTGCCCGGGTCGCCGTAGTAGTTGTTGTTGTCACGGTAGGTCCGGCCGTTGATGCGCACCTCGACCCAGCGGGCGCCCTCGCTGTCGTAGGCCTCGACGCAGAGCCGGTTGCCCGAGTCGACGTAGGTGATCAGGCCGTCGCCCACGTTCCAGGAGAACGAGCTGGCGGAGGCGGGCTGGGCGATGGCCAGGGTGGCGGCGGCGAAGCCGATTCCGGCGACGGCGGTCTTGACAATGTTCTTCAGCATTGCTTTCCCTTCCGAATCTGGCGGAACGACACGATCTTGGATCGGGTCGTCGACCAGCGGAAGGTCGTCGAAAGAGTGTTCCTCCACGCTTTGCCGGGCATGCGGAAACGTTAATTCCCGGAGTGCGGGCGAGGCCGTCCATTCATCGGCTCTTCTTCCTTCAAGTGCGCGACCGTTGTGACCGATGGGGCAGGGGTGCTCTCCGTCCCCTTTATTGTGTCTTGGGTGAGCGATGGACAGATGCCGGAACAGGTGCTGAGCGGGCGTTACCGGCTGGATGAGGTGATCGACCGCACCGGCACCAGCGAGGTCTGGCGCGGCCACGACCTGCAGGCGGACTGGGCCGTCGCGGTCAAGCTCCTGGAGGAGGGCGGCGACGCCGTCACGCGGGGCCGCTTCGCCCGCCGGGCGCAGGCGCTCGCCACCGTGCTGCACCCCAACGTGGTGACCGTGCTCGACGTGGGCGACCGCTTCGTCGTCATGGAGTACCTGCCCGGCAAGGGCCCGGCGGGACCCAGCCCCTCCGACGAGGTGCGCACCGTGCTGGCGCAGGTCGCGTCGGGTCTGGAGGCGGCGCACCGGTCCGGCATCGTCCACGGCAACCTCAGCCCCGCCGACATCCGGCGCGCCGGCAGCGGGGTGCTCAAGGTGACCGGGTTCGGGCTGCTCGGCGACGGCCTGCCCGTTCCCGAGGTGCCGGTGACCCCCTACCGCGCTCCCGAGCAGCTCGACGGGGAGACCGGCAAGCCCGCCGACGTCTACGCCCTGGGCTGCGTCGCCTACGAGCTGCTCACCGGCCAGCCGCCGTTCGAGGGCGACGACCTGGAGGCGCAGCACCGCACCGCCAAGCCGGAGCGGCTGTCGGGCGTCCCGGAGGAGCTCGGCACGCTGGTGCAATCGTGCCTGGCCAAGGAGCCCGCCGCCCGTCCCACCATCTCCGCCGTACGGCAGGCGCTCACCAGCCCGCTCGGCGCCCCCCGCGAGCCGGTGGCCGCGTCGGCGTCCCAGCCGATGTACGGCACCGCGGTGATGGAGCAGCCGCTGGGCGACGAGACCGCCCTGTTCGAGCAGCGCCACGAGGATCTCGACCGTCCCGACAGGCGCATGCTCGTGCAGCTGGGCATCGCCCTGGCGATCATCGTGGCGGCGGTGGCGGCCTTCGCCTTCTGGCCGCGCGGCTCCGAGACGCCGGACCCGGTCGTGCAGGCGACGCCGTCCACGGTGACCGGGGAGCCGACCCCCGAGCCGACCCCGTCCGAGACGCCGACCCCGTCCGAGAGTCAGGTGCCGCCCTCGACCATCGGGCCGGTCCAGACGCTCGGGCCGCAGCCGGTGGGCGACACCTACGAGCTGCGCACCGACGTGCCCCCGCCGGGAGGGTGGGACACGTGGCTGTCGCGCTTCCACGAGGCCGTCGAGGACGAGGAGGACGCCCGCGCCATCGAGCCCGGCGTCGCGCAGCGTGCCCACCGCGAGATCGACGACGCCGCCAGGCGGATCCGCGAGGGGCGCATCGATCGCGGCATCAAGGATCTGCGGAAGGTGGCCAGGGAGCTGGGCGAGGCCCGCGATCGCGGCGACGTGCGGGGGGACGGGTCGCTGAGCGAGTTCCTGACCAAGTTCGGCCTCTGGCCCTGAGCCCTGAGCCCTGAGCACTGGGCCAAGGAAGGCCGTGACCCAGGGAGGCCGTGGCCCAGCGGCTCGCGCCTCCGGTGCGGTGTGGGCCGCTTGCCGTACCGGAGGCGCGAGCCAGGCGCCGAGGGTCAGTCGCCCGCCATCAGCGTCAGCGCGTAGAACGCGATCGCCGCGAAGTCGTCGGCCGGCTCGGAGGCCTGCCACGACCGCACGTCGTCCACGAACCGGCTGTCGTGCCCGGTGAACTTCTCGTACCGGTCCACCTCGTCCGCCGGGCAGGCGGGCATCTCGTCGAAGCGCCCGCCGAGCCCGCCCTCGAACAGCGAGACGTTGTTGGGCCCGTTCACCACGGCCCCGACGACCGGCTTCCCGGTGATGTTGGAGATCTGGTAGTGCGGGCACCTGATCGCGTTCTCGCCGACCCCGGCGACGAACGACACGCCCCACGGGTTGCCTCCGAGCGCCCAGTTGCGCTGCTGGGTGCCGAAGGCGTCGTAGGAGCGGTCGCCGGTGACCCGCTTGTACAGCCGCGAGGTCGCCGCCAGCCCGAACGTGCGCGGCACGGAGTCGAACTGGTCGTAGCGCGCCCCTGCGCGGAAGGGGTCGGCCGCGGCGCGGCCCAGGCCGATCTCCAGCTGGTCCTTCAGGCCGGCGATCAGCCCGGCCTCGTCGACGGCCAGCCCGGTGGCGCGGGACTTGCGCAGCGCCTTGACAAGGTCGGCGTGGGCCAGGGCGCTGACGTCGTAGAGGTTGAGCGTGTCGCCCGCCTCGTGCTCCAGGTACTGCGCCGCCCAGTGCGCGGCCTGCCGTACCCATTCGGTGGCCCGCGGGTCGCGCAGCCTTAGCGCGGCCAGGGCCAGCTGGGCGCCGCCGAGCTCCATGTCGTCGCGCCACACGCTCTCGGGGTAGAACGCGTGCGGCAGGCTGGTCACGAGCTGGCCGACGCCGTCCGTCTTGGCCATGGCGTAGACGGAGGCCGCCTTCTCGAGCCACTGCGCGGCCTTGCGCGGGTCCGGCTCCACCTGCGCGGCCAGGGCGAAGGCGGCGGCGGTACGGCCGGCCAGGTTGGGGCTGATCGGCTCGCCTGGGGCGGCGGCGCGGAAGACGGGGCGGTTGCGGATGAACTGGCGCCCCTCGGCCGTGTCGTGGTCGTCGGCCTCGGGCAGGCGCCAGATGTCGTGGTCGCCGGCGAAGGTGCCCTCGGCGTTGCCGGCGCCGATGCCGACCTGGATGTAGAGCGTCTTGGTCTGCTCGTCCCACATCTTGTCGAGGTACTTCAGCCCGTGGGTGGCCTCGGCGCGCAGGCGCGGGTCGACGGCTCCGTCCCTCTTGGCCGCCCAGAGCATCGTGTCGACGTAGGACAGGATGTGGGTGAACTTGAGGTAGTCGCCGGCGTCGAACCAGCCGCCCTCGACGTCGACCGGGCCGCCGATCTTCGTCAGCTCGCCCTTGATCTGGTCGGTGTCGGGCCCGGTGAAGACGGGCCAGTCGTAGACCGAGGCGCTGCGGTCGTTGAGGTGGCTGGGCTTGCGCAGGGCGTCGGCACCGTCGCGCTGGCCGCCGAAGAAGGTCACGATCTTGGCGGCGGGCACCGCCAGGAGTGCTGCGGGGGCGATCGTGAACTCGGCGGAGACCAGGGAGCCCGCCTTGATGCGGTAGTTGCCGGGGACGCGCAGGCGGCTCAGGTCCAGGTCGTAGACGTGGGGGTAGGCGGCGTTCCAGGTGCCGAGGTCACGCCCCGCCGTACCCTTGAGGACCTGGCGGCCCCGGCGGTCGACGACCGTGAAGCGGGTGGCCGGGGCGCCGGCCTCGGTCATCAGGTAGGCGTGCTTGGCTTCGCCGGGGGCGAAGCCGACCTGGTCGACCCGGATGAAACCCTGCGCACCGGGTGAGGCCATCGCGGGACTCCCTGTGATCACGACTGCTAGCGCGGCTGCGGCGGCGGCGAATCTCATAAGACCTCCAAAGTTAGGAAACCTTCCTAACTTGCTGGGGACGGTAGTCGGGACGCGAGGCGAAGGTCAATACGCGTACATTGACGAAATGACCGTCAATTACGGAGAGCGCCGGGCACAACTGGCGGCGATCCTGCCCGGGGTGCCCGCTCTGCTGGTCACCCGCCCGGTGAACGTGCGCTACCTGACCGGACTGGACAGCTCGAACGCGGCCGTCCTGGTCTGGGCCGACGGCTCGGCCACCCTGGCCACCGACTCGCGATACATCGAGATGACCCGCGGCCTCGACATCGAGGTCGTCGAGGACCGCGACGTGGTCGGCCGCCTGGCCGCGCAGGGCGTCGGCGTCGAGGCCACCCACATGACCGTGGCCGCCTTCCGCCGCCTCAACGGCGTCGTCCCCCTCGACCCGCTCGTCGAGCAGCTCAGGATGGTCAAGGACGAGCACGAGATCGAGCTGCTCCGTACGGCATGCGCCATCTCCGACCGCGCCTTCAGCGACATCTCCGGCAGCATCCGCCCCGGCGTGTCGGAGAAGGACCTCGCCCGCATCCTCGAAGCCCGGATGATCGAACTGGGCGCCGACAAGCCCGCCTTCGACACCATCGTGGCGGCGGGGGAGAACGGCGCGGTGCCCCACCACTCGCCGACCGACCGGCAGCTGCACCCCGGCGACCTCGTCACCATCGACTTCGGCGCCCGCTACCGCGGCTACCACGCCGACATGACCAGGACCGTGGCGCTCGGCCACGTCGCCGACTGGCAGCGCGAGCTGTACGACCTGGTCGCCGCGGCGCAGCAGGCCGGCGTCGAGGCGGTCAAGCCCGGGGCGATCGCGGGAGATCTGGACGCCGTCTCGCGCTCGATCATCGAGGCCGCCGGGCACGGCGAGGACTTCCGGCACGGCCTGGGACACGGCGTCGGCCTGGAGATCCACGAGGACCCGTTCCTGGGCCCCGCTCGTACCGGTAAACTAGAGGATCGAGTTCCTGTGACCGTGGAGCCGGGGGTCTACCTTCCCGGCCGGGGCGGGATCCGCATCGAGGACACCCTGGTGGCCCGCGACGCGGGACCGGAACTCCTCACCAAGACGACCAAGGAGCTGCTCGTCCTTTGAGCGGCCGCACCCGGGAGAATGACGAGTGGCGACGACCAACGACCTGAAGAACGGCCTGGTGCTGAAGCTCGACGGTGGTGAGCTCTGGTCCGTCGTGGAGTTCCAGCACGTCAAGCCCGGCAAGGGTGGCGCCTTCGTGCGCACCAAGCTCAAGAACGTGCTCTCGGGCAAGGTCGTCGACAAGACCTTCAACGCCGGCGTGAAGGTCGAGGTGGCCAACGTCGACAAGCGCGAGATGCAGTTCTCCTACAAGGACGGCGACGACTTCGTCTTCATGGACACCGAGACCTTCGACATGGTCAACGTGCCCTCCAAGACCGTCGGCGGCGCCGCCAGCTACATGCTCGAGAACACCAACGCCACGGTGGCCTTCAACGAGGGCGCGGCGCTCTACGTCGACCTGCCCGCCGCGGTCGAGCTGATCATCGCCAACACCGAGCCGGGCCTGCAGGGCGACCGCTCCACCGGCGGCACCAAGCCGGCCACCCTCGAGACCGGCGCCGAGATCAAGGTGCCGCTCTTCATCACGACCGGCGAGAAGGTCAAGGTCGACACCCGCAGCGGCGAGTACCTCGGCCGCGCCTGATGTCCGCACGCGGTAAGGCGCGACGGCGCGCGCTCGACATCCTCTTCGAGGCGGAGCTGCGGGAATCCGACCCGCTGGCCATCCTCGCCGAGCGGGTGGCGCGCGCCGAGCCGCCGGTCAACGAATACACCTCGGCCATCGTCGAAGGCGTGGTCCGCCACCGTGACCGCATCGACGAGCTGATCACCACCTACGCCGAGGGCTGGACCCTCGAGCGCATGCCCGCGGTCGACCGCAACCTGCTGCGCGGCGGCACCTACGAGCTGCTGTGGATGCCCGACGTGCCCGAGGGCGTGGTCATCAGCGAGTGGGTGCACCTGGCCAGCGAGCTGTCCACCGACGACTCGCCGACCTTCATCAACGGGCTGCTCGCGCGCTTCAAGGCCCTCAAGCCCACGCTCGCGCTCTGAGCCCGGACGGCGGTCGCGCCTTACCCCGGACGCCGGGGGCGCCACGGCGACGGCGCCAGCAGACCCTCCGGGGTCCGCTCCCGCGGATCTTCGGCGCTGTCGGCGCCCGATGGTACGGTGACCGCCATGGCGGTTGACGAGGTCGAGTTCAGGATCCTCGGTCCGCTCGAAGCCGTGGTCCACGGGCGTGTGGTCAAGCTGGGCGGGCCACGGGCCCAGGCGGTCCTGGCGACGCTCCTGCTCGACCACGGCCGCCCCGTCTCCGTCGACCGGCTGGCCACCCTGTGGGGCCACCCGCAGCCCTCCTCGGTGCGCAACCAGGTCATGATCGCCGTCGGCACGCTCCGCAAGGCCCTGCGCGAGGCGGGCGCCAAGGAGACGATCATCGAGACCGTCGGGCAGGGCTACCGCGTCGCCACCGGCAGCCTCGACGCCCGCTCGTTCGAGGAGGGCGTCACCGCCGCGCGCCAGGCGGCGGCGGGCGGACGCCACGCCGCGGCCGCCGTGCTCTACTCCCAGGCCCTGGCCACCTGGCGCGGACCCGCGCTGGCCGGGCTCGACCTCGGCACGAGCGTCACCGCCGAACGCTGGAACGACCTGCGTCCCGCCGCCGCCGAGGAGTGGGCGGAGCAGGAGCTCGCCCTCGGCCATCACCGCGAGGCCGCCGCCGAGCTGCGGGCCTGGCTCGCCGAACACCCCCTGCGCGAGCGCCTGCGCGGTCTGCTGATGCTGGCCCTGTACCGGAGCGGGCGCAAGGCCGAGGCCCTGGAGACCTACCGCGAGGGCCGCACGCTGCTCAGCGAGGAGCTCGGCCTCGACCCCGGCCCCGAGCTGCGCCGCCTGGAGGAGGCGATCCTCAACGACTCGCCCGAGCTCGAACCCGGGCCGGGCGCGACCTCCGGGCCGCGTGTCATCCCCGCCGAGCTGCCCTCCGACGTGGCCGGGTTCGCGGGCCGGGTGGGCGATCTCGACCAGCTGAAACGGTGCCTGTCGCCCGACTCCGCCACCACCGCCCCGATCGTCGTGGTGTCGGGAAGCGCGGGCGTCGGCAAGACGGCGCTGGCCGTACGTTTCGGTCACCTGATGGCCGACGAGTTCCCCGACGGGCAGCTCTACGTCAACCTGCACGGCTACTCCCGGGCCCCGGCCATGAGCGCTCTGGAGGCGCTCACCCGGCTGCTCGGCTCCCTGGGGCTGGCGGCCGACCAGGTCCCGGCCGACGAGGACGCCGCCGCCGGGCTCTACCGCTCGCAGATGTCCGGGCGCCGGATGCTCGTCCTGCTCGACAACGCCTTATCGGCCGAGCAGGTCAGGCCCCTGCTGGCGGCGGCGCCCGGCAGCGTGGTGATCGTCACCAGCCGCGACCGGCTCACGGGCCTGGTCGCCAGCCACGGCGTGCGGCGCCTCCCGCTCGACGTGCTTCCGGTCGACGAGGCGCTGGACCTGGTGGGGGCGGTGGCCGGGTCCGAGAGCCTGGCCGCCGAGCCCGAGGCGGCGCTCGAACTGGTCAGGCTCTGCGGCGCGCTGCCGCTGGCCCTGCGCGTCGCCGCCGCCACCCTGGCCGACCACCAGCACCCGGGCCATGACCCCGGCCGTGACCTTGGCCGTGACCTTGGCCATGGCCCCGGCCGTGACCCCGGCCGTGACCCGGGTCTTGGCGCGGCCCCGGGCAAGGAGGGCGGCGCGCTGGCGGGCTATGTGGCCGCGCTGGCCGCAGGGCGGCTCGACACGTTGCGGATCGACGGCGACATGGCCGTCGGCGGCGCGCTGGAGCTGACCTACGCCCGGCTCCCGCAGCCCGCGCGCCGCCTGTTCCGCCTGCTCGGCCTCATGCCCGGCCAGGACATCACCACGGGCTCCGCCGCCGCCCTGTGCGGCCTCGGCCACGACGCGGCGGGCCCGCTGCTCGACCGGCTCGCCACCGCCAGCCTCCTCGAAGAGCACAGGACCGGCCGCCTGACCTTCCACGACCTCGTGCGCGAACACGCCCACGAGGTGGCCATGCGCGAGGAGCCCTACCCCGAGCGCCAGGCCGCCCTGACCCGCCTGCTCGACCACTACCGCCACCTGGCCGACGCCGCCCACGACCTGATCAACCCCAACCGCAGGCGCCTGCTCCCGCCCCCGCCCAAGCCGGTGGGAGACCAGCCGGGCCACGCCGACCGGCAGGCCGCGATGGCCTGGCTCGACGGCGAGTGCGGCAACGTCATCGCCGCCGTCCGCGCGGCCGTCCAGGCGGCCGGGCACGCCGCCTCCGACCGGCGGCACGACGAGCACGTGTGGCAGATCGCCACCGACCTCAACCCCTACCTCATGGTGCGCGGCCGGTTCGCCGAGAGCGCGGCCCTGAGCGACGTGGCCGCCGCGGCAGCCCGCCACCTGGGCAGGCCGCGGTTCGAGGCGCTGTCGCTGTTCGCCGCCGCCCTGGCCGCGCAGGCGCACACCGGCCGCTACCGCCAGGTCCTGGCCTCGCTGCAGCGGGCGCTCGACCTGGCCGACGCGGCGGGCGACCGGTGGATCCAGGCGCAGTGCCTCGGTCTGGCCGGCTACCTCCACCACTACCTCGGCGACTACCCCGAGGCGGTGCGCTGCCAGCGCCAGGCGATCGCCGCCCACGAGGAGGTCGGCAACGTCCTCAAGCAGGGCCTGGCCCACTCCGACCTGGCCGGCACGTTGATCGTGCTCGGACAGTACGGCCCGGCCGACGAGTCGCTGGAGCGCGCCCTGACGATCTTCCGCGAGATCGGCTTCCAGCTCGGCGAGGCCGCCGCCCTGCACCACCGGGCCGAGTCGCTGTGCGGCCAGGGGCTCCACGAGCAGGCGCTCGACAGCCTGGCCGACAGCCGCCGCCTGCTCACCGCGCTCGGCGACCCCGTCATGCTGGCCACCGTCGTCGGCTCCACCGGCGACACGCTGCGGCGGCTTGGACGCCTGCCCGAGGCGCGCGCGGAGCTCGACGAGGCGTTCGCCATCATCGAGGGGCTCGCCGCCATGAGCGTGTCGGCGGCGCTCTCCAACCAGCTCGGCCTGCTCCTGGCCGAGCAGGGCGACCCGCTGTCGGCCGTCACCGCGCACGAGAAGGCGCTGCGCCTGGCCGCCGAGGGCGAGCTGCGCCTGGAGGAGGCGCGTGCCCACCACGGCCTGGCCGCCGCCCGCCTGGCGTGCGGCGCCGAGGCCGCGGCGGCGGAGCACCGCGAGCGGGCCGCCGCCCTGTTCGACGCGCTCGGCGTCAGCCCCTGACCCCTTGGCGGGGGCTACCGTGGAGGGATGGCCACAGAGGATGACGCGCGGGCCCTGGCCCTGGCGCTGCCCGAGACCTCCGAGCGGCCGATGTACGGCACGCCGGCGTTCTACGTCGTGAAGAAGTGGTTCGCCCGGATGCACGAGATGCCCGGGGTGATGGTGCTGCCGCTGGCCGCGGAGGAGCACAAGCACGAGCTGGTCGCGGCCGATCCCGGGGTGTTCTTCACCACGGCGCACTTCGACGGCTACGCGGCGGTGCTGGTGCGCCTGGCCGAAGTGGGGCGCGAGGAGCTGGGGGAGCTGCTGGCCGACGCCTGGCGCCTGCGCGCGCCCAGACGCCTCCAGCGCTGATCCGCGCCTTCCGAACCATGATCCGGACGCCGTGCTCAGGCGTGCTCAGGCGTGCTCAGGCGTGCTTGGCCCCCTCGTGGTCCAGGTGCCCGCGCGGCTCCAGCTGCAACGTGGAGTGCTCGACGTCGAAGTGCCCGCGCAGGCAGTCGTGCAGCTCGTCCAGCAGCCGCCCGTCGCCCAGCCGCGAGTCGTCGACCACGATGTGCGCGGTGAGCACCGGCAGCCCCGAGGTGAGGGTCCAGGCGTGCAGGTCGTGCACGTCCACGACGCCGTCGCGGCCGAGCAGGTGCGTGCGCACGTCCGACAGGTCCATGCCCTTGGGGGTGGCCTCCAGCAGCACGTCGACGGCCTCCGTGAGGAGCTTCCAGGCCCGGGGGAGGATCATCACCGCGACCACCACCGAGGCGACGGGGTCGATGACGTACCAGCCGGTCAGCTTGATGACGATCGCCGCGACCAGCACCGCCACCGAGCCGAGCAGGTCGCCCATGACCTCCAGGTAGGCGCCCCGCACGTTGAGCGACTCCTTCTGGCCGCGATAGAGCAGGACCATGGAGAGCGCGTTGACCGCCAGGCCCACCAGCGCGACGACGATCACCAGCCCCGACTGGACCTCCGGCGGGGCGAAGAACCGCTCCCACGCCTGGGAGAACACCCAGATCGCCACGCCGAACAGCAGCACCGCGTTGGCGACCGCGGCCAGGATCTCGATCCGGTAGTAGCCGAAGGTGCGCCGGTCGGTGGCGGGCCTGGCGGCGAAACGGGCGGCGACCAGGGCCATGAACACGCCGGTGACGTCGGTGGCGGAGTGCAGGGCGTCGGAGATCAGCGCCAGGCTGTTGGCCAGCAGGCCGCCGATCACCTGGGCGACCAGGACCACCGCGGTGACGCACAGCACGACCAGCATGCGCGAGCGGTGCTGCGCCGTGGCGCTCATCTGCCCGTGCCCGTGTCCCCCGCCCATGCGTCCCCCCGGATCATTCCCCGGACTCCTTCCTACCCTTCCCCCGCCCGGCTGCCACCTGGCATAGGCTGGCCCAAGACCTAACGAGGAGGCGGGCTTGCAAGGGGTCACGAGAGCTCCGGGGGTGCGCACCGCGGTGGTGTGGGACGCCCTGCGCGCGGTGCTGGCGGGCAGGGACCGGCTCGACATCGTCGACGCAGGCGGCGGCACGGGCGGCTTCGCCGTACCCCTGGCCGAGCTCGGACACACGGTGACGGTCGTCGACCCGAGCCCCGACTCGCTGTTCGCGCTGGAGCGCCGGGCCGCCGAGGCCGGCGTGGCGGTGCGGGCGCTGCAGGGCGACGCCTCCGACCTGGGCGACCTGCTGCAGGTCGGCAGCGCCGACCTGGTGTTGTGCCACAGCGTGCTGGAGTACGTCGACGATCCGGCGGGGGCGCTGGCCACCGTCCACGGCCTGCTGCGCGGGGGCGGCGCGGTCAGCGTGCTGGCGGCCAACCCGGTGGCCACGGCGATCCACCGCGCGGTCGCCGGCCACTTCGACGAGGCCAGGCAGGTCCTCGACCAGGGCCGCTGGGGGGCCAAGGACCCCACGCCGCGCCGTTTCACCGCCGGGGAGCTGGCCGCCCTGCTCAGGGAGGCGGGCTTCGAGCCCGCCCAGACCCACGGCGTGCGGATCTTCGCCGACCTGGTCCCGAGCCGGCTCACCGACGGCGAGGCGGGCGCCGCGGAGGCGCTCATCGCCCTGGAGAAGGCGGCCGCCGACCATCCCGTGCTGCGCGACATCGCGACGCAGCTCCACGTGGTCGCCAGTCGAACATAGAATCGAAGCGTGGCGAGAAAGCAGATCACCGGAGTCGGCCCGGCTCCGCGGGGCGGCAGTGGCGGCGGTGCCGACGACAGCGGCTGCCCGATCCTCCACGTCGACATGGACGCCTTCTTCGCCAGCGTCGAGCTGCTGGAGCGCCCGGAACTGCGCGGGCTGCCGGTGATCGTCGGCTCGCCGTCCGGGCGCGGCGTGGTGCTCAGCGCCACCTACGAGGCCAGGGCCTACGGCGTGCACTCCGCCATGCCCATGAGCCGGGCCAGGCGCGTCTGCCCCCAGGCCGCGATCATCCCGCCCAGCCACGGCAAGTACGGCGAGGTCTCCAAGGGCGTGATGGAGATCTTCCACTCCGTCACCCCGCTGGTGGAGCCGATCGCCTCCGACGAGGCCTTCCTCGACGTGGGCGGGGCGCGCAAGCGGCTGGGCTCGCCCGCGGCGATCGCCAGGCTGATCCGTGCCCAGGTGCGCGAGCGCTACGGCATCACCTGCTCGGTGGGTGTGGCGAGCAGCAAGTTCGTCGCCAAGCTGGCCTCCAAGCAGTGCAAGCCCGACGGTCTGCTGGTGGTGCCGGAGGCCGATGTGGTCGCCTTCCTGCATCCGCTGCCGGTGAGTGCTCTGTGGGGAGTCGGAGAACGCACGGAAACGGCCCTCACGCGGCTTGGAATCCGGACTGTGGGGGATTTGGCCAGAGTGCCCGTTCCGACGCTCCAGCGCGAACTGGGGCCCGCGGCGGGGGGTCACCTGGCGGCGCTGGCCTGGGGGCGCGACGAGCGCCCGGTGACCGCGCATGTCCCCGACAAGAGCATCGGCAACGAGGAGACCTTCTCCGTCGACATCGACGACCCCGAGATGATCAAGCGCGAGCTCCTGAGATTGTCCGAACGCGTGGCCTCCAGGATGCGTAAGAGCGGCTATGTGGGAAGGACGGTAAGCGTGAAGCTTCGCCGAGCCGACTTCTCCACGATCAACCGGTCCAAAACTCTCAGGGAACCCACAGATGTGGCCCAGGAGATCTACTCGACCGCCTGCGCCCTGTTCGGGGCGTCGGGTCTCGAGCGGGTCCGTCTGCGCCTCGTCGGCGTCCGCATGGAGCAGCTGACCCCCGCCGACGGTGCGACGCACCAGCTCAGCCTGGGTGAGCGCGAGAGCGGTTGGAGAGAGGCGGAAAGGGCTATGGACAAGGCGATCCGGCGGTTCGGACCCGATGCGGTGGTCCCGGCTTCACTGGTGCGAGGACGACTTGATGAAATGGATGCATGATGGGCCATGTGGGGACTAGGTCCGGGGGTGCGGGAATGATCTCTTTGTCACCTCCGGTTTGGTCTGCGTTGGCCGTTTTCTTTCGCCTACGTCTACAGCCTCGTATTCTGGGGATAACCGACCGCGAGGTTCGGACACCCCGTGTCGTCCGTTGCCGTCTTCCCCGTTATGGGGCCGTCCTTGGGAGGCGCCGTGCCGCTCTCTGAGCACGAGCAGCGCTTGCTCGACCAGATCGAGCAGGCCCTCTACGCCGAGGACCCGAAGTGGGCCAACACCGTAAGGATCAGTGACCCACGCAACCATTACAAGCGACGTCTGATCAAGGCCACCATCGGCTTTGTTCTCGGCATCGTCCTGCTGATGGTCGGCGTGGTCATGAACATGATCCCGCTCGGCGTCGGCGGTTTCGTGGTCATGCTCGCCGCGTGTCTGTGGGGCCTGTCGAGCTGGAAGCGTATGAGTGGAATAGGTGACGCGGCCGCGTCGGGGGCAGGGGTGCCTCCGGCGAAGGGCTCGCGTCGTGGTAACCGCGGATCCTTCATGGAACGCATGGAGGAACGCTGGCGTCGTCGCCACGACGACCGCTAGAACATCGATGACCGCCTCCCGCGAGGGGGGCGGTCCGCTCGAATCGGTTACCGCTCCACGGCTTCCTGCGTGCTGCCGTCGTGCTGCCCGCCGGGAGCCGTCGTCGTGCGCTCAGGGTTAACCCCCTTCTCAGCGTGCTTCACGCTGCCGAGACTGAAGCCATGCGCACCACGGCGATCATCATGGCCACGCTGGCGTACGGCCTCTGGGCGGTGTGGCCCGACTACTCCCACGTCGCGCTCGAGCCCACCCTGCTGCTGTGCGGCCAGGTGGCGCTGGCCGCCACGGGCGCCCTGTTCCTGGCCGAGTCGCGCCTGATCGGCGTGCTGTTCGTGGCCGCCGCCTGGGCCGAGCTGACGGCCGACCTGACCAACCGCGTCTGGGGCTGGTACCCGTTCGTCGCCGGCCTGGTCAGGCCCATCCCGGCGCTCATCCTGATGACGATCCTGCTGAGCTATCCGCGCGAGCGGATCGGCTACCCGCGCTTCGTCGCCGCGGCCTGGGCGCTCGTCATGATCGCCAACGCCGCCGACAATCTCACCTGGGATCCCGATCCTCCGGGATGGCCCGCGGCGCCCTTCGCATGGGTGACCGTCTTCCACACCGGCGTCGAGCAGCGCCCCGGCTACGGCCTGTACTGGCTGTCGGTCATCGGCGTCACCCTGGCCGCGCTCGCCCTCGTCGTGCACCGGGCGCTCAGGGCGCGCGGGCTGGAGCGCCGCGAGCTCGTGCCGGTCTTCCTGGCCTCGGCGGTGTACGCCTTCGCGCTGTTGTCCAGCGCCGCCTGGATGATCGCGCCGTGGATCACCGGCGCCGGCGACCAGATGGCGCGCGCCCACGTCCCCGACGTGGTGTCGATCTCCGGCATCGCCGCCCCGCTGCTGCTCCCGCTGGCCTTCCTGGCGGCCGCCGTACGCCGGAGGCTGGACCGGGCCGCGGTGGCCGATCTGGTCACGAACCTGGCCAGGCCCGCAACCCTGGAGTCGGTACGGCAGGCGCTGCGCGACGCCCTCGCCGACCCGGACCTGGAACTGCGCCTCGGCGAGCACCCGCCGCGGCCGGGCGACCGCCTCGTCCTGCCCGTCACCGACCTCGACGGCCGCCCCCTGGCCCACCTGCTCACCGCCCCGGAGCTGCGGCGGCGCGACGACGTGGTGCGGGCCGCCCTGGAGGCCGCCGCGCTCGCCCTCGACCACGCCCGCCTCCACGCGGACCTGCAGGAGCAGGTCCGCCAGGTGGCCGAGTCCCGCGCCAGGATCGTCGAGGCCGGCGTCGCCGAACGCCGCAGAGTCGAGCGCGACCTGCACGACGGGGCGCAGCAGCGGCTGCTCACCCTGGCCGCGACCCTGGGCCGCCTGCAGGCCACCAGCGACGACCCGGCGGTGCGCGAGCTCGTCGACGAGGCCAGGTCGGGCCTGCGCGCCGCCCTGTCGGAGCTGCGCGACCTGGCCAGGGGCATCCACCCGGCGGTCCTGGAGCAGATCGGCCTGGCCGCCGCCGTCCAGGGCCTGGCGGAGGCGCTCCCGGCCGAGACCGAGATCGACATCCCGGACGTCTCCGTCGGCCCGGCCGTCGAGACCACCGCCTACTTCGTGATCTGCGAGGCCCTGACGAACGCCATCAAGCACGCTCGGGCGCGCCGGATCACGGTCGTGCTCGCCCCCCGGGGCGAGGCGATCACCGTCACCGTGGCCGACGACGGCAGGGGCGGCGCCGTCCTGACCCCGCGCGGCGGGCTGGCCGGGCTCCAGGACAGGGTCGCGGCCCTCGGCGGCTCGCTCGAGCTCCAGAGCCCGCCCGGCGGCGGTACGCTCCTGCGGGCGGACCTGCCCGCTCCGCCGCCCCACGCGCACGCCGACCCGGCCGGGAGCCCTTGATGCGGATCATGCTCTGCGACGACTCGGCCCTCTTCCGCCACGGCGTCGCCCTCCTGCTCCAGGCGGTGGGCGTGGAGGTCGCCGGCCAGGCGGGAAACCTGGCCGAGCTGCACGAGCTGCTCCTGACGGACGTTCCCGACGCGGTGATACTCGACATCAGGATGCCGCCCACCTTCACCGACGAGGGGCTGGCCGGCGCCGCCGCCCTGAGGGCCGCCCATCCGGGCCTGGGCCTGCTGGTGCTGTCGACCTACGCCGAGAGCGCCTACGCCAGGCAACTGCTGGAGATCGGCCCCTCCGGCGTGGGCTATCTGCTGAAGGATCGGGTCGACGACGCCGCCACCGTGCGCGACGCCCTGTCGCGCGTGATCGCGGGGGAGTCGGTCATCGACAGCGAGATCGTCTCGCGGCTGTTCACCCGCCGCACCGCCGTCTCCGGCCTCGACAGCCTGACCGAGCGCGAGCAGTCGGTCCTGACGCTGATGGCCGAGGGCCGCTCCAACGTCGCCATCAGCAGGCGGCTGCACCTGGGCGTCAAGACCGTGGAGACGCACATCGCGGCCATCTTCGGCAAGCTCGGGCTGGAGCCGGGAGCCGACGACAACCGCCGCGTGCTGGCCGTCCTGACCTGGGTGCAGTCGAGCGGGTGACCCCCGGTCCCACCGAGGATCACCCGCCCGCCGGTCACCTGTTGACCAGCTCCCGCGACGACGTCTCCTCCTCGGAGCCGCCGCGCCGCAGCCGGATGTTCTCCAGCCGGTCGAAGCCGTCGAGCAGCTTCTCGCCCAGGCCTCGGATGCGCTGCATGGTCGAGGGAGGCAGCAGCGCCGCCCTCAGCCGCCTGCCGCGCGTCACCGTGTCGGCCAGCGCCCGCCGTACCGTCTTGAGATGCGGCTTGAGCGGGTCGATGACGCCGGGCTCGCGGGCGAACAGCACCCGCTCGACCGCCGTGGAGATCGCCGCGATGGCCGTGGCCGCGTCGGCGTCGAACTCCAGCTGCTCGGTCAGCCGCCTGGCCAGCGCCCTGGGCGTCTCGCTGGGCTGCCTGGCCATGCCGTAGTCGCACAGCACGTCGTCGAGCTCGGCCCACGCGGCCGCCACCGGCGGGCTGACCCGCGCGGTCCTGGCCGTCACCTCGTCCGACGGGCCCGAGACCTTCCACGACAGCGACCGCACCCGCCTGCTCCTGGTGACCAGGCGCATGGCGGCCGGGACGAGCAGGAGCAGCAGCAACGCCGCCGCGCCCAGCCCGATCTTGCCCCAGAGCGGCATGCCCTCCTCGACCATGAGGCTGCCGTTGCCCGCCAGCCGGTCCTGCTCCAGCTCGCGGATGTTGCGCAGGGCGTTGGGGTTCAGGGTCGGCACCTCGCCGACCTCAGGGTTGACCGTGTTGTCGGGACCGCTCGGGTTGGAGCTCTGCTCCGTCGGGCGCACCGTGTAACCGGGAACCCGGGCGGTGCCCTGGCCCAGCGGCGCGGAGGCCGTCGGGGTGGGCTCGAAGGCCAGCCAGCCGGCGCCCTCGAAGTACAGCTCCGGCCAGGCGTGCATGTCGGCGGTCGTGACCTGGAAGCCGTTCTCGACCTTGCTGCCGCCGGTGTAGCCGATGGCCACCCTGGCGGGGATGCCCACCGCGCGGGCCAGCAGCGCCATCGCGGCCGCGTACTGCTCGCAGTAGCCGGTCTTGCTGTAGATCAGGAAGTCGACCAGGGCGTTGTTGTTCTGCCCCTGCGTCTGCAGGCTGTAGGTGAAGCCGTTCGTCTTGTCGGTGAACAGCTCCTGGATCATGGTGGCCGCTTCGTACTGGTTCTTGGCCTTGGAGGTGGTCGAGTCGGCCAGGTCCCTGATCTCCTGCGGGAAGCCGGGCGGCAGCTCCAGCAGCTTCTGGTCCACCCGGTCGGCCGCGGCCGGCTGGGAGGCGGCCAGCAGCTCCGGCGTGGGCTTCGGCTCGATGCTGGAGACCTCGTACTCCATGCCCGAGGCGTCCTCCTCGGTGGTGAAGACCATCAGGCTGCCGACGTCGGCACGCCAGTCGCCGTCGGCCCGCACCTGGGAGGCCGGGTAGGGGGTCGGCAGGAACCGGAGGTCCTCGACCTCCTCGCTGATCTGGATCTTGGTGTTGACCTCCTGCACCGGGGTGCTGTCACCCAGGCCCGGCGGTCGGGGGAGCGGGCCGTTCTCGGTCCTGTTCTCCGGCGCGCCCTTGGGCGGCGTCATGCGGAACTGCTCGCCGTCGAAGACGTCGAGCGAGTAGATCCGCAGGTACCTGGGCTGGTTGTCGCTGTTGGAGTAGGTCAGCACCGTGCGCTTCTCCGGCAGTTGCAACTGGCCCTTCAGACCGGCCACCGGGTCGGGGATGGTGATGGAGTTGCCGCCGTCGCCCCGGCCCGAGCCGCCCACGCCGAAGGTGAACGGCTGGAAGGGCTCCATCGTCGGCACCAGCGCCGGCAGCACCAGCGCCACGCCGATCGCGGCGAACCCGATGCGCTTGCCCGACAGCCGCAGCCCGCGGGTGTCGGCGGTGTCACGCGGGCCCGAGGTGGCGTGCCGCGTCCTGCGCACCAGCACCGCGCGTCCCCAGTGGCCGATACGCTCGCGTCCGTCGGCGATGAGCAGGCCGGTGAAGCCGAGCGCGGCGATGATGAACGACGGCCAGCCGATCGGGTCGCTGAGGATCGTCGCCGGCACGGTGACCAGCGCCAGCAGCGGCAGCCCCGCCAGCGCCGCCCGGCGCAGGCGCGTGGCCAGCAGGTCGACGATGATCGCGATGCCGCCCACGCCCGTGGTGGTCAGCAGCGACACGCCCGTGTTCGAGGGCACGGGAGCGGCGAACCGCTGGATGTCGGTCCAGCCCGCGGCGTACAGCTTGGCCAGGTGCGGGATGGAGTCGGTGGTCGGGAAGAGCAGCGCCCAGGCCTTGGTGCCGGTGAAGACGGCGGTGATGTAGAGCAGCATCGCCAGCACGCCGACGAACGGCGCCGCCCAGGCGGGCAGGGCGAGCTTGCCCGACAGCACGCTCGCGCCGAACACCACCGCCACGGCTCCGAGAGCGCCCCAGAACCAGCCGCCGCCCGAAAGCAGCGGGTAGAGCACGATCGCCACGGCGAACGTGGCCACGGCCGACGCCAGCGAGAGCCTCATGCCGCACCTCCCGTCAGCGTGAAACGGTTCTTGTTGGCCGCGTCGGGCCAGACATTGGCGATGGAGGCGCCCGCGGGCAGCCTGACGATGCGCCAGCCGAACCCCGCCATCAGGTTCGTCACCGTCTGGTAGTTCTCCGCCGAGCCGTACGAGCGCACGTCCCACGACTCGACGTCCAGCAGGACGGCCACGCCCGTGACGCCGCCGTGGCGCAGCTTGGCCAGGTCCCTGGCCTCCTCGGGGTCCAGCGAGCCCAGCACCGCCACGATCAGCCCGTCGCCGCCGTCCTGCCGCAGCGCGGAGATGCCCATGTCGAGCGAGCGGTTGGGGCTGCCCTTGACCACGGCCAGCGTGTCGAGCAGCGAGTGGGACCCGCCGCTGTCGGTCAGGTGCTCGGCGCCCTGGTCGGTGACCAGCCGCAGGCCCAGGCCCTCGCGCGCCAGGTGCACGCCGATCGAGGCCGCCGCCGAGACCGCCACCTCGAACGAGGAGCGCGGGCCCTCGCCGCGGTGGGCGTAGCGGCGGGTGTCGAGCAGGAGCGCGCCGCGGCTCTGCCACTGCTGCTCCTCGCGGCGCACCATCAGCTCGCCGTGCCGCGCGGTCGAGCGCCAGTGCACCCGCCGCAGGTCGTCGCCCTGCCGGTATTCGCGAGGCGCCACGTCGTCGTCGCCGGCCGCCGCCACCGACCGGGTACGGCTGTCGCCGCCGCCCGTCCACTCGCCCGACAGCCGCACGTGGGGCAGCGAGAGCACCTGGGGCGTGACCGTGAGCGTGTCGGTGATGGTGAAGGCACGGGTCAGCTCCACCAGCCCGAAGGGGTCGGTGATCCGTACGACCAGCGGGCCGATGGAGAAGCGGCCCCGCAGGTCGGAGCGGACCCGGTAGTCGATCTCGCGGATGCCGCGCGCCTCCACCCGGTCGAGCACGAACCGCGGACGCACGCCCAGGGCGTACGGGACGGTGTCCTCGATCAGCAGCAGCCCGGTGGGCAGCCTGGTGACGTTCTCCAGGCGCAGCGTCACCGTGGTCTCGCCGCCCGCCTCGACCCGCGCGGGCGACAACCGCCGCGCGCAGGACAGGCGGTACCTGGTCCGCGCCACCACCATCGCCGCCAGCAGCGGCAGGGCGGCGATCAGCACGCCGATGCGCAGCAGATCGTGCTCGCCCAGCAGCACCGCCATGAGCAGGGCGGCCACCCCCGCCGCGAGGAAGGAGCGGCCGCGTGAGGTGAGAGCGCTCAGTCCTGCTCTCATGACCCGGCCCTCCGTGTCGGGGTCCTCGCCGTGCCGGCTCTCATCGGCCCCGGGTCTCCGGAACCGGCACGCGCCGGATCAGCTCGGAGACGACCTGGTCGGGGGTACGGCGCTGGCCGTGCGCCTCGACGCTGGGCAGCAGCCGGTGGGCCAGCACCGGCACCGCCAGCTCCTGCAGGTCGTCGGGGATGACGTAGTCGCGGTTGGACAGCGCCGCGTGGGCGCGCGCGGCCCTGATCAGCTGCAGTGTCGAGCGCGGCGAGGCGCCCAGGCGCAGGTCGGGGGAGTGGCGGGTGGCCACGACCAGGTCGATGGCGTACTTCTTGACCGCCTGCGAGACGTAGACGCCGCGCACCGCCTCGATCAGCGCCTTCACCTCCGCGGTGGTGGCGACCGGCTGCAGCTTGTCGATCGGCGAGGTGCCGCCGTGCACGTCGAGCATCTCCAGCTCGGCGGCGGGCTCGGGGTAGCCCATGGCCACGCGCGCGGTGAAGCGGTCGCGCTGGGCCTCGGGAAGGGGGTAGGTGCCCTCCATCTCGATGGGGTTCTGCGTGGCGATGACCATGAACGGGGTCTCGAGCTCGTAGGTCACGCCGTCGACGGTGACCTGGTGCTCCTCCATGCACTCCAGCAGCGCCGACTGGGTCTTCGGCGAGGCCCGGTTGATCTCGTCGCCCACCACGATGTTGGCGAAGATCGGGCCCGGCTTGAACTCGAACTCCCGCGTCTGCTGGTTGTACGCGCTGACCCCGGTGATGTCGCTGGGCAGCAGGTCGGGGGTGAACTGCACGCGCCGCACCGACGAGTCGATGGAGCGCGCCAAGGCCTTGGCCAGCATCGTCTTGCCCACGCCCGGCACGTCCTCGATGAGGAGGTGGCCCTCGGCGAGCATGACGGTCACGGTGAGGCGGACGGCGTCGCTCTTGCCCTCGATCACCGATTCGATCGCCTGCCGAATGCGGTGAGCGGTGGACACCAGCTCATCGAGCTGAGGCGGGACGTCATGGGTTACTGCCACCAGGCCTCCATGAGAGATGTGAAGGCTTTCCCGCGCGGGGGTGCTATTTGCGGGAGCCATACCATTCCATTTCCATTGTGTGTACCGACCCTACGACGCGGCGGGTTCGCAAGCGACTTTTGCCGAACATTCGGACAGAACACTCAGTGTCGTGGTGATGGGTTCGGTTCTTGTCGCATAGACGTGCCAATCCCGTGACGTGGCGCCCCACTTTTCCCCCACCCGTGTCGCCCCGCAGTCCGGGAACGGCGGCGGGCGTTGACTTTCCGCCATGCGCGACACGCCCAGCACCCTGTCGGGCCCCTCCACGCCCTCCACTCCGCTCCACCGCTTTGACCTGCGGAAACGTTGTGTCAAGTGGCTCTGAACTGGATTGGAATCAGTTGACGGTGGAGAGAAGTGGAGTATGGTGGTGCGCAGTGGAGGGCCAGTGCGCCAGTACTGACACTTCACAAGGCGTGGGAGGTGGGAGGCGATGTTCCTCGGCACCCACCAACCGCGCCTTGACGACAAGGGACGGCTGTTCCTGCCGGCTAAGTACCGCGAGGAGCTGGCGGAGGGTCTTGTGATCACCAAGGGCCAGGAGCGATGCCTCTACGTCTTTCCCGTAGAGGAGTTCCAGCGCATTACCGAGGCTCTCCGCACTGCGCCCGTGACGGCCAAGGCGGTACGCGACTACAGCCGTGTCCTGTTCGCCAGCGCTTCCGACGAGACACCCGACAAGCAGGGACGCATCACGATCCCGCAGAGCCTGCGCCAGTACGCCGGCCTGGAACGTGACTGCGTGGTCATCGGTGCCAACACCCGGCTCGAGATCTGGGACTCGGCGGCCTGGGACACCTACCTCAACGAGCAGGAACAGGCGTTCGCTGATCTGTCCGAGGAGGTGCTGCCAGGGATTCTCTAGCAGATGAGGCCGCCCCAGGCGGCCGGCCGTCGGTGATGTCGTTCGGCGAGGTCTCCAGCCGCAACCGTGCGCCTTCCAGCTGATGCACCTTCCCCGGTGTCAGGTGGGTCGGCGCCAGCAGAGGATGCGGATGGGGACCTGGCCGGACGGCACCGGGTCGGCGAAAGTACACAAGGTGGGGGTTCCGGGCTGTTCGCCGACGAATGTGGCCAGCCGCGAGAGGGGGGTTCGACGATGAGCGAGAGCGTGCACGTTCCCGTGCTGCTGGAGCGCGTGCTGGAGCTGCTGGCTCCCGCGCTCGAGGCGCCAGGCGCCGTCGTCGTCGACGCCAACCTGGGCCTGGGCGGCCACTCCGAGGCGCTGCTCGCCGCGCACCCCGGTCTCCACCTGATCGGCATCGACCGCGACCCTTTCGCGATCGAGCACTCCACGCGCAGGCTCGCGCCGTACGCCGACCGCGCCACGCTCGTGCACGCGACGTCCGACGAGCTGCCGGCCGTGCTGGCCGACGCCGGCCGTAAGACGATCAACGGTGTGCTCTTCGACCTGGGCGTCTCCTCGCCGCAGCTCGACGAGGCGGGGCGCGGGTTCGCCTATTCCTATGACGCTCCGCTCGACATGCGGATGGACTCCACGCAGGAGCTCACCGCCGAGGTGATCGTCAACACGTACTCCGCTCCCGAGCTCGTGCGCATCCTTCGCGATTACGGGGAGGAACGGTTCGCACAGCGTGTCGCGGGCCTAATCGTGCAAGAAAGGGCCAAGGAGGCCATAACGTCGACTTTGCGGCTGGCGGAGATCGTTCGTTCGGCGATTCCCGCGGCCACTCGACGGACGGGGGGCAACCCCGCGAAGCGGACTTTCCAAGCGTTGCGCATCGAGGTCAACGCGGAGCTGAGCGCTCTAGAAGCGGCGCTCCCCGCCTCCCTCGACGCGCTGGCGCTCGGCGGGAGGGTCGTCGTGCTCTCCTACCACTCCCTCGAGGACCGGCTGGCCAAGCAGGCCCTCACGGCGCGAACCAAGGACACCAGCCCGCCCGGGCTGCCGGTGCCGCTCCCGGCGCACCAGCCTCGGTTCCGCCTCCTGACGAGGGGAGCGGAGCTCCCCACGGACGAAGAGGTGGCCCGCAATCCGCGGGCCGCCTCGGCCCGGATGCGGGCGGCAGAGAGGATCCGACTTGACGAGGACTGAGCAGGAGATCAGACCCCAGCGGGGCAGCGGTGGCACCATGCCCAGGAGCCGCGCGGCGCGGCCCGCGAGCAGTGCGGTTCCCCGGCCGCGCGTCGCAGCGCAGCCGCGCCGCGTGCCCTCGCAGGCGCGCCGCCCCGGCATCACCCGCAAGCAGCGCACGCCGTTCGTGCTGCTCGTCGTCGGACTCATGCTCGGCGGGCTCGTCAGCCTGCTCCTGCTCAACACCGTCCTGGCCCGCGACTCCATCACCGCCACGCAGCTTCAGGAGGAGATCGCCACCGCCAAGCTGCAGAAGGCGTCGCTGGAGCGCGAGGTCTACGAGCAGCAGCTGCCCGGCGAGGTCGCCAAGCGCGCCGAGGGACAGGGCATGACACCCGACGAGGGCATCAACTGGCTGGGTAACGGTCGGTGAGAGACTCCGGCGGCCGGGGCCAGGGCCCCGGCCGCAGTTCAGGCGGCGCCGGCTCTCCGGGAGGGTCAGGCGCCGTTCGACGTGGCCCGGGCGGCCCGGGCCGGTCAGGGCGCCCCGGTGCGACCGGGGGAGCCGCCCGCTCCGAGGGGGCGGGCCGCCCGGGTCCCGAGGAACCACCGCGCCGCCGGCCCACGCCGCCGGACCCGATCGACCTGCCGCGCTTCGAGCCGCCGCGCAGCCGCGACCGCCGCAACCCCGCCGACCGCCGCCCCGCCGACGAGACCGACTCCGTACGGCGAGGCAGGCAGGGCCGCGATGACGAGACCGATCCTGTACGGCGTGGCAGGCAGGGCCGCGATGACGAGACCGATCCTGTGCGACGTGGTAGGCAGGGGCGTGACGAGGAGACCGACTCCGTACGGCGTGGCAGGCAGGGCCGTGACGACGACGGCGACGGCGCTCGTCGGGGCCGGTTCGACGACGACGAGACCGACGAGGCCCCTCCGTCGCGCGGGAGCCGCAGCCGCTCCGCCGACGAAGGGCGCAACCGCTCGGCCAGGCGAGGCCCCGCCGGGCGTGACGGCGAGAGCAGTGCGCCCGGCCTCGGCGTGCCGCGCCCCCGCGGCGCCAGCCAGCAGCGCGAGGGCGTCAGGCGTCCCGGCCCGCCCGGACGCAAGCCGCCGCCCCCGAGGCCCCCGCAGCCGCCGCGCCCGCCGATGGTGCTGCGCCTGGGCAACCCGCGCCGGCGCATCAAGATCGGCGTCATCGCCATGGCCTTCATCCTGTCGATCTTCGCGGGCCGCCTGATCCAGATGCAGGGCCTCGACTCCAAGGTCTACGAGGCCGCCGGCGCCGCCAACCGGGTGCGCACCGAGGACATCCCCGCCAAGCGCGGCACGATCGCTGACGTCAACGGCAACCCGCTGGCGCTGACCGTGGAGGCGCGCGAGATCTCCCTCGACCCCTCCAAGATCGTCCCGGCCAAGCGGCCCGAGGTGGCGAAGAAGCTCGCCGCCGCCCTCGGCGTGCCCGAGGCCGACATCATGGCCAAGCTGGCCAAGACCACCACGCGCTACCAGCGCATCGCCAAGGACATCGAGCCGCTGGTGGCCGACGCGGTGCTCAAGCTCGACCTGCCGACCGTCTCGGCCAAGAAGCACTACAAGCGCATGTACCCCGCCAAGGAGCTGGCCGGAAGCGTCATCGGCTTCGTCGGCTCCGACGGGGCTGGCCTGTCGGGCCTGGAGGCGGCCAAGAACACCCTGCTCGCCGGACAGGACGGCACCCAGCGGGTGGAGATCGGCCGCGACGGCCAGCGCATCCCGATGACCAGCAGCCAGCGCAAGCCCTCGGTCGACGGGCGCGACATCCGCCTGACCATCGACCGCGACATCCAGTGGGCCGCGCAGAAGGCCATCGCCGAGCAGGTCGCCGCCACCAAGGCCGACAGCGGCACGGTCATCGTGATGTCGGTCAAGGACGCCCACGTGCTGGCCATGGCCAACGCGCCCGAGGTCGACCTGAGCAACTGGGGCAGGGCGCCGAGCTCGCTCTACGTCAACCGCGCCGCCGCCGAGGTCTTCGAGCCGGGCAGCACCAACAAGGTCATCACGGCCGCCGCGGCGCTGGAGAGCGGCGTCATGCGGCCCGACACGACCCTGACGGTCGCCGACAAGATCAAGTGCTTCGACAAGGTGCTGCGCGACTCCCACCCGCACCCCACCGAGAAGATGACCTTCCAGAAGGCGATGTCGCAGTCGAGCAACACCGCCGTCGTCCAGGCCGCCAGAAAGATCGGCAACGAGCGCCTGCACGCCATGCTGAAGGCCTTCGGCTTCGGCAGCAGGCCCGGCGGCGGCATCCCCGGCGAGGAGGCGGGCATCCTGCCCGACCACCAGAAATGGTCGGGCAGCCAGAGCTGCACGATCGCCTACGGCCAGGGCGTGTCGGTCACGGCGCTGCAGATGGCCAGCGTCTACCAGACCATCGCCAACGGCGGCGTGCGCATCGAGCCGCAACTGATCGCCGGGCAGACCGACGAGTCGGGCGCGTTCGTCCCTGCCGCTCCCGGTCAGCAGACCAGGGTGGTCAGCGACGCGACGGCCAAGCAGCTCACCGGCATGCTCGAAGGAGCCGTCGGAGCGGAGGGCACCGGCCAGGCCGCGGCCATCCCGGGCTACCGGGTGGCGGGCAAGACCGGCACCGCCAACCGCTACGACGCCGCCATCGGCGACTACAAGGGCTACACCGCCTCGTTCGTCGGCTTCAGCCCGGCCGACGCTCCGCAGCTGGTGGTCCTGTCGGTGCTGCAGAACCCCACGGTGGGCCACTTCGGCGGGCAGATCGCCGCGCCGGTCTTCAAGGACGTCATGACCTTCGCGATCAAGAGCAAGAAGATTCCACCCTCCGGCGCGACACGCGCCGCAGGATGAGCGGGGAAGGTACGCTCTCGCCGTGCTCTCCCCGTCCAACACCGACCGCGCCGGGTCCGCCAGAGACGCCCAAGCCGCCAGAGCGGCGGCCGAGGCGGGCTCGGGCGTGCCCGCTCACCACGCCGACGACGTCGTGTCCGGTCCCACCTCCCGAGCCGCCACGGCACCGTCCGCGAGCTCGGCCGCTTCTGGTTCGGCCGCTTCAGGTTCGGCCGCTTCGGGCTCGGCCGGTGCCGCCGCGCCCGTCGCCGACCGGCCCATGCGCCCCGCCGACAACCCGCCGCGCCCGCTGAGCGGGCTGGCGACCATGCTCGACGCCGACACCTCCCGCTCGCCGCACGCCGCCATCACCGGGGTCTCGATCGACTCGCGCAAGGTGCGACGCGGCGACCTCTACGTGGCGCTCCCCGGCAACGTGGCACACGGCGCCGCCTTCTCCGCCGAGGCGATGTCCCACGGCGCCGCCGCCGTCCTGACCGACCCGGCGGGCCACGACGACGCCGCGCGCACCGGCCTGCCCGTCCTGATCGTGCCCGACCCGCGCGCCATGCTCGGCCAGATCGCCTCCTGGGTGTACGGCCAGCCGGCCCACGAGATCGCCGCCATCGGCGTCACCGGCACCAGCGGCAAGAGCACCTCCACCTTCATGCTGGAGGCGGGACTGCGCGCGGCCGGCCACACCACCGGCCTGATCGGCGGCGTCGAGATCCACGCCGGCGACCTGGAGTTCGCGCCGCGCCTGACCACGCCCGAGGCCTCCGAGCTGCACGGCCTGTTCGCCCTGATGCGCGAGCGCGGGGTGAGCGCGGCCACGATGGAGGTCTCCAGCCACGCGCTGGCGCTCGGCAGGGTCGACGGCCTGTTCTACGACGTGGCGCTGTTCACCAACCTGTCGCAGGACCACCTCGACTTCCACAAGGACCTCGACGACTACTTCCTCACCAAGGCCAGGCTCTTCCAGCCGGAGTTCAGCCGCGTCGGCGTGACCAACCTCGACGACGCCCACGGCCGCGAGCTGCTGCGGGTCGCCAAGGTGCCGATGACCACGTTCTCGCCGTCGGGCTCGGAGGAGGCCGACTGGCGGGCGGTCGGCGTCCGGCTGGGCGCGGACGGCTCGGCCTTCCGCGTGCTCGGCCCCGGCGGCATCGAGGCCGACGTCGAGGTGGCCCTGCCCGGCCCGTTCAACGTCGCCAACGCGCTGGGCGCGATCGTGGCCCTGGTCGAGGCCGGGGTGCCGCTGCAGGCGGCCGTCACCGGCGTCGGCGGCATGCGGGGGGTGCCGGGCCGCATGGAGCGCATCACCGAGCCAGGCCACCCGTTCCAGGCGATCGTCGACTACTCCCACAAGCCGGGCGCGGTCGAGTCGGTGCTGAGCGCGCTGCGCGAGGTCACCACCGCCCGCCTGACCGTGGTGCTCGGCTGCGGGGGAGACCGCGACAGCGGCAAGCGCCCGCTGATGGGCGAGGCCGCCGCCCGCCTGGCCGATGTGGCCATTTTCACCAGCGACAACCCCCGCTCGGAGGACCCGCTGGCCATCCTTGTCGCCATGATGGACGGAGCACTGCGCGTGCCGAGCGCCGAGCGAGCCCACGTGGTCGTGGAGCCGGACCGGCGCGCGGCCATCGGCCTGGCGATCGCCGGAGCCCGGCAGGGCGACGTCGTCGTCGTGGCGGGCAAGGGGCACGAACAGGGCCAGTACATCGCCGGCGAGGTGATCCCGTTCGACGACCGCGAGGTCGTCGCCGAAGCACTCAGGAAGGTAGTTCCATGATCCCGATGCCGCTGGCGCGGATCGCCGAGATCACCTCCGGCGCTCTGTCGGGGACAGCGGACCCCCGGGCCGTCGTGCGCGGCCCGGTCGTCACCGACTCCCGTGCCGTCGAGCCGGGATCGTTGTTCGTGGCCATCCGCGGCGAGCGGGTCGACGGCCACGACTTCGCGGCCGAGGCCGTCCGCTCCGGCGCGGTGGCCGTCCTGGCCGCCCGGCCCGTCGAGGCTCCGTCGATCATCGTGCCCGATCCCGTGACCGCGCTGGCCGACCTGGCCTCGGTGGTCGCCGCCTCGCTGCCCGCCGCCACCGTCGTCGGGGTGACCGGGTCGGCGGGCAAGACCACCACCAAGGACCTCATCGGCCGGCTGACCGAGCTCGCCGGGCCGACCATCGCGCCGGTCGGCAGCTACAACAACGAGATCGGCCACCCGCTCACGGTGCTGCGCGCCGACGCCGACACCCGCTACCTGGTGCTGGAGCTGAGCGCCCGCAACACCGGTCACATCGCCTTCCTGGCCCGCATCGCCCCGCCGTCCATCGGCGTGGTGCTCAACGTCGGCACCGCCCACCTGGGCGTCTTCGGCGGCAAGGAGGCCATCGCCAAGGCCAAGGGCGAGCTCGTCGAGGCGCTCCCGTCGGGCGGCGTCGCGGTGCTGAACCACGACGATCCGCTGGTGCGCGAGATGGCGTCGCGCACCTCCGCCCGGGTCACCTGGTTCGGGGAGTCGCCCGACGCCCACGTGCGCGCCGTCGACGTGGTCCTCGACCCGTCGGGCCGGGCCTCCTTCACCCTGGTGACGCCCTCCGGGTCGGCACCGGTCTCTCTGAGCCTGTACGGCAGGCACTCGGTCTCCAACGTGCTCGCCGCCGCCGCGGTCGGCTGGGAGCTGGGGCTGCCCGTGGCCACCATCGCCCGCGAGCTGTCGGCCGCAGAGCCGCGCAGCAGGTGGCGCATGGAGGTCACCGAGCGGCCCGACGGCGTCACGGTCGTCAACGACGCCTACAACGCCAACCCCGACTCCATGCGCGCGGCCTTCTCCGCCCTGGAGTCGCTCGGGCGCGGCCGACGCCGCTTCGCGGTCATCGCCGCGCTGCGCGAGCTGGGCGACGACTCTCCCGCGCTGAACGAGGAGCTCGGCCGGCTGGCCGGGGGCAGCGGGCTGACCGGCCTGGTGGTGGCGGGACCCGACGCCGAGCCGGTGCTGCAGGGCGCCCTGTCGGCGGCCGCGTCCACCGCGTCCACCGCGTCCACCGTGTCCACCGCGTCCACCGCGGCGACCGCGGCCGAGGCTCCCGCGCCCGCCGCGCCCACCGCGCCCACCGCGCCCACCGTGTCGACCGCAGCAGAGGCGCCAGCTCCGGCGCCTGCCGCCCTGCCCGATTACGCCCCCAGGGTCGAGGTCGTCCACGTCCCCGACGCCCAGGCCGCCGCCACCCAGCTGACCGCCTGGCTCAGGCCCGGTGACGTGGTCCTGGTGAAGGGCCCCAGGGCGATGGGGCTCGAACGCACGGCCGCGCTCCTGCTCGGGGGTGCCGCCCAGTGACCAACATCATCATCGCCGGAGCCGTCGGCCTCATCCTGTCGATGCTCGGCACCCCCCTGGCGATCCGGCTGCTGAGCCGGAAGAACTACGGCCAGCAGGTCCGCGAAGACGGCGTCCAGGCCCACCTGGGCAAGAAGGGCACGCCCACCATGGGCGGCATCGTCTTCGTGCTGGCCGCGCTGCTGGCCTACGGAGCCTCCCACCTGGCGATGTGGGACCCGCCGACCATCAGCGGCGGCCTGGTGCTGTTCCTGATGACCGGCCTGGGCCTGGTCGGCTTCCTCGACGACTTCATCAAGATCTACAAGCAGCGCAGCCTGGGCCTGCGCAGCGGCGCCAAGGCGCTCGGGCAGCTGATCGTCGGCGCGGTCTTCGCGGTCCTGGTGACCAACTTCCCCGACCCCTACGGCATCACCCCCGCCGAGACCCGCCTGTCGTTCCTGCGCGACTTCGGCCCCTCGATCGGGCTCATCGGCTTCACCATCTGGGTCCTGATCATGATCGTCGGCTTCTCCAACGCGGTGAACCTGACCGACGGTCTCGACGGTCTGGCCTCGGGCGCGACCGCCACCGTGCTGGCCGCCTACGTGCTGATCGGCAACTGGCAGCTGCGCAACAACTGCATCGACCAGCTCGGCCCCAACTGCTACATGGTGCGCGACCCGCTCGACCTGGCGGTGGTGGCCGCCTCGGTGCTGGGCGCGCTCATCGGCTTCCTGTGGTGGAACGCCCCGCCCGCCAAGATCTTCATGGGCGACACCGGCTCGCTGGCTCTGGGCGGCGTGGTGGCCGGTCTGGCCATCTGCACCCGCACCCAGCTGCTGCTGATCATCCTCGCCGGCCTCTGCGTCATGATCACGATGTCGGTGATCATCCAGGTGGGCTTCTTCAAGATGACGGGCAAACGGGTCTTCCGCATGGCGCCGCTCCAGCACCACTTCGAGCTCAAGGGCTGGGCCGAGACCACCATCGTGGTCCGGTTCTGGCTCATCGCCGCCCTGTGGGCCGCCGTCGGCATGGGCCTGTTCTACGTGGAGTGGATGCCCAAATGACCGTGACGTGCGTGGCGGGGCTCGGGGTCTCCGGCACGGCCGCCGCCCGCGCGCTGGCCGAGCGGGGCGAGCGCGTCGTGGTAGTGGAGGGCCTCGACACCGACGCGCAGCGCCTGGCCGCCGAGGCGCTCGAACGGCTCGGCGTCGAGGTGCGCCTGGGCAGCCAGGAGCTGCCCGGCGACGCCTCCAGGCTGATCACCACCGGCTGGGCGCCCCACCACCCGCTGATCGCCGCAGCGCTGGAGCGCGGCGTCGAGGTCGTCGGCGAGGTCGAGCTGGCCTGGCGGCTGCGCGAGGGCCAGGCCGCGCCGTGGCTGGCGCTGACCGGCACCAACGGCAAGACGACCGCGGTGCGCATGCTCACCTCGATGCTGCTGGCCGCCGGCCACAAGGCCGCCGCCGTGGGCAACGTCGGCGTGCCCGTGGTGGAGGCCGTCGGCGAGCCGTACGACGTGCTGGCCGTGGAGCTGTCGAGCTTCCAGCTGCACTACAGCGACAGCCTGTCCCCGCACGCCGCGGCGATACTCAACCTCGCGCCCGACCACCTCGACTGGCACGGGTCGATGGAGGAGTACGCCAAGGCCAAGCAGCGCATCTTCGACCGTGCCCAGGTCGTGATCTACAACGCCGACGACCCGCGCGTGGCGGCGCTCGCCGAGCCGTACCCCCGCAGGGTGGGCTTCACGCTGGAGGTGCCGCGGCCCGGCGAGGTCGGCCTGGTCGAGGAGCTGCTGGTCGACCGGGCGTTCGTCGACGACCCGCGCGAGGCGGTGGAGCTCGCCACGCTGGCCGACGTCAGGCCCTTCGCGCCGCACAACGTGGCCAACGCCCTGGCCGCCGCGGCCCTGGCCCGCTCGCTCGGCGTGCCGGCCGAGGCCGTACGCCAGGGACTGCTCGACTTCCGCCCCGACCCGCACCGCCTGGCGCACGTGGAGCGCGTCGGCGAGGTCGACTACGTCGACGACTCCAAGGCCACCAACCCGCACGCCGCCGCGGCCGCGCTGAGCGCCTACCGCTCGATCGTGTGGGTGGCGGGCGGCCAGCTCAAGGGCGCCGACGTCGACGAGCTCGTACGGCAGGCGGCCCCGCGGCTGCGCGGCGTCGTGCTGATCGGGGTCGACCGGGGCAGGATCGCCGAGGCGCTGGCGCGACACGCGCCGAATGTCCCGGTGGTCGACATCGCCGAGCGCGACACTGGTGTGATGGACCGTGTCGTCGCCGAAGCCGCCCGGCTCGCCTCCCCTGGGGACACCGTGCTGCTGGCTCCCGCCGGAGCCTCCCTTGACATGTTCGCCAACTACCCCGCCCGTGGGGAGGCCTTCGCGCGTGCCGTACGGGCGCTGAAGGCCGGCGCGTGACCACCACCAGCGGCGCCGGCGAGCGCGCGCGGCGGGCGCAGGAGGGCCCGGTCAGCTGGGGACGCGAGCAGTTCGGCGTGCTGCGCGACCTGCTCGACCGGCCGCTGACCAGCTACTACCTGATCATCGGCTGCAGCTCGCTGCTGCTGGCGCTGGGCCTGATGATGGTCCTGTCGGCCTCCAGCATCGAGGCGCTGCAGCTGACCGGCAGCCCGTTCTCGTGGTTCATCAAGCAGTCGTTCTCGGCCGCGCTCGGCCTGCTGCTGATGTGGGTGTGCTCGCGGCTGCCGCACAAGTTCTTCAAGTGGGCGGGCTACCCGCTCATGGCGCTGTCGATCCTGGCCCTGGTCATGGTGCTGTTCATCGGCTCCTCCGAGCTGGGCGCGCAGCGGTGGATCTACATCGGCTCGCTGACCATCCAGCCCTCGGAGCCGGCCAAGCTGGGCCTGGCGCTCTGGGGCGCCGACATCCTCGCGCGACGGGCCAGGATGGGGCGCATCGAGTGGCGGCAGCTGCTGCTGCCGCTCCTGCCCGGCGTGGCGCTGCTGGCCGTGCTGGTCATGCTCGGGCGCGACCTGGGCACCACCCTGGTGCTGATGATGATCTTCCTGGCGCTGCTGTGGGTGGTGGGCGCGCCGATCAAGCTGTTCGGCGGCATCCTGTCGGTGGTGGTCTTCGCCGCGCTGGTCATGATCTGGGTGGAGCCGTACCGCCTCGACCGCATCACCTCCTTCCTGGCGCCGTGGGACGACCCGCAGGGCGACGGCTACCAGGCCGTCCAGGGCCAGATCGCGATGGGCTCGGGCGGCTGGTTCGGCCTGGGCCTGGGCGCCAGCCGCCAGAAGTGGAACTGGCTGCCCCACGGCGAGAGCGACTTCATCTTCTCGATCCTGGGCGAGGAACTCGGCCTCATGGGCACCCTGGCCGTGGTCGCCCTCTTCGGCCTGCTGGGCTACGCGGGCCTGCGGGTGGCCTCGCGCACCACCGATCCGTTCATCCGGCTGTCATCGGCCGCGGTGGTGGCGTGGGTAGCGGGACAAGCCATCGTGAACATGGGCGCCGTCATCGGTATCCTGCCCATCACCGGCATCCCGTTGCCTTTGGTGTCCTACGGTGGTTCCGCCCTGTTGCCCACCCTCGCCGCGCTTGGCATGTTGTTGTCGTTCGCCAAACGCGAGCCGGGGGCGCGCGAGGCGCTGGCCGCTCGTGGCCCTGGGCCGGTGGTCCGGGCTCTAAGCTGGCTGGGACTTCAACGAAGGGGCTGACCACATGAGGGTGGTGCTCGCGGGCGGCGGTACGGCCGGCCATATCGAGCCCGCGCTCGCCCTGGCCGAGGCCATGCGCAGGCTCGACCCGTCGAGCTCGATCACATGCCTCGGCACCGAGCGAGGCCTGGAGACCAGGCTGGTTCCCGCACGCGGCTACGACCTGCAGCTCATCCCCGCGGTGCCGCTGCCGCGCACGCTGACCCCGGCGCTGCTCAGCATGCCGGGCCGCCTGTCGGGCGCGATCAACGCCGCCGCCGCGGTGCTCGACAAGGTGCAGGCCGACGTGCTGGTCGGGTTCGGCGGCTACGTGGCCGCCCCCGCCTACCTCGCCGCCAAGCGGCGCGGCATCCCGATCATCGTGCACGAGGCCAACCCCAGGCCCGGGCTGGCCAACCGGCTGGGAGCGCGCTACGCCGCGCACATCTTCAGCGGCCACCCCGAGTGCTCGCTGCCCAAGGCCGACTACATCGGCACCCCGCTGCGCCGCGAGATCGCCTCTTTGGAGCGTTTCTCCATGGGCGACAAAGCCCGCTCCTGGTTCGGCCTGCAGACCGACCGGCCGACCCTGCTGGTCTTCGGCGGCTCCCAGGGCGCCCGCTCGCTCAACCACGCCGCGCTGGCCGCCGCGCCCACGCTGCGCAGGGCGGGCGTGCAGGTGCTCCACATGCTCGGCCCCAAGAACACCCTCGACGAGGAGCCGCCGCCCGGCGACCCGCAGTACGTCGTGCTGCCCTACGTCGACCGCATGGAGCTGGCCTACGCCGCCGCCGACCTGGCCCTGTGCCGTGCCGGGGCGCTGACCTGCGCCGAGCTGACCGCGGTGGGGCTGCCCGCCGCCTACGTGCCGCTGCCCATCGGCAACGGCGAGCAGCGCATCAACGCGGCGACGATCGAGCGGGGCGGCGGGGGCCTCATGATCGACGATTCCGACCTGACACCTGATTGGATCATCCAGAACGTGCTGCCCATCCTTCGCGACCCCAACAGGGTCGCCGCCATGTCGGAGGCCGCCTCGGCCCTGGGACGCAAGGACGCCGACGTCGTCCTGGCCAGGAAGGTGCTCTCTCTATGAGTCTGGTGAAACTGGTGGATCCCGTGGCGGCCGAGGAGCTCGGGCGGGTGCACTTCATCGGCATCGGCGGCGCCGGCATGTCCGGCATCGCCCGCATCCTGCTCAAGCGGGGCGTGAAGGTCTCCGGCAGCGACGCGCGCGGCTCCGACATGGTCACCGAGCTGCGTGAGCTCGGCGCGGTCGTGCACATCGGCCACGCCGCCTCCCACATCAAGGACATCGACACCGTCGTCGTCTCCACCGCCATCCGCGACTCCAACCCCGAGCTGGGCGAGGCGCTCAAGCAGGGGCTGCGGGTCATCCCGCGCGCCGCCGCGCTCGCCTCGGTCATGGCCGGGCGCACCGGCGTGGCGGTCGCGGGCACGCACGGCAAGACCACCACGACCTCGATGCTCACCGTGGCGCTGCAGAAGTGCGGCGCCGACCCGTCCTACTGCGTGGGCGGCCAGCTGGTCACCACCGGCCTGGGCGCCGACGAGGGGAGCGGCGGGGTCTTCGTGGCCGAGGCCGACGAGAGCGACGGCTCCTTCCTGATGCTGGCCCCGGAGATCGCCGTGGTGACCAACGTGGAGCCCGACCACCTCGACAACTACGGCGACGAGCGCGCCTACCGGGCGAGCTTCGACCGCTTCGCCCAGCGCGTCGGCGAGGTCCTGGTGCTGTGCGCCGACGACCCGGGCGCGATGGCGCTGGCTTCGCGCACCGCGGCGCGCGTGGTGACGTACGGCGTCGCGGAGGGCGCCGACTACCAGGTGGGCGAGGTGCGCCCCGACGGCTTCGGCGTGGTCTTCACGGTCAAGGGCAGGGGCGAGGTCCGCCTCGCCGTACCCGGCGCCCACAACGCGCTCAACGCCACCGCGGTCATCGCCGTGGCCGAGGCCCTGGGCCGGCCCTTCGACGACGTCAAGGCGGGCCTGGCGGCCTTCACCGGGGCCAAGCGCCGCATGGAGGCCAAGGGCGAGGCGGGCGGCGTGGCCGTCTTCGACAGCTACGCCCACCACCCGACCGAGCTCGCCACCGACCTGCGGGCCGCGCGCGACGTGGTCGCCTCCTACTCCGGCGACGGCCGCGTCATCGCGATCTTCCAGCCGCACCTGTACTCCCGCACCCGCTTCTTCGCCGACGAGTTCGGCGCCGCGCTCGGCCTGGCCGACCAGGCGGTCGTGCTCGACGTGTACGGCGCGCGCGAAGACCCCGAGCCCGGCGTGTCCGGCGCCATGGTCGCCTCGCGCATCCCGCACGAGCGCGTCACCTACGTGCCCGACAAGACGGCGGTGCCGCGTGTCGTGGCCGATCTGGCCCGGCCGGGTGACATCGTGCTGACCATGGGCGCGGGTGACGTCACGGAGCTGGGCCCGCTGATCGTGCGGGAACTGGGCGCCTGACCGGGTGGCCCGCCGCGTGGAGGGGGTCGCCGGGTGAGAGCGCGCACGCTGCTGATCGTGCTGCTGACCGCATGCGTGGTGGGCAGCGCGGCATGGCTGGTCTTCGGCTCGCCGGTGCTGGGTGTGCGCTCGGTGGCGATCGTGGGGAATCTCACAGTCGCCACCGACGAGATCAGGCGCCGCGCCGCCGTGCCCGGGCTGCAGCCGCTGGCCACGGTCGACCTGGCGGGGGTGGAGGGCAGGGTCATGGAGATCCGCAAGCTCGCCGCCGTCGAGGTGAGCCGGTCCTGGCCCAGCACGCTGACGATCGAGGTGGTCGAGCGGGAGCCCGTGGCGGTCGTCCCGGTCAACGGCAAGGCCGCGCTGATCGACCGCGAGGGCGTGGTGACGGAGATCCGAGACGTCGCCCCGCCGCGGCTTCCGGTGCTCAAGCTCGACCGGCCGGGGCCGGCGGATCCGGCGACACGCGCCGCCCTGCTGGTGGTCAACTCGCTCCCGCCGGATCTGGCGCGGCAGGTCGACCAGATCAGGGCGACCTCCGCCGACGGCGTCTCGCTCCTGCTCGCCGACGGGCGTCAGGTGGTCTGGGGCGCTCCCGACCAGGCAGAGGCCAAGGTCCGGGTGCTCAGCACGCTCCTGGCCAAGAAGGCCAGGATCTACGACGTGAGCTCGCCGGATGTCGTGACGGTGAAATAGGACAGGCGGACCGTGCGCGACACGCCGAGGGCGCTTGCGGCGGGGTTAGTTGACCCGCCCGGAGGTCCCCCCTACTGTCCGTATCGACCCTCAGGTTGACATAAATCTGAATCTCAACTTGAGGTTGAGAGTTTGACCCGCGGAAATCATTCCGCACCCGAAATAGCAAGTCAACGAGCGGAAAGGCCCCTCGTCGTGGCAGCACCGCAGAACTACCTCGCGGTCATCAAGGTCGTCGGCATTGGCGGCGGCGGAGTGAACGCCGTTAACCGGATGATCGAGGAGGGACTCAAGGGCGTCGAGTTCATCGCCATCAATACCGACGCCCAGGCGCTGCTGATGAGTGACGCCGATGTCAAGCTGGACGTGGGTCGCGAACTGACCCGCGGCCTGGGCGCCGGGGCCAACCCGGAAGTGGGCCGCAAGGCGGCCGAAGACCACCGTGAGGAGATCGAGGAGGTCCTCAAGGGGGCCGACATGGTCTTCGTCACGGCGGGCGAGGGTGGCGGCACCGGCACGGGCGGCGCGCCCGTCGTGGCCAACATCGCGCGCTCGCTGGGCGCGCTGACGATCGGTGTGGTCACCAGGCCCTTCAGCTTCGAGGGCCGTCGCAGGGCCATGCAGGCCGAGGCCGGCATAGAGACGCTGCGCGACGAAGTCGACACCTTGATCGTGATCCCGAACGACCGGCTGCTGTCGATCTCCGACCGGCAGGTCAGCGTCCTCGACGCCTTCAAGGCGGCCGACCAGGTGCTGCTGTCCGGTGTCCAGGGCATCACCGACCTGATCACCACGCCCGGCCTGATCAACCTCGACTTCGCCGACGTCAAGTCGGTCATGTCGGGCGCGGGGTCGGCGCTGATGGGAATAGGGCATGCGCGCGGTGACGACCGATCCGTGGCGGCCGCCGAGATGGCCGTCTCCAGCCCGCTGCTGGAGGCCTCCATCGACGGCGCCCACGGCGTGCTGCTGTCGATCGCGGGCGGCTCCGACCTGGGCCTGTTCGAGATCAACGAGGCGGCGCAGTTGGTATCCAACGCGGCCGCGCCCGACGCCAACATCATCTTCGGCACGGTCATCGACGACGCCCTGGGCGACGAGGTGCGCGTCACCGTCATCGCCGCCGGCTTCGACGAGGTCAAGCCGCTGCCCAAGGAGGCGCCCAAGCCGCAGGCCCGTCCTGCCGCCGCCGCGCCGGTGCGCCCGACCGTGAAGGCCGAGCCGCCGCGTCCGGAGCCGACGCGCCCCGAGCCCGTGCGCTCGGAGCGTCCCGACTACCGCAGCGAGCCGGCCCGCACCGAGTACCAGCCGCGCCCCGACTACCCGACGCAGCGTCCCGAGTCGCGCGCCGACTACCAGGCCTCGCGGCCCGAGCCCGCTCCCGCTCGCCAGGAGTACCAGGCCCCGCGTCCCGAGCCGGTGCGTTCCGAGCCGGTGCGCCCGGTCGAGAGCGTGACCCCGGCCCCCGCGCCCCAGCCCGCTCCGCAGCCCGCTCCCCAGTCGTCCGCGCCGGCCGCCGAGCCGGCCGCCGAGACGCCCGCCGCTCCGGTCTCCATCCCGAAGCCGGCGCCCGAGCCCGCCAACGCGCCCACGCCCATCACCTCGCGGCTGAACGAGCCGGGCAAGCGGCGGCCGGTGGTGTTCGAGGAGCAGGAAGAAGAGCTTGACGTCCCCGACTTCCTCAAGTGATCTGAGCCGCCGCGACGAGATCGCCGCCAACCTGGCGGCGGTGGAGGAACGGATCGAGCAGGCCTGCCGCGAGGCGGGCCGCGCCCGTTCCGAGATCACCCTGATCGCGGTGACGAAGACCTATCCCGCCGCCGATGTCCGGATCCTGTCCGGCCTCGGGGTGGGCGATGTGGGGGAGAACCGCGACCAGGAGGCGGCCGCCAAGGCGCGTGAATGCGCCGAGCTGCCGCTGACCTGGCATTTCATCGGTCAGTTGCAGACCAACAAGGTGCGCTCGGTCGCCGGATACGCCGACGTGGTGCACTCGGTCGACCGCCCGCGCCTGGTCTCCGCGCTGGGTCGCGAAGCGGTGCGGGCCGGCAGGGAGATCGGCTGCCTGATCCAGGTGGACCTCGACCCCTCCGAGGGCCCGGCCGACGGCCCGGGGGCGCGCGGAGGAGTACGGCCGGACGGCGTGCTCGATCTGGCGGCGCTCGTCGAGGAGGCCGAAGGGCTGAGGCTCGACGGCATCATGGCCGTGGCGCCGCTGGACGAGGATCCGGGCCCGGCCTTCGCCCGGCTCGCCGAGGTGGCGCGGGCCGTCAGGAAAGCCCATCCCGCCGCCACCACGGTCTCGGCCGGGATGAGCGGGGATTTGTCCCAAGCTGTGGCACATGGTGCGACACACGTGCGGGTTGGTACGGCGTTGCTCGGCCGTCGCAGGCCCTTCGTCAGGTAATGTCCCTTCACGCGGGCCGGGTGGCCCGCACAAGCGGTGGGCTCCAAGGGGGGTAAGGCTGGGGAGTGGTCCCGAGCGGACCAGGGCCCCTAACACCGCCTCTGGACCGACAGCAGGAGGACGACGGAACGATGGCCGGCGCGATGCGCAAGATGGCGGTCTACCTCGGTCTCGTCGAAGACGACCGCTACGAGAGGTACGAAACCTACGAGTACGGCTATGAGGACGAGCCGTCCCGAACCGGCGAGGATCGGGCGGTGGTCACGCAGGAGCCGGAGGAGGACTCCCAGGCTGGGGTCCCCGCTCCCAGGCCCGCCACGACCGTCCTGGAGCGCCGTACGACCGATCTGGCGCGCATCACCACCCTCCACCCGCGCACCTACAACGAGGCCCGGACCATCGGTGAGCACTTCCGCGAGGGCACCCCGGTCATCATGAACCTGACCGAAATGGTCGACTCCGACGCAAAGCGGCTGGTTGATTTCGCAGCAGGTCTGGTCTTTGGCCTACATGGCACGATTGAACGTGTTACCAACAAGGTGTTCCTGTTGTCCCCTGCCAATGTCGAGGTGACCGCCGAGGACAAGGCCCGAATCGCGGAACGCGGATTCTTCAACCAGAGTTAGAGTCTCTGTATGTCATCACCCTCGACCAGAGGGCAGCTCGATGGAGGAGGCGCGGCCGACCCGTGGCGATCGTGAGTCAGATCTTGGTCGTAGTCCTTTCCCTCTATCTGGTGCTGCTCATCGGGCGGATGATCTTCGAGACCGTGCAGGCGTTCGCCCGTTCGTGGCGGCCTTCGGGGGTCGTTCTGGTCCTCGCAGAAGCCACCTACACCGCGACTGACCCGCCTCTCAAGTTCCTCCGCCGTTTCATTCCTCCCCTCAGGTTGGGTACGGTGGCCTTTGACCTAAGCTTCACAGTGCTGTTCATCGTGGTCCTGATATTGATCCAACTCGTTGGGTCACTGGGCAGGCTGTGACGTCCCGGTCAAGATCCGACTCGTGTCCGCGCTGAAGTGATTCGCACGGCCTGTCCCGCTGGGAAGGGACAGACCTTCAAAGCGCGCCAAGGAGACCAAAAAGATGCCGCTGACGCCCGCTGATGTGCGGAACAAGCAGTTCAGTACGACCCGGCTGCGGCCGGGCTACGACGAGGAAGAGGTGGATGCCTTTCTCGACGAAGTCGAGGCTGAGCTTGACCGCCTGATCCAGGAGAACGAGGAGCTTCGCGCCAAGCTGGCCGAGTGCCTGCGTGGGAAGGTGCCCGGGGGCATGCAGATGCCCATGGCCTCCGCCCCGGTGCAGCACGCGCCGGAGCAGCAGCCGATGATGGCGCCGCCGATGCCGATGCAGCAGCCGGAGCCGCCGAAGCCGGAGCCGATGCACCAGCCGCACCAGCCGCAGCAGCAGCCGCAGCCCGTCGGCATGGGCATGCCGCCCGCCGAGGACAACATGGACACCGCGGCCCGCGTTCTCGCGCTGGCTCAGCAGACCGCCGACCAGGCGATCGCCGACGCCCGCCGCGAGGCCGACGAGACCGTCACCCGCGCCCGCCGCGAGGCCGACGACATCCTGACCAAGGCGCGCCGCCAGGCCGAGCAGGTCATCGGCGACGCCCGTGCCCGCGCCGAGACGCTCGAGCGCGACGCCCAGGAGCGTCACCGCCAGGCCATGGGCTCCCTCGTCCAGACCCGCGACGAGCTCGAGCGCAAGGTCGAGGAGCTGCGCAGCTTCGAGCGCGAATACCGCAGCCGACTCAAGCTCTACCTCGAGAACCAGTTGCAGGAGCTCAGCGCAGGCGGCGAGGTCGGCGGCAGCGGCGGCTTCGGTGCGATCTCCGGCGGCCCGTCCGGTGGCGCCCCCGCGATGGCTCACGCCATCCCCCAGGGTGGTCCCCAGCCCCTGCCCGGCGGTCAGGCTCCCTTCGGCGGTGAGGCGCCGCAGCACCAGGGCGGCTTCCCCGGCGCCGACGGCCCGCACAACGACCGCAGGTAACAGCTCCAGACAGGCCCCCCTGTGATCCTCATCAGTGCTGGACTGGTGCTCGCGGCCATCGTTTTGCTGATCGCGGGCTTCGTCCTGACCAAGCCGTTCCTGATCATGTGGTCGATCGTGGTGTGCGTGCTTTCCGCGCTCTTCCTCGTGATCGGAGCGTACCTGCGGCGTCATGAGCTGTTCCCGGGCGGACGCAAGGCCGGAGCTCCCGTGGAGCCCGGCCAGAAGGCGGCCCAGCCTTCCGCCGTCACCGCCCCCCACGCTCACGTCGGACAGCCGCAGGCCGTCCCCCCTCGGACGCCTGTCCTCCAGGCCCAGCCGATGGGGGCGCCCCCCACGCTGCCTCGCCCGCACCCGGTTCCCCCGGGACGCCCGCTCAGCCGCCCCGCGGCAGGCGGGATCTCCCCAGACGCGCTCGTCCTGGTCATCCCCGGACGCAAGCGCTACCACGTGGCCGGCTGCAGGCAGCTCATCGGACGGGATAACGAGGAGCTGACCTACGAGGAGGCACGGGAGGAGGGCTTCTCGCCCTGCACCAGCTGCCTTCCCGACGCGGCTCTCGGCGGCCGGCAACTGCCGCCCGTCGACCCCACGGAGACCGGCACGACGTCGGCCTCCCCGAGCATCGGGCTCCCCGCCTCCGGCGGCGCCCCACCCAGTGCTCACCCCGGCACCCCACGCCCAGGTGTCACGCCCTCCGGCGCGACGTCGCCAGGGGCCGCTTCGTCCGGGTCCGCCTCGACCGGGTCTGCTTCGTCTGGGTCCGCCTCGACCGGGTCCGCCTCGACCGGTTCCGCGTCGTCTGGCACGGGCTCGCCTGGCACGACCTCGTTCGATGCGCCTTCGACCGGGTTGGCTTCGACCGGCGCTGCTTTTTCTGGCACGCCCGCGACTGGCGCTGCGCCGTCCGGTGCCGCGCCTGCCTCGTCGTCCGGTGGCACGCCCCCGGGCGCCACGCCCTCCAGCGTCACGCCGTCCGGTGCCGCGTCGCCCGCGTCTTCGGCTGCCGATGCCGCGCCCGCTTCCGGGAGCGACGACCCGCGCATGGCCGGTCCCACCCGCGAGCTGCGAGTGCCGCGGCCCGGTGACCTGACCGGCTCGGCATCGTCACCCGCGCAGACGCCCGGCTCACCGAAGCCCGAGGCGTCGGGCGGTTGGTTCACGCGTGAGGAGTCCGAGAGCGCGGGCACCCGCGTCAACCCTTACGCCGCGGAGCGGGCTGAGGCGTCTTCTGAGAGCGCCGCGAGCCACACCGCGGAGCCTGAGAACCCCGCGAGCGGAGAGGCCGCCTCCGGGGCTCCTGAAGGCCCGAAGCGTACGGAGGACGACCGGCCCGCCGGTGACGCGTCCACCGGCGCGTCCACTGGCGTGGCGAGCGACGTCGAGCCGGTGAACGCGGCCGAGGAGAGCCCCGCACCGCCCCCGGCGGGCGACGCCCCGGCCTCCCGCGCCGAGGCGGGCGAGACCGCGTCCGGCGAGGCGGAAGCGCCCCGTGGCGACGACGACACCGGCCCCGTGCCGGTCGTCAGGGCCGAGGACGAGGGTGACCGTTCCGGCACCGTGAAGGTCATCGTCGGCACGCGCCGCTTCCACAGCGCCACCTGCCCGCTCGTCAAGGGCGCCGGCGACAGCGGCGTCGAGAGCATGACCGCCGCCGCGGCCGAGGCGGCCGGGCTGACCTCCTGCTCCGTGTGCCAGCACGAGCGCGAGAGCGTCGGCTGACACACCACGCGACGGCGGCCCGCCGTACGCACCACACACGAAAGGTGGCCGGTCCCTCCACGGGACCGGCCACCTTTTCGTCGTACGGCTACGCGCGGCGCAGCTGGAAGGTGAGCCCCAGGTCGGGCTCGCCGTGCGCCGGCAGCTCGGCCGGAGCCGCCCCCTCCGTCAGCGACGACGCCAGCACCTCGTCGGCGACCGTCTGACCCGACGACCGCAGCGCGGCCGCCAGATCCTCGGACGAGGAGCTCCACCACAGCTCGATCCGGTCGGTGATGGACAGCCCGGTCGACTTGCGGGCGTCCTGCACCAGCCGGATGACCTCGCGCAGCAGCCCGGCCCGGCGCAGCTCGTCGGTGATGGCCAGGTCGAGCGCGACGGTCTCGCCGGTGCCCGTGCCGATGGCGCCCGTCTCGACCGCCCAGCCCGCCTTCGGCTGCTCGGTGACGATGACGTCGTCGGCCTCCAGCGTGACGGTGCCGAGCTCCTCGACCTCGATCGTGACCGGCGAGCCCGAGCGCAGGGCGCCCGCCAGCGCGGCGGGATCGGCCGCGGTGACGGCCGAGGCGACGAGCTTGGTCTGCGAGCCGAACCGCTTGCCCAGGGCGCGGAAGTTCGGCTTCACGGTGAAGGAGACCAGGTCGGCGTCGTAGCCGGACAGGTCGTGCAGCTCCTGGACGTTGAGCTCGTCGGAGATGAGCTCGCGCAGCGACTGCGGCATCGCCGACCAGCCGGGAGCCGACACCAGGGCGCGGCCGAGCGGCTGGCGGGTCTTGACGCCGGAGGAGGCGCGGGCCGAGCGGCCGAGCTCCACCAGGCGGCGCACCAGCGCCATCTGCTCCGACAGCGCCGGGTCGAGCAGCGCCTGGTTCACCGCGGGCCAGTCGGTCAGGTGCACCGACGGGGCGGCGTCGACGCCGCGCAGCACGTCCCACACGTAGTCGGTGAGGAACGGCGTGATGGGCGCCATGAGCCGCGTGACGGTCTCCAGGCACTCGTGGAGCGTGGCGAAGCCCGACACGTCGCCCGACCAGAAGCGGCGGCGCGAACGCCGGACGTACCAGTTCGACAGGTCGTCGAGGAAGTCGCTGAGCAGCCGTCCCACGCGGGTGGTGTCGAAGCCGTCGAGCGCCTCGGTCACGTCGCGCACGGTCTTGTGCAGCTCGGCCAGCGCCCAGCGGTCGAGCAGCGGGCGGTCCGCGGGAGCGGGCGCCTCGAGCGCCATGGACGGCGACCACGACTCGGCGTTGGCGTAGAGCGTGAAGAAGGAGACGGTGTTCCAGTAGGTCAGCAGGACCTTGCGGACGATCTCCTCCAGCACCGAGTGGCCGATGCGCCGCTGCGCCCAGGGCGAGCCGGAGCACGCCATGAACCAGCGCAGCGCGTCGGCGCCGTGCTGCTCCATCACGGGGATGGGGGCCAGCACGTTGCCCAGGTGCTTGCTCATCTTGCGGCCGTCCTCGCCGACGAGCAGGCCCTGGCAGAGCACGTTCTCGTAGGAGGACTCGCCGAACACCAGGGTGCCGACGGCCATGAGGGAGTAGAACCAGCCGCGGGTCTGGTCGAGGCCCTCGCAGATGAACTGCGCGGGGTACATGCCCTCGGGCTTGCCGCGCGATCCCCACTGGGCGAACGGCATGGATCCGGAGTCGTACCAGGCGTCGATGACGTCGGGCACGCGCGTCGCGGTGCCCTCGCAGGACGGGCAAGGGAAGGTCACGTCATCCACAAAGGGACGATGTGGATCCAAAGTGGACAAATCCTGACCCGCGTATTGCCCGAGCTCCTCCAGCGACCCCACGCACGTGACGTGGGAGTCGTCGGCCGAGCAGACCCACAGCGGCAGCGGCGTGCCCCAGTAGCGGGTGCGCGACAGCGACCAGTCGACGTTGTTGCGCAGCCATTCGCCGAAGCGGCCCCACTTGACGTTGTCGGGGTACCACGCCGTCTTCTCGTTCTGCGCGAGCAGCTGGTCCTTGACCGCGGTGGTGCGGATGTACCAGGAGGGGAGCGCGTAGTAGAGCAGCGGGGTGTGGCATCGCCAGCAGTGGGGGTAGGCGTGCTCGAAGTGGCCGCCGCGGAACAGCAGGCCGCGCGCCCGCAGGTCGGCGGTGAGCGCCTCGTCGGCGTCCTTGAAGAAGACGCCGCCCACCATGGGGACGTCGTCGACGAACTTGCCGTCGGGCCCGACCGGGTTGACGATCGGCATGCCGTACGCCTTGCAGACGGTCATGTCGTCGGCGCCGAAGGCCGGCGCCTGGTGGACCAGGCCGGTGCCGTCCTCGACGGTGACGTAGTCGCCGAGCACCACGTAGTGGGCGTCGGGGATGTCGACCAGGTCGAAGGGCCGTTTGTACGGCGTGCGCTCCAGGTCGCGGCCGGTGTAGCGGCCGACGACCTCGACGCCCTCCTCGCCCAGGACCTTGGCCAGCAGCGGCTCGGCCACGACCAGGGTCTCGCCGTTCACCCGCGCCGCCACGTAGGTGACGTCGGGGTGCACGGCGACCGCGGTGTTGGAGACGAGGGTCCAGGGCGTGGTGGTCCAGATGAGCAGCGAGGCGCCTTCGAGCGGACCCGCCGTGACGGGCATGCGCACGAACACCGAGGGGCTGGTGACGTCCTCGTAGCCGCCGGGCTGGCCCAGCTCGTGGTCGGACAGGCCGGTGCCGCAGCGGGGGCAGTAGGGCGTGATGCGGAAGTCGCGGAACAGCAGCCCCTTGTCCCAGATGACCTTCAGCGACCACCAGACGGCCTCCACGTAGGAGGGGTCCATGGTCTTGTAGGCCTGGGACAGGTCGATCCACTGGCCGAGCCGGTGGGTGAGCGTCTCGAACTCGTCGACGTGGCGCAGGACGGACTCGCGGCAGCGCTCGTTGAACGCGGCGATGCCGTACGTCTCGATGTCCTTCTTGCCCGACAGGCCCAGTTCCTTCTCGACCGCGACCTCGACGGGCAGGCCGTGGCAGTCCCAGCCGGGCTTGCGGGGCACGTTGAAGCCCTGCATCGTCTTGTAGCGGGGGAACAGGTCCTTGAAGACGCGGGCCTCGGTGTGGTGGACGCCGGGGATGCCGTTGGCGGTGGGAGGGCCGTCGTAGAAGACCCAGGTGGGGCCGCCTTCGTTCTGCTCGATGGAGCGTTCGAAGATCTTGCCGTCGCGCCAGCGGTCCAGGACCTCACGCTCGAGCGCGGGCAGGTCGACCTGCGCAGGAAGGGAGCGGAAATAGTGGGACATCTCTGGCGGGGCCTCCTTCAGCCGGTGTGAGCACAGCCGAAGGGACGAGGCCGGAGCCCCGCGGTACCACCCTTCTTGACCCCCTGACGGGAGCCCTCTTCGTTTGTCTGCTGCCGGTTCTACTGGGCCGGGGGCCGTTCTTCCGGCGGCTCGGGAGCGATGCCCCTGTGAGATGGCTCACAGGGCTCCTTCAGCGCCTTGCAGAGCACCACCATAACGCAGAGTGGAACCCGGAGCTTCCCGGTTTTGGGGCTGCTGTGAGAGCCGAGTCGCAAGTCATCACAAAGAGCGGGGAATGGAAGGTTCAGGGGAGGAGTTGAACGGCGCGGGCGGGATAGTACGGACCTGGTAATCCCAGCGGCGGGTCGTTTGCCGATCTGTTATCGGCGGCCTAAGCTTCCCGCACCATTAAGGACCTTGATCAGCATGGAGGCAGCCATGACGGCAGTCACGCAGACCGCCACACCGTCGATGTGGTCGGAGGCCGAACTGGCCGAGGTCCGCGCCGCGCTCGCGCAGGAAGTGGCCGAGCTCAACGCCGACATCCACCGCCACGAGTCGGAGATCGCCTCCGGCGACGTCACCAAGGGCGCCGGCGACGACCAGGCGGACGCGGGCGCCAAGACCTATGAGCGGGAACGCGAGATCGCCCTTACCCTGAATGCACGCGACCTGGTCGCGCAGAACGAACGTGCGATCGCCAGGATCGACGCAGGGACCTATGGAGTGTGCGAATCGTGCCACAAGCCGATCGGCAAGGAACGCCTTCAGGCGTTCCCGAGGGCGACGCTGTGCGTGACCTGCAAGCAGAGGGAGGAGCGCCGGTAGAACCGGCCTCCGAGGCCGAGGCCCCCGCGCCCGTCGCGGGGGCCCGCCGCAAGCTCGTCGTCCTGCTGGCATGCCTGGCCCTCGGCATCTACGCCGCCGACCTGATCACCAAGACCATCGTCCTGCGGACCCTGCCGGAGTACGGCCCGCCGACGGTGATCATCCCCGAGGTGCTGCAGTTCCGGCTGATCTTCAACTCCGGCGCCGCGTTCAGCATCGGCACCGGGATGACGATCATCTTCACGATCATCGCCGCCTCCGTGGTCGTGGCGATCATCCGCACCGCGCGCAAGCTGCGCAGCCTCCCCTGGGCGATCTGCCTGGGCATGCTGCTGGGCGGGGCGCTGGGCAACCTCACCGACCGCCTGTTCCGCCACCCCGGCGGGCTGCAGGGTCACGTGGTCGACTTCATCGAGATCTTCCCCGGCCACTGGCCCATCATCGAGAACTTCCCCATCTGGAACATCGCCGACGCCTCCATCGTGTGCGGCGGCATCCTGGCGGTGATCCTCGCCTGGCGCGGCTACCAGATCGACGGCACCAGGGAGACGGGCAAGTGAGCGAGACCCGCAGTCTTCCCGTCCCCGACGGCCTCGAAGGCGAGCGCCTCGACGCCGCCCTGTCGCGGCTGTTCGGCTTCTCCCGCACCAAGGCCGCCGAGCTCATCGCCTCGGGTGACGTCACCGTCGACGGCAGGGAACCGGCCAAGTCCGACCGCGTCCACGGCGGCTCCTGGCTGGAGGTCACCCTCCCGCCGCCCGTCACGACGCCGATGCCGATCGCCGAGCCGGTGCCGGGCATGACGATCGTCTACGAGGACGACGACCTCCTGGTCGTCAACAAGCCGATCGGCGTGGCCGCCCACCCCACCGTCGGCTGGACGGGACCGACCGTCATCGGCGGCCTGCTCGGGGCCGGCCACACCATCGCCACCAGCGGCGCCGCCGAGCGCCAGGGCATCGTGCACCGCCTCGACGCCAACACCACGGGCGCGATGGTCGTGGCCAAGAGCGAATACGCCTACTCCATGCTCAAGCGCGCCTTCAAGGAGCGCACGGTCGACAAGCGCTACCACGCGCTGGTCCAGGGGCACCCCGACCCGTTCCGCGGCACCGTCGACGCCCCGATCGACCGTCACCCGTCGGGCGACGGCCGCTTCGCCGTGGTCGCGGGCGGCAAGCCGAGCGTCACCCACTACGACACCATCGAGGCCTTCCGCGCCGCCTCCCTGCTCGACATCAAGCTGGAGACCGGCCGCACCCACCAGATCCGGGTGCACATGTCGGCGCTGCGTCACCCCTGCGTGGGCGACCTGCTCTACGGCGCCGACCCCACGTTGTCCGCCAGGCTCGGCCTGACCAGGCAATGGCTGCACGCCGTCCAGCTGGGCTTCGAGCACCCCTCGACGGGCGAGTGGATGGAGTTCTCCACCACCTACCCCGACGACCTGCAGCGGGCGCTCGACATCGTCAGCGCGGAGTCCTAGCCCCGGTTCCTAGCCCTCGTCGTCGCCCTCGGCCGAGCTGGGTTCGACCCGGCCGGGCTCGTCGCCGGTCTCCTCGGGCTCGTCCGAGGACGACGGCTTGCCGGAAGGTTTGCTCGAGGGCGACTTGCTTGGGGCCTTCGAGGGCTTCGAGTCGCGGGTCGGGGTGCCCGAGGGGTTCGACGAGCCCATCCGCTCGGGCGTGGCACCCGAGGGGGTGTCCGACGGCTGGCTCGGGGTGCCCTGCCGTACCTCGTCGTCGCTCCGCGAGACGCTGCTGGAGGCGGCGGGCGGGGCGGTGGGCCGCTCGCCCGCGGTGCCGCGGTTGGTGAACCAGGCGGCGCCGCCCGCGACCAGGGCGACCGCGAGCGCGGCGGCCGCCACCGCCATCACCCTTCGCTTCGGACCGGGTCTCGGGTCGGGCGGCGGGGGCACGGGCCCGGTGGGGCCCGCGGGCGCGCCGGTGACGATGGCCGCCAGCCGCTGCTCGGTCTCCTCCATGGTCATGCGCTCGTCCGGGTGCTTGCGCAGCAGCCCGGTGATGACCGGCGCCAGCGCCCCCGCCCTGGCCATCGGGGAGGGCTCTGCGTGTATCACCGCGCCCAGCGTGGCCAGGGGGTTGTCACGCTGGAAGGGCGAGCAGCCCTCGACCGCCTGGTAGAGCGTGACGCCCAGCGACCACAGGTCGGAGGCGGGCGTCGCGTCGGAGCCCATGGCCCGCTCGGGGGCGATGAAGGCGGGCGTGCCCACCAGGACCCCCGTGCGGGTCACGGTGACGTCGTCGGGCGTGGTGGCGATGCCGAAGTCGGTCAGCACCGCCCGGCCGCCCTCGGTGAGCAGCACGTTGTCGGGTTTCACGTCACGGTGCAGCACCCCGGCGGCGTGCGCCGCCCGCAGCGCCGCCAGCACCTGCAACCCGATCTCGGCCACCCGGCGCGGTGGCAGCGGCGCCAGCGAGCCGAGCGTGTCGGAGGGCACCAGCTGCATGACGATCCACGGATGGTCGCCCTCCTCCAGCACGTCGTAGACGGCGGCGACGCCGGGATGCGAGACCCGGCCCGCGGCGCGCGCCTCGCGGAAGGTGCGCCGCGTGAAGGCCTCGCGATCCTGCTCGGTCAGGTCGGCGGGAGGCAGCACCTCCTTGACCGCCACGTCGCGGTCCAGCACCTCGTCGTGAGCGTGCCAGACCTTGCCCATGCCGCCACGCCCGATGGGCCGAAGCAAGCGATATCGTCCACCGACTATCCCCGCACTGTCGGACATGCCGGACGCGCTACCCGAGAAGCAGCCTCACAAGCGCGGTGACCACGGCGGCCGAGGCCAGGATCACGAGGAAGGGTGCGCGCAGCAGCAGCGCCACCACCGCGGCGCCCAGCCCCGAGGTGCGCGCCACGTCGAAGTGCAGCCCGCCGTCCTGGGTGAAGGTCTGCACCGCGATCAGCGCCGCCAGCAACGCCACCGGAACCAACTCGGCGAAACGCCGCACGCGGGGATGGTCGAGCACCCGGCGCGGCGCCGCCAGGCCCGCCACCTTCAGCGCGTAGCACCCCACGCAGACCACAATGATCGCCCACCACAAAGTCATCGCATCATCACCACCAGAACGGCCACGGCGGACAACAGGACGGGAACACCGGCGGGCAGCAGCGGGGTGGTCGCCAGGGCGATCGCCACCGCCCCCAGCGCCAGCCAGCGCAGCTCAGGACTCTCGGCCAGGCGCGGCCACAGGATCGCCAGGAAGGCCGCGGGGCCCACGGCGTCCAGGCCGAAGGCGGCAGGGTCACCCAGGAACTCGGTGCCCACCGCCCCGGCCAGCGTCGTCAGGTTCCACATGAAGTAGAGGGTCACGAAGGTCGTGGTGAAGCCCTGCCGGGCGCTCTCAGGGTCGGGCTGGGCCATGGCCACGGCGGTGGTCTCGTCGATCACGCCCTGGGCGACCACCAGCCGCTTGGGGCCCGACACCTTCAGCATGTCGGCCATGCGCAGGCCGTACAGGGTGTTGCGTCCGCCGAGCAGCAGGGCGCCGGCGCTGGCCGCCAGCAGGTCGCCGCCGCCCGCGACGGCGCCGATCAGGGCGAACTGCGATGCACCGGTGAAGGCCAGCAGGCTCAGCACGCAGGCCTGCGCCACGTTCAGGCCGGAGGTCACCGCGGCGGCGCCGAAGGCCACCCCGGACAGGCCCACGGCGAAGCCGACCCCCAGTCCATCGCGGATCGCGGTGGAAATCTGTTTCATACCTCTGAGGGTATTTAGTGCGTCTTGTACGTTCCTGCGGCCCTCTGGTAAGCGGCGGGCGGCACCCCCACGATGCGCTTGAAGTGCCGCGTGAGATGCGCCTGGTCGGTGAAGCCCACCTCGGTGGCGACCCTGGCGGCGGGCATGCCCGCCGCCAGCAGGCGCCGGGCCTCGCGCACCCGCAGCGTGGTCAGGTAGGCGTGCGGCGGCAGGCCGGTGGCGGCCTTGAACGCCCGCAGCAGCGGGAAGGGCGCCGACCGCACCGCCTCGGCCAGGCCCTCCAGCGAGGGCGGCTCGACCAGGCGCTCGTGCAGCAGCTCCACCGCCTGCCGTACCTCCTGCGAACCGGCGGCCGCCTCGCGCGGCGGCCCCGGCGAGGCGTGACGGGAGACCAGCTCGGCGGCGAAGGTGCGCATCAGGGTCGAGGCGGCCAGGTCGTCGCCGTGCTCGGCGGCGGCATGCGTGCTGAGCAGGAGCCTGGCCAGCGCCGGGTCCTCGATCACCGGGTCGGCGAAGTACGGCGTGCCGCGCTCGGAGATCGTCTCCGCGGGCGGGTACATCATCCGGTAGGCCCAGCCCTCGGGAACGCCCGCGTGGCCGGTGTGCTCGTACTCAGGGCTCACCACGACCAGCTGGCCCGTGCCCGCCCTGTAGGTCGAGCCCCGGCAGGCGAACTCCTCCACCCCGCCCACGATCACGCCGATCGCGAACTCCTCGTGCGTGTGACGGGTGTAGCGGTGGGTGACGTAGCGGGCGTGGAGCAGGTCCACCCGGGGCAGGGCCGGGTGGCGCCAGAACCTGGCCTGCTCCTTCACGACGGGCGGAAGGTCCTGGCGAAGGCGGTGAAGTACTTCAGGTCCGCGGCCCAGCTGTATTGCGGCGCCTCCCAGTACAGGGCGAACGGGCGGCCGTCGGCGGTGCGGAAGCCGCGGTTGATCACGTGGATCTGGACGCCGCCGCGCTCGCGCACGAACTCCCAGTCGGCGGCGGGCACGCCCTGGTAGGTGAGGTCGCGGATGGCGATCCTGCGGTAGGCCTTGAACTCGCCGCGCTCCATGATCTGGCTCTCCAGGTCGCGCCAGTGGGCGCTCTCGTCGGAGTAGTCCTTCTCGTGCTCGGTCCACTCCACGGTGAGCTGGCCCTGGGCGCCGGGGCCGCTGAAGTTGACGCTGGCGCGGGTCTGGTGCTTGGCGGCGGTCCAGCCCTTGGGCAGGCCGATGGAGAAGCCGCCCGCCTCGGAGGCGACCCGCCGCCAGCCCCGGGGGAGCGCCGCCGGGTCGGGCGAGGGGGTGGCGCTCGTGCTCGGGGTGGGGGTCGTGCTCGGGCTGGTCGTCGGGGTCGGACTAGTGGTGGGGCCCGTGGCGGTGCCGGTGCCCGTGCCGCTGAGCCACCACCAGCCGCCTCCCGCCGCCGCTGCCACCACGATGGCGGCAGCGGGAACGATCCACAGGACGGGGCTGCGCCGGCGCGGGGCGCCGTGGAGGGTGGAGGGCACGGGCGTCACGGCCTGGCCCGGGAGTGCTCCACCTCCTGCTCCGGCGAAGGAGACGGCGGTGCTGTGCTGCGCCTGGGCGGCGTGCAGGATCGCCTCGGCCTGCGCGGCGCTCATGCGCGCGGCGGGGTCGGCGTGCAGCAGCCCCATGATGGCCGGGGCCAGCGGGCCCGCCAGGCGCGGCGGCTCGGGCCTGTCGCGCAGCACCGCGGCGACGGCGGCGGCCCACGAGTCGCCCCCGAAGGGCGCGCGCCCCTCGGCGGCGGTGTACAGGGTCGCGCCGAGCGACCACAGGTCGGAGGCGGGGGTCGCGGGCAGCCCGTTGAGCCGCTCGGGCGGCATGTAGGCGGGCGTGCCGACGAGGTGGCCGGTGCCCGTCATGGCGGGATCGGACTCGGAGGAGGCGATGCCGAAGTCGGTGAGCACGACGCGGCCGTCGTCGGCCAGCAGGACGTTCTCCGGCTTGACGTCGCGGTGCAGCACCCCGCCCGCGTGGGCGGCGCGCAGGGCGCTCAGGACGGCCAGGCCGATGCGGGCGACGTGGGGCACCGGCAGCGGGCCGTGCCTCTTGACCGCGGCGGCCAGCGAGCGCGAGGGCACCAGCTGCATGACGATCCAGGGACGCCCGTCCTCCTCGACGACGTCGTGGACGACGACGATCGCCGGATGGTCGAGCCGTCCGGCGGCGCGGGCCTCGCGGACGGTGCGCCGGTTGAGCTCCTCACGACGGCGGTCGCCGACCCCGGCGTAGCGGACCTCCTTGACCGCGACGACGCGGTCGAGCAGCTCGTCGTGGGCGCGCCAGACGATGCCCATCCCGCCCTCGCCGAGGGGCTCGATCAGCCGATACCTCTTGGCGACGTGCCTGTCCACCAGCGAAGCCTACCTACTTGGCCGGCTTGAACGTGTCGGCAAATGTCTCGAAAAAGTGGAAGTCCTTCTTCCACCGGCTGTCGAGGTTGTGCCAGTAGATCGAGTAGCCCATGCCGCCCTTGGTGACGAATCCGCGGTTGAGCACCCGCGTCTTACCCGAGTTGGTGACCCAGGTGAACTCCCAGTCCGCGGCCTTCTCCATGTAGTCGACGGCCTTGATGTCGACCAGCTTGTAGCCGCCGAACCGGCCCGAGGCGCCCTTGTCGGAGCGCTTCCAGTCGGCGACCGGGTCGGGACCGGCCTTCTTGACCTGGTCGATCGCCATGAACGCGTTGGAGGCGGCGCCCGGTCCGCGGAAGAAGACCTGCGCGCCCTCGCGCTTGTACGGCTCCCACCCCTTGGGCAGGCCGACCTGGAAGCCCGACTCGTCCTTGTACATCTTCCAGCCGTCGGGCAGCGCCGCCTTGGGCGGCTCCGTGGAGGCCGAGGGCGTGGGGCTGGGGGCGGCCGTGGTGGGCGGGGCGCTGGGGCTCTCGCTCGCCTGCTGGGAGGCGCTCGGCGAGGAGGACGGCGTGGAGGAGGCCTGCGCGGCCTTGGTCTGCGGCGTGACGGTGCTCTCGGGGTCGCCGGCCGACTTCATGCCCAGCCAGGTTCCCAGACCCGCCACGACCGCCACGGCGGCGACCACGGCCACGATCGCCCCGACCTTGCGGTTGCCGGGACGCTCCGCCGCCACGGTGCGCTCGGGGGCCAGGCGGGCGCCTGTCTCGGGCAGCCCGGCAGGTTCGGGGGCGCGGGAGGCCCCGGCGGAGCGCGCTGGGACGGGCGGCACCGGACGCAGGTTCGGGTCGGTGGGCGTGTCGTCCTCTACCGGCATCACTTCAGTGTGTGCCTGGCGCGTCACTTTGCGCAACGTCGGCGGGGGAGCGGCGGGCCGTTCAGGGGCGGACACGTCGCGCAGCCTGCGCGCCGCGTCGCCGTACGACAGCCGGTCCTCCGGCTCCATCGCGAGCAGGCCCAGGATGACCGGGGCCAGCGGGCCGGCCTTGGCGGGCGGCGCGGGTTCGTCGTTGAGGACGGCGTGCATGGTCGCCATGACCATGCCGCGCTCGTGCGGCGCGCGGCCCTCGACGGCGGTGTAGAGGGTGGCGCCTAGCGACCACAGGTCGGACTCGCGCCGCGCGGGCAGGCCCTTGAGCCGCTCGGGCGCGATGAAGGCGGGCGTGCCCGCCAGCCCCGTCATGGTGAGCTGGGTCTCGGTCTCGAGGGTGGCGATGCCGAAGTCGGTGAGCACGACGCGGCCGTCGTCGGCCAGCAGGACGTTCTCCGGCTTGACGTCGCGGTGCAGCACCCCGGCCTCGTGCGCGCCGTGCAGCGCGTCGAGGACGGCCAGGCCGATCTCGGCGACCCGTCGGTACGGCAGCGGCCCGTCCTTCTTGATCACCGTGCCGAGGGAGCGCGAGGGCACCATCTGCATGACGATCCAGGGCTGGTCGTCCTCCTCGATCACGTCGTAGACGACGATCACGTTGGGATGCTCGAAGCGGGCGGCGGCCCTGGCCTCGCGCATGGTGCGGCGGTTCAGCAGCTGCACCTCCTCGCCCAGGTCGCTGCTGTAACGCACCTCCTTGACCGCCACCGTGCGATCAAGGAGCTCGTCGTGGGCACGCCAGACGATGCCCATACCGCCCTTGCCGATGGGCTCCTGCAGTTGGTACCGACCGGCGATCCGGCGACCAGGGTTCTGTCTCAACGGCCACAAACCCCCTTCTAAGCCAACAGATACTCCCATAGCGATCGGTGATCGGCGACTCGCGTGGGAGCCAGGCTTACGGCATGGCGGATCGCCTGCCCGGTTGGAGATGATTTATGGCAGGGTGACGTTGTTAAGTGGGCGCTCCGGGCCGGAATCGATCTGCCTGGCGACCAACTCGCCGAGCTTCCGGTAGCCGTCCGCGGTCGGGTGGTAGCTGCGGCTGTAGACCAGCAGGCGCTCCACGTCGACGTCCAGAGCGTTCATGTACGGCTGGGCGCGGCCGATCTCGTGACCGTCGAAGGCGTCGTACGGATCGACGAACTCCGCGCTGCCTGGACCCTTGAACGCCGCGATCGCGCGGTCGAACTCGGCCACCGCCGCCCCGATGGTCTCGTTGAGCCGGTGCCCGACCCTGTTCAGCCAGCGCTGGTCGTCGGGGGAGAGGTTGTCGACGCGCCCGCCCGGCTCGCGGGGGAAGATCCGCGGATAGCCGACCACGACGACACGGGCCTGCGGCGCCCGGTCACGGATGGCCCGCAGCACCTCGCGCATCCTCGGGCCCAGGCCGTCGATGCGCTTGAGCACGGCGGGCTCCTGCTCGACGCACTTCGACGACCACGGCAGCCGGACGATGCACTCCTTGAGCACGTCGGTGAAGCCCGCGTCGTTGCCGCCGATGCTCACCGTCACCAGGCTCGTCTCGGCGCTCACCCGGTCGATCTGGGGGCTGTGGCCGTGCTGGCCCCTGAGCAGGTTCGTGGTCGTCGCGCCCGCGCACGCCCAGAACGAGGCCCCGCCCGCGAACGGGTGGCTCTTGGTGATCTGCGGCACGTAGGAGCCGCTGGAGCGGTGGCACAGGCCCGCGCCCCGGTCGATCGGCGGCGCGCCCGGATCGTAGACGCCCTCGCCCGAGGAGAAGGAGTCGCCCAGGGCGATGTAGGAGCCGCTGAGCGCGACCTGCTTCGGCGTGAGGTGCCTGACCTGCGGGAGAGCGCCCGTCGAGGTGTCAGGGCAGCCGATGGAGAAAGCCTTGCAGGCGACGACGTCGAAAGCACCCGTCCAGAACGCGGTCAGCGCGAGCGCGACCCCGAGGACGGCGGAAAGTACGGCATGCGTGAGTGGGCGTTTCGCCGCGTTCAGAGTCATCCTCCCCGATTGCCTCTCCGGGGAGGATAACCCGGCTTCTAGATCGTTACGCCCGCCCGTTTCCGGCCGTTCGTCTTTTTCCGACCATGCGCCAGCCCGCCCAGATCGCCAGCACGAGCAGCGGGATGCAGAAGAAGGCGATGCGCTGGTCGTCGTCGGCGAAGGCCATCAGCACCACCACGAGCGCCAGGAAGGCCAGCGTGCCCCAGTTGGTGTACGGCGAGCCCGGCATCGGGAAGCTGGAGCGGTGCCCGGTGCGGCGCAGCATGATCTGGCAGTACACCAGCGTCCCCCAGGTGGTGATCACGCCGAGGGAGGCGATGGCGGTGGCGATGTTGAAGGCCCGCTCCGGCACGTAGGAGTAGAGCAGCACGCCCAGCAGGAACACCGCGGCCGTCATCAGGATCCCGCCGTACGGCACGTGCCTGCCGCTCAGGTTCCTGGTGAAGGCGGGCGCCTCGCCCTTGAAGCCCATCGAGCGCAGGATGCGGCCGGTGGAGTACAGCCCCGAGTTGCACGACGACAACGCGGCGGTGATGACGATGAGGTTCATCGCGTCGGCCGCCCACGGGACGCCCAGCTTGCCGAACACCGTCACGAACGGCGACTCGTCGGCGCTGTAGGCCGTCCACGGCAGGACCATCGCCAGCAGGACGACCGAGCCGACGTAGAAGACCGCGATGCGCCACACGACGCCGTTGATGGCCTTCGGCATCACCTTGCGCGGCTCGGCCGTCTCGCCCGCCGCGATGCCGACCAGCTCGATGGAGGCGTAGGCGAAGACCACCGCCTGCAGGCTCATCAGCACCACGGGGAAGCCGTTGGGGAAGAACCCGCCGTGCGCGGTCAGGTTGGCCGGACCCGCGCCCTGCACCGCGAAGATCACCATCACCAGGCCGACGACCAGGAAGGCGCAGATCGCCAGCACCTTCAGCAGTGCGAACCAGAACTCCAGCTCGCCGAAGAGCTTGACGGAGGCGAGGTTGACGGCCAGGACGAAGGCCAGGCTGACCAGGGCTGTGAGCCACTTCGGGAAGTCGGGCGCCCAGTAGCCGACGTACGTGGCCACCGCCGTCAGCTCGGCGATACCGGTGAAGGCCCAGTTCAGCCAGTACATCCAGCCGCTGGTGAAGGCCGCCCACGGGCCGATGAACTCCGCCGCGTACTCCACGAACGAGCCGCTCGTCGGGCGGTAGAGCACCAGCTCGCCCAGGGCGCGCATGACGTAGAAGGCGGCCAGACCGGCCAGCGCGTACGACAACACCAGCGCCGGGCCGGCGGCCGCCAGGCGTCCCCCGGCGCCCAGGAACAGGCCCACGCCGATGGCGCCGCCGATCGCGATCATCTGGACCTGGCGGTTTCCCAGGGACGGCTCGTAGCCTTCGTCAACGCGTGATCGACTCACTACGCAACGATATCGACGCAGGTGGGAGGTGGGTGCCGGACACGCCCTAGGGGGCGGTGTGTCGGGAAGGTCGGCGCGTGCCGTACAGATCGTCAGCGTCTAGCGAGGCTGCGCCGGACTGTCGGTCGGGGCCACTAGAGTCAGAGCCGCACATCTCTAGCTTGAGGGGGTCTCCGCTCCATGACGTCCAGTGACTCGTTCGTTCACCTCCACGTGCACACCGAGTATTCGATGCTGGACGGGGCGGCGCGCCTCAAGCAGATGTTCAAACAGGTCGGCGACCTGGGCATGCCCGCCATCGCGATCACCGACCACGGCAACATGCACGGCGCCAACGACTTCTACCGGCAGGCGACCGCCGCCGGCATCAAGCCGATCATCGGCATCGAGGCCTACGTGGCGCCCGAGATGCGCCACAACAAGAAGCCGGTGCTGTGGGGCGAGCCCTCGCAGAAGAGCGACGACGTCTCCGCGGGCGGCTACTACACCCACATGACGATCTGGGCGCGCAACAAGTCGGGCCTGCACAACCTGATGAAGCTCTCCTCGCGCGCCTACACCGAGGGCTTCGTGCGCAAGTGGGCGCGCATGGACGCCGAGACGCTCGCCGAACACTCCGACGGCCTGATGGCGACCACCGGCTGCCCGTCCGGCGAGGTGCAGACCCGCCTGCGGCTGGGGCAGTACGACGAGGCCGTGAAGGCGGCGGCGAAGTTCCAGGAGATCTTCGGCAAGGACAACTACTTCCTGGAGGTCATGGACCACGGGCTCGACATCGAGCGCCGCGTCCGCGACGGGCTGATGCGCATCTCGCGCGAGCTCGACATCCCGCCGCTGGTGACCAACGACTCCCACTACACCTACGAGTCCGACTCCGCCTCCCACGACGCGCTCCTGTGCATCCAGACCGGCAAGCAGCTGTCCGACCCCGACCGCTTCCGCTTCGACGGCTCCGGCTACTACATCAAGACCGCCGACGAGATGCGCGCCATCCACGCCAACGACGAGTTCTGGCAGGAAGGCTGCCGCAACACCCTCCTCGTCGCCGAGAAGGTCGACCCCGCCGGGTTCTTCGAGTTCAAGAACCTCATGCCGACCTTCCCCGTGCCCGAGGGCATGACCGAGGAGGAATACTTCCGGCAGCAGACCTGGGAGGGCCTGGCCCGTCGCTTCCCCGAGGGCGTCGACGACGAGCACCGCGCCTGGGCCGAGAACGAACTCGGCGTCATCATCCAGATGGGCTTCCCGAGCTACTTCCTCGTGGTCGCCGACTTCATCATGTGGGCCAAGAACAACGGCATCCGGGTGGGCCCCGGCCGAGGATCGGCCGCCGGATCCCTGGTCGCCTACGCCCTGGGCATCACCGACCTCGACCCGATCCCCCACGGCCTGATCTTCGAGCGGTTCCTGAACCCCGAACGTGTCTCCATGCCCGACGTCGACATCGACTTCGACGAGCGCAGGCGCGCCGACGTGATCAGGTACGTCACCGAGAAGTGGGGCGCCGACAAGGTCGCCATGATCGCCACCTTCGGCACCATCAAGGCCAAGGCCGCCGTCAAGGACGCCGGACGCGTCCTGGGCTACCCCTACGCGCTCGGCGACCGCATCAGCAAGGCCTTCCCGCCCGCGGTGATGGGCAAGGACATCCCGCTGTCGGGCATCTTCGACAAGGAGCACCAGCGCTACAACGAGGCCGGAGAGCTGCGCAAGCTCTACGAGGAGGACGTCGACGTCAAGGCGACGATCGACCTCGGGCGCGGCCTGGAGGGCCTGATCCGCCAGACCGGCGTGCACGCCGCGGGCGTCATCATGTCGTCGGAGCCGCTGACCGACTACATCCCGATCATGCGCCGCGACGCCGACGGCGCGATCATCACGCAGTTCGACTACCCGACCTGCGAGTCGCTCGGCCTGCTCAAGATGGACTTCCTGGGCCTGCGCAACCTCACGATCATCGACGACTGCATCAAGATGATCGAGTCCGGTCGTGGCGAGACGATCGACCTGCTGGCGCTCCCGCTCGACAACGTCAAGGCCTACGAACTCCTGGCGCGCGGCGACACCCTGGGCATCTTCCAGCTCGACGGCGGCGGCATGCGCACCCTGTTGCGGCTGATGAAGCCCGACAACTTCGAAGACATCTCCGCCGCTCTCGCGCTCTACCGGCCCGGCCCGATGGGCGCCAACTCGCACACCAACTACGCCCTGCGCAAGAACGCCCAGCAGGAGATCACCCCGATCCACCCCGAGCTGGAAGAGCCGCTCTCGGAGATCCTGTCCACGACCCACGGCCTGATCGTCTATCAGGAGCAGGTCATGGCCATCGCCCAGAAGGTCGCCAACTACTCCCTCGGAGGCGCCGACCTGCTGCGGCGGGCCATGGGCAAGAAGAAGAAGTCCGAGCTCGACAAGCAGTTCGAGTTCTTCGAGAAGGGCATGCAGGACAACGGGTTCTCCGCGGCCGCCATCAAGGCGCTGTGGGACATCCTGCTGCCGTTCTCCGACTACGCCTTCAACAAGGCCCACACGGCGGGCTACGGCCTGGTCTCCTACTGGACCGCCTACCTGAAGGCCAACTACCCGGCCGAATACATGGCGGGGCTCCTCACCTCGGTGAAGGACGACAAGGACAAGTCCGCGCTGTACCTGAACGAATGCCGCCGCATGGGCATCAAGGTCCTGCCGCCCGACGTCAACGACTCCGACTTCGACTTCACCCCGCGCGGCACCGACATCCGCTTCGGCCTGTCGGCCATCCGCAACGTCGGCGGCAACGTCGTCGACGGCATCATCGGCGCGCGCAAGGAGAAGGGCCGCTTCGGCGACTTCAAGGACTTCCTGCGCAAGGTGCCCGCGATCGTCTGCAACAAGCGCGTCATCGAGTCGCTCGTCAAGGCCGGAGCCTTCGACTCGCTCGGCCACGTCCGCAAGGGCCTGGTCATGGTGCACGAGCAGGCCGTCGACGCCATCATCGACATCAAGAAGAACGAGGCCATCGGCCAGGACTCCCTGTTCGGCGCCGTCGAGGACGGCGAAGACCAGACCTTCGACGTGCAGATCCCCGTCGGGGAATGGGACAAGACCACCCTGCTGCAGTTCGAACGCGAGATGCTCGGGCTCTACGTCTCCGACCACCCGCTGCTCGGCGTCGAGCACATCCTCTCCGCCGGGGCCGACTGCTCCATCGCGGCGCTCCAGGACGAATCCCGGCCCGACGGCCAGATCGTCACCGTGGGCGGGATCCTGTCGGGGGTGCAGCGCAAGGTCACCAAGAAGGGCGACACCTGGGTGCTCACCCAGCTGGAGGACCTCGAAGGCGCCATCGAGGTGATGATCTTCCCCTCCGCGTACCAGCTGTGCTCCACCATCCTCGCCGAGGACGCGATCGTGTTCGTCAAGGGGCGCATCGACAAGCGCGAAGACGTGGGCAAGATCATCGCGATGGAGGTGTCGGCACCTGACCTCACCGTCGAGGCCGGAGGGCCCTTGCTGGTGTCGATGACCCTGCAGAAGTGCATTCCGCCGGTGGTGACGCGGTTGAAGGAGATCCTCACCACGCACCCCGGGACCTCGGAGGTGCACCTGCAGGTGCACAACGGGCCACGGACCACCGTGCTGCGGGTGGAGGATCGGTACCGGGTGACGCCCTCGCCGGCGCTCATGGGGGACTTGAAGCAGCTGCTGGGGGCCAACTGCCTCGGCGGCTAACCGCTTGGGCCTCGCGGGTCGTGCGCCTTCGGCGCCGGCCGGGCTCGGGCTGTGTCTAGTGGGGGTGGTCCTTCGGCCCACCCCCACACCCCCGGGGGGGGGGGGGGGGGGGGCCCCCCCCCCCCCGCCCGGGGTGTCGGGCGGGGGCTCATTAAACCCAAGGGTAAGGCTTACGCGGGGTGTGCGGAAAAACGATAGCCGGGGGTTTGGCG